>NZ_LT629788.1:1216428-1824642 GCF_900105805.1 Pseudomonas moraviensis | reverse complement strand
TCTGGGACGTGACGATCAGCAGATCAAGCTCAGCGGCCATCGTTTGGAACTGGGTCAGATCGAGTCGGCGCTGATGCAGGTGCCGGAAGTGGTCAACGCGGTGGTGGCGGTGCAGGCCGATCCGCCACGGCTGATCGCCTGGCTGCAGCTCGAGGGCGAACCTGCGACATCCGGTGAGCTGGACCGTCAGGTCGCAAAACTTCTGCCGGCCCATGTGCGAATCGATGAATACCGGCGGATCGACCTCTGGCCACGTACGCCCAGCGGCAAGATCGACCGCAAGGCCTTGCCGAATGTTGGCGAGGCCCTGGAGCGGCGCAGCACGCCAACACCGGTTGTTCAATTGACCGCGCTGGAACGGCAACTCAGCGAGTTGTTCCAGGCCGTGATCGGACGGGACATCGAACCGCAGCAGACCTTCTTCGAGGCCGGCGCCACCAGCCTCGGCTTGATGCGTTTGCATGGCCGTTACGCCGAAGAGCTGCCGCACAAGGTGACAATGGCCGACCTGTTCGAATACGTCACGGTGCGACGTCTGGCGGCGCATCTGTCGACCGCGCCGGTGGACGTGGCCGAGCGTGGACGGCAGACCGATGCAGGCCATCAGCCGATGGCGATCATCGGCATGTCGGTCAATGTGGCCGGGGCGCAGAACCTGTCCGAGTTCTGGGCGATGGTGCAAGGCAATCGGCTGGGCATTGAGCACTTTGCCGCTGACGAGGGGCTGGTCGGCGCCCGCAGTCAACTGGCGGGCATGCTCGATTTCGATGCTGAGTACTTCGGCATCAGCCGCCAGGAAGCGCGCCTGATGGACCCGCAACAGCGGCATCTGCTGATGGCGTGCGTTCAGGCCCTGCAACACGCGGCCATCGTTCCGTCGGCGAATGGCCCGCGCATCGGCCTGATCGCCAGTTGCGGCGAAACCACTTACTTCCAGCAAATGCTGCGTGAAACCGCAGACGACGATTTGCCCGACGGCTTCCAGCTGGCGCTGCATCACGACAAGGATTTTCTGGCGACCAAAGCCGCGTATCACCTGGACCTGAACGGCCCGGCCCTGAGCGTGCAGGCTGCTTGCGGCAGCTCGCTGATCGCCGTGCACCTGGCCAGTTCGATGCTGCGCCAGGGCGACAGCGACGTGATGCTCGCGGCCGGGGTGCTGATCGACCCGACGCTGACCGAGGGCTACCGGCACCGCTCGCAGCACATTTTCTCCGCCGACGGTTTGTGTCGTCCGTTCAGCGACGACGCCAGCGGCACCCTTGGCGCCAGCGGCTACGGCGTAGTGGTGCTCAAACCGCTGGCCAAGGCGCGGGCCGATGGCGACCGGGTTTACGCGTTGGTCGAGGGATCGGCGTTGAACAACGATGGCCGGGCCAAGATGAGTTACACCGCGCCGTCGGTGGCGGGGCAGAGCGCGGTCATCCGCGATGCCTTGAGCCGTGCCGGGTTAACCGGCGCTGACATCGGCTACGTAGAGGCCCACGGCACCGGCACCTTGCTCGGCGATCCGATCGAGGTCGCGGCGTTAACCAAGGCGTTCGGCGATGCGCCGGCCGGCCAATGCGCGCTGGCCTCGGTGAAAAGCCAGATCGGTCATCTGGGTGCGGCGGCGGGCGTGGTCGGGCTGATTCGCGCCAGCCTCGCGGTGTTCCATGGCGTACTGCCGCCGAACCTGGGTTTTGGCCGGATCAACCCGCAGATCGACCTGGAGCATTCGCCGTTCTATGTGCCGACCACGTCCCGGCCATGGCCGCAAGGGCGGCGGCGACTGGCCGGTGTCAGCAGTTTCGGGATCGGCGGGACCAACGCGCATGTCATCGTTGGTGCTGCACCTACGGCGCAGCAAACTGTTGAGGAAACGTTGCCGCTGCTGATGATTTCAGCGCATAGCCGGGCGGAGTTGCTGCGCGATATCGCGGCGATTCGCGAATACCTGCACGCGAACCCGGAACAGCAGACTGCGTTGCTACGGCACTTGCAGTCAGGTCGCCGGCAGTTGCGCTGGCGCTTCGCGATAGTGTGTCGGCGGGGTGACGACATTCCATTGCAGCCGGCAGCGATCAAGGAAATCACGGCCTCGGGCGCGCCGTTGATCGCCCGTGATCAATCGCCGCAGGAGCTGCTGGAAGCTTGGTACGAAGGCGCGAATATCCAGTGGCCACAACGCTCGGCACCGCCGCCCTGGGATTTGCCGCCGTCGTCGTTCGATCTTCAGCCGTATCGTTTCCAGCCACCTGTAGCTGTTCAACCTGATGCGCCAACCCTTGAGCGACAACCGCTGGCGGACTGGTTCCACCAGCGACAGTGGGTGCGCACCCGGCGCCTGAGCGCGACAGCGACGGCCGGATCCCGTGAGGTGCTGATTCTGTGCAGCCAAGACGCGCCCGAATCGACATTGCTGGCGAGCCTGAACGCCGTATATCGACGCGTGATTCAAGTGCGCACCGGCAACGGTTTCAAACGCCTGAGCACGGACCGTTTCGAGCTTGATCCGCTGGACGCTGAGGCCCTGAGCCGTTTGCTCGCTGAGGTCGCAGAACCTGCACTCGGCGAGCTCGACTGGCTGCATGCCTTGCCACTGGCGGTGTCTGGTGCAGTCAACGAGCAATCGCTGGATCTGGCGCAGTGGGCCTGTCTGGACACGGTCAGTGCGCTGATGCAGGCCTGGGGGCAAACCCCGCGTACGTCCCGTCTGCGGTTGTGGTTGATGTCGTGGCAGGCATGCCCGGTGGACGGCGAGGTTCAGCGGCCCGAACTGGCAGCGCTGGCCGGCATCACTGAAGTGGTGCCGCAGGAATACCCGGTGCGTTGCCACTGGCTGGACTGGCCGTCGTCACGCCTCGGAGCGCACGCGGGCGAGTTGGCAGCGTTGTTGGTCGATCCGGTCTCATTGCCTCGGCGAATGGCGGTGCGCGATGGTTATCTCTGGCAGCCACGTTTAATGCCTCAGCCATTGACCGGCCCGGCAACGACATCAGAGCTTCTGCCGGAAGACGGTACGTTCCTGGTACTGGGCGGCAGCGGCGGTATCGGCCGGACCTTGTGCGAACACCTGTTGCAGGCACCTGCACGCCGGGTGGTGCTGCTCTCGCGTCAGGGGCAATTGCCGGCGTCTCTGGCGGCTTACGCTTTGCGGATCGACTGCATCAAAGCGGACATCGCCGACCTGCCGCGCTGGCCGCAGGTACTCGATCAACTGGCCGTTCGTTACGGTCGTGTGAGCGGGGTGATTCATGCGGCGGGCGTCGGTGCAGGCAGCCTGATTCGTCACCGCGATGCTCGGCAAATGGCCCAGGCCATGGCCGCCAAGACCCGCGGCATGCTGGCGGTCGAGGCCCTGATCGAGCACCTGACGCCGGATTTTGTCCTGTACTGCTCGTCGATGTCAGCACTGTTTGGCGGCGCGGGGCATCTGGACTACGCAGCGGCCAGCGGGGTGCTCGACGGCTTCACCCACTATCGCCCGAACGCGACCGATGCTTGCCTGCGCCTGGAGATCAACTGGGACATCTGGCGCGACATCGGCATGGCCACCACCAGCAACAGCGCAGACACCGCGCACCTGGAGCATCTGACGGTTGGCCTGTCCGCCGAAGAGGGCTGTCGGGTGTTCGACCTGGCGATGGCGACGCAGTTGCCGCAGCTACTGATCTCCACCACCGGCATCGACACGGCGCGGCGGTTCTATCCGGTTCGCCATGGTGCCGTGGCCGCAGTGCTCGAGGCACCGAAGGGCGTGGATCTGTCGACGCGCCTGCGTGAGTGTTTGTGCAAGTGGCTCGGTGTGGCCGAGTTGGAGGACGACGATTCACTGTACGACCTGGGCGCGGATTCGCTGACGCTGCTCGACCTGATCGACGAACTGCAAGCGGCCACTGGTGAGGTATTCCAGCTGTCGCAATTCAGCCACAAGGTCAGCCTGAGCGAAGTGCTTGGGCTGGTGTCGACCGCCACGGTTGAAGAGGCGCCCCTGGCTGCACCGCACGACTGGCACGACGCGGTGCGGATTGATCAATGGCATGCCGGTGCCGGCCGCGATTGGCTGTACCTGATCCACCCGGTGGGTGGCGATGTGCAGGCCTATCGGGAACTGGTCTCGGCATTGCCGGCGGAGTTGGGTGTGTGCGTGATCGCCGACCCGGCGCTGCGTCTCCCGCAGTTGCCGAACATCAGCGTGGACGAACGTGCACGCCGGTATCAGGCGGCGATCAAGGCCCACCTTCCGCCCGGCAGCACTTGGCGCCTGGCAGGCTGGTCATTTGGTGCATGGGTGGCGCAGGCTCTGTGTCATCAGGCCCAGGCTGACGGATTCAGCCAACCGTTGTTATACCTGATCGACCCGCCCGCGCCGGATGCCGGTGCGGAACTGGCCGGCATCGACGAACAGACGATCGAGCAGGTGTTCCATCGCGAGTTCGCCCAGCGCTGGCCGGAGGTTGAAGGGCAGGGCATTGCCGAGGAACGTCAGGCGTATCTGCAACGGCTGACGGTGTGCTGTCGCAACAACATGAGCAGCATGCTCGACTTCCAGCCGCCGGCGCTGGCGACCACAGCGGTGCGGCTGTTCATCGCCGGGCAGGCCAATCCTTACGGGCTGGGCAATGCCTGGAACCCGGACGACCTGCAACGCAATTGGCAGGCCTTGCTGCCGCAGTTGCGTAGCTGGCAAACCCTCGACACCGATCACTACGGCATCGTGGCGGGCCGCTGGGCGCGGTTGCTGGCCGAGGTGATCGGTACGGATGAGCCTGCGCCATGAATTATCCGATCTCGATGCCGCGATGGTGGCTGGCCTTGACCAAGGTGTTGTGCGAAGCCGATTCGAACGCGGCCTTGCGCTTGAGGCAATTGCGCGGTCAGGTGCCGTTTCAGCTGTTTCATCTCTGGCAGGCCGACGTGGTCATGCCGATGCTCTGCGAAGCCTTGCCGGAACATCAGCAGGCGCTGCTCGCGTTGCAAAGCCTGCATCAGCGGGCGGCGCTCGGCGTGATCGGGCGTCAGGGCGAGTGGCGGGCGACGCTCAAACCGGTGTTGCTGGCGCTGTACCGCAAGGCCTACCCCTACGACGCCGCGTACGCCAAGGCCCACGCCAGTGCGATGACCTACGGCCTCGCACCGGCCAACAGCGCCACGATTTCCGAGCACTTCGGCGATGCCGAGGCGTTCGCCGAGTATTACGCACAACTCAATACCGAAGCCGCTGCCACCGCGTTTGCCCAGGCTCATGCCAGCGCTAACGCCGAGGTGTCGGCCCGGGCCTTTGCGGACGACGATGCAGACACCTGCGCTCAGGTGTGCGGGGCGTCCGTGCGGGTTTACGTCGGGGCCTGCGCTTGGAGCGACGAACAGCGACATGCCGTATTCAACCATCTCGCCGCCGGGCTCGAGCGGAGTCTGGCCACGCTGCAATCCCGTTCAACAGGAGAACGACATGAATGACGCACACCTGCAATTCGATGTGGTGATCAACGCCCAGGGTCAGTATTCCCTGTGGCCGGCGGGCAAGCCGATGGCCAGCGGCTGGAACGAGGCGGGGATGCGTGGCGAACGCCAGGTCTGCCTGGATTACATCAACGAACACTGGATCGACATGCGCCCGCGTTCGCTGCACGAGCAATCATCGGTGTCGTTCCAATAAAAAAAGGTGAGGGAACATGGATCAGTTGGCACTCAAGGCAATCGAGCGCATCGCCGCCGAACGGCGCGCGCCGTATCAGCACATCACGGTCGAGCGGATCACGCCGATCATCGGCGCCGAGATCGGCGGCGTCGATCTTTCGCAGCCGCTGAGCGACGAGCAGCTCACGGAAATCCGCCGGGCCTTTCTGGAGAACCACGTGGTGGTGTTCCGCGATCAGCACCTGACGGTGGACGAACACAAGGCGTTTGGCCGGCTGTTCGGTGAGCTGCGGGCTCTGCCGGTGGAAGACATCGACGGCGATGACCCGGAGCTGGTGGTGATCCGCGCCAATGCGCAATCGCGCTACGTGGCCGGCGAAACCTGGCACACCGACGGCACCGCCGATCTGGCGCCGTCCATGGGCTCGATGCTGTACGTCAAGGAAACCCCGGCCATCGGCACCGGCGGCGACACGCTGTTCGCCAACATGCACCTGGCGCTGGAAATGCTGTCGCCGACGATGCAGCAGTTTCTCGGCGGATTGACCGCGATCCATGACGGTGCGATTCCGTGGAAGGGCTATGAGGCGCCGGCCAATCTGCCGAAAACCGAACACCCGGTGGTGGTTCGCCACCCGGAAACCGGGCGCAAGTCGCTGTTCGTCAATTCCGGGTTCACCTCGCACATCGTCCAGTTGTCTGACGGTGAAAGTCAGGTACTGTTGAACATGCTGTTTGACCTGGTCGCCCGCGAACCGGTCGTCAGCTGTCGCGTGCGCTGGGCGCCGAACAGCCTGGTGTTCTGGGACAACCGCTGCACACAGCACCATGCGGTCTGGGATTATTTTCCGCACTCGCGGTATGGCGAGCGGGTGACGATTCTGGGGACGCAGCCCAAGGCTTGAGTCTAAAAAACCGGTGGGAGCGGGCGCCGTTCCCACCCTCATTCACAGGCCTTGTTTGAGCAGTTGCTCGACGATCAACTCGCCGAACGCCAGATTCCCGTGCAACGGGTCATCCACCTCGCAGTACGCCGGAAGCTGAAAGCCCAGCTCATCATTCGCCGCCGCGCGTACGTCGATCAGCTCGATGCCGAGTCCTTGCAGGCGCTGGATCAGCAGCGTCTGCGCGGCCATGAACACGCGTGGGTCGGACAGCTCCGGCACCCGCTGCGGCGGCAGCACGGCGAACACCTTGAGGTTCAGCGCCCGGGCCTGTTCATAGAACGCCAGCGCAGGCCGGGACAACGTGTCGATGATGGACTCGAACAGCGGCCCGGTGAGAAAACCTTCGTCGAATTCGCCGTCCGGCGTCTGGTAGCAGGTCCAGTTCGGCGCGGTGGCGAGATAGTGCAGGCTCAGGCCGATGGTACTTACCAGCGGCACCCCGACCTTCGCCAGTTGCGGTACTTCGAATGGCTCAAGGGCCTGGCGATACAGGCGCTCCATCTCGACGTCCCGGAACACCACGTCATGACGGGTCAGGCTGAAAAAATCCACCGCGAAATCCCGGCCGGTGCCCAGCGGGCCGCCACTGAAAGGCAACTCGCGGGCCTGCGCCGCCTTGCCGATGACCCCGGCATGGGAATCGCCCAGCAGCAGAAACCTAGGCGTAGTAATCGAGCACGGCGTCTTCACAGACAAGCTCCTCACTGGACACGCAGGTGGAGGCAACGCTGGTCAGCGCCTGCAGCGGTTGAACCGCATCGAGCCCGGCGAAAAACTGCCGCATGACAAATGCCACGCCTTCAGGCGTGACCTCCCGTTGGTTGGGTTGGTAGAACGCGCCCCTGAAAGGTGTGCCGGTGATGATTTCGTAGGAGGGGAAATAGTCGACGTCGTGCAGGTCTTCGCACAGCTGCCCGGCAACGGCGCGCAGGACTGATTTGGAATAGGTGGTGGCGCTCAACACATGCTCGCCCGTCGCGGTTGCCGTCAGGGGCACCGGTGACACGGTGAGCAGCAGACGCAGTTGCGGGTTGATCGAACGCATCAACTCAAGCGCCCTGACCATGTCGCCATAGGTGTCCATGAAGCCGAAGTTGCAGAAGCAGTGCAACTGCGGATCGAAGGTGCCGCGCACGGTGCCGGGGCACACGGGATACACCAGACCGGTCTGGCGGTTCTGCCAGGCTTCGGTCAGGCCCAGGGTGAACACGAACACTTTGGCGCGGCGCAGGGCAGTGCGGATGGCATCGAGGGTGGCTTCGCGCGAGGCGAACAGTGCGTCCTCGCTGGCAAAACCGTCGGGTTCCACGGCGGGGCGGAACGGGTCGAAGAAACGCCCGTCATGGGCCCAGGTTTCGTCGGGTGGCAGGCTCACGCCGAGCGCCCATTCCAGCCATTGGCACAGCATCGCCGGAGTGTACAGATTGCCGGTACGAAACGAGAAAACTCCATAGTTATGGGCCTTCCAGTCGGTTTCGGGCAGTCCGGGCGGTGCCGGTTCGGCATCCAGCCAGTTCATGCCGCGTTCGCCCAGCGCCCGGCCGATGTGCTGGGCGAAACACGAGCCGGCGGTGACGATGGCGTCCTTGTTGCCGATCTCGAATTGTGGCGTCCACAGTTGATCGATGTTCAGCGCGGGCTTGTCAGCCACGGCGGTGCGCCAGAAAGCGCGGGGTGGCAGGCACTGATAAGGGTTCACGAGGAGGGCCTCCTTGGCGGTCGCTGATAAAACCGGTCAGCTGATTTGATAGCGGTAGATCAGGTCGTCAAACCACCGATCTCCAATCTGATAGGCCTGCGGCACGCGGCGCTCGAATACAAAACCGCATTTCTCCAGAACCTTGCATGACGCGATATTACCGTCGGTCACGGTCGACTCCAACGAGTCCAGGCCGATGGCCGCGGCATAGTCGATGATCGCCTGCCGCGACTCGGTGCCAAAGCCTTTGCCCTGATGCTCGGGCAACAGCAGGCAACCCACCTCGGCATGCCCCGGCGACAGGATGCGGAATCCGGTCACACCCAGTTCCTGCCCGCTGGCCCTGTCGATCACCACCAGACACAACCAGTGATCCGACTGTGGCCCCCAGGCCGGAAGCCGATGCTCGAAGCCTTTGCGCACCTGGTGCTCGGCGATTTCACCGAACACATACTGCATGGTTTGCGGCTCGGAATGCAGCCTGAGGAACAGCGGCCAGTCGGATTCGACCATCGTGCGCAGGTCCAGGCGTTGCGTGGTGAGCTCAAGCATCCGCAGCTCCTTGCAAGGGCGGAAAGGGAAGACAGTTTTTTACTGGGTGTGGCGCGAAAGATCAATGATGCTGCGGATTTGCGCTGGCGCGCCGTCAGCCGTCAGCCATCAGCGTCAGCGCTAGTCTATTCCATGAACTTTTCACAAATCAGTGTGGTTGTTTCCTCGCTGTGGATGATGCGCTGGATCGAAAGTGATCCGGATTTCGCAGTTTCGACGACATCACCCACGACAGCTTGATGATTGAGGGTTATGAATCCAATCAACTGTTTTTCCTGATTCTTGAGGCAGTAATCATATTTGCTTGTACAGAACTCGTCTGCCGTAGGCCTTGATTTGAATTCGTGTTCTTTTGATTTGAAATAATCTTCATCACGCTCGGCGTGAAGAAGAGAGCGCTGATAGGCACCCAGTTTTGAAAGCCGCGAAGTTATCTGTTTGTTAGCCAGCAAGAAGGTAAAAACGCCAAGGAGCCCGATGGCAACTGACAAAATGAAAGCGGGAACTGAAAAGTGAAGAATCAAGGAAAATGTGCCCAATATTGGCGCGGCTAAAGCAATGAATTTGAATATTCCTGCGTAGGTCGTGTTTTCAATGTCCCAGATGTACTCTCGCTCGTTTTTTCCAGAAAGGGTCTTATACAAAAAGAAAATAAGTATGTTTGAAACCAGACTGGCCGAGAACAAAACCGCTGAGGCGATCAGCGCCGGCTTCGACAGGGTGTCAGTCGATGCGCTGAATAAGGCAAGGAAAAATGCAAAAGAGATGGCCCCGAGTACTGAGCTCATGTGCTGTTGCTGGGCGATGATTGTTCCGTCTTCGTAGCCGGATTTGAAGTTGATGAGTGCAAGCTCTCTGGCTGTTTTCCCGTTTATTGTCGGCTCGGATTCTTGGTTGCCGTTCAATTTCAACTCCTTTTGAGTGAATACTTTTCCATAGATCGAAACTAGCGGCGTAATGTTTGCCTGCACAGGACGATAACGTCAATGGGCACTGCCAGGAATAGACAGTATCGATTTTTCTGTGGTCGCAGTCCGACAACATTGACCGGGCCCGACTGCTCAATCCCAATCTGGCGCCAGCCTGGTAAGGCTTCGCCGACTCTCTCACGAGGAAATCTACCCCGGTTCGCCATGTTGCCAGGGCATGCAGGTGCTTGGGTGTTGCCTCCAAGCGTTGCAGCACCTCCAAATTAATTGGAAGCGCAGATCGTGCCTGGTCATTGAGCAAGCTTAAAGGTGGGAGCAGACGGTATGGCGGTTGCGGCTCAGCCATGTAAAACCCGTCCTGATCGGGTTTAGGGGCCGCGCTTGGTGTTGTTCGGGAGGCGCTTGTCTGGACTCAAGTTGTCAGCGTCCATATTGGCGCCAACGCGGGTGTAACGGACGGTGACTACGCCGCGTGCGAGTATGAGCCTTGGCGTTTGCGAATCATCCTGGCAGGTTGAGGTGCCAAGCGGTCAGCCGTTGAAAGCTCGAAAGTTGCGAAGGAAGGGTATGCAAAGCCTTGATTTGACTTGATTCTGATAATTCAAGGCAAATCCCGGTTTTCAGGTAAAGGTGACATTAAGGGCAGAGCCCAATCACACACATGATTTAACATAATATACATTACACGTAACAAGATGTTACGAGGTTGTCGTGGTTGCCACGGGGAATTGAAATCACCGCCACGTTAACACCCGCTAAACCTCTACCTCCGATATTGCCGTAGATTCCCCATCTGATCATTCGACTGAAAAAATCCCGCTACTGACTGTAACGGGATTTCTGATCTGGTTTGAAATGCCCCGATTCGACTTCTGAAGAATTTACTCATCACTTGGCGAATTCATAGGCTTGGTCGTTTGCTGAGTAATTGTCTGTTTCGCAATAACACGCTGATCCGCCGATTTGTTGAGCAAATCATTTCGTCGGGCCACTTGCGCGGGTGTTAATTGGTTCAATTGCTCTGGAGTCAGGTTCAAGAGTTGGTCATCGCTGAACGTTGTCATGGCGTTTTCTCCTTGGTGGAATGTGCTCATTACGCAGCGACTATCCTTTGCCCCTCAGAGCAATTTTAAAACTGTAAGAAATAACAGTTTTTTAGGCCCGTTTGCGTTATCGCTCATAACGAAAGGACCTGAAGATGTGCGACTGGTTGCGCTGGGTTCATTATCTCCTCCGTTATCGGGAGGCTTTTTTGATAGCTCAACTAAACGGTCATTTAGTGTAGTTAACGTATTATCGGCGAAGTTCGATGCATTTCCCTGCTCTACTAGAAATCCACAGTCGCCGACAGCAGATACGTCCTCGGCGTCGACAGCGTCAACCCCGGCTCACTGTCATCCGAGGCTCCCGCCGAGCTCCAGTAGCGCTTATCCAGCACGTTTTCGACATTGGCGCGCAAGGTGATCGTCTTTTCGTCCAGCTTGAAAGCATAGCGTGTGCCTACGTCGAACCGTTCCCACGAGTCGATTTCCTTGTCGTTCGATTGGTCCAGGTACTGCGAACTTGAATAGATTCCGCGACTGGTCAACGTTAAGCCCTGCACCGTTGGCACATCCCACTCCGCGCCAAGGTTGACGTTGTATTTCGGTGTCGCCGGTGCGCGGTTGCCGTCGAATGTGCCGTTGGTGGTGTGAGTCAATTCGCTATCGATGTACATCACTCCACCGAGCAATCTGAAGCCTTTGAGCGGTTCGCCGAATACGCTGAGTTCCACGCCATTGTTCTCGCGCTTGCCGTTCGGGCCGAAGACACGCGTGGTGACGTTGGTTTCGTAGGCGGGTTGTTTGATGCGGAATACTGCTGCCGTCAGCGCATATGAGCCCGCGTCGTATTTGGCGCCGACTTCGATCTGGCGGCTGATGAATGGCGGGAAGATTTCGTCCTCGTTGATCGATGTCGATGGTGCGATCTTGCCCTGGCTGAGGCCTTCCATGTAGTTGGCGTACAGCGAGAGTTTGTCGGTTGCCTTGAACAGAATGCCCCCCGATGGCGAGACCTTTTCTTCATCGTAGGCTGTGTCGCCCTTGATGCCGCCGCTCCAGTCATCGACTTTGACCCGCTGCCAACGCGCACCCAGGGTCAGCAACAGGCGATCGTCGAGGAAACCGAGGGTGTCGGACAACGCCACGCCGCTGAAGCGGTTCTCGGTGTAGACCTTGGCGTCATTGCGGGTCGGCGTGCCGGGTCTGGCGATTTCCACCGGGTCATAGAGATTGCTGCGCCCGGCCGCGTAACGGGCGCCGCCGTTTTCGAAGTCCATATAAAAGTAGTTGGCCGCCAAGTTCACTTCATGGCTGACCGGCCCGGTCTGGAACCAGTTACGAACGCCAGCGGTAGCCGTGCGGACGTTTTCGTCGCGAGTGAAATCTCGCGGCTGGACGCTGAAATCACCGGCGTCGTTAGTCACCGAAACGGCATGGCGCAAGAAGTCGTGATTGCTTTTGCGCGCGCCGACGCCGCCATACAGCATGACCGAATCACTGACATCGAACTCCCCGCTCACCGTACCGAAGGTATCTTTGGTGCGCGCCTTGCTCCAGGGTTGCGCATAGTTGTCGCGCACATCATTGGCGTTCGGCACCCTGGCATTGGCGGCGACTTGCACGCGTTCCTGCGGTGCGTCGGTGTCGCGTTCGGTGTGGCCGATATCGGTGGAAAGCCGCAAGCGTTCGCCACGGAAATCCAGGCCGAATACCGCCATGTCGCGATCGACACTCTGGTGATCCCATTCCGTATCGCCGGACTGTTTGACGCCGTTGAAGCGCACGCCGAACTGATTGTCTTCGCCAAAGCGCCGCCCGACATCCACCGCGCCACCGACCTGGTTGTTCGAGGCGTAGTTGGCCGTCAGCGAGGTGATCGGCTTGTCGGTGGCGCGTTTCGGCACGACGTTGATCCCCCCTCCTACACTGCCCCGTGGCGAAATCCCGTTGATCAATTGGCTCGGGCCCTTGAGGATGTCGACGCGATCGGCCATTTCCATGTCGATGGTGTACGTCGGCAAGATTCCGTAGAGGCCGTTATAGGAAACGTCGCTGTTGAACAGGCTGAAGCCACGAATGGTGAATTGCTCGTAGCGTCCGCCGGCCGGGTTGGTCGCGCGTACCGAAGGGTCGCTGCCGATCAGGTCGCCGAGCGTGCGGGCCTGCTGGTTCTTCACCGTTTCGCTGGTGTAGGTGGTCATGCTGAACGGGGTTTCCATGAAATCCCTGGAGCCCAACAGCCCTTGCGAGCCTCGCCGTGCAACCTGGCCGCCGGCAAACACGTCGGCCTCGGTTGACCCGCTCGCGCCGAGAATAGATGTAGGCGCAAGCTGCAAGGTGCTGCCTTCTGCCGCGGGTACCAGCGTATAAGCCTGATCGCCGACCGGTTGCAGTTGCAGCCCCGAGCCCTGCAACAATCGGCTGAACCCCTCCTCCACGCCATATTCACCGGCCAAACCATTGCTGTTGCGGCCGCTGACCAGCGCCGGATCCACCGATAGGTTGACTCCGGCCAGGCCGGCGAACCGCGTCAACGCCGCACTCAGACTACCGGCCGGGACCTGATAACTGCGGCGACTGCCGTCGTCGGCCCAGCTCGATTGGATCAACACGGGGCTGGCACTCAGGCTCAGCAAAAGACTCAACTGCAACAACGGACGCAAACGACCTGGGAATACTGCGGGCATTGGAAGAAGCTCTCGATTTGGTTCACTTGCCTGGAATGACCAGCGAGGCGAAAAAAAGGGACAGGCTTCAGCCAGTTTTTTCTGCACGCGGCACCAGCGACACCCAGAATCGCGTTCGCGTGTGCACGTCGACAGGCAAACTCGCCGCCAGCAGTGACAGCACTTGATCAGTGTCATCGAGGCGGAAACTGCCGGTGATGCGCAGCGATTCCAGCGCCGGATCCCAGCGCAGTACGCCCGGGCGGTAGCGGCTCAACTCGCGCAGGAAATCACCCAGCGGCTGGTTTTGCGCCATCATCACGCCGTCGCGCCACCCGGGCATCAACGTATCGAATGCCGTCACCGCGCCGGCACCAGACGCTTGCAGGCTGACTTGTTGGCCCTGCTTCAATACCCGCGTCGGCCCGTGCAACGGCTGCAACTGCATTGAGCCACGCAGCACGCAGACCTGGCAGTCGCGAGCATTCAGGCGCACCGAGATGTCGCCGTGACTGACGATCATCCGCCCGTAAGGCGCGTTGACGATAAAAGCTGAATCCCCCGCTACGTTGAGCGCCATCTCGCCACGCATCAGCGTCAACTGACGGGCAGGCAAATCGACGTTTACCGCACTGTCGGTGTTGAGCTGCAATGACGAATCCTGCGCCAACTGCACTGTGCGCCGCTCACCGGTGCTGGTGTGCAGATCGGCGCGCCAGACCTCCAGCGGCAGCTCACGGCCGATCAACCACGCCGCCGGCACCAGCGCCGCCACGCCCAAGGCACGCTTGAGCGCCGCGCGCCGCGCCGGATCCGGCCGATCCAGCGTGGCCATGGCCAGCGCCGGCGGTAAGCCTGCAAAGCGCTGACGCAATTGTTGAATTTTCTGCCACGCGTTTTCGTGGCGACTGTCGCTGCTGCGCCAATGCTGCAACCGGGCGCGATCTTCATCGCTGGCTCCGCCGGATTCGAGCAATGCCAACCACTGCGCCGCCGCCCGCGCCACTTCGCGCGCTTCATCGCTGGGGGCAACGCGCGTCACAGTTCCACCAGCAAGCAATGCTCGTAAGCCTGGGCCATGTAACGTTTCACCGTACGTTCTGAGACCTGCAAGCGCTTGGCAATCTCGCGGTAGCCGAGCCCCTCGAGCTGGCTCCACAAAAAAGCCCGACGCACCGCACGCGGCAAGCCGTCGAGCAGTTCATCCAGTGCCTGCAAGGTTTCCAGCAGCAACCAGCGCTGCTCCGGCGACGGCGCGCACGCTTCCGGCAATTGCGCCAAGGCGTCGAGGTAGGCTTTTTCCAGATGGCGTCGCGTGTAGAAATTGCTCAGCAGCCGTTTGCCGACGGTGAGCAAATACGCGCGGGGCTCGCGCAATTCGGCCAGTGGCGGCGCGTTGCACAAGACGCGCACAAAGGTGTCCTGACTGAGGTCCGCCGCATCCCACGCATTGCCCATGCGCCGGCGCAGCCAGGTTTCCAGCCAGCCGCGATGTTCACGGTACAACTGTTGCAGGCTCTGCTCCGCCGGTGACGTGGCTTCAATCATCTCAAGAGACCCTGCGCGAAGGTAGATTCAAATGAGACTGATTCTATTTAACTTCGCCAAGGACACAAAGCCTTTTTCTGCTCAGCGCTTGAGCGTCTCGCTCGGCAGCTCTTTGAACAGCGCGCAGTAACTGCTGGAAAACCGCCCCAGATGCCAGAACGACCAGCGCATTGCCACTTCGGCAACCGTGGTTTCCGCGGGCCGACGCTTGAGCAGTTCCCGGTGCGCGCTGTTCAACCGCCGCAGGCGCAACCAGTGACTCGGGGTCATGCCGGTGTAGGCCTTGAACGCCTGTTGCAACTGGCGCAGCGGTACGCCGGCAACCTGGGAAAGTTCAAGCAGATTGACCGTGTCCTCCGGAGAGTCAGCCGCCCACTCCCCTACCCGCTGCATGATCTTGCGTTCATCGTTGCGCCGCTGCAATCCGCCACGATCGAGACTGGTTTGAGCGTTGTCGAGAATGAACAGGCAGTCTTCCAGAAGCTGTTCAGTCAGGCGATCTTTATCAAGTGGATCAGCGGGTTGCGCCAACTTCGTGAGAATCGAGCTTAACCAGCTACTGAACAGAGCGTTCTGTCCGCTGTTAAGCGGCGCCATGAACAATCCTTCGAGTTTTGCCACCTGCAAACCGTGCTCTTGAACGAAATCCGGTCCAAATACCACGGCAATTTCCCGGTAGTTCTCGGGGGTGATCCAGATGTTACGGCTCTCTTCATTGAGCAAATAAAGCGCGTTATCGCTGCGATCGAAACAGAACGCCAGGGCACCGGATGGCGCACTGAAATTCTGCTCGACCCGAGTGTTCATTTGCTCTTCGTAGACCTCGACGCCTTGCAGATCCAGATAGCGAATCTGCCCGGCGAAATGCCCCGGCGACATCTGCTGGTAATGCTGGACCCAGCCCGGCGTAGCGCGGATTTGTTCGGCCACGTCGGCGGTGTTGAACGCTTGTACCTGAAGCGGATTGCACGTTGTCATGGGGTGACCTTGCGCACTCTTTTGGTGCGCTTTGGTGCTGCTGAAAGTGGATAGATGGAATCGCAAGCCGCGCCCAAGATAGTCGTCAACGCGCCACAGGGGAAGGGGCGGAAGATGAAACCCGCCCTCCCCGGCGTCTACAAAACCAATAACGAGGTCTTTATGAACGCCCCTTTCGATCAGCTGTTCACCTGGCTGAAAGATCACAAGATTACCGAAGTCGAATGCGTGGTCAGCGACCTGACCGGCATCGCCCGCGGCAAGATTGCACCGACCAACAAGTTCCTGCATGAGCGCGGCATGCGCCTGCCGGAGAGCGTGCTGCTGCAAACGGTAACCGGGGATTTTGTCGACGACGACATCTACTACGACCTGCTCGATCCGGCTGATATCGACATGGTCTGCAAACCCGTGGCTGACGCGGTCTACGTGATTCCATGGGCGATCGAGCCAACCGCTATCGTCATCCACGACACCTTCGACAAGTTCGGCAACCCGATCGAACTGTCGCCGCGCAACGTGCTGAAGAAAGTCCTGCAGCTCTACACCGACAAGGGCTGGAAGCCGATCGTTGCGCCGGAAATGGAGTTCTACCTGACCCAGCGCTGCGAAGATCCGGACCTGCCGCTCAAGGCACCGCTGGGCCGTTCGGGCCGCGCTGAAAGTGGCCGGCAGTCGTTCTCCATCGACGCCGCCAACGAATTCGATCCGCTGTTCGAAGACGTCTACGACTGGTGCGAACTGCAAGGCCTGGACCTCGACACGCTGATCCATGAAGACGGCCCGGCGCAGATGGAAATCAACTTCCGCCATGGCGATGCCCTGGATCTGGCTGACCAGATCACCGTATTCAAACGCACCCTGCGTGAAGCGGCGCTCAAGCACAACGTCACCGCGACGTTCATGGCCAAACCGATCGGCGACGAGCCCGGCAGCGCCATGCATCTGCACCAGAGCGTGGTCGAGATCGCCACCGGCAAGCCGATCTTTGCCGATGCCGAGGGCAACATGAGCGAGCTGTTCCGTCATCACATCGGTGGCCTGCAGAAGTACATCCCGAAAGTCCTGCCGATGTTCGCGCCGAACGTCAATTCGTTCCGCCGCTTCCTGCCGGACACCTCGGCGCCGGTCAACGTCGAATGGGGCGAAGAGAATCGCACGGTGGGCCTGCGTGTGCCGACGTCGGGGCCAGAGTCGATGCGCGTGGAGAACCGCTTGCCCGGCGCCGACGCCAACCCGTATCTGGCGATTGCCGCGAGCTTGCTGTGCGGCTACATCGGCATGGTCGAAAAGATCGAGCCGAGCGCGGCGGTCGAGGGCCGCGCCTACGAACGGCGCAACCTGCGTCTGCCGATCACCATCGAAGAAGCCCTGACGCAAATGGAAGAGTGCCCGAAAGTGGCCGAGTACCTGGGCAGCAAATTCGTCCGCGGATACGTCGCGGTGAAGCGCGCCGAGCACGAAAACTTCAAGCGCGTGATCAGCTCGTGGGAGCGCGAGTTCCTGCTGCTGAGCGTCTGAAATCCTCGCTGTCTGTCCTAACACCATCGCGAGCAGGCTCACTCCTACATTTGAAACGCGTTCCCATGTAGGAGTGAGCCTGCTCGCGATAGCGGTTATCCAGGCAATAGAGAACCACCTGAAAAAACCTACAACTGAAAAGGTGTCGATATGCGTCCATTGAAATCCCTATTCCCGGTAGCGCTGAGCGTGCTGTTCAGCGCCACAGCCCACGCCGAGCCTCAGGTCAGCGTCTACAACTGGACCGACTACATAGGCGAAACCACCCTCGCCGACTTCCAGAGCAAAACCGGGATCAAGGTGATCTATGACGTCTTCGACTCCAATGAAACCCTCGAAGGCAAACTCCTCGCCGGGCGTACCGGATACGACGTGGTAGTGCCGTCCAATCATTTTCTCGCTCGGCAGGTAAAGGCCGGCGCGTTCATGAAGCTCGATCGCTCGCAGTTGCCAAACTGGAACAACCTGGATCCGAAACTGCTTGAATTGCTTGAAAAAAACGATCCGGGCAATGAGCATTCCGTTCCCTATCTGTGGGGCACCAACGGCATCGGTTACAACGTCGACAAGGTCAAGCAAGTGCTCGGCATTGACCACATCGATTCCTGGGCCGTGCTGTTCGAACCCGAGAATCTGAAGAAGCTCAGCCAGTGCGGCGTGTCGATGATGGACTCCGCCGACGAAGTCTTCCCCGCCGTGCTTAATTACATGGGCATGGACCCGCGCAGCGAAAATCCCGAGGACTATAAGAAGGCCGAAGCCAAGCTGCTGAGCATCCGCCCGTACATCACCTATTTCCATTCTTCCAAATACGTCTCGGACCTGGCCAATGGCGACATCTGCGTCGCCTTCGGTTATTCCGGCGATGTGTTCCAGGCCGCCAACCGCGCCAAGGAAGCCAAGAACGGCGTCAATATCGCCTACGCCATTCCCAAGGAAGGCGCCAACCTCTGGTTCGATCTGCTGGCGATTCCCGCCGATGCGAGCAACGCAAAAGAGGCCCATGCCTTCATCAATTACCTGCTCGATCCGCAAGTGATCGCCAAGGTAAGCGCCACGGTCGGCTACGCCAACCCGAACCCGGCGGCCAAGCCGTTCATGGATCAGGAGCTGGTCAACAATCCCGAGGTTTATCCGCCGCAGGCGGTGCTCGACAAACTCTACATTTCCTCGACCCCGCCCCAGGCGATCATGCGCCTGATGACCCGGTCGTGGAGCAAAGTGAAGTCGAACAAATGAATCAGCACGGCCCACAACACGCTCGTTCCTGGTACGCCGCATCCGCTCGGGCGACCGTGCCCTACCCTGCGCTCGACGGTGATCTGCTTGCCGATGTCTGCGTGATCGGTGGCGGCTTCACGGGCGTCAACACGGCGATTGAACTGGCCCAGCGCGGTCTGTCGGTGGTGTTGCTCGAGGCGCGGCGGATCGGCTGGGGCGCCAGCGGGCGCAATGGCGGTCAATTGATTCGCGGGATCGGCCATGAAGTCGAGGGGTTCGCCCGCTACGTAGGCCAGGACGGCGTGCGTTATCTGCAGCGCGCCGGCATCGATTCGGTGGAGTTGGTGCGCCAGCGCGTCACTGCAAACGCCATCGACTGCGATTTGCGCTGGGGTTTTTGCGAACTGGCCAACACTGCTGCGCAATTCGCTGCGTTCAAGCAGGAACAGGCCAGCCTCGACGAGCTCGGCTACGCCCACGAGACCAGGTTGGTCGGCCCTGAGCAGATCCGTCAGCAAGTGGTTGATGCTGGTGTGTACGCCGGTGGATTGATCGACATGGGCTCGGGCCATTTGCATCCGCTGGATCTGGTGCAAGGCGAAGCGCGTCTCGCCGCGTCGCTGGGCGTGCGCATTTTCGAACAGAGTCCGGTGCTGGAAATTCTCCATGGCCCGACCGTCGAGGTGCGTTGCGCCACGGGTTCAGTGCGCGCCGGCAGCCTGGTGCTGGGTTGCAACGCGCATCTGGATGAACTGGAGCCGAAACTCAGCGGCAAAGTGCTGCCCGCCGGCAGTTACATCATCGCCACCGAGCCGTTGGACGAAGCCCGCGCCGCGCAGTTGATTCCGCAGAACCTGGCGCTGTGTGACCAGAAGGTCGGGCTGGATTATTACCGACTCTCGGCTGATCGACGTTTGCTGTTCGGCGGCGCTTGTCATTATTCCGGCCGCGATCCGGCGGACATCGCCGCGTATATGCGACCGAAAATGCTCAAGGTGTTCCCGCAACTGGCCGACGTACGCATCGACTACCAATGGGGCGGCAAGATTGGCATCACCGCCAACCGCTTCCCCCAGGTTGGCCGGCTCCAACAGCACCCGAACGTGTTCTATGCGCAGGGCTACTCCGGTCATGGCCTCAACGTTACGCACTGGTGCGCGAAACTGTTGGGCGAAGCCATTCACGCCGGACACAGCCAAGGCATGGACGTCTTCAGCAGCGTGCCGCACATGACCTTTCCCGGCGGCCCGGCCCTGCGCTCACCGCTGCTGGCATTGGGCATGTTCTGGTATCGCCTGCGCGAAATGCTCGGTTAACAGGCGCTTACATATTCCTGAAGTTAAAACGGCTGGGGATTTGCTCTATCGCAAGGCACTTCTATATTGATGAAGTGCTTTTGCGTTCCTGACGCTCAGTGCCCGATCAATTAAGGAGGACATGGATGAAGTCGTCAGCCAGCGACGAGCCGCGAGCACCCGGTCAGGCGCCGATCAAGACCCGCCGTTTCGGCATTTCGCTGGTATGGATCGTGCCGATCGTGGCGGTGCTGGTGGGCATTTCGCTGGTGATCCACAACATCCTCCAGGAAGGCCCGACGATTACCGTCACCTTCAAGACCGGCGATGGCCTGACCGCCAACAAGACCGAAGTCAGGTACCGCAACGTGGTCATCGGCCACGTCTCCGAGGTAGAACTGGCCGACGATCATAGAAACGTCAACGCCACGATCAAACTGGCCAAGCAGGCCGAAGCCTTCACCCGCGAGGATTCGCAATTCTGGGTGGTGCGCCCGCGCATCGGCGCTGGCGGTGTCTCGGGCATCGATACGCTGCTGTCGGGCGATTACATCGGCGCCGACATTGGCCAGGCCAACACTCGGGCAAAAACCTTCAAAGGCCTGGAGAACCCGCCGCCGATCACCTACGGCGAACCGGGCAAGCGCTTCACCCTGCACACCGCTGACCTTGGCTCGCTGGACATCGGCTCCCCGGTCTACTACCGCAAGATTCCGGTCGGCCAGGTGGTGTCCTACGCGCTGGACCCGGACGGCAAAGGCGTCAATATCGAAGTCTTCGTGCATTCGCCCAACGATGCCTACGTCACCGAAAACACCCGGTTCTGGAACGCCAGCGGCATCGACATCAATGTCGGTGCCAACGGTTTTGCGGTGAAAACCGAGTCGCTGTCGACCCTGCTGGTCGGCGGCATCGCGTTCCGCGCCCCGGACTACAGCCCCAACGACACACCGGCGGGCGAAGACAAGAATTTCGAACTGTTCGCCAACCAGACCGCCGCCCTCGCCCCGCCCGACGGCAAGGCGCAGTATCTGGCGCTGCGCTTTGATCAGGCCTTGCGCGGGCTCAAGGTCGATGCGCCAGTGGAGTTCCTTGGCATCGAAATCGGTCGGGTGGTGGCAGTCAATCTCGACTTCGACGAGGTCAAGCGCACCTTTCCGGTGAATGTCGGCATCGTCATTTATCCGCAGCGACTGGGCCGCGCCCACGCGAAAATTCTCAAGACCTACCATGGCGACGAAAACGACGAGGCCACCGGCGCGCGTCTGATCGCCACTTTCGTCGAAAATGGTCTGCGCGCCCAAGCCCGCAACGGCAACCTGCTCACCGGTCAGTTGTATATTTCCCTGGATTTCTACCCCAAGGCACCCAAAGTCGCATTCGACCCTACTGCGCGGCCAGTGACCATTCCAACAGTCCCGGGCAGCCTTGAACAGTTGCAGGAAAAACTCGAAGCGATGGTCAACAAGATCAACGCGCTGCCGGTCGAGCGCATCGCCAGCAACCTCGACGGCAATCTGGTCGAGCTGCGCAAAAGCCTGAAGCAGTTCAACGCCAAGACCCTGCCGGGCGTGCAGAGCACCCTCGCCGATGTCAGCAAAACCCTGCAGTCCGCCAGTTCGACCCTGGCCGAGGATTCACCGCAGCGCGAGCAACTCACCGAGACCCTCGACGAACTCGGGCGCATGTCACGTTCGTTGCGTGAGCTGTCGGATTACCTTGGCCGCCATCCTGAGTCGCTGATTCGTGGCCGTCCCGACAACGCCGCGCCGCTGGACCTCAAAGGACCGCCACGCAATTGAGCACAGGAGCTGCATCCATGGCTTTACCGTTGAAGATCACCCTGCTCGCTGCGTTCGTCTTGCTGACCGCGTGCCGCAGCGACCCGATCAGCTTTCACACGCTGACCCCGGCGCAACCGGGCGTCAGTCGTAACGGCGCCGACATCGCCATCGAAAGCATCAGCGTGCCGCCGCAGGTCGATCGCGCGCAGATTGTCATCCGCCAAGGCAACAGCGGCGTCGCTATCCTGGATACCGATTGGTGGAGCGCCACCCTCGCCGATGAGTTACGCGGTGCGCTGGCCGATCAATTGAGCAGTGGCGTCGGCCAGCAACGAGCTTCCGTGCGCGTCGACGTGCAGCGCTTCGATTCGATTCCTGGTCAGTACGCCCTGATTGACGTGAAATGGCGAGTGCGCCCGCTCGGTGCGGCGGATGCCGCGCTGCTGACCTGTCGCTCGGTCTTGCAGACGTCTTCAGGGCCGAGCATCGAAGAACTGGTGACCGCGCAACAGAACAACGTCAAACGCCTCGCTGGGCAAATCACGCAGGCGGCCACCGGCTCGCGCTGCCCGCCGCAAAACTGACTCGGCTTACAAATCGAAGCGATCGACCGCCCGCCGCCGCTCGTTGTCATCGCGTACGTCGTAGTTGGCGGTCGTCTGGATATTGCTGTGATGCGCCAGTTTCTGCGCGATCGACAGGTCGTGCTCCTCGATCACCCGAGTAATGAACGAGCGCCGGAAATCGTGGGGCATGATCTTCACCCCGACCTGCGTTCCCCGCTGGCGGGCAATGTAGTAAATCGCGTGTTTGGTGATGCGCTCGCGTGTGATGTGGCTGCCCCGACGAATGCGGTTGAACAGAAACGCATCGTCGCTCTCGCCTTCCTTGAGCTGTGAGCGACGCAGTTCCAGCCAGGCGTCGAGCTTGGCAAACGCCCAGGCTGGCGCGTACTTGATCAGCTGTTTGTTGCCTTTGCCGGTCACGGTCAGGCTGCGTTCGTGGAAGTCGACCTGACTCAGATCCAGATCCACCGATTCCGACTTGCGCATGCCGGTGCCGTACAGCAACGCAATCACCGCCGCATCACGCAGGCCTTGCGGGCGCGGGTCGGCAGCGCAGACTTCCATCAGTTCGTGAATCAACGTGCGCTTGAGATTGCGGCCCTGGGACAACCGCGTGCCGGCAATGCCTTTGACCGAACGCATTTTCAGCAGGTGATCCTGGCTGATCAGGCTCATGCGCCAGGCTTCGTTCATCACCCCGCGCACGGCGTTCACATATAGCGACGAAGTGTTCGGTGCGTAACCGTCGGCACGCAACGCGGCGACCAGCGCCACCACGTCTTCCGGTTGCAAACCGTGCCACGGGATCTCTTCGATATCGACGTCTTCGAAACCGAGGCGGTCGGCGGCGTCTTGCAGCACGTAACGCATGGTCAACTGGCTGGAAGGCGCCAGTCGCGCCAGGTAAACGGTCAGTGGATTGCTGGTGGACGGTGCGGGTTGGGTACTCGACAAATCACTCAAACGAAACGGCCTTGAAATAAAAAACGATTCAACAAAAACAATAAATGCATGAAATGAAACGCAAAAAACGGCATGACTCAATGAAAGGGGTTGCCGCGAAAGGCCGACAACCTGCCGTTCGAGGCCGCAAAAGTCAATCGGGCATTCCCCGAACGGTCCATTTGCGGGTTCATCCGCACGGTAGGCGAACTGAAACATCGCGCTCTTATCTTCAATGCATGGAACTGCAGGCAGGAGTGCGGCATGAAGATCACGGTGTTTGGCAGTGGTTATGTCGGTCTGGTGCAAGCGGCGGTGCTGGCCGAGGTGGGGCACGAGGTCGTGTGCATGGATGTCGACGCGCAGAAGATCGAGCAGCTGCGCGAGGGGCACGTCAGTATTTTCGAGCCGGGCCTGGCAAACCTGGTGCGTGAAGGGCTGGATGCCAATCGCCTGCAATTCACCACCGATGAACGACGCGCCGTGTTGCATGGGCGGGTAGCGTTTATCGCGGTGGGGACGCCGTCACGCGAGGACGGTTCGGCGGACCTGCGCTATGTGCTGTCGGTCGGCGACGCGATTGCCCGGCATCGTGAGCAGCCATTGATCGTGGTGGAGAAATCCACGGTGCCGGTGGGCACGGGCGATGCCTTGCGCAGCCACATCGAGAAGGCGCTGATCAAGGTCGGCCGCTTGCTGCAGTTCGATATCGTCTCCAACCCGGAATTTCTCAAGGAAGGCTCTGCCGTCGCCGATTGCCGGCGGCCGGATCGTATCGTCATCGGCTGCGAAAGCGCTGAGGTGCGCGAAGTGATGCGCGATCTGTACGCGCCGTTCAATCGCAACCATGAGCGCATCCTGTTCATGGATCTGCGCAGCGCCGAGCTGACCAAATACGCCGCCAATTGCATGCTGGCGACCAAGATCAGCTTCATCAACCAGATCGCCGAACTCGCCGAGCATCTGGGTGCGGACATTGAAGCGGTGCGCCAG
The DNA here is from genome assembly GCF_900105805.1 of Pseudomonas moraviensis. Lineage (NCBI taxonomy): Bacteria > Pseudomonadati > Pseudomonadota > Gammaproteobacteria > Pseudomonadales > Pseudomonadaceae > Pseudomonas > Pseudomonas moraviensis. The sequence continues at coordinate 1,800,336 of NZ_LT629788.1, read as the reverse complement.
GGCATCGGTGCCGATATGCGGATCGGCTATCACTTCATTTACCCGGGTTGCGGCTACGGCGGATCGTGTTTTCCCAAGGACATGCGCGCGCTGATTCACAGTGCCGAGAAGGCGCACTGCTCAAGTGATCTGCTGCAAGCGGTCGAGGCGATCAACCAGCGCCAGAAGCACAAGCTGTTCGAGCGCATCAATGCCTTCTACCGGGGCGATTTGCGCGGCAAGATCTTTGCCCTGTGGGGCCTGGCGTTCAAGCCCAACACTGACGATATGCGTGACGCGCCGAGTCGGGTGCTGCTCGAGGATTTGTGGGCTGCCGGTGCCAGCGTGCGTGCGTTCGATCCCGAGGCCATGCTGGAAACGCAGAAGCTCTATCCGAACGAGTCAAAACTGATGTTGATGGGCACGCCGGAATCGGTACTGGCCGGCGCCGATGCGTTGATCATCTGCACCGAATGGCAACAGTTCAAAGCCCCGGATTTCGAGCTGATCAAACAGCGTCTGCACAGCCCGGTGATTTTCGACGGGCGCAACCTGTACGACGCCGAACGCCTGGCGCGCAACGGGTTTCAGTATTTCCCGATGGGGCGCGGCGAATCGTGCAGGTTGCCGATCACATTGCGGCAGAGACCGGCGGCTTCGGATGTGGCTTGAGCTGCCCCGGTGGGAGTCAGTGGTAATTGTGGGGTGCACAGACCCTGTGGGAGCGAGCCTGCTGGCGAATACGCTATGTCAGCGACATCGGAGGTGACTGATCCGCCGCCTTCGCGAGCAGGCTCGCTCCCACATTGGATTTGCGGTGGTCAGTGATAATCGTGTGTACGCACCCCCTGTAGGAGTGAGCCTGCTCGCGATAGCGGTGTACCATTCGACACATTCAGAGGCTGACCCACCACCATCGCGAGCAGGCTCACTCCTACAAGGGGCGATAGTGGATCAGCTTTTTGCCCCAGGCTTCCCGAATAAGGATATTCCCCTTCCGTGGCCATCTATTCTCCGTTCATTCGCCGGCTGATGATCAGCTCGCTGACCGTGGTGGTCAGTCGTGCTCTGGTCAGTCCGCTGCTGACGCTGTTCCTCAGCAACAAGCTCGGGCTCAATCCGCAGGATGTCGGCCTGCTGCTGGGTATTGCCGTGTTCAGCGCCACGCTGCTGTCGCTGTACGGTGGCTACATCATCGACAAGCTGGACAAGCGCCAATTGCTGATCCTGTCCATGCTTTCCAGCGGTATCGGCCTGATCCTGCTGACCTTCGCGCAGAACCTGTATCTGGTCACCGTGGTGCTGATCATCAGCGAAACCGCGTCGGCGCTGTTCCTCATCGGTAGCAAGGCGATCCTCAGCGAACAGCTGCCGGTGGGCCAGCGGGTCAAGGCTTTTTCCCTCAATTACACGCTGACCAACATCGGCTACGCCGTCGGCCCGATGCTCGGCGTGGTGATTGCCGGAGTGCAGCCGTCCGCGCCTTTCATCGTTGCCGGCGCAATTGCCATTGGCAGTATTTTTCTCCTGCTCGGCGCGGCCAGGGATGCCCGTCCGATCACTGCTGGCAGCGCGCCGCAAAGTTTCCTCAACACCCTGGTGATCCTGAAAAACGACCGCACGATGGTGTTGTTCACCCTCGGCTGTCTGCTCAGCACATTGGTGCACGGGCGCTTCACCCTCTACCTGTCGCAATACCTGCTGGTCACCCATAACCAGCAACAGATGCTCGACACCATGGCCGCCCTGCTCGCGTGCAACGCAATCACGGTGATCCTGCTGCAGTACCAGGTCGGTCGCTGGCTCAGCCGCGAACACCTGCGTCACTGGATTGCCGGTGGCACCGCGCTGTTCATCGCCGGGTTGATCGGTTTCAGCATGGCGGACAGCCTGCTCGGCTGGTGCGTGGCAATGTTCATCTTCACCTTGGGCGAGATGATCATTTACCCGGCCGACTTCCTGTTCGTCGACACCCTCGCCCCGGAGGCGCTGCGTGGCAGCTACTACGGCGCGCAGAACCTCGCCGCCCTTGGTGGGGGCGCGAGCCCGGTCATTTGCGGGTTTCTGCTGATGCACACTCCGGCGCCGAGCATGTTCTATGCGCTGAGCGGATTGGCGGCACTGGGCGGTTATCTATGCTTCATCAGCGCGCGTCGCACTGCTTCAATGCAAAAATAGTGCACTAAAAGTTCATTTATATGAATTTGTCAGCATCGAGTTTGATCGGCAAACTACGCGCGTTCCTCCCCCAATGTTGGAACCTTCGAGGGCTTTCCGGATATGCCGGACAAGTCCTTTTTTTTGTCCCGGATTTTGCAAAGGATCAGTTCTACATGCTTGCTCGCTGGTTGCCCGCCGCCATCAACACCCGCCCCACAGAATGGAGCCGTGCCGCCATCGGCATGAGTCTGGGCACGCTGGTCAGCGTGTGGATGTGCGCGCAGGTGTTCGGGCATGACGTCGCGTTTCATCTGATCGGCCCGCTCGGCGCTTCGGCGGTGCTGCTGTTCGCGGTGTCCTCCGGCGCCCTCGCCCAGCCGTGGTCGATTCTCGGCGGCTACCTGTGTGCCGGCGTGGTCGCCTTGCTGGTGGCCCACGTGCTCGGCCGAACGCTGGGCAGCGCCTGCCTCGCCGCCGGCATGGCGGTGATCCTGATGTGCTGGCTGCGTTGTCTGCATCCACCGGCCGGGGCCTTGGCGTTGACGCTGGTGCTGGCCGATCCGGCGACCATCGCCATGGACTGGAAAGCCATGGAACCGGTGATGCTCGGTGCCCTGTGCATGCTCGCCAGCGCCTTGGCCTACAACAACCTGACCCGCATCCGCTACCCGAAACGCCCCGCCGATCCGGCCCCGCCAGTGGTCCCGATCGACAGCCAGGCGATCACCGCCGAAGACCTGAAACGGGCGCTGGCGGACATGGAGGCTTTCATCGACGTCACCCCCGAAGACCTCGAACGCCTGATCCACGCCAGCGAACTGCACGCCAAACGCCGCAGCATCAGCGAAACCTTCAGATAACCGCGCAATTTCGAGGCATGTAAAAACGCAGATTCCCCCTGCAGATATCCCCGTTGTACACGGCAAATTTGCACTGTTACGATCCGCTAACGCCCGCGCGCGGGCTTTTCGAATAAAGACAATAAAAGCAGGGAGTTACTGATGACAGCTCAGGCTTCATCCCGGCGGACCCCGTCCATGGATGCCATGCAAAACGATGTGCTGGCCGAGGTGCGCAACCACATCGGCCACCTGACCCTCAACCGCCCCGCGGGCCTCAATGCAATCACCCTCGACATGGTGCGTCTGCTGCAACAGCAGCTCGATGCCTGGGCGTCTGACGCCGAAGTGCACGCCGTGGTATTGCGCGGTGCCGGTGAAAAGGCCTTCTGCGCCGGCGGTGATATTCGTTCGCTGTACGACAGTTACAAGAGCGGCGACACGCTGCACGAAGATTTCTTCGTCGAGGAATACGCCCTCGACCTGACGATTCATCACTACCGCAAACCCGTGCTGGCCTTGATGGACGGTTTTGTCCTCGGCGGCGGCATGGGCCTGGTGCAAGGCGCCGATCTGCGCGTAGTCACCGAGAAGAGCCGTCTGGCGATGCCGGAAGTGGCCATCGGTTATTTCCCTGATGTCGGCGGCAGTTACTTCCTGCCGCGCATTCCCGGTGAGCTGGGGATTTATCTGGGCGTCAGCGGCGTGCAGATTCGCGCTGCCGATGCGCTGTATTGCGGCCTCGCCGACTGGTATCTGGACAGCAGCAAACTGGCCCTGCTCGATGAAAAGCTCGACCAGATGGAATGGCAGGACACGCCGCTCAAGTCGCTGCAGAATCTGCTCGCCAGGCACGCCGTGCAAACCCTGCCCGATGCGCCGCTCGAAGCCTTGCGCCCGGCCATCGACCACTTCTTTGCGCTGCCCGACGTGCCGAGCATGATCGAGCAATTGCGCGCCGTCACCGTCGCCGACAGCCACGAATGGGCGCTGACCACGGCAGATCTGCTGGAAACCCGCTCGCCGCTGGCCATGGCCGTGACCCTGGAAATGCTCCGTCGCGGCAGGCACTTGAGCCTGGAGCACTGCTTTGCTCTGGAACTGCACCTGGACCGCCAGTGGTTCGCCCGGGGCGACCTGATCGAGGGCGTGCGCGCCCTGCTGATCGACAAGGACAAGTCACCGCGCTGGAACCCGCCAACCGTCGCTGGGCTGGACGCTGCGCAGGTGGCGAGTTTCTTCCATGGTTTTGATGAGAGCGGGAGCTGAGCCATGCACGATCTCGAACTGACTGAAGAACAAGTGATGATCCGCGACATGGCCCGGGATTTTGCCCGCGGCGAGATCGCGCCCCATGCCCAGGCCTGGGAAAAGGCCGGCTGGATCGACGACGCCCTGGTGGCGAAGATGGGCGAGCTGGGCTTGCTCGGCATGGTCGTGCCTGAGGCATGGGGCGGCACTTACGTCGATTACGTCGCCTATGCGCTGGCCGTCGAGGAAATCTCCGCCGGTGACGGCGCGACCGGTGCGTTCATGAGCATTCACAACTCGGTCGGCTGCGGCCCGGTGCTCAACTACGGCAGTGACGAACAGAAGCAGACCTGGCTGGCCGATCTGGCCAGCGGGCAAACCATCGGTTGCTTCTGCCTGACCGAACCCCAGGCCGGCTCCGAAGCGCACAACCTGCGCACCCGCGCCGAACTGCGCGACGGCCAATGGGTGATCAACGGCGCCAAGCAATTTGTCAGCAACGGCAAACGGGCGAAACTGGCGATCGTGTTTGCGGTGACCGACCCGGATTTGGGCAAGAAAGGCCTTTCGGCGTTTCTGGTGCCGACCGATACGCCGGGTTTCATCGTCGATCGCACCGAACACAAAATGGGCATTCGCGCTTCCGACACCTGCGCGGTGACGCTGAACAACTGCAGCATCCCCGAGGCCAACCTGCTCGGCGAGCGTGGCAAAGGCCTGGCCATTGCCCTGTCCAACCTTGAAGGCGGACGCATCGGCATCGCGGCACAGGCATTGGGCATTGCCCGCGCGGCGTTTGAAGCGGCGCTGGCCTATTCGAAGGATCGCGTGCAATTCGACAAGCCAATCATCGAGCACCAGAGCATTGCCAATCTGCTCGCTGACATGCACATGCAGATCAACGCCGCGCGGTTGCTGATCCTGCATGCAGCGCGGCTGCGCACGGCGGGCAAACCGTGCTTGTCCGAGGCATCACAGGCCAAGCTGTTTGCTTCGGAAATGGCTGAGAAAGTGTGTTCTTCGGCGATTCAGATTCATGGCGGTTACGGCTATCTCGAGGATTATCCGGTCGAGAAGTATTACCGCGATGCGCGCATTACCCAGATTTATGAAGGGTCGAGCGAGATACAGCGGATGGTGATTGCTCGGGATCTGAAGAACTACCAGTTGTAATGGTGTCGCCCCCCTTCCCCTCACCCCAGCCCTCTCCCCAGGGAGAGGGAGCAGACCGAGTCGGTTACGAATTCAGCGACAACCTTTCAGGTCGGCGTAATTTGCCAATATCGCGCGGTCAGTCCCCTCTCTCCAGGGAGAGGGAGCAGACCGAGTCGGTTACAGATTCAGCGACAACCTTTCAGGTAGGGGTAATTCGCCAATATCGCGCGGTCAGTCCCCTCTCCCCAGGGAGAGGGAGCAGACCGAGTCGGTTACGGATTCAGCGACAACCTTTCAGGTCGGCGTAATTCGCCAATATCGCCCGTTCAGTCCCCTCTCCCTCCGGGAGAGGGCTAGGGTGAGGGGCTTTTGAAGGTTTCACACATTATTCCTGCCCCGAACGCCGGATCGCCCTCACCCCCAACGCCGCCAGATCACTTTCCCCCTCGCCCAACGCCACCGCATCCAGCAAGTTATCGCGCAACACGCTGGCCACCGGCAACGGCACATGATTCGGCTCGCCGGCCTTCAGCGCCAGGCCAACATCCTTCAAGCCCAGGCGCAGAGTAAAACCCGCCCCCTCCGTCTCCCGCGCGGCAATTTTCGGCCCGTAGACCTTATAGGCCGGTGCCGCGAACAGCGTGTTGGTAATGAACTCGACGAAATCGCTATTGCCCACGCCATAACTCTGGGTCAACGCCATTGCTTCGCCGGTGGCTTCGATGGCGCTGATCAGCATCATGTTGGTGGCGATCTTGAGGATGGCGGCGTTGACCGGGTCTTCACCCATCGGCCAGGTTTTCTGCCCCATCACATCCAGCAGTGGCTGAACCCGAGCAAGCGCGGTGGCCGGACCGCCGACGGCGATGTTGAGCTTGCCGGCCTCGGCCAGATCGTTGCGTCCGAATACCGGGGCGGCAATCAGTTGGGCGCCGACGCTGTCATGCAGCGCTGCCAGCTCCTTGATGAACTCGACCGACAGCGTGGCCATGCTCAGGTGAATCAGGCCCGGCTTGCTTGAGGCCAATGCGCCGCTGTCGATCAGCACCGAGCGCGTCACCGCGTCGTCGGCGAGCATGCTGATCACCACTTCAGCATCGAAGGCTTCGCCGGGATCGCCTGCGGCGGTTGCGCCCTGGCTGACCAGTTGTTCGACGGCAGGCTGGCTGCGGTTCCACACCCGCACTTCATGGCCGGCCTTGAGCAGGTTGGCAGCCATGCCCTTGCCCATGGAACCCAGCCCGATAAATCCGATACGCATGTTGACCTCCGCTCTTGATGTGCAAGAAGGTCAACAGACTAGCGCTAGTGAGTGGGCCTTTAAAAGCTTCGCGAGCAGGCTCGCTCCCACAGGAGTTTCCATAGTCCAATGTGGGAGCGAGCCTGCTCGCGAAAGCGCCAGCCCGGACAGCCAATCACTTGCCCTGGAATGCAGCCTCACGCTTGGCAATAAACGCCGCCATCCCTTCCTTCTGATCCTGCGTCGCAAACGCCGCATGGAACACCCGGCGCTCGAAACGCACGCCCTCCGTCAGGTTGACCTCGAACGCGCGGTTGACGCTCTCCTTGATCATCATCGCAATCGGCAGCGATTTGCCGGCGATCACTGCTGCGACTTTCAGCGCCTCATCAAGCAGTTCATCACTCGGCACGATTCGCGCGACGATGCCGCAGCGCTCGGCTTCCACCGCGTCAATCATGCGCCCGCTCAGGCACATTTCCATGGCCTTGGCCTTGCCCACCGCGCGGGTCAGGCGCTGGGTGCCGCCCATGCCTGGCAGCACGCCGAGGTTGATCTCCGGCTGGCCGAATCTGGCATTGTCGCCAGCCAGAATGAAGTCGCACATCAGCGCCAGTTCGCAGCCACCGCCGAGGGCAAAACCGTTGACCGCGGCGATGATTGGCTTGCGCCGGTTGGCGACGCGATCGCTGTCGCTGAAGAGATCGTCCATGTAGATCTGCGGATAGGTCAGCTCGGCCATTTCCTTGATGTCGGCGCCGGCGGCAAAGGCTTTTTTCGAGCCGGTGAGGACGATGCAGCCGATGTGCACATCGGCTTCCAGCGTATCGAGGGCGTGGTTCACTTCGCTGACCAGTTGCGCGTTCAGCGCATTCAGCGCCTGCGGCCGGTTGAGGGTGATCAGGCCGACGCGGTCGCGGGTTTCCAGCAGAATCGTTTCGTAAGTCATGAAGAAAATTCCTTGTCAGAGATTGCGCGAAATAACCATGCGCTGAATGTCGCTGGTGCCTTCGTAGATCTGGCAGACGCGCACGTCGCGGTAGATGCGTTCCAGCGGGAAGTCGTTGAGGTAACCGTAACCGCCGAGGGTTTGCAAGGCCATGGAGCAGACCTTCTCGGCCATTTCCGAGGCGAACAGCTTGGCGATCGACGCCTCGACCAGCGCCGGCTGGCCGCTGTCACGCAAGGCCGCTGCGTAATGCACCATCTGCCGGGCGACGGCGATTTGCGTGGCCATGTCCGCCAGGCGAAACGCCACGGCCTGATGCTCGATGATCGGCTTGCCGAAGGTGTCACGCTCGCGGGCGTAATCACGGGCGGCCTCGAAGGCGGCACGGGCCATGCCGACGGCTTGCGAGGCGATGCCGACGCGGCCGCCTTCGAGATTCGCCAGTGCGATTTTGTAGCCCTCGCCCTCCTCGCCGAGGCGGTTGGCGACCGGCACTTTCACATCTTCGAAGAGGATCTGGCAGGTGTCGGAGGCGTGTTGGCCGAGCTTGTCTTCGACCCGCGCAACCTTGTAGCCAGGCGAGTCGGTCGGCACGATAAACGCGCTGATCCCGCGTTTGCCGGCGCTCGGGTCGGTCACGGCAAACACGATCACGACACCGGCGTTCTGCCCAGAGGTGATGAACTGTTTGCAGCCGTTGAGTACGTAGTGATCGCCTTCCAGCCGCGCGCGGGTCTTCAGGCTGCTGGCATCGGAACCGGCCTGCGGTTCGGTCAATGCAAACGCACCGAGCATGGCGCCGCTGGCCAGCGGTTTGAGGAAGCGCTCGCGCTGGTCGTCATTGCCGAACTTGAGAATCGGCACGCAGCCGACCGAGTTGTGCACGCTCATGATCGTCGAGCAGGCACCGTCGCCGGCGGCGATTTCTTCCAGGGCCATGGCGTAGGCCAGATAGCCTGTGTCACAACCGCCCCACTGCTCCGGCACGAGCATGCCGAAGAAGCCCAGTCCGGCCATTTCGGCGATGGCTTCCTTGGGGAAACGGTGCTCGCGATCCCACTCGGCAGCGAACGGTTTGAGCCGCTCCTCGGCAAACTGCCGGGCCATGTCGCGGATCTGATGTTGGTCTTCGTTGGGGATCATGGTGATTCCTTCAAATCTGGGTACGACATAGAACTCTGTGGGAGCGAGCCTGCTCGCGAAAGCGGTGTGTCAGTCACGCATGTGCCGGCTGAAACGACGTTTTCGCGAGCAGGCTCGCTCCCACAGTTGATCGGGGATGCCTTCAGTAAACGCATTCCACAGCCATGGCCGTGGCTTCGCCGCCGCCAATGCAGATGGCTGCAATCCCGCGTTTGAGCTGTTTCTGCCGCAGTGCCGCCAGCAGCGTCACCAGAATCCGCGCGCCCGAGGCGCCGATCGGGTGGCCCAGCGCACAGGCGCCGCCATGCACGTTGAGCTTGTCGTGGGGAATCTCCAGATGCGTCATCGCCGCCATGCCGACCACCGCGAACGCTTCATTGACTTCAAACAGATCCACCTGATCCAGTGCCCAGCCGGTTTTCTTCACCAGTTTCTTGATCGCGCCAATCGGTGCAGTCGGAAACAGCCCCGGAGTGTCGGCAAATGCCGAATGACCATGAATCACCGCCAGCGGTTTGAGGCCCAGTTGCCGGGCGTGGGACTGGCGCATCAGTACCAGCGCCGCGGCGCCGTCGGAAATCGAGCTGGAGTTGGCCGCCGTGACCGTGCCGCCTTCGCGGAACGCCGGTTTCAGCGAGGCGACTTTGTCGAGTTTGGCTTTTGGCGGTTGCTCGTCGTTACTGATCACAACCTGTTCTTTGCCGACGGTGACGGTCAGCGGGACGATTTCGTCCTGGAAGCTGCCGTCCTTGATCGCCTGTTGGGCGCGGGTGGTCGAGGCGATGGCGAAAGCGTCCTGCGCTTCGCGGCTGAAGCCGTTGGTCTCGGCGCAATCCTCGGCGAAGGTGCCCATCAGCCGGCCCTTGTCGTAGGCGTCTTCGAGGCCGTCGAGGAACATCGAATCGAGCACGCGGCCATGGCCCATGCGATAACCGGCGCGGGCACGATCGAGCAGGTATGGCGAGTTGGACATGCTTTCCATGCCACCGGCAATCACCACATCGGCACTGCCAGCGAGCAGCATGTCGTGGGCCATGATGGTGGTCTGCATGCCCGAGCCGCACATCTTGTTGACCGTGGTGCAGCGCGTCGATTTATCCAGCCCGGCGCCCAGCGCAGCCTGGCGTGCCGGCGCTTGGCCGAGGCCCGCCGGCAGTACGCAGCCGAACAGCACTTCATCAACCGCGTCACTGGCGACACCGGCGCGTTCGACCGCCGCCTTGATTGCCGCCGCGCCAAGTTGCGGTGCGCTGAGGCTTTTCAGTTCGCCCTGAAAACCGCCCATCGGTGTGCGGACGGCGCTGACGATAACAATCGGATCGTTGGACATAATCATGACGGATTCCTCTTTACTTGGCGGCCATACGCAAGGCGCCGTCGAGACGGATCACCTCGCCGTTGAGCATGCTGTTTTCAATGATGTGGCGTACCAGCGCGGCATATTCGGCGGGCTTGCCCAGACGCGGGGGAAACGGCACGCCGGCGGCCAATGAGTCGCGCACTTCCGGGGTCATGCCGGCCATCATCGGCGTTTCGAAGATGCCCGGTGCGATGGTCATCACGCGAATGCCGAAGCGCGCCAGTTCGCGGGCGGCGGGCAGGGTCAGGCTGGCGATCGCACCTTTCGACGCCGAGTACGCAGCCTGGCCGATCTGGCCATCGAATGCTGCGACCGAGGCAGTGTTGATGATCACCCCCCGCTCGCCGTCAGCATTGGCTTCGCTCTCGGCAATGGCCGCCGCGGCCAGACGCAGCATGTTGAAGCTGCCGATCAGGTTGACGTTGATCACTTGGGCAAAACTGCTCAGGGCGTGCGGGCCGTTCTTGCCGAGGATCTTCTCGCCGCGAACGATGCCGGCGCAGTTGATCAGGCCGTTGAGGCTGCCAAATGCGGCGATGGTCGCCTGCACAGCAGCTTCGGCGGCGGCTTCGTTGCTGATATCGGCGACGACGCTCTGCGCACCGAGGCGCTCGGCCTGAGCGGCGACGGCTTCGGCGTTCATGTCGACCAGCATGACTTTTGCGCCGGCACTGACCAGCAATTCAGCGCTGGCAGCACCGAGGCCTGACGCGCCGCCGGTGACGATAAAAACCTTGTTCTCGATCTGCATGACAGTGTTTCCTTGGATTCAAGCTGAAACGTTGTGCGCCGCGGCCTCTTGAGCCTTGGCGATTTCCTGGTTGCGCAAGATAAAGCGCTGCAATTTGCCGCTCGGGGTCTTGGGCAATTCGCTGACAAATACGATTTCACGCGGGTACGAATGCGCGGCCAGACGCTTGCGCACATGTTGGCGCAGCTCTTCGGCCAACTCCGGCGCGGCGCGGTACTGCGCACTCAGCACGACAAAGGCTTTGACCAGTTCGGTGCGTTCCGGATCGGGCTTGCCGACGACTGCCGCTTCGACCACCGCCGGGTGTTCGATCAGCGCACTTTCCACATCGAACGGGCCGACGCGGTAGCCCGAGGTGGTGATCACGTCATCGCTACGGCCGACGAAGCTGATGCTGCCGTCGGGGTTCCATTCGACGGTGTCGCCGCTCAGGTAGTAGTCGCCGACGAAGGCCTTGGTCGGTGCGCCTTCGTAGCCGCCGAACCAGCACATCGGCGACTGCGGGCGGTCAATGGCGAGAATGCCGGGCTGGCCGACGCCCAGTTCCTTGTACTGCTCATCGAGCACGACGATGCGGTGGCCGGGCGAAGCGAAACCGGCAGCGCCAACATGGACGGGGTGCCCGAGGCCGTGATGGTTGCACAGCACCATGCCCAGTTCGGTCTGGCCGTAGTGGTCGTGGATGACCACGTCGAGGTTGTCGGCGAACCAGCGGATCACTTCCGGATTCAGCGGTTCACCGGCGCTGCTGACGATGCGCAGCTTGCCCTTGATCGATCTGGCGAACTCCTCTCCCCCGGCAATCAGCAGACGATAGGCAGTGGGCGAGCCGGTGAGGTTGCTGATGGCGTATTTGTTGATCACCCGGCAGGTGCTTTCGAGGGTGAACGGGCCATCGTAGAAGGTGATCGGGTGACCCAGCGCCAACGGCCCGGTCACACCGAAATAAATGCCATAGGCCCAGCCGGGATCAGCGACGTTCCAGAACGCATCTTCAGGACGCAGGTCCACCGCATCGCGGGTGTAGCTCTGGAACGCGACGATCGCTTTGAGCGGCACCGACAGCGCTTTCGCCGGCCCCGTAGTGCCTGAAGTGAACATCAGCAGGAAAGGGTCTTCGCCGGTCAGCAGCACCGGTGCGCAGACATTGGAATAGTTGCTCAGCTCGGCCCAGAAACTGAAATCACCACGGACAATGCCCTGACCTTTCACGCCGCCAACGGTGACGATGGTCGGGCAGTCGCCGACCTCATTGAGCTTGGGTCGGTTGACCGCATCGGTCACCACAACCTTCGCCCCGGAACTGTTCAGGCGATGTTCAAGGGCTTTGGGGCCGAACGCGGTGAACAGCGGCTGATACACCGCGCCGATGCGCCAGGTGGCAAGAACGGTGATCAGTAATTCGACGTTGCGCGGCAGCAGTCCGGCGACTCTATCGCCCTTTTGCACGCCTTGGGCGAGGAGGAAATTGGCGAAACGCGCGGCTTTGTCTTGCAGGTCAGTGAAGGTGTAAGTCGCACTTGAACCGTCGCGACCTTCCCAGAACAAGGCAATGCGACCGGGCAAGGCGTGGCGGTCGCAACACTCGACGCAGGCATTGAGCGCCGCCAGCGTGCCGCTGAGCGACGCATTGACGATGTGCTGATAATCGAACTGTTGCGTGGCAGACAAGTAATCGCGCATTGCCAGAATCCCTCGGTGTTTTTATTAGGCTGGGAACCGTAAACAACACAGGGATAGTCGCGCCGTGCGGGACCTGGGGCAATGGTCAAAATTATCAAAGTGGCTGACTGGTTTGGCCAACGGATTGGCGCCGCATCCCCTGTAGGAGCTGACGAGTGCAACGAGGCTGCGATCTGTTGATCTTGATTTTCACCATCCAGATCAAGATCAAGATCAAAAAATCGCAGCCTTCGGCAGCTCCTACGGGGGAACGCATTTCAAAGTGTGGGAGCGAGCCTGCTCGCGAAGGCGTCGGGTCAGACGACCTCATTCAGGATCAGAGTGCGGTAATGCCCCGGGTTCGACCCGGACCACTTGCGAAACGCCTTGTAGAACGAGCTGGCATCAGCAAAGCCCAGTCGGGTGGCGATCTCGACAAAACTGATCGAAGGCTCTGCCAGCCAGGTTATTGCCAGTTCCTTTCGCACACTGTCCTTGAGCCCCTGATAGGTCTGCCCTTCCTCGGCCAGACGCCGGCGCAACGTCGAGGCGGACATGCACAGTTGCTGGGCCAAGGCCTCGGTTTCCGGCCACTGCTCGGCGGGTAGTTGCCGCAGATCCTGCTTGATCCGGCTCGCCAGGCTGTCCGGGTCGCGGTACTTGACCAGAATGTTCGCCGGCGCCTGGGCGAGAAAGCGCTTCAGCTCTTCGGCGCTGCGCTTGACCGGCAGGTCGAGGCAGTCGGCGGAAAAAATCATTCGCGTGCGTGGACGTTCGAAACGCAGGTTCTCCGAAAACATCACCCGGTAGTCGTCGGTGAAATCCGGTTCGGCGCAGCGCAGTTCGATCGCCAGAATCGGAATCCGCCGCCCGGCCAGCCAGCACGCTACGCCGTGCACGATCATCCAGTAAGTGAAATAGGTGAACGCACGGCGCGGTTCGGCATCGTCTTCGAGCAGGACGATTTCGGCGAGGCTCTGCTGATGCACCAGTTGCGCCGGCAGGCGTTCGAGCATCAGCGAAAGGAAATTCAGGCCGGTGTCCAGCGCTGCCGCCAGCGTCGGTTGCGCCATGGCGCTGCGACACAGGAATGCCAGGCTGCCGGACTTGAGCTTGCGCGGGTCCATGCCGAAGAACTCGTCATCACCGCGCCGGGCCAACAGGCGCCAGAGTTTGGCGTATTGCGAGGCCGGCACCCTGCCCGCGTCGGATGCCAACAGAGCCGGAGCGATGCCGACCTTGCTCAACGCCTCATCCGTGGCCGCGCCCGGAGCACAACTCTGCAGCAGTGCTTCGCGCACCAGTGGAATGGCAATGGTGTCTTTGTCCGCCATGGAGCGAGGTAAGCCTTGTTGTTTTTTGGGTGATGGGCATCTTAACCCAGCCTCTCTGACCCAATACAAATCCCTTGTAGGAGTGAGCCTGCTCGCGATAGCGGTCTATCAGTCACATCTCCTTGGCTGACAGACCGCTATCGCGAGCAGGCTCACTCCTACAGGGTTGCGTGTTTCGTTCAGCTGAGGTTCAGCTAAATGTCAATGAATGCCATTTGGGAATGAGTGTCATTATGTTACAACTTAGCCACCTAACTAAATTGCTGTGGCTACCAAATGCTCGTTCCCTTTTTGATCATGTTGCGCGAAGGCATCGAGGCCGCGCTCATCGTCGGCATCATTGCCAGTTACCTGCAACAGACCGGCCGCGGTCAGTGGATGCCCGCCGTATGGATCGGCGTTTTCCTCGCTGCCGCCCTCGCCCTGCTGGTCGGTGGTGGCCTGGAACTGGTCAGTGCCGAATTCCCGCAGAAGCAGCAGGAGCTGTTCGAGGGCGTGGTTGGCCTGGTCGCGGTGGGCATTCTCAGTTCGATGGTGTTCTGGATGCGCAAGGTCGCGCGGTCGATCAAGCATTCGCTGCAAGCCTCACTGGACCAGGCGCTGACGGCGTCCCGGCATCAGGTGATTGCGCTGATTGCCATGGTCTTTTTCGCTGTCGCTCGCGAAGGCCTGGAAACAGTGTTTTTCCTGCTTGCGGTGTTCCAGCAGAGCGAGGGCCCGGGCGCGCCGATTGGCGCCCTGCTCGGCCTGATCCTGGCGGTGATCGTCGGTTTCCTCATCTACAGCGGCAGCATGCGCCTGAATCTGTCGGCGTTCTTCAAGTGGACCGGTTTGTTCATCCTCGTGGTCGCCGCCGGGATCCTCGCCAACTCGGTGCAGGCGCTGCATGAAGCCGGGTTGTGGAATCACCTGCAAACGGTGCTGTTCGACTTCAGCGCGACGCTACCGATGGACGGCCCGCTGGGCTCGGTGCTGGCCGGCATGTTCGGTTATCAGGATGCGCCGACCGTCAGCACCCTCGGCGCTTACCTGATTTATCTGCTGCTGGCGCTGGTGATGTTCTTTATGCCCGCGCCGCGCCAAGCGCCGTCAACGACTTCCGTTTCCAGCCAATAAGGCCACCCATGTCTGACAATCAAATCCCTCAGGCCTCGCCGCCCCGCGCCTTGCGTTGGGCGCTGGCCGGCTCGGTAGTGCTGATGATCGGCGCCGGCGGGCTGTTCTGGTACGCCTCGAACATGGCCGCCGCCAAGCGTCAGCACAACCACGACGAAATCGTCGTCAACATCCACCCGCACAGTTGCGAGCCGAATGCGCTGACCGTGCCGGCCGGCCGCGCCAGTTTCCGCATCGTCAACCGCTCCGAGCGTGCGGTCGAGTGGGAAATTCTCGACGGTGTGTTGGTGGTCGAAGAACGGGAAAACATCGCACCAGGACTGAGCCAGGTGATCAACGCCAACCTGCAACCGGGCGACTACGCGATCACCTGCGGCTTGCTCAGCAACCCGCGCGGCACTTTGCACGTGACACCGACGGCCGCTTCCGACGCCGCCGCCAAGGCCAAACCGTCGATGGTGGCGTTCGTCGGGCCGTTGTCGGAATTTCGCGTGTATCTGGCCGTTCAGGGCAGTGCCTTGATCAAAGCGGTGACAGCCCTGGATCAGGCTATAGCCAGTGGCGATCTTGCTGAGGCGCAAGCCGCGTACCTGCCGGCGCGTGCTGCTTATCAGCGTCTGGCGCCGGCGGCGCAGCGTCTGGCCGAGCTGGACAATCACATCAATGCCCGCGCCGATTATTTCGAAAAGCGCGAGCAGGATCCGGGCTTTGTCGGTTTCCATCGACTCGAACATGCCCTGTTTCAGCAGCGCACACTCGACGACGTTGCGCCGATTGCCCAGCGCCTGCTCGCTGACGTCACCACGCTCAAGCAGCAGTTGCTCGCGCAGTCGCTGCCGCCGGAGCAACTGGTGAGCATCGTCGTGCGCAACCTCAACAGCCTCGCCGACGTGCGCGCTGGCAGCGGCGAAGAAGAACGCTACAGCCACAGCGATCTCAACGGTTTCGCCGCCAACGGGCAAACCGCGCACAAAGTCGTCGACCTGTTGCGGCCGATGCTGAGCAAATCCGCGGCAGACGTGTTGGCGAAAGTCGACCAGGCGTTGGGCGACTTCGACAGCCAGCTCGACGCACTGAAATCCGCCGACGGCTACGTCAGTTACGACGCCGTGACCTCCGCGCAACGCCAGCAGATCGCCGCCAAAGCCAAGGCTCTGGCCACGGCACTGGATGGCATCGACCCCGCCCTCGGCCTTTCCGGCCTGTAAGCAGAAGACCACCCGATGAACGATTCAGAACCTCTCAACCTGCAACGGCGCCGCGTGCTGATGGGCATGGGCGCCGCCGGTGTCGCCCTCGCCGGATCAGCCCTGAGCTGCCCGGCCATGGCCGCAGCGCCGGCACAAGTCACCGGAGCGCCGAGCAGCGACAAGACCGAAGACCGCCACGATTTCCACGGCGTGCACCAGACCGGCATCGTCACCCCGCGCCCGGCCTCGGGCATGCTGGTGGCGTTCGATGTGCTGGCGACCGATCGCGAAGATCTCGAGCGACTGTTCCGCACGCTGAACGAACGCATCGCGTTTTTGATGAAGGGCGGCCCGGTGGCGCAGATCGATCCGAAACTGCCGCCGCCGGATTCCGGCATCCTCGGCCCGGTGGTCACCCCGGACAACCTGACCATCACTGTGTCCGTCGGTGATTCGCTGTTCGACGAGCGCTTCGGTCTGGCAGCGGCCAAACCCAAGCGCCTGCAACGCATGGTCGGTTTCCCCAACGATGCGCTGGATGCCGATTGCTGCCATGGCGACCTGAGCCTGCAGTTCTGCGCCAACACCGCCGACACCAACATTCACGCCCTGCGCGACATCGTCAAGAACCTCCCCGATCTGCTGCTGGTGCGCTGGAAACAGGAAGGCAGCGTGCCGCCGCAAGCCCCGGCCAAACCCGGCGTACCGGCGCAGTCGGCGCGCAACTTCCTGGGTTTTCGCGATGGCTCGGCCAACCCCGATTCCAACGACGCCAAGGCCATGGACCGCATCGTCTGGGTGCAACCGGGCAGTGATGAGCCGGCGTGGGCTGCCCATGGCAGTTATCAAGCGGTGCGCATCATCCGCAACTTTGTCGAACGCTGGGATCGCACGCCTTTGCAGGAGCAGGAAAGCATTCTCGGCCGGGTCAAGAGCAGCGGCGCGCCCATCGGTGGCCACACGGAAAGCGAAGTGCCGGATTACAGCAAGGATCCGGCCGGCAAGCTGACCAGACTCGACGCGCACATTCGGCTGGCCAATCCGCGCACCGCCGCGACCCAGGCCAACCTGATCCTGCGCCGGCCGTTCAACTATTCCAACGGCGTCAACAAGAACGGTCAGCTCGACATGGGCCTGCTGTTCATCTGCTACCAGGCCGATCTGGAACAAGGCTTTATCACCGTGCAGACGCGCCTCAACGGCGAACCGCTCGAGGAATACCTCAAACCGGTCGGCGGCGGTTACTTCTTCACCCTGCCCGGCGTTACCGGCGATGACGACTTCATCGGTCGCTCGTTACTGGCTGCCACATCCCACAACAAAACCGCATGACACCCAACCGACACTGGAGCCGCCCCATGAAAAAGACGCCACTCGCGTTATTGCTGACCCTTGGTTTGCTCAACACCCCGCTGTCGGCGTTCGCCGCGACTGCGCCGCTGGATCTGGTGGGGCCGGTGTCGGACTACAAGATTTACGTCACCGAGAAGCTCGATGAGCTGGCCAGCCACACTCAGCAGTTCACCGACGCGGTGAAGAAAGGCGATCTCGCCACCGCGCAGAAGCTCTACGCGCCGACGCGGGTTTATTACGAGTCGATCGAGCCGATTGCAGAACTGTTCAGCGATCTCGATGCGTCCATCGACTCGCGGGTCGATGATCACGAGAAAGGTGTGAAGGCTGAAGATTTCACCGGTTTCCACCGGATCGAATATTCGCTGTTCGCGGAGAAATCCACCCAGGGTCTGGATGCACTGGCCGACGGTTTGAACAAGGACGTGCAGGACCTGCAAACCCGTGTGGCCGGCCTGACCTTCCCGCCGGAGAAAGTCGTCGGTGGCGCTGCTGCGCTACTGGAGGAAGTCGCGGCGACGAAGATTTCCGGCGAGGAAGATCGCTACAGCCACACTGACCTGTATGACTTCCAGGGCAATATCGACGGCGCGAAGAAGATCGTCGATCTGTTCCGTTCGCAGGTCGAACAGCAGGACAAGGCATTTGTAGCGAAGGTCGACAAGAACTTCGCCACGGTCGACAAGATCCTCGCCAAGTACAAGACCGCGGATGGCGGCTTTGAAACCTACGACAAGGTAAAGGACAACGACCGCAAGGCGCTGGTCGGGCCGGTGAATACGCTGGCGGAGGATTTGTCGATGATGCGCGGGAAGTTGGGTTTGAACTGAATCTTCAGCGCCTGTCAGGGCCCTATCGCGAGCAGGCTCACTCCTACAATTGGAATGCGTTCCCCTGTAGGAGTGAGCCTGCTCGCGATAGCGGTTTTCGCCACACTACAAATACCAAACCCTAGAGAATCCGATAGAGCAACCGCTCAATCCTCACCCGACTCACCCGCTTGAGAAACTTCGCCACCCCCGCCGGGTAATCCGGCAGTGTCTCCAGGGTCTGGAAGCTGTCGATCCGCGTGGTATGGCGGAAGATGTTCTCCAGCTCTTTCGCCCGGGGCTCCAGCCATTCGCCTTGCGGATCATCGATCAGCAGCGCGTTTTCCAGATCCAGACGGAACGCCCGCGGATTGAGGTTGTTGCCGGTCAGCAAGGTGTAGCGCTGATCGATCCACATGCCCTTGAGGTGATAAGTGTTGTCACCATCGCGCCACAAATGCAGGTTCAGCTGGCCCCTGTCGATGCTGTGCTGATGGCGTTTGGCGAAGCGGCGCAGGCTGATCTCGTACAGATACGGCAGCGCGGCGATCACCTTGAACGGCTCGCTTGGCGGAATGTAGAAGTCATTGGCGGTCTTGTCACCGACCACGATATCGATCTTCACGCCGCGGGCTAGCGCACGGTTGATCTCGCGGATCACACCCAGCGGCAGGTTGAAGTACGGCGTGCAGATGGTCAGCTGCTTTTGTGCGCTGGCGATCAGTTCGAGGATCGCCCGGTTCAGCGGATTGTTCTTGCCGACGCCGAGCAGTGGGGTGACCGACAGCCCTTCCCTGCTGGTGCTGCCGGCGCCGGTGTCGTAGGTCGCGTACTTGAGGCGACTGCGCAGGTCGCCGATGTCGTTGCGCAGGCTGCGCGTGCTCGGCAGGTTCGGCAGGTCGAGGCGATGCACGGCTTTCGATTCGATCAGGCCATGCTTGACCAGATGATGCATCGAATCCGCGAGCTCGCGACTGTGCAGCACGTGGTAACGGTCGAAGCGGTACTTGTCGAGTTTGTGCAGGTAGACATTGTTCAGGCTGGCGCCGCTGTAGACCACGTTGTCATCGATGACGAAGCCTTTGAGGTGCAGCACGCCGAACAGCTCGCGGGTCTGCACCGGCACGCCGTAGATCGGCACTTCGCTCTGATGCGTGCGGGTCATGTCCTGATACCAGGCGGCGTTGCCGGGCTGCTTGCCCGCGCCGATCAGACCGCGCTGGGCGCGCAACCAGTCAACCACGACGGCAATTTCCAGCTCGGGACGCTTGAGTTTGGCAGCGTGCAGGGCATCGAGGATTTCCTGGCCGGCTTCGTCCTGCTGCAAATACAGCGCGACGATGTAGATGCGCTGGGTCGCTGCGGCGATTTGCTCGAGCAGGCAGCGTCGGAATTCGGCAGCACTGGACAGAATGCTCACCGCCTCGGCGGTCAGCGCGAAGCTGCGCAGTTTGGGCAGCAGAGAACGTTTGAAAAGCAACGGCATAAGGCTCGCAAGGTTCGATTCCGAAGAGTTTGAGAGCTTACACCATCGTCTGCGCCGGGTCTTGTCAGTGTCGGTTGAAATGCATTCCCCTGTGGGAGCGAGCCTGCTCGCGAGAGCCATTTCACAGACGCAATACATATCCGCTTGACCAAGGAGAACATCCGTTCTACTGTTCGCCACATGAACGAATCAATGAGCAGCGACACACGCGACATCATTCTGGATGTCACCGAAAAGTTGATCTACAAAAGTGGCATCGCTGCCACCAGCATGGATCTCCTGGTGAAAACCGCCGGCGTCTCCAGAAAAAGCATCTACCGTTACTTTGCCGACAAGGACGCGCTGGTGGTCGCGGCCCTTCAGCGACGCGATATACGCTGGATGAGCTGGTTCAGAAACGCTGTCGACCAAGCTGCAACCCCGGCCGAGCGCCTGCTCAACCTGTTTACCGTGCTCAAGGGCTGGTTCGACTCGGATGGATTTCGCGGCTGCGCCTTTATCAACACCAGCGGCGAAACCGGCGATCCACAGGACCCGGTGCGGCTGGTGGCCAAAGAACACAAACAGAAGCTGCTCGACTACGTGTGCGAGCTGTGTACCGAATATGGCGCCGAGGATCCGCAACTGCTGGCCAGACAGTTGCTGGTTCTGATTGACGGCACCATTACCGTAGCGCTTGTGATGGGTGATCACAGTGCCGCCGATAATGCGCAATGCATGGCGCGAAAGTTATTGGGCCTGTAACGCTTAACAAGCCGGACTTGTTGTTCATACATTAAATGAATCAGGAGATTGAACATGTCGACTGCAGCCCAGGTACGTCCGCCATTGCCCCCGTTCAACCACGCTTCAGCCATCGAAAAAGTGCGCCTTGCCGAAGATGGCTGGAACACCCGCGATCCGGAAAAGGTTTCGCTCGCCTACACCCTCGATACCAAATGGCGCAATCGCGCCGAGTTCGCCAACAACCGCGAAGAGGCCAAGGCATTCCTCACCCGCAAGTGGGCGAAGGAACTGGATTATCGCTTGATCAAAGAACTCTGGGCCTACTCCGATACCCGTATTGCCGTGCGTTATGCCTATGAATGGCACGACGATTCCGGCAACTGGTTCCGTTCGTACGGCAACGAAAACTGGGAGTTCGATGACAACGGCCTGATGTTCCAGCGCTACGCCTGCATCAATGACATGCCGATCAAGGAAAGCGAACGCAAATTCCACTGGCCGCTGGGCCGCCGGCCGGATGATCATCCGGGGCTGAGTGAACTCGGCCTCTAAAGCCTACCCCGATTCAATGTAGGAGTGAGCCTGCTCGCGATAGCGGTATGTCTGTGACGTCTTCACGTCTGACAAACCGCCATCGCGAGCAGGCTCACTCCTACAATGGTTTTGCGGTGAATATTGATTTTGAGTACGGCACCGCATCTGTGGGAGCGAGCCTGCTCGCGAATAGGCCCTGCGGCTCGCCGCAACAGTTGGATACAGGTAACATGACTGCCCTCCCCGCAGCTCACGTTCTGCGCCTTGCCGAATAAGCCGACTCCATGCCTTTCGAACTCAGCGTTGACCTCACCACCCTGGCCATTCTGGCTGCCGTTGCCTTCCTTGCCGGTTTCATCGATGCCATCGCGGGTGGTGGAGGTCTGTTGACCACGCCGGCGCTGCTGACGGCGGGCCTGCCGCCGCATCTGGTGCTGGGCACCAACAAGCTGAGTTCGACCTTCGGTTCGGCAACCGCCAGCTTCACCTTCTACAGACGCAAACTGTTTCATCCGCGACAGTGGACCCACGCGATAGTCGGCACTCTGGTCGGCGCGCTCACGGGTGCGGTGGTTGCGCATTACCTGCCGGCCGAATGGCTGAACAAAATGCTGCCGGTGATCGTCTTCGCTTGTGGTGTGTATCTGTTGTTTGGTGGCACGCCGAAAGCGCCGCTGGACAGCGACGCACCAATCAAAAAGAAATGGCAGTCGACCCAGGGCTTCAGCCTCGGCTTCTACGATGGCGTGGCCGGTCCCGGCACGGGCGCGTTCTGGACAGTGAGCAGTCTGCTGCTGTACCCGATCGATCTGGTCAAGGCCAGCGGCGTAGCGCGGAGCATGAACTTTGTCAGCAACATCGCGGCGCTGTCGGTGTTCATTTTCTCCGGTCAGGTCGACTGGATCATCGGCTTGTGCATGGGCCTGTCGGTGATGGTCGGGGCCTTTTTTGGCGCACGCACGGCAATCAGCGGCGGCGCCAAATTCATTCGTCCGGTATTCATCACCGTGGTGCTTGGCCTGACCGTGCGCCTAGCCTGGCAGCACTGGTTCAGCGTGGCCTAAGCGCCGCGCCACGTAGACATCGATCAAGTAACGGGCTATCGAACGTGACGCCGGCAACGGCGGCAGTTCATGGACGTTGAACCACTGGGCGTCTTCGATCTCGTCTTCCTGACAGACGATCTCGCCACCGGCGTATTCGGCATGGAAGCCGAGCATCATCGAATGCGGGAACGGCCAGCACTGGCTGCCGATGTACTGGATGTTCTTCACTTCGATCTGCACTTCTTCGCGCACTTCACGAATCAGACAATCCTCAGCCGACTCCCCCGGCTCGGCGAAACCGGCCAAGGTACTGTAAACCCCCGTGACGAAGCGCGGCGAGCGCGCCAAGAGGATTTCGTCGCCACGGGTGATCAGCACGATCATGCTCGGTGAAATGCGCGGATAGCTGCGCAGATCGCACGGCTGGCAATACATCGCCCGCTCGCGCGGCACCTGCGTCATCGGCTGGCCGCAGTTGCCGCAGAAGCGATGCTCGCGCGCCCAAGTGCCGATCTGCGCGGCATAACCGAGGACTTTGTACAGCGTGTGATCGCCCTCGAGCATGAACGCTCGCAGGCCTTTCCAGCCGCAACCCGGTACATCGCTGACACTGCGCAACTCCAGCAGATACACCGGTTCGCCGTCGAGATGACCAATGCCGTGCTCGGCAAGGACCGCAAGGTCCTGGCGCTTGAGCCATTCGCGCGGGAACAGCGCGCCGTTGTCATCGAACAGAAAGCCTTCCGGGCTGCGCGCCACGGCCCAGCCGCCGGGTTGATCGGTGTCGAGTACTGCAGTGGTCCAGCGAGAGATCATGGTTAACTCAATCCAGAAATTCGGGTTTCTGTTTGCTCATGTGGGCGGCCATCGCCACGCGCAGATCGGTGGATTGCAACATGGCGGCGTTCCAGGTGGCAACGTATTCGAGACCGTCGTCAATGCGATGGTCGCGCATGTAGCTGATCATTTCCTTGGTGCCGGTCACGGCAATCGGCGACTTGGCAGCGATGTCGCGGGCAATCTCGAACACGCCTTCGAGCAACGTGTCCTTGTCGCTGTAGACGCGATTGACCAGGCCCATGCTGCGCGCTTCCTCGGCGCCAAAGGTGCGACCGGTGTAAGCCAGTTCGCGCAGCATGCCGTCTCCGATGATTCGCGGCAACCGTTGCAACGTGCCGACGTCAGCGGCCATGCCGATATCGATTTCCTTGATCGAGAACTGCGCGTCCTCAGCCGCGTAACGCATATCGCAAGCGGCAATCAGATCGATCGCCCCACCCAGGCAGTAGCCCTGAATGGCGGCCAGCACCGGTTTGCGGCAATTGTCGACGGCGTTGAACGAAGCCTGCAGGTTGAGGATCTTGCGCCGCAGCAGGCGTGCATTGCGGCCCACGTCCTTGCCCAGTTCATTGGCCACGCCGGCCAGCATCATCAGGTCGATGCCGGAAGAAAAATGTTTGCCGTTGCCACTGAGCACCACCACACGCACTTCGTCGGTGTCGTCGATCCATTGGAAGATCTCGACGATCTCGCTCCAGAACGCCGCGTTCATCGCGTTGATCTTTTCCGGGCGATTGATCTGCACATGGGCGATGTTATCGGCCAGTTCGACGCTGAAGGCGGAGTATTGAGTCATGGCAGTGATCCTTTACCGGGCTGGAAAATAAGGCCCGAACTATAACAAGGCATTGGGGTGGCGGTTCGGCCAAATGCGGGACTGCCTGGCGCACTGATTCTGTAGGAGCTGCCGAAGGCTGCGATCTTTTGGGACGCAGAGCGTCCCGGGCTGCATTCCCACGCAGAGCGTGGGAACGATCAAGATCAAAAGATCGCAGCTTCGGCAGCTCCTACACAGGTACGCCTCAGATCGAGGGTTTCAGCCCCAGCCTGTACAACGAGCCATTCTCGTCGTCTGTCAGCACATACAAATAGCCATCCGGTCCCTGGCGCACATCGCGGATGCGTTGGTTCAACTCACCCAGCAGACGCTCCTCATGCACGACCTTGTCGCCATCGAATTGCAGGCGAATCAGTTCCTGGGACACCAATGCGCCAATAAACGCGTTGTGCTGCCAAGGCTTGAAGCGATCGGCATCGTAAAACGCCATGCCTGTAACACCGGGCGACTTCTCCCAGACGTGATGCGGCGCGACCGTGCCTTCGGCAGTTTTACCCTTCGCCTCAGGAATCGGCTGCATCGAGTAATTGATACCGTGGGTCGCCAACGGCCAGCCGTAGTTTTTACCGCGCTCGATGATGTTCACTTCATCGCCGCCACGGGGCCCGTGCTCGTTCTCCCACAACGTACCGGTCCACGGATTGAGCGCCGCGCCCTGAGGGTTGCGCAGCCCGTACGACCAGATTTCCGGCCGAACCCCGGATTGGCCTACGAACGGGTTATTGTCCGGCACCTTGCCGTCGGGGAAGATGCGTACGACCTTGCCCTGCAGCTTGTCGAGATCCTGCGCGGTCGGGCGATCATTGTTTTCACCCAGAGTGATAAACAGATACCCGTCGCGATCGAACACCAGGCGCGAACCGAAATGGTTGCTCACCGACAATTTCGGTTCCTGACGAAAGATCACGTTGAAGTCCTTCAAGGTCTTCAGGTCATCGGAAAGTCGTCCGCGCCCTACCGCGGTGCCGGCCTTGCCGCCCTCGCCACCGCCCTCTGCGTAGGACAGGTAGACCATGCGGTCCTGCTTGAAGTCCGGCGACAGCACCACATCGAGCAGACCGCCCTGCCCTTTGGCCCAGACTTGTGGCACGCCGCTGATCGGCTCCGACAATTTGCCGTCCTTGCTCACGACGCGCAGACGGCCCGGCCGTTCGGTGACCAGCATGCCTTTCTGATCGGGCAGGAACGCCAGCGCCCACGGATGTTCCAGGCCCTGGGCAATGGTGCTGACTTCAAGGATGCCCTGTTCGCTTTTCAGCTCTTTGGGCGCGGCGGCGAACGCCGGGGCACTGATCAGCGCGGCGGCGCAGCAGGTGGCTAGAAGGGTTTTACGCAACATGCACGATTCCTTATGTTCGTGTGAAGGGCTGACAGAACCTCAGTCCTGCCGGTCAACGGTTGCTGCCGGTGCCCCGTGAGGGCGGGTTGGGAATGAAGGTCGGCGGATTGCTCGGTACCGAGCGAATCGGCTGGCCGTTGCCGATGCCGCGATTTTCCACGGTCGGCTGACGCGGTACCGGAACGGTGTTCGGCCCCCGAAGGGGTGGAGCGCTGGGCTGGGTGCCCTGCATGCTGTTGGGATTGGCCCGGCGGATCGGGCTGTTGTATGGATTGTTGCTATTGCCGGTGGGGCTTTGCGCCAGCACGACGTCGGCATGAACCAGACCGCCACTGAGGGCCAGGACGGCGATGCCAATCAGAAACCGGTTCATGAGAAATGCCTCTTGATGTGCGTGGACTAGAGCCTTGGAGCCCACGCTACGCCGTGGGTTCGGATTTGTTAACCCTTGCGCCTTAAACAACATGTAACACGGCTTGACCGTAACCCTGGCAGCCCGCGCAATCACTGGAAACTTTCTCGCCGCGCCACGGGTCACCTGATCATCACTCGGAGGACAGGTCATGGCTCGGGCAATCTGGAAAGGCGCAATCAGTTTTGGACTGGTACACATCCCCGTGGCGCTGGTTTCAGCGACGTCGTCCCAAGGCGTGGACTTCGACTGGCTCGACAGCCGCAGCATGGACCCGGTGGGCTACAAACGCATCAACAAGGTCACCGGCAAGGAAGTCACCAAGGAAAACATCGTCAAAGGCGTGGCTTACGAAAAGGGCCGGTACGTGGTGCTCAGCGAGGAAGAGATCCGCTCCGCGCACCCTGTTTCGACGCAGACCATCGACATTTTTTCGTTCGTCGACGCCGAGCAGATTCCGCTGCAGAACATCGATACGCCCTACTACCTGGCGCCGGACAAACGCGGCGGCAAGGTGTACGCGTTGCTGCGCGAAACCCTGAGCAAAACCAATAAGGTCGCCCTCGCCCGCGTCGTCCTGCACACCCGCCAATACCTGGCGGCGCTAATGCCGCTGGAGTCGGCGCTGGTTCTGGTCAAGCTGCGCTGGCCGCAGGAAGTACGCGGCCTCGATGAGCTGGCCCTGGGCAGTGAAGTGACCAAACCGCAACTGGCCAAGGGTGAGCTGGACATGGCCAAACGTCTGGTTGAAGACATGACTGCGGAGTGGACACCGGAGGATTACAAGGACGAGTTCGAAGACAAGATCATGGCGCTGGTCGAGAAAAAAGCCCACGAAGGCAAGATCGAAGATGTCGAGACCGCCACTGGCGAAGAAGAGCGCAAGACGGCCGATGTTATCGACCTGACCGAGCTGCTTAAACGCAGTCTTGGTGGCAAGGCCCCGGCCAAGCCGAAGGCCAAATCAACCAGCAAGGCGGCGCCGGCGAAGAAGACTCGGAAGGCGTCTGGGGAATAATGGGTGAATCAGGAAGAAGCAATTTGAATGTCAGGGCGCTATCGCGAGCAGGCTCACTCCTACAGTTTGGAATGCGTTCCCGTGTAGGAGTGAGCCTGCTCGCGATAGCGCCAGTCAAGACACCGCTAATCTTCAGATCAGAATAAAGATCGCCAGCAACGCCGCAAAAATCGCCCACTTCTCCAGGTAATACCGCGTGCGATTGCGCTTCTTCAGCTCTTTGCCGCGCAAGCGGATCTTGTAGATTTTGGTAAACAAGCGGTTGATGCCACCGGTCTTGTCCCCCGCATCATTCGGCGCGCCCGCCGCCGACATCACCGTGCGACTGAACCAGCGATTGAACGCAGCGGCCCAGCGGTATTTCAACGGACGCTCGATATCACAGAACAGAATGATACGGTTCCGATCCGTGGTGTTTTCTGCGTAATGGATAAACGTTTCGTCGAACATCACCGCTTCACCATCGCGCCAGTGATAGTTCTCACCGTCGACGTTGATGTAGCAGCCAGGATCGTTCGGCGTATCCAGCCCCAAGTGATAACGGTATGAACCCGCATACGGATCGCGATGGCGCACCAGCTTCGAGCCCGGCGGCAGCTCGGCAAACATGGCCGCCTTGATCGAGCCGATGCTCTGCACCAGTTCGGTGGTGCGCGGGCACAGCTTCATTGCCGACGGGTGACTGTCACCGTACCACTTCAGATAAAAGCGCTTCCAGCCAGTCTTGAAGAAGGAGTTGAAGCCGACATCGTCATACTGGTTCGAGCGCTTGATCTCGCCGGCACGCAGCAGGTTCTGGCCTTCCTCGCGAATCTCTTGCCAATGGGCCTGCAACGGGCTCAGATCGGGAAAATCCGCCGGGTTCAGATACGGCTTGTTCGGCATTTTCGAAAAGAGGTACAGGAAGCAGTTGATCGGCGCGAGAAACGTCGAGTGGTCACTCAATTGCCGGCCCAGCTTGTGGCGCACGCGTCCACGCAGGTGAACGTAAGCAATGGAGATGACATAAACAGCGGCAATGATGAGTTTCACGGAAAAGGGTCACACGTCAAAAGTGAACAAACTGCGCGCGTGGCGGCCTTGGGGCCCAGCGTCTTATGCAGCGGTCTTGATGCACAGGGCGCGTCCTTGGCCCGCGCCGTTTCCGGGCGCTCGGTGAAAGGGTGGCATTTTAGCCACACTTTGTAACCGATAGTGAACCCTCAACTGTGAAAAACTGTCTTGCCCTACTTTTGGGTAATGCCGGCGCGACTGCAAAAGCGGGCGAAACGGCCGTTGCTCATTTCGATGGAACCACGCTTCGCGCGCGCTCCTCTATCGCTTACCAATAATGGAGGAACCCCCATGATCGCCCCAGAAACCGGTATGAAACCAGGTCAGCGCTATCGCATTGAGAGCGTCGAGCGTGCGCCGCAATTCTCTGGCTTTTTTCTCGATGGAAAGTATTACCTGGGACCTGAATTGCAGACCGCCGTCGGCTGGCTAGAAGGACAGACGTTCTTCTACGACCAGCTCGACCCGACCGGTGAGCCGGTATACACGGACAGGGTTGCCGGCACGATCGAGGGGCTGACGTTGGTAATGCCGGACGGCTTACGCTTGGAAATCGAGGAATTGCCCTATCTGGCGGAAGCTACTGCGCCGGTGCGCGCATCCCTCGCCGGGCGTGTCGAGCAAATTTCGCGGCAGCCAATTCGCCCGTCTCCGCTGCTGGTAGCCGGGGCTGCGATGCTGGTAGGGGTTTGCCTGCTGACACTCTCACGCATCAGAAATCGATAAGGCCACCGCGCGAGCAGTGGCCCCTCTGTCGGTCACTGCTCGCGGGTTACCGTCAGCGCGACCACGGCGATGCGCTCGGCGCGCTCATATTCAGGCTTGAGCAATTCCTCGCTGAACACATCCGGATCTAGCTCGCGATAGGTCCAGCCGAAACGCTCGCCCTTGAGCAGCGGCGCAACCGCCTCGCAAAACGGATCCTTACCGGCAACAATCGCCACGCCGGTATAGACCAGCAACGTGCCGCCGACTTCCAGACGCGGCAACGCCTCGCGCACGATGCGCACCGACAAACCCTCACCCAGCGCGCCGCCGCCGTGACGATAGGCGCGCTGTTGCTGGTCGTTCATGTACGGCGGATTGGCGATGATCAAGTCGAACTGGCCTTCGACGCTGGCGAGCAGATCGCTGTGATACACCGACACGTTGCTGGCCCCGGCCAGCTCGGCGTTGACCGCACTCAGGCGCAGCGCCTGCGGGTTGATGTCGACCGCCACCACTTGGGCATCCGGACGCGCCTTGGCGATGAGCACCGCCCCGGCGCCACTGCCGCAGCCGATATCCACTGCGCGCCTGATCGGCGAAAACCGTTGCTGCAATTGCGCTTCGATGGCTTGGGCGAAGCGATACGTGTCCGGGCCGAAGAAGACCGCATCGCTCGCCGTCGTCGGAAACGCCGAGTGGGCAAATAACCGGTCATAGAGCGTCGACCAGCGCACCTGGCTGCGCCATACGGCGCCATCGCGTGCGACAACGCCTGACTGCTCCAGGCTTGCCAGTTCGTCTGCCTTGAACAGCTCGGCAGGAAACGGCATGGACCAGCCGAACACGTCGCGCAGATCCTTCGCCAGCGGTGTGGCGAAACGCTGCAGAAAACGTTCGTGGGTCAACGGCGTTGGGGTGATGAAGTGATAACCGCTGTCGAGCAGGCGTTTGCCCAGCTCGAACAGCGCTCTATCCGATGTTTCTTGTCCCGACATGAAAGCTCCTTGTTTCAACGCAAGCGGGCGCGCAGTTGCATGAAGCGACGCGTCGCGAAAAGTCCGGCTGGACGCCAATGCCGCTGGGGTTGCAGCCACGGCAGCAAAATCTCCATTTGCTCGGTGGAAGGCTTGTCGGCCAGCGCGGCTTCGAGGTTGAGCAGATCGGCATCGTCGTCAAAGGTTTCTTCGACGGCGGCTTCGCGGCGCACGTAAGGCCGAGGCCGGGACGCCGGGCAATCCTCAGTGATCCAGTCGCGCATCAGTTGTTTTTCATAGCCGTTGAACACACCGAACATCGCCGCATCGCTGCCGTCGATCAAACGCCAGAAGCGACTTTCTTCCACCGCCTCGCCACGTTTGATCCAGCTCTTGCGCTCCAGCGCCGCGAGGAATTCGCCCATTTGCCCCGGCGTCGCCAGCCACTGGTTGATGGTGCGGTTTTCGATCCGGCAGTAATCAGAGTGCATGTGCCGACCGAACACCGCCTTGCGCTCGAGCATGGCAATGACTTCATGCTGCAAATCAAATTCCTTGATAACTGCGGTGGTGCCCTTGCCGACATCGTTGAGGCGATAACCGATCGCCATGCGCCGGTAGAACTCGTCGCGCTCTTCGCCCAGCGGCATCAGCTCGAGCATCGATTGCACAGCCTTGCGCGCATGGCCGGTGCTGGCGTTGTCGATGGTCACATGCAGGCGGAAATAATGCGGGTCGATGCCCAGCTCCGCCAGCTCATACGCAGTGATCAACAAGTGCAGCGGCAGTTGTTCGTAGCCGAGGTTGAAGCCGATGACTTCCGGCAGGAACTGCGCGCCGAAGCGCCCCAGCGCCAGTTGCACCGCGCCCTGCAAGAAATACTCATCGGCAAGGCCGCTCAGATCCGAGCAATCATGTTCGGCGAGCAGTTTGCGATAGATCACCACATGGTTCTGCCGGGGCACGCCCTCGCCCAGTTCTTCCAGATAGGTGTCGAGCAAATCGTCGAAACGCGGATCCTGCCACTGCGGCAGCAGCCCGGCCAGCCACGCGCCATCGACCTCTTTGGTCGGTGCTACATGCAGAATGAAATACAACGCGTGGGATTTGTTGCGGAAATAGCGGCGTGGCGCGCCCTGCTGACGCTGTTCGAGGTAATCCGCGTATTCGCCAGCCACTTTGGCGCAACGGGTTTCCGACCATTGCAGCAACTCTTCAGCGTTGCTCGGCAAGTCGTCAGGCAGTGCAGCCGCCGTGCTCAATTGTCGACGCAGAAAGTCCAGCGCCGCGCGATCGGCCGTGGAGTCTTGTGCCAACAATCGGTCGTAGAGCCGGCGCTCGGTATCCGCCGGCCTGGATGCTTTACCCGAAGACTTCCTGGTCGGGATTTCGATCAGCGACATGACTCATTCCCCTGCGTTATTGGCATTGCCTATAAACGAAAGAGTGATTGGCGCTGAAAAAAATTCCTTTTTTGTGCGCGACGATTCGCTCAGCGGTTTGCGCGGCTTCTCTACCCCAAGGCGGTGTCGAGAAACATCATCACGCCAAAGCCGAGCATCAGCCCGAGCGTTGCAGGGGTTTCATGGCCGTTGCGGTGAGTTTCCGGGATCACTTCATGGGAAACCACGAAGATCATCGCGCCCGCTGCCAGGCCCATCGCCACCGGAAAGCCCAAGGCGAAACTGTTGGTGATGCCCAAACCGATAATCGCGCCCAACGGTTCCATCAATCCGGAAGCGGCGGCAATCAACGCCGCGCGTCCGGCCGAAATCCCGGTGACCCGCAGCGCCAACGCCACCGCCAGGCCTTCGGGAATATCCTGAATGGCGATGGCAGTGGTCAGCGGCAGGCCGATTTTCATGTCGCCGGTGGCGAAACTGACGCCGATCGCCATGCCTTCGGGCAAGTTGTGCAGAGTGATCGCCAGAACAAACAACCAGACCCGATTGAAGCGCTTCGCCTCAGGGCCGCGCCGCCCGCTCTTTTCATGTTCATGCGGGACGAAGCGGTCGAGGCCGACCATCAATGCAACGCCCAACGCCATGCCGGCAACCACGACGGCGGCGGCGAGCATGGGACTGCTTACCGCCTCTTTCGCCGCCGCGATGCCCGGCAGGATCAGTGAAAAGGAACTGGCAGCCAACATCATCCCTGCCGCGAAACCGAGCATGGTGTCTTGGGTTCGCGAAGTAATCGCGCGCAACGCCAGGGCCAGCAATGCACCGACTGCCGTAGCGGCGAAACCCGACAGCCCACCAAGGCTCGCGAGGCGCAAGGTGTCGCGGCCTGTGCTGACCAGACCGGTGTAGCCGCTGATCAGCAGCAGCACGGTGACACCGACCAGGGTCAGCCAGAAAATGCGCCCTCCCCAGCCCGTGCGCGACAGGTTCACGAACCATGCTCGCACGGGAGCTGCGAACGAAGATGACGGTAGCGCCATGAATACTCCTCAGGTTCAAGTGGCCGGTACGAACGGCGTGGTTTCATCCATCTGCGCCAAAGGAACATCGCTGCCACCCGGGGTCAGAATCACCTTGCGGCATTCTTCCTGCTTTTTATTGAAGATCTTGTAACCCTCGGCCGCCTGTTCCAGCGACAGCCTGTGGGTGATGATCGCTTCGGGCTGCAACTTGCCGGTTTCGATGTAGCCGAGCAGCTCCGGCAGAAAGCGCTGTACGTGAGTCTGGCCCATTTTGAAGGTCAGGCCCTTGTCGAAGGCGTCGCCGAACATGAAGCCGTGGATGAACCCGGCATATACCCCCGGAACGCTGACCACACCGCCACGCCGCACGGCTGCAATGCACTGGCGCAACGCCTTGCCGCTGCTGCCTTCGAGCTTGAGTGTAGCCATCACGGTTTCGGTGGTGCTGCCTTTGGCCTCAAGGCCGACGGCATCGACCACCGCATCGACACCGCGATGGCCCGCAGTCTGGCTGATGATGGTGTCGGCCGGGTCGTCGTCCTCATCGAAGTTGATCGGAATCACGCCGTAGGTGCGCTGGGCATAATCGAGGCGGTACTGGTGGTGATCGACCATGAAGATCTGTTCCGCACCAAGCATTCTGGCGCAGGCTGCGGTCAGCAAACCGACCGGCCCGGCACCGTAGATCGCCAGGCTCGAACCCTGGACGACGCCGGCGTTGATCACCGCTTGCCAGGCGGTCGGCAGGATGTCGGAGAGGAACAGCACTTTTTCGTCCGACAGCGTGCCCGGGACCTTGAACGGGCCGGTGTTGGCTTTCGGTACGCGCACCAGTTCCGCCTGACCGCCGGGGATCCCACCATACAGACGGCTGTAGCCGAACAGCGCGGCCGGTGGCGGAATCATTTTCTTGTTCAGCGCCGCGCCGGGGCCTTCATTGGTCGTCTCGCAAGCGGCATAGAGCTCTTGCTGGCAGAAAAAACAATCGCCACAGGCGATCACGAAAGGAATCACTACACGGTCGCCGCGCTGCACTGCGGTCACGGCAGAACCAGTTTCTTCGACGATGCCCATGAACTCATGGCCGAAGATATCGCCATGTTCGACGGTGGGTATCTTGCCTCGGTACAGGTGCAGGTCCGACCCGCAGATGGCGGTCGCGGTGACGCGCAGGATGATGTCGTCGGCGGCTTCAAGTTTCGGGTCCGGTACGGTTTCGACGCGCACATCATGAGCGCCGTGATAGGTCATTGCTCGCATGGCTTGGTCCTCACTCGGTTGAACGAAATAGATGCTGCTCCACTTTCCGAAGTGAAAATGGTCGAGTGAGTTCATTCGGGTTTTCGAGATTTTGATCAGCGGATATTCCGCGTCCGCCTGACGAGCCGACACAGATGCCGGTTTGCCTGCCATATAACTGCCGTCTGAGTTATGCGACAATGCGCGCCAATGTCCAACAAGAACCCCGTACTCGTCGCTCAGCAGCTTGCCTTCACAGGCCCCAGTTGCGGACGGCTTATGCGCGTTGGCTCAACTCAAGCACAGACTGGGGGGAGCTGGAAAAGCTCCAGATTGGTACTCAATTTTGTACCAGGCACCACAGACCAGCTCTAACCCATTGATAGGTAAGGTAATTGATCTCCACAGCTAACATCACGATGCAGTTTGGCGCCAAGCCGCTGTTCGAAAACGTTTCGGTCAAATTCGGCGCAGGCAATCGCTACGGCCTGATCGGTGCCAACGGTTGCGGCAAGTCGACCTTCATGAAAATCCTCGGCGGCGATCTCGATCCGTCCGGTGGTCAGGTCATGCTCGAGCCGAACGTGCGTCTGGGTAAGCTGCGCCAGGATCAGTTCGCCTACGAAGAATTCACCGTGATCGACACCGTGATCATGGGTCACGAAGAGCTGTGGAAGGTCAAGGCCGAGCGCGATCGCATCTACTCGCTGGCGGAAATGTCCGAAGAAGACGGCATGGCCGTTGCCGAGCTGGAAACCGAATTCGCCGAAATGGACGGCTACACCGCCGAATCCCGCGCCGGCGAACTGTTGCTGGGTCTGGGTATTCCGCTGGAACAGCATTTCGGCCCGATGAGCGAAGTCTCCCCAGGCTGGAAACTGCGCGTATTGCTGGCGCAGGCGCTGTTCTCCGATCCGGAAGTGCTGTTGCTCGACGAACCGACCAACCACCTGGACATCAACACCATTCGCTGGCTGGAAAACATCCTGACCCAGCGCAACAGCCTGATGATCATCATCTCCCACGACCGTCACTTCCTGAACAGCGTGTGCACGCACATGGCTGACCTGGATTACGGCGAGCTGCGCCTGTTCCCGGGCAACTACGACGAGTACATGACCGTGGCGACCCAGTCCCGCGAGCAGTTGCTGTCGGACAACGCCAAGAAGAAAGCGCAGATTTCCGAGCTGCAATCGTTCGTCAGCCGCTTTTCGGCCAACGCCTCGAAAGCCAAGCAGGCCACCTCCCGCGCCAAGGCGATCGACAAGATCCAGCTGGCCGAGGTCAAGCCTTCCAGCCGTGTCAGCCCGTTCATTCGTTTCGAACAGAACAAGAAGCTGCACCGTCAGGCGGTCATGGTCGAGAAAATGGCCAAGGGTTTCGATGGCAAGCCACTGTTCAAGGACTTCAGCTTCCAGGTTGAAGCCGGCGAGCGCGTTGCGATCATCGGCCCGAACGGTATTGGCAAGACCACCCTGCTGCGCACCCTGGTCAACGAACTGACCCCGGATGCCGGTAGCGTGAAATGGACCGACGCCGCTGAGCTGGGTTACTACGCTCAGGATCACGCTCACGACTTCGAAGACGACGTCACGCTGTTTGACTGGATGGGTCAGTGGACTCAGGGCGAGCAGA
Organism: Pseudomonas moraviensis; assembly: GCF_900105805.1. Lineage (NCBI taxonomy): Bacteria > Pseudomonadati > Pseudomonadota > Gammaproteobacteria > Pseudomonadales > Pseudomonadaceae > Pseudomonas > Pseudomonas moraviensis. The sequence goes on along the minus strand of NZ_LT629788.1, from coordinate 1,765,772 downwards.
TGATTCGCGGTACTTTGGGCCGCATGCTGTTCTCCAACGACGAGATTCTCAAATCGGTCAAGGTCATCTCCGGTGGTGAGCAGGGTCGCATGCTGTTCGGCAAGCTGATCCTGCAAAAGCCGAACGTGCTGATCATGGACGAACCGACCAACCACCTGGACATGGAATCGATCGAAGCGCTGAACCTGGCGCTGGAAAACTACCCGGGCACGCTGATCTTCGTCAGCCACGACCGTGAGTTCGTATCGTCCCTGGCCACCCGCATCATCGAGCTGAGCCCGAACGGCGTGACCGACTTCAGCGGCACCTATGACGACTACCTGCGTAGCCAGGGCGTTGTGTTTTAACGGCAGCTGCGAGTTTCAAGCGGCAAGCTGCAAGTAAAAGCCCTGTCCATGTGACAGGGCTTTTTTTATGTGATCAAAATATTTTCGCCGGTGCTGACTCCATCGCGAGCAGGCTCACTCCTACATTTGGAATGCATTCCCCTGTAGGAGTGAGCCTGCTCGCGATGAGGTAATCAGCCGCGCCATCAATCCCTGCAGGAGCTGCCGAAGGCTGCGATGTTTTGATCGTTAGCCTGCTTTCTTTTATCCCAACCCCGCGCCATGATGTCGGCAACTCTCCCACCGCCGCCCGCGAACGAGTGCTCATGTCTGCGCAGCCACTGCCACCGCAAAGCTCCCTGGCGATCACCCTGCAGATCGTCTCCATCGTTTTCTACACCTTCATTGCCTTTCTCTGCATCGGCTTGCCGATCGCGGTACTGCCAGGTTATGTCCACGAGCAACTGGGTTTCAGCGCGATCATTGCCGGCCTGGTGATCGGCTCGCAGTACCTGGCCACCCTGCTCAGCCGGCCGATGGCCGGGCGCATGTCGGACACCCTCGGCACCAAGCGGGCGATCATTTATGGCTTGTGGGGGATTGTCCTCAGTGGCGCGCTGACGTTGCTGTCGACCTTGCTGCAGAGTTTTCCGCTGACCAGCCTGTTGATCCTGATCGCCGGGCGCCTGCTGCTGGGTATCGCTCAAGGCTTGATCGGTGTCGGCACGATCAGTTGGTGCATGGGCCAGGTCGGTGTCGAGCACACAGCCAAATCCATCGGCTGGAACGGCATCGCTTCCTATGGCGCGATTGCCATTGGCGCGCCGCTGGGCGTGGTGATGGTTGCTGAATATGGCTTTGTCAGCCTGGGTATCGCGCTGTCGGCGTTGGCCGCGGGTGCGTTGTGGTTGATCCGCAACAAGCCTTCGGTGCCGGTGATTCGTGGTGAGCGTCTGTCGTTCTGGGCCGTGTTCGGCAAGATTGCGCCGTACGGCACCAGCCTGACCCTCGCGTCGATCGGCTACGGCACGCTGACCACCTTCATCACCCTTTATTACCTCAACCGCGGCTGGACTGGAGCGGCGTACTGTCTGACGGTGTTCGGCGTGTGTTTCATTTTGTCGCGACTGTTATTCATCTCCGCGATCGCCCGGTTTGGCGGGTTCGCCTCGGCCATCGTCTGCATGACAGTGGAAACCGTCGGGCTGGTGATGTTGTGGCTGGCGCCCTCCACTGCCTACGCATTGATCGGCGCCGGGCTGGCGGGGTTCGGGCTGTCATTGGTCTACCCGGCGCTGGGCGTTGAAGCGATCAAGCAGGTGCCGAGTTCCAGTCGTGGTTCGGGACTCGGAGCTTATGCGGTGTTTTTCGATCTGGCCCTGGCGATCGCCGGGCCACTGATGGGCGCGGTGGCATTGAATCTGGGCTATTCGTGGATTTTCTTCAGCGCGGCGCTGTTGTCGGTGACCGGGTTGGGCCTGACCCTGCTCCTCAAGCGCCGCACGACCTCATGAAACACCGAACCCCTTGTAGGAGCTGACGAGTGCAACGAGGCTGCGATCTTTTGATTTTGCTTTGAAGATCAAGAGATCGCAGCCTCGTTGCACTCGTCAGCTCCTACAGGAATTGGTGGCGGTGATGAAGTTATTGATCCGCCGTCTGCATCCCCGCTCGGGTTGTTTTCGCCAGCGCATGGGCAAAAAACCGTCCGGCCTCCGAGATCAGGTTGCGGTGAATATCCTCGCGATCGACTCCGTCAGCGTCGGTACACAACGCTGGCATGGCGCGGATCTGCTCTTCGGTGCACGGCGCCATGAACACGAAGTGCCCTGCCCCGGCCAGCAGCTTGAAGTCCGGCGCCGTGGGCAGTTTGCGCGCCAGCGCGGCGGCGTTTTTGTCGAAGGCCACCAGTTTGTCGCCGTCGCCGCTGTAGAGCAGCACTGGCACATGCACGTCGGCGAGAGTATGGCGGCCGAATTTCAGGCTCAGCGGCGCCATCAGCAACAAGGCGTGAACCCGTGGATCGGCCACCGGTTGCAAGTCATCGCGATCGACAATCAGCTCGCCCTGGGTGTTGCAGGCGTCGTGATCGTCCGGACGTTCCTGGCAATAGCGGCGCAGACGATCCAGATCAGGTTGCGCCCCGGACAGAATCAACGCGGTCTCGCCACCCGCCGAATAACCGATGACGCCGACCTGATCAGCATTGACGAACGGCGCCAGCATGCGGTCGCCAAGGGTCGCGGTGATTGCTTGGGAGATTTGAATCGGACGGCCATAAAGGTTGCTCAACGTGCCAAGACGGCTATGGTCGCGCCAGTTGTCGCCGGGGTGAATCACCGCCACCACCACAAAGCCTTTGCGCGCCAGCGACGTCGCCAGATCATGCAAGGCCAGCGGCGTGCCGGTGTTGCCGTGGGAGAGCATCAACATGGGAAAGCGGCCGATGGCGACTTTGGTGTCTTCCCCGGCTTCCACCGGGTAGCCCTCGAGCAAACTCAGGTGCTCGCGGTCACTGGACGGGTAAAAAGCGATGGCGCGCATCGGTTGCAGATCGAGCGGGTCGAGAAAGCTCATCTCGTGATAACCGACACTCCAGACGGGATGCCGCCCCGGCGCGGCCTGCACTGAATTCAGGCTGCCGAGCAGGCAAATCAGCAACATTGCACAAAGATGCTTCATGAATGCCCCCACCCTGTCGGACTCCATCGTCGGATGTGCTGAAACTGCATAACCCGGGCCAGATTATGTAACAGCCAGAAACAAAAAACTCCGTAATCGGCCCTTGCGGAACCAGAATACAGAGTTTTTCGGGTATTACCTGAACATCAGCTGTTCTTTACGCAAGCCTTACGCGGCGGCGAACAGTTGCTCGCTGATCTTCGCTTGCGCAGCGCTCATGGCGTTGTTGCGCACTTCTTCGCCATAGGCCAGGCCTTCAGCGCGGACAATTTCGATATCGGTGATGCCGAGGAAGCCCAGTACCAGCTTCAGATATTCTTCGTGAGCGATGCCACTGGCCTGGCCGGCATGGATGCCGCCGGAGGTCGACACGATCACCACTTTCTTGCCACCGCACAGGCCTTCCGGGCCGGCTTCGGTGTAGCGGAAAGTCTGGCCGGCGACGGCAACACGGTCGATCCACGCCTTGAGCTGGGTCGGGATGGTGAAGTTGTACATCGGCGCGGCAATCACCACGGCGTCGGCAGCGATGAACTCGGCCAGGGTCGAAGCGCTCAACTCGGCTTCGTGCTGTTGCACAGCGTCGCGCAGCTCGGCGGTAGTACCGGCGGCGACCAGCGTGGTGGACGAGAAGTGGCTGATCGCGTCGGCAGCCAGGTCGCGATAGGTGACCACGGCGCTCGGCTCGGCGGCTTGCCAGGCGTCGACGACCTGACGGCTCAACTGACGGGAAGCCGAGTTGTCGCCGAGAATGCTCGAATCGATGTGCAACAGTTTCATGTGGGTGCTCCTGGAAAGAATCGCCGGCGGCGACGGAATGGAGATAATCCTACGCAACAAACCAATGGCTGATTAGTCGCCGACAATGCGATAGTTCGTCCCATTGATAGAACGACTGGAAGCGCGCATGCAGGACCTCAACGATCTCTACTATTTCGCCAAAGTGGTCGAGGCTGGCGGATTCGCCGCCGCCGGGCGCCTGCTCGGTATTCCCAAGTCACGGCTCTCCAGAAGAATTGCCGAACTGGAAGAACGTTTGGGTGCGCGTCTGCTGCAGCGGACTACGCGACAATTGAATCTCACCGCTGTTGGCGAACGCTATTTGCGCCACTGCCAGGCGATGTTGCTGGAAGCGGAGATGGCTGACGAGGCCGTGGCGAGTATGTCCAGCGAGCCACGCGGTCGGCTGCGGGTGTCGTGCCCGACCGGGCTTGCCCATGAAATGCTGCCGACGGTGATCAGCGATTTTCTCGGCAAGTTTCCGCAGGTGCAGTTGGAAGTCGTGCTGCTCAACCGCCGTGTGGATCTGGTCACTGAAGGCATCGATGTGGCGTTGCGCGTGCGCGATCACGGCGATGAAGATCCGTTGCTGGTCACCCGACGCTTGCGTCAGGCCCAGGCGGTGGTCATAGCCAGCCCGGCGTTCATGCAGGGCAAGACCATCAATCATCCCCAGGACTTGAAGAACCTGCCGGTGCTCGGCGCGCTGGAAGCCGATCGCATGGTTCATGTGCGCCTGCTCGATCAGCAAGGTAAAAGTGTCGATCTGAGCATGGAAGCGCGGCTGGGTATCGATGACTTCGTAGTGCGCAAGGCCTGCGTACTCGCCGGTCAGGGTTTTACCGTGTTGCCGATGATGTTCTGCGAGACCGAATTGCGTAACGGCACGCTGGTGCAGGTGCTGCCGCAATGGTCACTGCCTGGCGGCTGGCTGCAAGCGGTGTATCCGCATCGGCGCGGGGTGATGCCAGCGGTGCGCGCATGGATCGATCATCTGGTCGAGTCGTTCAATGCCTGCGGGGAGCGGTTGCTATGAAACAGGGAAAAATGAGCGAAGCCGAGGTTGCCGGATTTTGTCTGGCGCTGCCCGGTGCTCGCGAAGACTACAAATGGGGCGGCGTGCGGGTGTTTTCGATTGCCGGCAACAAGATGTTCGCTTTACAGGGATTACGCGGCGACTCGCTGGCGTTCAAGGTCGACAAGGATCTGTTTCTCGGCCATTGCGATCGGCCGGGGATTCATCCGGCGCCGTATCTGGCGCGGGCGCAGTGGATCATCATGCATCCGCCCTACCCGCTGGGTGCGGAGGAATTGCAGGGGCTTTTGCAGCGATCGCATCAACTGGTGGTGAGCAAGTTGCCCAAAAAGACTCAAATCGGCCTGCTGCTGTAATCCCGGTCTCATGTAGGAGTGAGCCTGCTCGCGATAGCGGTGTATCAGTCGACATCCTTGTTGATTGAAAAGACGCTATCGCGAGCAGGCTCACTCCTACAGGGGTAAGTGTGTTCTTTAGATCAAAGACAACAGGTTGGAACCCAGAAAAATCTGGTCAATCCAGAACACCTGGTGCAGCAGCACGATCACCCAGAACAGAATCTGGAACGACACTTTGCGCGTCTTGTGCCGGAATACCTGCTGCGCGATCAATGCACCCGGCCAGCCGCCCGCCAGCTCCACCGCATGCAGGATGTTTTCCGGCGTGCGCCAGGCATCGGCGCGGGCCTTGCGCTTGTCGGCCCAGTACAGAAAGAACGCGAGCACACTGACAATCCCGTACGCCGCCAACGGCAGCCGCGAGATGCCGCTCAGCCACATCGACAGCGAGCCGAACAGCGGCAGCGCGCAGACGATCAGCAGCACCACCAGCTTCAACTTCACATGCTGAAGGCGCCCGCCCGAAGGCCGTCCTTGCGGGCGGTGCGCGCGCGAATCGTTCATGGCTTGGCCGCCGACCAGTCCACCCAGCCGAACTGCCAGGTCGCCAGAATGAACAGGCCGAACGCAATCCGGTACCAGGCGAACGCCGCATAGCTGTGGCTGCCGATGAACTTGAGCAAACCGCGCACGGCGATCATGGCGAAGATGAACGCCGTGACGAAACCAATCGCGAACACCGGGAAATCCGCCGGCACAAACAGATCGCGGTATTTATAGCCCGAGTACACCGCCGCACCGACCATGGTGGGCATGGCGAGGAAGAACGAAAATTCCGTGGCGGTCTTGCGCGACAGGCCGAACAGCAAGCCACCAATGATTGTCGAGCCGGAGCGCGAGGTGCCGGGAATCATTGCCAGGCACTGTGCGAAACCGATTTTCAGGGCATCGGTCCAGCGGATCTCGTCGACGGTTTCAGCGTGCACTTCATGCTGGCGCTGTTCGGCCCACAGCATGACGATCCCGCCGATCACCAGCGCAGCAGCCACGGTAATCGGGTTGAACAGGTATTCGTGGATCAGGTCGGCAAAGATCACCCCCAACACCACCGCCGGCAAAAACGCGATCAGCAGGTTGACGGTAAAACGCCGTGCGCTCGGCTGGGTTGGCAGGCCGATCACCACGTCGAGAATCTTGCGGCGAAACTCCCAGACCACCGCGAGGATCGCGCCGAGCTGAATAATGATGTTGAACGCCATGGCCCGCTCGCCGCCGAAGTTCAGCAAGTCGGCGACGATGATCTGGTGTCCGGTACTCGAAATGGGCAAAAACTCCGTCAGCCCTTCTACAACTCCTAGTATCAGTGCCTGCAAGGCAGTCCAAAGATCCATCAATCCCCCAGAGAGCGATGCGCGACGGCATGCCCCGATAGTATTTTTAGCGTTCACTGCGTTCAGCGTAGCCGGTAAAAGCTTTACCGATTCCGCGCGCACAGGATCCACACGAAACGGTAAAAATTCCGTGAAATTTCAAAACCGGATTCAGGTTTTCGCGCGCGGGGCCGAAATCCTAACAGACAAGCCTCAATAGCGCTCTGCGCGTTGGCTGGCTTGCCTGGCGCAGTCCCGAGCACTCAGCTGTGGCTGGATGCTGGCGATCGTTTATTACAAGAACAAGAATCCGGAGTGACAGCGTTATGAACAGCTTGCGCAGTGTGTCGATCAGCCGACGCTTGTGGCTCATCTTGATTGTGGCGGTGGTCATGTTGCTGACCTTGGGTGTGCTGATGCTCAAGCAGATCCACGACGACCTCTACCACGCCAAGGCGCAGAAAACCCAGCATGTGGTGCAGACCGCCAGCGGCCTGCTCACGTATTACCAAGGGCTGGAGACCGCCGGCACCCTGACCAGGGACGCGGCGCAAAAGCAGGCGCTGACCGCGATCCGTGGTTTGCGCTATGACCAGAACGATTACTTCTGGATCAACGACCTCACGCCTGTGATGGTCATGCACCCGACCAACCCCAAACTCGAAGGCCAGAACCTCTCGGCGATCCGCGACCCGGACGGCTTTGCGGTGTTCAACGAAATGGTTGCCATCGCCAAGGCCAAAGGCGCGGGCATGGTCAATTACCGCTGGCCGAAGCCGGGCGCGACTGACCCGGTGGCGAAGACTTCGTACGTGAAGCTGTTCGAACCCTGGGGCTGGGTGATCGGCTCCGGTGTGTACGTCGACGATGTCCAGGCCGAATTCCAGGAGCAGATGATCAAGGCTTCAGTGATCGGTCTGGCAATTGCGCTGATCATGGCGCTGCTGGTGATACTGATCGCCCGCAGCATCGTCCGTCCGTTGCAGGAAACCGTGAACGCCATGGCCAACATTGCCAGTGGCGAAAGCGACCTGACGCGCAGCCTCGATACCCATGGCAAGGATGAGGTCACCGAGCTGGCCCATCACTTCAATGCCTTCACGGCCAAGTTGCGCCGGGTGATTGGTGACTTGCAGGTGTCGGCCAGCGCTCTGGGCCAGTCTTCCAGTGAACTGGGCAACGATGCCTCGCAGGCACAGCAGCGCAGTCAGCAGCAATCGCAGCAGATGGAGCTGGTGGCGACGGCGATCAATGAAGTCACCTACGGCGTGCAGGACGTGGCGAAAAACGCCGAACACGCCGCTGCAGAAATGCGCGATGCCGAAGCGCAGGCACAACAGGGCCAGATCAACATTGATGGCAGCCTGCAACAGATCGACAAGCTCTCGGGCACGATCGATCAGGCGGTGGAAGTGATCCGCACGCTGGCGGCCGAGAGCACACAGATTGGCAGCGTACTGGAAGTGATTCGCTCGATTGCCGAGCAGACCAACCTCTTGGCACTCAACGCGGCAATTGAAGCGGCGCGTGCGGGTGAGCAAGGTCGCGGGTTTGCCGTGGTGGCCGATGAGGTGCGCTTGCTGGCCCAGCGTACGCAGAAGTCGACGGCGGAAATTCAGTCGATGATCGAGCGCCTGCAGAACCACTCGGAGGCTGCGGTGAAGGTGATTGGCGACAGCAGCAAGGCATCGCAACTGACCATTGAACAGGCAGGACTGGCCGGGGCCAGCCTCAATGCAATTGGCCAGGCTTTGCGCAATCTGAACGGACTGAATGCCTCGATCGCCAGCGCCACGTTGCAACAGGCCCATGTGGTTGAGGACATCAACCAGAACGTCACCCAGGCGGCCGGGCTTTCGCATAGCACCGCGTTGGCGGCTGAGCAGTCGAGCGCGGCAAGCTTGCGCCTTGGGCAACTGAGCGAACAGCTCAACGGGTTGCTGCGCCAGTTCCGGGTCTGACCCATCACCGCGGTGAGCCCACCCCTCACCCCAGCCCTCTCCCCGAGGAGAGGGAGCCGACCGAGGTGTCTGGCGTCATACATCGACCTGAACAATCGAGTCGATTATGGATTCAACGAAGATCGTTCAAACCGGCGCAGCTCAAAAGCATCCCCCAATCAGTCCCCTCCCTCCGGGAGAGGGCTAGGGTGAGGGGCTTTTGATCTGACTAATGCAGTACAATCCGCCCCCTTCTTTCATTCCCCAAGGATCACTCATGTCCGGGCTTGAACTGTTCGCCGCTGCCCTCGGTGTCATCGCCGTGTGGCTGACGGTCAAACAGAATCCGTGGTGCTGGCCGATCGGGCTGGTCATGGTGTTGCTCTACAGCTGGATCTTCTTTGAGGTGAAGCTGTATTCGGACATGTTGCTGCAAGTGATCTACGCCGCGTTGCAAGTCTACGGCTGGTGGCAATGGACCCGCGCCGGGACGATGCACGACGGACGCGAAGTCAGCCGCCTCGACACTCGCTCGATTCTGCTCGGTCTCGGTATCGGCGCAATCGGCAGCCTGTTGCTGGGCGCGGCGATGGCGCACTGGACCGATGCTGCACAACCGTGGCTCGATGCCGCGCTCACCGGGTTCAGTCTGGTCGCGCAACTATGGATGGCGCAAAAACGCCTGCAATGCTGGGCGCTGTGGTTTGTCCTCGATGTCATCTTTGTTGGCCTGTTCATCTATAAAGGCCTGTACCTGACTGCCGCGCTCTATGCGCTGTTTACCCTGCTCGCCGTGCAAGGCTGGCGGGAATGGCGCGCCGATCCGGCGTTGCGCACATGAAAGTCGTGGTACTCACCGGCCCGGAATCCACCGGCAAGAGCTGGCTGGCGGCAGGATTGGAGCAGCGTTTCGGCGGCGTGCGCGTTGACGAATATGTGCGCCGCTTTATTGAAGAAAACCCCCGGGACACCTGCCTGGCCGACATCCCCGCCATCGCTCGGGGTCAGTTGCACCGGGAAGATCAGGCGCGGGCCAGACAACCCGCGTTGCTGATCCTCGACACAAATCTTCTGAGCAACATCCTCTGGAGCCAGACTCTGTTTGGTGACTGCCCGGACTGGCTGGAAACCGAGTTGCTCGCCCGCCATTACGATCTGCACCTGCTGCTGTCGCCGCAACAGGTCGACTGGGCCGAAGACGGCCAGCGCTGCCAACCGGCTCTTGAAGATCGCATGGCGTTCTACGAAGCCACTCGCGCGTGGCTGATCCAGCATCAACAGCCGATGCAAGTGATCGAAGGCCATTGGGCCGAACGCCAGACGCAAGCCTTTGCGGCGGTCGAGCGTTTGCTGGCCGAATAAGCCAGCAAGCAGGCAATTCGCGCAATCTGTCCGTTTTTGAAACAGTCCCGAGCGCGCAAAGCCCCCGTCCAAACGCTGTTCATCACTGCGTCACCTCACCTGTTACGCCGCTGAAACACATCGGCGCAAACCCTTGATCCAGAGCTTTGCAACGCCAATTGGCACTCAAGCGATCCTCGGCGTGTATCACCGGTGAAACAGTAGCGACCAGAGCCATCCGCTCATATCCCCCAAGCCATTGAAAAAACAAGACAATTCAAATCCGGCACAGCTTTCGCTCTCTCCTTCACAACGCTGAATCACCCAGCCCACTGAAGAAGGAATTGCAGCCGTGGGGAATTTCAATAAAAGCCTGACCTGCCTCCTGCTGATCGGATCAGCCGCTAGCGCATTGATCAGCGTCAGCGCCCAGGCCGAAGGCAATGGCGTGATCGTTCTCAACCGCGACGTTCAGCCCATCCCGATCGGCCGCAATGGTGGCAGAGACCCCTATCCGACCACGGTCAACGCCAACCCTTCGGCGCGGATCAACCAGACCCTCAGCAGCACCGAACTCAGCGACGGCGATTTTGCCAGCGTCGCCAGCGGTTCGTCGATTCGCGGCAACATGACCACGCCCACCTCCAACCTGCCCGGCATGAACACCCTGACCAATCAGAACGGCCTGCCCGGCATGCGTGCCGGTAGCGGCGGCGGTTCTGGCGCGTCGATCTCCAACACCGTCAATCGGGCGATGAGCACCGGGCTGGCGCCTCTGACTCGCATGGCCGGAGGCCAATGACATGAATCGCACCCTGCTGCTTCTCGCCCTGCTCGGCTGCACCAGCGCCATGGCCGATCCGGCTTCAGTCAACCAGGCGAATATCCAGAATTCCGGTGCCCAGTATCGCGGCAACTTCAACGTCAACCAGGCCGCCGGTGACCAGATGCAGCAAGCCAACACCAAAGCGATCGCCATCGGCACCGAGTCCCACGCCACCACCAGCGTCAGGCAGAACATCGACACGCCCGCCAGCCGCGCCATCGACGCCAGCGCCAACATCGGCGGCAACTCTTTCAGCAATGGCAACGGCATCCTCGGTGTGAACCAGGGTGCCGGTGCCAACAATCAAATGGCCAACGTGACGCGCGTCAGCATCAGTGCCGGCCCGCAGAGCATTGACGACAGCGCCCTTTCGCAACAGAACGTGGCGTTTTTACCGAGCTCAGGAGCAACTGGTACCTCACCCGGCAGTCGCCAGGTCACGACAAGTGATCAGGCCTTCACCGGCAGCCGCGGGGTAATCCAGGTGAACCAGAGTGCCGGGGTGGGGAACCGCATGGCTAACACCCTGAGCATCCGGGTCGCTGACTGACCCAAACACAGTGCAATTGGAAAAGTAACAACACTTAACCCAACTAATAAGCACGACGGAGAAACAACCATGAAACCTACAATGGCTCTCAAACCACTGGTTTTCGCACTCGCAGCAGTGATGGCAATGGCAGCACAGGCTGGCGGCCGTGGTGACAACAACGGTCATGGTAACGGGCACGGCAATGGTCACGGCCAGCCACAAGGTCCAAATCTTGAACAACTGCTGCAGATCACCGCAGGCGCCGGCGCCGCTGTACTCGACGCGCAAAACAGCGACGGCAACGTGGTGAAAAACCAGGGCACCCTGAACAACGCCAATGCCAGCGACTCGCTCAATGGCTCCAACGGCAATATGGGCGCCAACGTCGCTGCCGGCGACGGTAACCAGCAGGACAACGCTGCGGCGCTGGCCACCGCTGACGAAAGCTTCATCTTCGGCAACGCTGTTGCAGCCTCGAGCGCGACTCAGGTGAACAACAACAACTACGTGAAAAACTCGTCCACCTTCAACAACGCCACGCTCAACAATGCCGGCAACAACGGTTCCGGTAACATCGGCATCAACGTGAGCTCCGGCAACTTCAACCAACAGAAAAACAACCTCGCCATCGCTGTTTCCGGCGGTCGCGTAGCGCAGGCTGCTGCCTCTGCCAACCAGTCCTCGACTGGCCTGGTCGTGGAAAACAAAGGCGTGCAGGCTTACAAAACCGACACCCTCACCGGTACCTATGCAGCCGCTGGCGTGTTCAAAGCCAAAGGCACCGCGACCATCGAAGACGACAACCATGGCGGTTGGGGTAACCGTGGCGGCGGCCACGGCGGCAACGATGATCAGAAAGCCAAGTTCGAAGCCGTGGGCAGCTTTGGCCTCGCTGGCGTCACCACCCAACAAGTGCTGACCAAAGATGGCTGGAAAACCCCAGTCGTCAACAACGCCAACATGAGCAACTCGATGAACAACTTCTCTGGCAACGGTGGAGTTAACGTCTCGGCGGGTGTCGCCAACCAACAAAGCAACTCGCTGTCCATCGCCGCAGGTTGCAAAGCCTGCATGTAATCGCGATCGAAACGAAAGCCCCGGTAACGGGGCTTTTTCCTCGGTTCCACAAGGCGTATTCGATCATGCGGACTCCTGCCCTCTTCGCTCTGCTTTGTCTGTGCGGCCTGACTCAGGCAGCCCAGATGCCCGTGGCTGCCCTGCCGGGTGGCGTGCTGGTCTACAAGGACGTGCAAAGCATTCGTGAGCGCAAGTTTGCCGACATCGTCGAACAGAAAACCGATTTCAGCTGCGGCGCTGCTGCACTGGCAACGGTTCTGCGCCAGGCCTATTGGCTCGACGTCGATGAGGAGCACATCATCAAAGGCATGCTGGTCAACGCTGACCAGGACCTGGTGCGAACCCAGGGTTTCTCCATGCTCGACATGAAGCGCTACGTAGAAAGCATCGGCATGCGCGCCCGTGGCTACCGGATCCCGCCCGAGAAACTCGAAGCGGTGACCATTCCGGTGGTGGTCCTGATGGACATTCGCGGCTACAAGCACTTCGTCGTCCTGCAGCGTTCGGACAAGGATTGGGTCTACATCGGTGACCCGGTACTCGGCCACAAACGCTACAAGCACGACGACTTTGTCAAAGGTTGGAACGGCATTGTCTTTGCCATCGTCGGCCCCGGTTACGACAAGGCCAACGCCTTGCGCAGCCCTCCCGTGCCGCTGACGGCGAAAAATACCCTGGACGGTTTCAACCCGGTCAAAGATGCGGAATTGATGGATTTCGGGTTCATTCAGAGCGACTTCTTTTAATCGCCGAGTTAGAGAATGGGACTGGATGTCCCGGGAGCAGCAGATGAAAAGCTCATACTGGCTGGCCGCCGCCTGCCTGGCAGCGAGTGCGTCAGGTTTAGCCCATGCCGGATTCAAACCCATCGAAATCAAGGACCAGGAGCTCGCCGAGCTGCGCGGTCGTTACGTCATGCCGGGGCGGATCATCAGCTTCGGCATTGTCATGAGCAGCACCTGGCGCAACGCCAGCGGCGACCTGATCGGGGCCGCGACTTCGATGCAGATCCAGGCCGCAACGGTCAAACCGCAATTCTATGTCTCGACCATCAAGGAGTCGGGCAACGGCAGTACTCCCACCTTGGGCACCGGCACTGTCATCGGTGGCGCCGGCCTCAACAGCAGCCAGGGCGTGACGCAAAGCGTGCGCGCTGCCGGCGATGGCAACACCGCCAACAACAACGTCGCAATCAACGTCAGCGAAGCCAGTCAAGCGCCGGCGCTGGTGCCGTCGCAAGGCCAGGCGCTCGTCGCCGGGCAGACCATCAGCGGCAGCAACGGCGCCGGCAGTGTCGCGGTTTCGGCCAACGGCGGTGGCGTGCAGATGGCCATTCAGGCCAGCGGCAATCAAGGCACAGCATTGCAACAGGTGGCCCAGGGCGGGCTGCTGCAAAACACCCGATTGCTGGGCAGTGCCAACGTGGTCAACAACCTCACGCAACTCAACGTCGTACTGAACAATAACGGCAGAAGCGCCGGTGCACTGGACTGCAACCTGACCCAACTCGGGGCCCTACGCAATATCGGATATTGAACTACGCTGAGTCTCGATCATTGGGCTTAAAGGGACGGCTTATTCATGTATCGATCAGTATCACTGCGTGCTGCAGTGTGTTTGAGTACCCTTCTCCCGGCGGCGATGCTGCAAGCAGCACCCGACGCCGATGTAGAAGCCCTGAAACGGGAACTTCTGGAACTGAAACAACGATACGAAGTACAACAACAAGCGCTCGCGGTACTTGAACAACGGGTTCGCCAGGTAGAAGAACAACCCGCCGCCCCACCGCCAAAACGGCTGGCCAAATCGCCGTCCGACATGAAAGGCAATCGCGTCGCTACCGGAGCCGCCACAGGCACCGGTGCGGCCGCCGCATCGGGAGGCGCCGCCGGGGGCAGCGGCGCTTCTTACGGTCAGTCGCTGGCCGATGATTCGCAACCGGCGCAGAGCGTTTCCAACCTGTATGACGAAGCCAGCGGTTTCTTCGGCGGCGGCAAGTTCAGCGTCGAAACCGGCCTGACGTATTCGCGCTACGACACCCGCCAGTTGATCCTCAACGGTTTCCTTGCGCTGGATTCGATCTTCCTCGGCAACATCAACCTCGACCGGATCAAGGCCGACACCTGGACCCTCGACCTCACCGGCCGCTACAACTTCGACAACCGCTGGCAGTTCGACCTGAACGTGCCGGTGGTGTATCGCGAGTCGACGTATCAGTCCGGCGGCGGCAACCAGGGCGCGGCCGGTGTCACCACCGAAGAAACCGTGACCAAGGATCCAACCATTGGCGACGTCAACTTCGGTATCGCCTACAAGTTCCTCGACGAGTCGGTCAACACCCCGGACGCCGTCGTCACCCTGCGCGTCAAGGCGCCGACCGGCAAAGACCCGTTCGGCATCAAGCTGCGCCAGACCGACGCCAACTCCAACCTGTTCGTCCCTGACACCCTGCCCACCGGCAACGGCGTCTGGTCGATCACCCCGGGCATCTCGCTGGTCAAGACGTTTGACCCGGCGGTGTTGTTCGGCAGCCTTTCCTACACCCATAACCTCGAGGAGTCGTTCGACGACATCAGTTCCACGGTCAACCAGAAAACCCCAGGCAAAGTGCGCATCGGCGACAGCTTCCAGATCGGCGCCGGCATCGCCTTCGCGCTCAATGAGAAGATGAGTATGTCGTTCTCCGTTTCCGACCTGGTGCAACGCAAGAGCAAGCTGAAACAGGACGGCGGCGATTGGGAGTCGGTGGTGTCGAGTGACGCCAACGCCGGTTACTTCAACGTCGGCATGACCATTGCGGCCACCGACAACCTGACGATCGTGCCGAACTTGTCGATCGGCATGACTGACGATGCGCCGGACTTCTCGTTCAGCCTGAAATTCCCGTATTACTTCTAAAGCAAAGCAAAAGATCGCAGCCTTCGGCAGCTCCTGCATTCGGATTACGTAATCCCTGTAGGAGCTGCCGAAGGCTGCGATCCTTTGATCTTCAGCCAGTTAACGAATCTGATGCTTATGCAACAACCGATAAAAAGTAGGCCGTGAAACTCCGAGGACTTTCGCGGCCACACTTAAATTATCACTGTGCCGATTCAACACATCACACAACGCCTGCCGTTCCGCCCGGGTCTTGTAATCCTCCAGCGTGCCCATCGGCGTAGCGACCGAGTGCTGACTGATCAAACCCAGATCCCGCGCCTCGATCTGCCGACCCTCCGCCAGCACCAGACCGCGCCGGACCCGGTTAGCCAGTTCCCGTACGTTCCCCGGCCAGTCATGTTTGCCCATGGCAATCAAGGCATCTTCGCTGAAGCTGCGAGGCCGGCGCCCGGTTTCATGGCTGTAGAAATGCGAAAAGTGGTTGGCCAGCATCGACAGGTCGCCATGGCGCTCACGCAGCGGTGCGGTCACCACTTGCAGCACGTTCAGCCGGTAATACAGGTCTTCGCGAAAGCGCTTCTTCTCGATCGCCGCTTCCAGGTCAACGTGGGTCGCCGCCAGCACTCGCACATCAACCGGGATGGGCTGACTGCCGCCGACCCGCTCGATGTGTTTTTCCTGCAGAAAACGCAGCAGATTGGCCTGCAGCTCCAGCGGCAAATCGCCGATTTCATCAAGAAACAACGTACCGCCATTGGCTGCTTCAATGCGCCCCACCTTGCGCTGATGCGCGCCGGTAAAAGCGCCCTTTTCATGGCCGAACAACTCGGACTGGATCAAATGCTCGGGAATGGCCCCGCAGTTGATCGCTACAAACGGTTTGCTGTGACGCTGGGACTGGCGATGCAGGGTGCGCGCCACCAGTTCCTTGCCGGTGCCGCTTTCGCCACGGATCAACACCGGCGATTCGGTCGGCGCAAGTTTGCTCAGCAGCTTGCGCAGTTCGCGGATCGGTTTGCTGTCGCCGAGCAGTTCGTGTTCCGGCTGGTCGACATGAATCGTGCCCTGACCACGCAGACGCGCCATGCCGAAGGCGCGACCCAGGGTGACCTGTACGCGGGAGACATCGAAGGGCAAGGTATGGAAATCGAAGAACCATTCACAGACGAAATCGCCGACGTTTTGTAGGCGCAGTACTTCCTGGTTGAGCACGGCGATCCATTCGGTGCCGCTGCGGCTGATCAGTTCTTTGACGGCTTCAGGGCGTTCCAGATGAAAAGGCTGCAGGCGTAGCAGGCCGACGTCACAGGCGCGATCGGCGGCATTTTCCAAGGTACAACTGTCGACATCCCAGCCCACCGCGCGCAAACCGGGCAAAAGCCGGTAACAGTCGTCGCAGGGATCGACCACCAGTAAACGTCTCGACGCAGGCGCTTCGCTCATGACTGTTCCTTGGCGCCAAATATAATAAATGATTGTAAAAACAGTCATTTGGCTGTCCCGGTTGTAACACTAGCAAGATTTTGACGGAGGCTTGTATCGATTGCTTATAGGAGGCTTATTAAAAGCGTTATAAGAAAGTTGGTTGTTAGTTAGCTATCGACTATTCGTAGTGTGTCAGACAGTAGCCCTCACCCTAACCCTCTCCCAGAGGTAGAGGGAACTGACCGAGGTGTTTGTGCGAGGTACGCCGACGTGCAATACCGAGTCGAACGCGGGTCTGAAGAGCCCACAAATCGGCTCCCTCTCCTCGGGGAGAGGGCTGGGGTGAGGGGTGAATCCAGCGCGGTGTTCGGTCATGAAAAACATCACTGACCTGAACTCGACTCCTGTAAAGAACCTGAAATTTCTTTGTTTCAGTTGTGACCCGCCCCCCGGTTGCGTGCATCAGTACAAGTAACCGGCCGCACGGTAAGCCCAACCGACGGCCCCTCACTTGATTGGGCGCCAATAGAGAGAAGACCCCATGACTGCCCCGCTGCGTATCAACGAAGCTCTTTTGATTGCCAACCACGCCTTCAAGCCTTTCCAGTGCGTGGCCTGGGCGCCACAAGACGGCAATGGCGAACTGAGCCTGACCGTGGTTGACCGCACCAATTCCCACATTGGTCGCAAACAGATCCCGAGCAGCGCCTATTCTGACCCGGCGCAACTCGAACAACTGCTGCAGCAGGCCCGCGCCGAGCTGAGCGAAGATGGCCACAAACTGCAATCGTGGTCGATGCCACACTGATAATCGAACAAGGGCGGATGACATAGAGTCATCCGCCCTTTTCATTTGGCAAAACCGTAACTTCCCGGGTCAGGTCCTGCCTGAATGCTTGGCTCGCTTCCGACTGGTTCAACAAGACACTGTTCTGGCACAGTGCGACCGTCGTTCTGTTAGTTCTTCCAGTTGTACTTCTCGCGGTTCAGGGATTGAATGTTTCGCTCGTGCAGTCAGCCGCCCACTCATTGGGTATGGGTTCACTCGCAAGGAGACGCGTGCATGTCCACCCTCAACACTTATGCGCTGCCCACTGCATGGAACAACCCCGGTTCGCTAGACGCGACATTCGCCATCGGCGGTGTTGCCCAGGTGTATTTCGCCGGTAGTCTGTCCAGCCAGACCCAGCATGTCGCGCTGGATGCCCGGGGCCGGATTCTGGTTGCCGCGAAGGTCGGCACGCCGAAAGGAAGTCGTCTTGGCCTGGCACGGCTGCTGGCCGATGGTTCGGCCGATCTGTCCTTTGGAAGTCAGGGCAGCGTAATCGGCAGCTTCATCGAGGGTTTCGAAGCCAGGGCCGGCAAGGTCCAGGTGTTACCTGACGGGAGGATTCTGCTGGCCGGCCTGCATTATGAAAACAACCATCGCACCCTGCCCTCCCTCGCCCTGTTTCATGCCAACGGTCAGCCAGACCGATCCTTCGGCGATGACGGCCTCCAGGTCGTGCGGCTGCCCGGCGAGCTGTCCATGGGCACTCGCGACACTTGGCTGCCGCCGGGCGTGCCGGGTGTCGAAGCCTGCGATTTTGCGGTGCAGGAAGACGGCCGCATTCTGCTGATCGCCAACCATCATTTCAGCCTCGCCGATCACGCCGGAATGCTGATTCGCCTGCAACCCGATGGCTGTCTGGACGAATCCTTCAACGGGCGCGGATTTGTGATGGTCCGCCACCTGTTGCTCAATACCTGGCTGAGCACGCTGCTGTTGAAGCAGGACGGGCGCATCGTCGTCGCAGGGTCCATTGACTTTCCGCAGCAAGGCCTGCTGGCAGTTTATCGGGCTGATGGAAGCCTGGACGAGCGCTTTGCCGTCGACGGCTTCATGGCTTTCAAGGCCCATGACAAAAGCGCTCAGGTCAGTCAGATCATCGAGTCCGACGACAGGCTTTTTTGTTTCGGCAGCAGCCGCGATCCGATCCGCTGCCTGACGTTTGTCCTGCACGCAAACGGTCGACCGGACTTGCACTGCCACCATGGCCTGCCTCTGGTGTTGGACATCGGCGCCAGCGGTTGCCAATGGAATGCCGCTCAGCGCATGCCTGACGGCCGCCTTGTTGCGGTAGGCGCGACCATCGGTGGGGTGGAAGCCGACTTCATGGTCGCCCGGTATCGACGCGATGGCAGCCTCGATCCGGAATTCGGCCAAGGCCATGGCTGGCTGCGCACGCGGCTGGGCCGAAGTCTCGATACAGCCAATTCGCTGACCGTACAAACTGACGGCGCCATTGTCGTCGGCGGGTCTTCGCTGGATGGCAACTACCGGGCGATGGTCGCGCGTTATCTGAATCACTGAATCAACACTTGCACCGGGACGTTGCCGTCCGTCGGCTAGATAGCCCTACCTGTAATTTCTGACAGTAGACGGGCACCTCGATCAGGGATCAGATGACCGGGCACGCAAATGGCTGCGTGTACGACCGAAAAAAGGAATTTCGAGATGACTGATCAAGAGAAATTATCGGCACCGCTAACGCCTGCCGATGCCCCGGCCAATCCTGCGACAGGCAGTGGTCTCCAGATACGCGAGGTCACCAACGGTAGAGGTGATTTCATACAGGACGGTGGCATCAGCTACGACAGCAATCTGACAATCAGCGGCTCGGCCTCTCCGAGAGAATATGTTGAGATATGGGATTGGGGGCAACCCGTTACCTCGGCTTATGCTGATCTGCGAGGCCTCTTCATCGCCAAACTGCCCGCTCAGCTGCCCGGGCCGCATTCGTACACAGCGACCAATGTTGGCGGGGACATTTCGCCGCCATGGACGGTCATCGTCGAGGGAGTGACCGCGCCGGTAATTGAAACGGTATACGGACCTGACGGAGAGCCCATCAACGACGGTCAGAGAACATTTCATAATGAACTGAACTTCATTGGCCGGGGCACACCTGGTCGAACCGTGGACCTGTTGAACAACGGCACGGTGATCAAGCTTCTGAACATCGACCCAAACGGGCACTGGAGCGCCAGACTCGAAGACCTTAAACCAGGCACGCAACTCTTTGTCGCAAGGGACCCCACCGGGCTCGTATCGCCGTCATGGCGGGTTGTGGTAACCAAACCGAGTGTGCTGGCAATCAAGTTCGTCATCGGTCAGGAGCAGTTTCAGGAGATCGAGAATCAAGGCATCACGACTGATAGAGCTGTCACTGTTGTCGGTACGGGTATCCCTCACGAGACGGGGTGGATTGTTGACTACAACAACAATCTTGTCCCCTTCGCAGTCGATGAACACGGTGTCTACAGCGCGACCATCACGGATCTGGCCGTTAATCATGTGCATACTTTGCGCTGTAAATCCGATACGGGGCGACTGTCTGCACCTTGGGCGATCAGAGTCGTTTCGTCGAAGCTCTAAGCGTCGTTCACTGCATCAGCGCTGAGGTAATCAGAGATCCACGACGCCACGGCGCCGTGGATCTGTTTCAGGGTGATCGCTACGGATTGGCAACGCACGATCGTTCTCAAGCAATCGCATCCCGAGACCTTGATCTTCCCTGAAACATCCGGCAACTTTCGCGCTTCTTAATAAAAGGAGCAGCCGATGTCCGGTTCAATGGCCCAGGCGTTCGCGCACAACTTCCTCGGGCAGTCGCCACGCTGGTACAAGGCGACCATTGTCGGTTTCCTCATTCTCAATGCCGTGGTGCTGTTCACCGTCGGCCCGGTCGCGGCGGGCTGGCTGTTGGTGATCGAGTTCATCTTCACCCTGGCCATGGCGCTCAAGTGCTATCCGTTGATGCCGGGCGGTCTGTTGTTGATTGAAGCGCTGTTGCTGAAGATGACCACGCCGCAAGCGCTGTATGACGAGTTGCTGCACAACTTTCCGGTGATCCTGCTGCTGATGTTCATGGTGGCCGGTATTTACTTCATGAAGGATCTGCTGCTGTTTCTGTTTTCGCGACTGCTACTGGGCGTGCGCTCGAAAGCCATCCTGGCGTTGATGTTCTGCTTTTTATCGGCATTCCTCTCCGCGTTTCTTGATGCGTTGACCGTGACGGCGGTGATCATCAGTGCGGCGGTGGGTTTTTATTCGGTCTATCACCGGGTCGCCTCGGGCAATGATCCGCGTCAGGACAGCGAGTTCAGTGACGACCGCCACCTGCCGACGCTGCACCACGAAGACCTCAATCAATTTCGCGCTTTCCTGCGCAGTCTGTTGATGCACGGCGCAGTCGGCACAGCGCTCGGTGGCGTCTGCACGTTGGTTGGCGAGCCGCAGAACCTGCTGATCGGCCATGAGATGGGCTGGCATTTTGGCGAGTTCTTCCAGAAGATCGCCCCGGTATCGCTGCCGGTGCTGGCGGCCGGTCTTGTGACCTGTGTGTTGCTGGAAAAACTGCGCTGGTTCGGATATGGCACGCTGCTGCCGGATAACGTGCGCGCCGTGCTGGCCAACTATGCTGCCCAGGACGATGCCGAACGTACGCCCCGGCAGACCGCAGCGCTATTGGTGCAGGGGGCGGCGGCGCTGATTCTGATTGGATGCCTGGCGTTCCATCTCGCCGAAGTCGGGCTCATCGGTTTGATGGTGATTGTCTTGATTACTGCGTTCAGCGGGATCACTGACGAACATCGCTTGGGCAGCGCGTTCAAGGATGCGATGCCGTTTACCGCACTGCTGGTGGTGTTTTTTGCCGTGGTAGCGGTGATTCATGATCAGCAACTGTTCGCCCCGCTGATCCAGTGGGTGCTGGCGTTACCGGTGGATCAACAGCCGGGGATGTTGTTCATCGCCAACGGTCTGCTCTCGGCGATCAGCGACAACGTATTTGTCGCGACCATTTACATTACCGAAGTGAAACAGGCATTTCTTGCCGGGCACATGAGTCGCGAGCATTTCGAGACATTGGCGATTGCGATCAACACCGGGACCAATCTGCCGAGTGTGGCGACGCCGAACGGTCAGGCCGCGTTTTTGTTCCTGCTGACCTCGGCGATCGCCCCGCTGGTGCGTTTGTCTTACGGGCGCATGGTGTGGATGGCCCTGCCCTACACCATGGTGATGGGCTTGCTGGGCTGGTATGCGGTGAGCTACTGGCTGTAACTGACACTGCAAACCCCATGTAGGAGTGAGCCTGCTCGCGATAGCGGTGTGTCAGCCACCATTTCGTTTGCTGATACGCCGCCATCGCGAGCAGGCTCACTCCTACAGTTTTTTCTGTGTGAATCAGTGCGGGAGAATGTACTTTTCGATCGCCTGCGCCACGCCGTCTTCGGTGTTGGGTGCGGTGACGACGTCGGCCTGGCGCTTGACCGCTTCTTCCGCCTGCCCCATGGCAATCGACAACCCGGCGCATTTGAACATCGCCGGGTCGTTGCCGCCGTCGCCGATGACCGCCGTTTGCTCCAGCGGCACGCCGAGATATTCGGCAATCGCCGTCAGCGCGGTGCCCTTGTTGGCCTCCAGCGCGGTGACGTCGAGATACACCGGTTGCGAGCGCGACACCTGGGCCATGCCGTTGACCTTCGGCAACAGCTGCGCCTCCAGTTCGATCAACAACTGAGTGTTATTGCTGGTGGCGACGATCTTGTCGATCCGCTGCAGATACGGTTCGAAACTCTCCACCACCACCGGCGGATAGCCGAGGCCACTCTGTTCACGCGGGACCATCGGCCCGTGCGGGTCCTTGAGCAGCCAGTCGCCGCCGCTGAACACCCAGACTTCCACGTCCGGCTGATCGGCAAACAGTGCCAGTGCGATCAGCGCCGTGGTTGCCGGCAAATAATGCGCGGCCAACAGCGTGCCGTCCGGTTTGACTATGGTGCCGCCATTGAATGCCGCTGTCGGCAGATCAACGCCCAGCGCCTCGATCTGCTGCAGCATGGCTTTGGGTGGACGCCCGCTGGCGAGGCTGAACAGCACGCCGGCCTCGCGCAATGAGCGCACGGCGGCAATGGTGCGTTGGCTCAGCGTGTGATCCGGCAGCAACAAGGTGCCGTCCATATCGCTGAGCAGAAAACCGATGGGTTGTTTCGTCAAGTCACTCATCCCAGACCATGCCAGACGCGGCCATCGCGAGTCAGGAGATCTTCCGCTGCTTGCGGGCCATCGTCGCCGGCCGCATACAACTCGACGCTGGCGTCCTGCTGCCAGGCATCAAGGAATGGCTGCACGGCTCTCCAACCGTTCTCGATGTTGTCGGCACGCTGGAACAGCGTCTGATCGCCGGTCAGGCAGTCGTAGATCAAGGTTTCATAACCGGTCGAAGGCTGCATCTCGAAGAAATCCTTGTAGGCAAAACCCAGCTCGATATTGGCCATGTTCAGCGCCGGCCCCGGCCGCTTGGCCAGCAGGTCGAACCACATGCCTTCATTCGGCTGGATCTGGATGCGCAGGTAAGTCGGCTGCAACTCATCGACTTCGGTGTCGCGGAACTGTGCATACGGCGCCGGTTTGAAGCAGATGACAATCTCGGTGTCGCGCACGCTCATACGCTTGCCGGTGCGCAGGTAGAACGGCACGCCGACCCAACGCCAGTTGTCGATCATCACCTTCAGCGCCACGTAGGTTTCGGTGCTGCTGTCGGGCGAGACGTTGGCTTCCTGGCGATAACCGTTCAACGGCTTGCCGTCGCGCTCGCCGGCGCTGTACTGGCCGCGCACCGAGTTGGCTCGCGCTTCGTCGGTGGTCCAGGGACGAATCGCCCCCACTACCTTGGCCTTCTCACCCCGCACCGCATCGGCGCCGAACGCAGCTGGCGGTTCCATGGCCACCATGGCGAGCAACTGGAACAGGTGATTGGGCACCATGTCGCGCAACGCGCCGGTGTGTTCGTAAAAACTGCCACGGGTTTCGACGCCGACGGTTTCCGCCGCCGTGATCTGCACGTGGTCGATGTAATGGTTGTTCCAGAACGCTTCGAACAGGCTGTTGGAGAACCGGCTGACGAGAATGTTCTGCACGGTTTCCTTGCCCAGGTAATGGTCGATCCGGTAGATCTGCTTCTCGCTCATGACCTTGAGCAGGCACGCGTTCAAGGCTTCGGCGGTCTGCAGATCGGAGCCGAACGGCTTCTCGATCACCACCCTTCTGAACGCTTCGGGAGTTTCTTCAAGCAAACCGGCGCTGCCGAGCCGGCGCACCACTTCACTGAAGAAACGCGGCGCGGTGGCCAGGTAGAACACCGCATTGCCGGTGCCGCTGTCGGCGATTTTCGCCGCCAGCGCTGAATAAGTGCTGTCGTCCAGGAAGTCGCCCTGGACGTAGCTGATACCTTTGGCGAGCTTGGCCCACAAGGCCGGATCAAGCATCTGATCGCCGTTGCCGACCTTCGCCGCGACTTCGGTACGGATGAAGTCTTCGAGCTTCTGCGCGAAGGCTTCATCAGTAATGGCGTTGTGGTCAACGCCGACGATCCGCAGATTGTCGTCGAGCAGGCCGTCGCGACTTAGGTTGTACAGCGCCGGCATCAGCAAGCGCTTGACCAGGTCGCCGTGGGCACCGAACAAAAACAGCGTGGTCGGTGGTGCGGGTTCTGCCTTGGATTTTCTGCGGATCGTACGGGTCATTTTTTCGCTGTCTCCACGTGGCCGCCGAAGCCGAAGCGTTGTGCCGACAGGATCTTGTCACCGAAGGTGCCCTGCCCGCGCGAGCGGTAACGGGAGAACAGCGAGTTGGACAGCACCGGCACCGGCACCGCTTGCTCCATGGCCGCCTCGATGGTCCATTGGCCTTCGCCGCTGTCGGCTACCGAGCCGGAGAAACCGTCGAGCTTCGGATCGCTGGCCAGCGCATCGGCGGTCAGGTCGAGCAGCCACGAAGAAACCACACTGCCACGACGCCAGACTTCCGCGATGTCGGCCACGTTCAGGTCGAAACGCTGATCTTCCGGCAAACGTTCGCTGGATTTGGTCTTGAGAATGTCGAAGCCTTCGGCGAACGCGGCCATCATGCCGTACTCGATGCCGTTGTGAATCATCTTGACGAAGTGCCCGGCACCGGCAGGACCGGCATGGATGTAGCCGTGCTCGGCGCGGTGGTCATCGGACTTGCGATCCTTGGTGCGCGGGATGTCGCCCATGCCCGGCGCCAGTGCGGCAAACAGCGGGTCGAGGCGCTGCACGGTTTCGGCGTCGCCGCCGATCATCATGCAATAACCGCGTTCCAGGCCCCAGACGCCGCCGGAGGTACCGACGTCGATGTAGTGCAGGCCTTTCTCGTTGAGAGTCTTGGCCCGACGAATGTCATCCTTATAGTTGGTGTTGCCGCCGTCGATGATGGTATCGCCGGGTTCGAGCAGTTCGCTCAGGGTGTTGATGGTGTCTTCGGTCGGCGCGCCGGCCGGCAACATGACCCAGACAGCGCGTGGCTTGTCGAGGCCGGCGACCAGGGCCGGCAAGTCGGCGACGCCGGTGGAGCCCTCGGCGACCAGGTTATCGATGAAAGCGGTATTGCGGTCGTAAACAACGGTGGTGTGCCCGTTGAGCATCAGACGTCGCGCAATATTGCCGCCCATGCGGCCCAGTCCAATAATCCCGAGTTGCATGTGCTGATGCTCCTTACTACAAATAAATGTGTGTCATTGGTTATAGCCCAACGCGACTGATGGAGGTTAGTCCAGAGCGTTGCGATGAAGTTTCCGGGCATTGTGCCCGATCCAGAGTGATAACGCCCCGAATCCTGCCGAAGACACACCGACCATGAAAAATAAAAAAGTTCCCTTCTTGGGCAAAAGAAATCAAAATTGGCGCCGATAGTAAGTCAAGCGCCTCGGAACGAGGAGTGACTTACAGTTGATGCACGCCATTTGCGAGGTGAGCAATGGGCACAGTACACACAGCAATGCCGCCACAAACCCTCTACGTTACGATCCGTCGCGACGAATTGCGCGAGTTGAAAGACGAGCGCGACCTGTTGAAGCACGAATTGGCGCAATTGCGCGCACTGACCCAGGGCTCGCAGCCGCAACCACGCCCGGTTGTGCAGCGCGCGCGCCACGCCTGACCCCCGCCTGCTTCGGGAGCGGCGCCCGTCGTTCCCGACACACTGCACCTCTGACCGCTTGATGCCAGATAAAAGCGGCGCTTAACAAATCTTTCACATTGCCTTGGGGATACTCCGCCCCATTCTGGCCGTACCTGCGCGTACGGCCTCTGTTCGTCGGTGTCATGGAAGCTTTCCGGCGTGGGTTTGATGATTGAGCTGGAGCGCTGAATGGCATTGTTCAAACGCAGCAAAACGACTGCAACCGGTTTCGACTGGGCCGGATTCATCTGGCTGTTCGTTTTCTTCTGGTACTTCTCGGGTATCACCCAACTGCTGATCCAGCTGACCGGCACATCCGGCTTCACCGGATTCCGTCAGGCCTTCGTGATGAGCGCGCTGTGGCTGGCGCCGATGTTGCTGTTCCCCAGACAGACTCGCCTGCTCGCGGCGATCATCGGCGTGGTGCTGTGGGCCTGCTCGATGGCCAGCCTCGGTTACTTCTTCATCTATCAGCAGGAATTCTCGCAGAGCGTCATCTTCATCATGTTCGAGTCGAACGTGTCGGAAGCCGGCGAGTACATGACGCAGTATTTCGCCTGGTGGATGATCCCGGCGTTCCTCGCCCATACCGCCTTCGCGTACTTTTTGTGGACGCGCCTGCGCCCGGTGTACATGCCACGTGGTCGCGCGCTGGTAGCGGCGACGGCAATCGTCATCGCCGTGGTCGGCTATCCGCTGGTCAAGCAAACCCTGCGCATGGGCACCTTCGCCCAAGGCTTCGAGAAATTCGAGACCCGCATCGAGCCAGCGGTGCCATGGCAGATGGCCGTGGCGTATCACCGCTATCAGGAAACCCTCGCCGACATGCAGGGCATGCTCGACAGCGCGAGCCAGATCCCGCCGCTGAAAAACCTCAAGGACGCATCGGCCGGGCAGCCGGCGACCCTGGTGCTGGTCATCGGTGAATCGACCAACCGTCAGCGCATGAGCCTCTACGGTTATCCGCGCAGCACCACGCCGGAACTGGACAAGCTCAAGGATCAACTGGCGATCTTCGACAACGTCATCACCCCGCGCCCCTACACCATCGAAGCGTTGCAGCAGGTGCTGACCTTCGCCGATGAGCAGAATCCGGATCTGTACCTGTCGACGCCATCGCTGGTCAGCGTGATGAAACAGGCGGGTTACAAGACCTTCTGGATCACCAACCAGCAGACCATGACCAAGCGCAACACCATGCTCACGACCTTCTCCGAACAGGCCGACGAACAGGTGTACCTGAACAACAACCGCAACCAGAACGCCGCGCAGTACGATGGCGATGTCATCGAGCCGTTCAACAAGGCGCTGGCCGATGCGGCGCCCCGCAAGCTGATCGTCGTGCACCTGCTCGGCACGCACATGAGCTACCAGTATCGCTATCCGCCAACCTTCGACAAGTTTCACGATCGCCAGGGCGTACCGGCCGGCGTGCGTGACGATCAACTGCCGACCTACAACAGCTACGACAACGCCGTGCTGTACAACGATTTCGTGGTGTCGAGCCTGATCAAGGATTATGCCAAATCCGATCCGAACGGCTTCTTGCTGTACCTCTCCGACCACGGCGAAGACGTCTTCGACTCGGCTGGCCACAGCACCTTGGGCCGCAACGAAAACAAACCGACCGCGCCGATGTACACCATCCCGTTCATGGCCTGGGCCTCGCCGAAGTGGAAGGAAAACCACGACTGGAACTTCGCCGGCGACCTCAGCCGCCCGTACAGCAGCTCGCAGTTCATCCATACCTGGGCCGATCTGGCCGGGTTGAGCTCAGATGAACTGGATCGCAGCAAGAGCCTGGTCAGCGACAGCTTCGTGCCGCGCAAGCTGTTGATTGGCGATCCGTACCAGACGGCGAAACGCGCGTTGATTGACTTCAGTTTGATGAAGCCGAAGAAACCCGAAACGACTATCGCGGACGCGGTGGAGCGGTAACATCGCGTCGGGAACTGCAGGCACGAGAGTCATTGAAGATCTCCCGGCCTGATCCCTTGAAAAGCTCTGTGTCGAAAGATGCAGGGCTTTTTTTGTTCAAGGGCCCGGAGTCTGTCAGCTATCTCCCCGCAACACGCTGCAAAACCTTCACTGAACGAGCGTTAACCCCGCGTTAATTCAGGCCTCCCAGACTCTCTTCCGAGATCTGCTTCATGGACGAACGGCTCCACTTGTTCAGTAGGAGGCACCATGAAAATCACTACCGCAATGCTTGCCGGGCTGTTTGCCCTGGGTTCTGCCAGCGTCTTCGCCGAAGGCGGCGCTGAGCGCATGCGTTATTACTACGACAATTTCCCGGTCCAGCACGCCCAGAGCGAGCAGAAGAGCGACGCCAATGCGAAAGAAATTCGCGTGCCCGCTGACCAGACGGCGCAGGTGACCGAGGCTTATCGCGACTGAGTTTTACCGAGCAACCGATGGACCTTCCGTGGCTCCGCTCTGGCCCGGGAGATGACAGTTGAGGCGCCCTGCCTGGGGCGCCTTTTTTTATGGTAGGGCGGATATGTGTCCGGCTCGTGATCAGCGGTGAATTCGCCCCTCACCCCAGCCCTCTCCCGAGGGAGAGGGAGCTGATTCGCGTGCAATTCAAATCCTGAATTCAACCCCAATGGTTCAGGTCGGCGTATTTCGTAAATTCGACTCAGTCAGTCCCCTCTCCCTCTGGGAGAGGGTTAGGGTGAGGGGCTTTTCAGGCTTGCAAAGCCTTTATCCAGAACCTGCACAGGGTTATTTGTAGGAGCTGACGAGTGCAACGAGGCTGCGATCTTTTGCGGTCAGTGGCCCCAGATCAACTCTTCAGTCCAGCCCAGTTCAGCGAAGTCTTCGGCACGCAGTGCACGCTCGCCGGCGCAGAAAAACTCATCCAGCTGCGGTGGCTTGACCGTCGTGCCGCTGAGCATCGCATGCACCTGGCCGCGATGGTGGATCTGGTGTTCGAACAGGTGCGAAAGCATGCGCAAGCGGCTGTCGTGTTGCGGTGTTTCGCGGGCGATGGTGACGATTCGCGGCAGATCGGCATCGCGCAGTTGTTCGCAATATGCGATCAGACGACGGTCGACATGTGCCTGTTCTTCACGCAGCGCGGCGGCGTCGGTAAACGGCTCGTCCGCATTGAAGAACACATAGCAGTCAGGGTGCGGCTCGTCACCGCGCAATTCCCGTTCGAGCGCGTCGACGTAGAACCAGTCGCAAGTGAGGATGTGGTTGAGGGTCAGGCGGATGCCGGGAAAGAAACTCACTCTTGGCGCAGCCAGGTCCGCCGCGTCGAGCTGGCTCCAGGCCTTGGCCAGGCGATGATTGGCCCAGGCATTCTGATAGGCCATGGTCAGCAAATGATGGGACAGCGGTTGGCTCATGTCGGCGCCCTCCTTTCAAGCTTCGGCGTAACGCTGCAACTGCATCTCCTGCAAGCGGCTGAGGGTGCGACGGAACGGGAATTCCAGATAGCCCTCGGTGTACAGCGCGTCCATCGGCACGCTGGCCTCGACGTACAGCGGCACTTTGCGGTCGTAGCATTCGTCGACCAGCGCGATAAAACGCCGCACGCCGTCGTCATGCACCGACAACTGTGGCAGCTCGCGGTCGCCGGCCACCACACGTTGCGCGCCATCTTCGGTGCCGCGCGCGATGCGCCCCTCACGTTTCTGCGCGCTCAGATTCGGCACTTCGCTCAACAGAATAGCCCGGTAGCGATCACACAGCGCGATGAAGTCCATGGCGGCGAAAGGTTGTTCGCACAGATCACGGTAACGGCACCACAGCACGGATTCGCTGGCCTGCACCACGTTCAGCATGCGATGACCCACGGCGACAGGCTCATCACTGCAGATTTCACTGGAAACCAGTGATTTGAACACGCCATCCAGCGCACTCGGCGAATCGGTTGCGCTGACAAAATAGCGCTGTTCGATCGCCCCCGGATGCAGGCGATGATCCTCGGCGCCATTCACCGCCACCACCTGCATATGCGCTTTGATCGCCGTAATCGCCGGGGTGAAGCGATCGCGGTTGAAGCCGTCGGCGTACAGATCATCCGGCGGCAGATTGGACGTACAAACGATCACCACGCCTTCGTCGAACATCACCTGGAACAAACGCCCGAGAATGATCGCGTCGCCGATGTCATTGACGAACAGTTCATCGAAACACAGCACGCGCACTTCGCCAGCCAGTTCTTTGGCCAGCGCGCGCAGCGGATCGGCGATGCCGCTCAGTTGAAACGACCGCTGATGCACCCAGCCCATGAAGTGATGAAAGTGCTGACGCCGGGCCGGCACGCGCAGGGTCTGATAGAACTGATCCATCAGCCAGGTCTTGCCGCGCCCGACCGGCCCCCACAGGTACACGCCACTGACCGAACGGGCACCGGCGTGCAAGGCTTCGTGGCATTTCTGCAAGGCCCAGACCGCGTGTTCCTGGGCTTCATCCTGGATGAAACCCTTGTGGTCAACGGCGTTTTGCCAAGCACTGAGGGGGGAGTCGAAAGTCATGCGCGGGAGTATGCCATGGGCGGTTTTCCATTGCTGGTCGAGGCACGTGAATGATCCGCATGTGGGAGCGAGCCTGCTCGCGAAGGCGTCGTGTCAGCCGATACAAATATTCACTGATAGACCGCTTTCGCGAGCAGGCTCGCTCCCACAGAGCAGTAAAACCTGACCTTTCAGGCAGTTATTGCTCGTTGCCCTCGCCGTCCGCTTGCGGCATTCTGCGCACCCATTTTCTGACCCGGCCCCGCCTCGCGGCGCGCACCTGACCATGACCGCCTCCGATAAAGCCCCGCGCAACAACGACCTGATCTACGGCCTAAACGACCGTCCGCACCTGACCGCCACCGTGTTCGCCGCGCTGCAACACGTACTGGCGAGCTTCGTCGGCATCATCACCCCGACCCTGATCATGGGCGGCGCCCTCGGTCTGCACAGTGAAATCCCTTACCTCATCAGCATGGCGCTGTTCGTTTCCGGGCTCGGCACTTTCGTTCAGGCCAAGCGTTTCGGCCCGGTCGGTTCGGGTCTGCTGTGTCTGCAAGGCACCAGTTTTTCCTTTATCAGTGTGATTCTCAGCGCCGGTTTCATGGTCAAGGCGCGCGGCGGCGGCACTGATGAAATCCTGTCGACGATCTTCGGTGTGTGCTTTTTCGCCGCGTTCATCGAAGTGGTACTCAGCCAGTTCATCGGCAAGCTGCGCATGCTGATCACTCCGGTGGTGACCGGCACGATCATCACCCTGATGGGCCTGTCGCTGATCAAAGTGGCAATGACTGATATCGCCGGCGGTTTCGGCGCGCCGGATCTGGGCGCGGCCAGCCATATCTTTCTCGCAGCGTTGGTGATCGGCACTATCGTCGTCCTGAACCGCGTCGACGTGCCCTTTCTGCGCCTGGGCGCGATCGTCATCGGCCTGACCCTTGGCTACGTCGTGGCCTGGCTGATGGGCACGGTGGATTTCGCTGCGATGCCCGAAGTGCCGCTGGTCAGCGTACCGGTGCCGTTCAAGTACGGTTTCAACTTCGATTGGGTAGCGTTCGTGCCGGTGGCGGTGATTTTCCTGGTATCTCCGCTGGAGGCGGCCGGCGACCTGACCGCCAACTCGATGATCTCGCGGCAACCGGTCAAAGGCCCGTTGTACATCCGCCGGATCAAATCCGGCCTGCTCGCTGACGGTCTCAACTCGGCCATGGCGGCGGTGTTCAACAGCATGCCGATGGTGACCTTCGCGCAGAACAACGGCGTGATCCAGTTGACCGGCGTGGCCAGCCGGTACGTGGCGTTTTTCATCGCCGGCCTGCTGGTGTTGCTCGGTTTGTTCCCGATGATCGGCGCGGTGCTGCAACTGATGCCAAAACCGGTACTCGGCGGCGCTGAGCTGGTGATGTTCGGCACCGTCGCCGTGGCCGGGATCAAGATCCTCGCCGAGGCCGGCCTGCATCGACGCAACATGTTGATTGTGGCGATTTCGCTGGGCATGGGCCTTGGCATCGCCGCCGTACCGGAAGTGCTGCGCGAGCTGCCGCAAGCGCTGCGCAACATCTTCGAATCGCCGATCACCGTCGGCGCCTTGTGCGCTATCGTGCTGAACATCTTTCTGCCGGAAGAATTCATTGAGCTGGAAGAGGACGATTTCGATCCGGAAGCATCGAT
This sequence comes from Pseudomonas moraviensis, assembly GCF_900105805.1. Lineage (NCBI taxonomy): Bacteria > Pseudomonadati > Pseudomonadota > Gammaproteobacteria > Pseudomonadales > Pseudomonadaceae > Pseudomonas > Pseudomonas moraviensis. The sequence goes on along the minus strand of NZ_LT629788.1, from coordinate 1,734,054 downwards.
TCTGCAGGTCATGGAAAACCCCGACGTCGCCGCCAAAGCTGAACCCGGTCAACCGGCGGCTGTCGCACAATTGAACCGCTGACGTCGAGCCTTGAAAAAAAGGGCTGCACCGGCAACGGTTCAGCCCTTTTTTGTCGAGAGATTTTTATGCGCCGCGTCCACGCCGTCATCCTGTCGCTCCTGCTGCTGTCGCTCAGTGCCTGCGCGCTGTTTCCTCACCGCGATCCGGTGAACATCAACGTGGTCGGCCTCGAACCGTTGCCGAGCCAGGAACTGGAAGTGCGCTTTGCCATCAAGCTGCGGGTGCAAAATCCCAATGAGACGGCGATCGACTACAACGGCATCGCCCTGGATCTGGAGGTCAATGGTCATTCGTTGGCTTCCGGTGTGAGCGATCAGAGCGGTTCGATCCCGCGTTTCTCTGAAGCGATTGTCACGGTGCCGGTCAGCGTCTCGGCGTTCTCGTTCCTGCGCCAGACCCTCGGCCTGAGCCAGACGCAAAGCCTCGATAACTTGCCCTACGTGCTGCGCGGCAAACTGGCCGGCGGGGTGTTTGGCACGATGCGCTTTACCGACAGCGGCAAGTTGAGTTTGCCCAAGGCGAGTGCTGCGACCTGGTAGTTAGCCGCTACACAGCCCCCATGTAGGAGTGAGCCTGCTCGCGATAGAGGTGTGTGAGGCAATGCATATATATCTGACAGACCGCTATCGCGAGCAGGCTCACTCCTACAAGGGATTTTTGCCAGTCCGGGGTTATGTGTTGAACCGCACCCCCGGCTTCGCACGTTCATCGACGGTCAACTCAAACACATCCGGCCGCGCATAGTGGCCCACCACGTCGTAGTCATACCGCGCACGGATCAGCTCATCCGTGTCGATCTCCGCCGTAAGCAACCCCGCCTCGCCACGCAGCGGTCCCGCCAGTACGTCACCCATCGGTCCGACGATAACGCTGCCGCCGGCAATCAACGGCCTGTCACTTGGCCAATTGGCAATCTCCACGCCCAACTCATTCGGCGAGGCCTGCACCTGACAAGCGCTGACCACAAAGCAACGGCCTTCGTGGGCGATGTGGCGCATGCTGACCTGCCACATCTCACGCTCGTCCACGGTGGGTGCGCACCAGACTTCGACGCCTTTGGCATACATCGCCGTGCGCAGCAGCGGCATCATGTTTTCCCAGCACACCACCGCGCCGAGCTTGCCGACCTGGGTGTCGAACACCGGCAAGGTCGAGCCATCGCCCTTGCCCCAGATCAGCCGCTCGGTGCCGGTGGGCATGAGTTTGCGGTGCTTGCCGATCAACCCTGCCTGCGGGTCGAAATACAGCACCGTGCAATACAGAGTGCTGCCGGCGCGCTCGATGACACCGATCACCAGATTGGCCCCGGTGCGCGCCGACAATCCGGCCAGCGCCTCAGTTTCGGCGCCGGGCACATCGATGGCGTTGGCAAAATAACGCGCGAAGGCCTCACGCCCTTCAGGCAAGCGATAGCCCAGTTGCGTGCCGAAACCCTCGCCTTTCGGATAGCCCCCGAGCAAGGCTTCGGGCATCACCACCAGCGCCGCGCCGGATTCGATGATCGCGTTCTCCCAGCCAAGGATTTGCTGGAGGGTTTCGCCTTTGCCACCGGGCAAGGCGCCGATCTGCAGCGCGGCAATAATCGATCTGGGCATGCTGTTTACTCCATCAGGTTCAGGTGTTGCCGATTCTCCAGCGTCACGCGATCATGAATAAAGCCCTGTCCGCTGCTGAATGATATGAGCCAAATGAATATCGCCGACGTCGACCTCAACCTGCTGAAAGTCTTTGAAGCGCTGCACGAAGAGTCCAGCGCCAGCCGCGCCGCCCTGCGCCTTGGCGTCACGCAATCGGCGGTAAGTGCCGCGTTGCGCCGCTTGCGCGAGGTCTATGGCGATCAGTTGTTCGTGCGCACCGGGCGCGGTCTGGCGCCAACCCTGCAGGCCAACCAGCTGAAACCGGTGATCAGCGATGCGCTGAACAAATGCCGACAGAGCCTGGCCATGCTCGATCCGGCGGCCAACCACTATGACGGGCGCTCGGTGGCGATCGGTCTGTCAGATGATTTTGAAATTGCCTACGGGCGCCGCTTGATCGAGGAAATCGCTCGTCGCGCACCTAAACTGCGGCTGATCTTTCGCCAGACCCACAGCCAGATCGTCGCCCGTGCGTTGATGGAACGCAGCATTGACCTGGCAATCACCGCCGGCGGGTTTGCCGAGCGTCTGCTCAGTCGTCAGGTATTGGCGGAAGGTGGCTACGCGTGCCTGGTCGATCCCGACAGTCTCGCGCCGGGCCAGCAGCAGATCGAGTTGCAGGAGTTCGTCGCCCGCGAGCACATTCTGGTGTCATCGGGTGGCTTTATCGGCATCACCGATGAAGGCTTGGCGGCCGTGGGATTGAGCCGCCGGGTCTGCGCCTCGACCACGCATTTTGCCGCGCTGCCCTTTCTGCTCAAGGGCAGTCAGGCGGTGGCGACCATTCCGGCCCACGCCGCGGCGAGCATCGCGGGACTGAGCGGGCTGGCATTGCTGCCCTGCCCCTTGGCCTTGCCGCGCTATCCGATCGAACTGGGCTGGCGCACCAGCACGCAGATCGATCCGGTGCTGGTGAAGGTTCGCGAGGCGATTGCCGCGACGTTCGGCCAGGCGTGACGCGGTTTACTTGTTCGCCGCCATCAGCCGATTGACTTCGCTGCGCACCATGTTGGCAAACTCCGGCGGCGACATGCCGTCCAGTTCGGCGCGAACCCACTCGGCCCATTTGCCCTTGCGCTTGGAGCGCTCGCCAAACAGACGCGCGGCTTCGCCCTTGGCTTTGCCCAGATTGTTCTGCCAGAGTTCGAACAGACGGGATTTCTCATCTTCCAGCGCTGCGCGCTCTGCGAGGGATTTGTCGGCCAGATTGAAACTCATGGGGATTTATCCTGCTGCGTAAAATGGCGACATCTTACACGCTCGGCGGAAACCTCCGGTGCAGGTTTTTCCCTTCGGTACGAATGACATGCAACTTTTCGTCGACCGCTACACTCCATTGGTCACTGTCCATTCAACTGCAAGGAGTCACCCAATGGCCCGTAAAACCGCCTCGCAAGCTGCCGAAGAGCAAATCAAGGATCAAGCTTTCAGCGAGCTTCAGGCTCTGATCGAAGAATCGGACAAACTGCTCAAGAGCAGCGCTTCACTGGTCGGCGAAGAAGCGGAAACGCTGCGTGCCCAGATCGCCCAGAAACTGCAGCAGGCGCTGGACTCGGTATCCAGCGTGCGCGACCGCACCAAACCCGCCGTTGAAGCTACCGAAAACTACATCGGCGGCCACCCATGGCAGACCGTGGCGATCTCCGCCGGTTTCGGCCTGGTGGTGGGCCTGCTGCTCGGTCGTCGCTGAGTACAAGCGCCACAAAAAAGCGAACCTTACGGTTCGCTTTTTTTATGTCTGCGGATAAATTCACTCCCCCGCCAATTCCCGCAACTGCGCCAATGTCTGCTCATCCAGGGTAATCCCTTCCAGCATCGACCGACTGCGCTGCCAATGCCGCCGATCCCCCGGCAGCCGCTTGAGCCCGACCCCGTGCATCTGTCGCACCAGTTCCTCGCTGCGCTGGGCAAAACTCTGCCCCGCGGCTTTGCTCGGATCAATCACAATCAATAACTGCCCCGTCCACGGAGTCTTTGCGCCGGGATGGTTGGACCAGTCGAACTCGAAGGAAAAATTGCCACCGGTCAACGCCGCTGCCAGCAACTCGACCATCATCGACAGCGCCGAACCCTTGTGCCCGCCAAACGGCAGCAATGCACCGCCTTCGAGAATCGCCCGGGGATCCTGGGTGGGCTGACCCAAGCTGTCGACGCCCATCCCGGCCGGGAGTTTTTCGCCTTTGCGCGCAGCGATCTGCACGTCGCCATGGGCGATGGCACTGGTGGCCAGGTCGAAAACGATCGGGGCGGCATTGGCTCGTGGCGCGGCAAAGGCGATCGGATTGGTGCCGAACAGCGGCCGGTCGGCACCATGCGGGACAACGCAGGTCATGCTGTTGACCACGCTCAGCGCCACCAGACCTTCGTCGGCGAACGGCTCGACATCCGGCCACAACGCGGCGAAGTGATGCGAGTTACGAATCGCCAACACTGCAATCCCGGCGTGACGCGCCTTTTCCACCAGCAATGCTCGCGCAGCGGCCAGCGCGGGCTGGGCAAAACCATTGCCGGCGTCGACCCGGACAAAACCGGGCGCGACGTCTTCGACCTGCGGCACTGCGTGGCCATTGACCCAGCCGCTTTTCAGGGTCGAGACGTAGCCGGGCATGCGGAATACACCATGACTATGGGCGCCATCGCGCTCGGCGCCGGCACAGTTGGCCGCCAGTACCCGGGCGACATCGCTGGAAGTGCCGTGGCGCAGGAAAATCGCTTCAAGCAGTTGCGTGAGTGCTTCGAGGGATAACGTGGGCGAGCCCTGATCGTGTAGCGCAGACATCTGAAGCTCCAGAATGATTATTGGAGGGAACAACAGCGTACGGTCGATTTGCCCACCGATTAACCCCGCCGGAGCCGTCGGCTGTCAACCCTTTGATCGCTCGGCGATCACTGGCTGAGCCGACTGCATCTTTTGATCCGGCGTGTGCGGTAACTATCTACCGCACCTGCTCCGGCTCACAGACCTACTGTTGAGTCCCTGCCCGATGGCGCCGCGTTCAGAGCACCGATGATGTCCAGTTCTACTGCTCCACTGCTGTTTCCCGAGATTCTGAAGTCCGCCGGCCTGCAGGCCGACCTGGCCGCACGCCACGGCCTCAACAGCAAGGATTTCGACTGGCTCGCACACGTACAACTGGCGAGCCACGCCCTGCGTAGCGCACAAACCCCGCCCATGCTCGCCGAACGGATTTTGCTCAACGCCGACAAGCAAGTGCCCGTGCCATTGGCCGGCAGTTTCGTGCTCGGCGCCGGTCCTGACGACAACGGCATGTTTCTGTACACGCCCTACGACGGATTGAAAAAATACAGCGATGACCAAGCGCTGACGCAGGCGTTGCAGGCGCGACTGAACAGTGCAGACGAGCAAGATGATCTGTTGGCTTTTCTCAGTGTTTCGCTGCGCAAGGAGCTGGTGGAGAAACGCGGCATTACCGTCACCCGACAAACCATCGACGGTGATGTCTTCGAGGATCAGCAAACAGCGATCACCCATTCGCAACAAGCCTGCGCACGCGACTTGCTCGACGAACTGAAACGCCTGCCTGCGCTCAACGCCCTGCTGGAAAAAATCCTCGGTGAACTGCTCCAGCCGCACTTCGGCGATTTGCCGCAGTCGAGCACACGTGTGGCTTTTTACGCCGCTACGAAACCCTCCTCCACCGATGCAGGCAGGCACTGGGTTGATTCGCGCTCGCTGATTGAAGCGCTGCTGCTGCATTTTCGCCGTCAGCAATGGCCCCACGGTCAGACTGTCGAGTTTTCACACCCCGCCCGCCTGTCCAGCACTGATGATCAATCCGCGTGGGCAACCGCTATCACCTCGGCTTCGAGCAAACTGATCATGCTGTTGTTCCGTCAGCTCGAGGGCTACTGGAATGCCGCGTCATTCGAGGGCTCGCCCAGGCGCACCTTCTTCAGCCAGACGCTACAGGACCAGGCGCGCGCCGATCTGATGATCAAGCGCGAAACACAAATCCTCTCCGCCGGCGAGTTCGACGCGCTGCACAGTCTGGTACGTGAGCCGTCCGTGGTGGTACGCCTGCCAACGTTCGAAACCGTGTGCCTGAGCGAACAGACAGCATCTGTCGAACTGGCCGGTTCGTTGATGATCAATCATGACAAGGCCTATCTCTATACCCCCAGCCAGGGCCTGCAGGTACTCACGAACTACGCCGACCTCAAACAGACGCTCACCGCGAAACTGCAGGCTGCCGGGCACGAAGACGAACTGTACGGACTGATGAGTCTGCAAGAGCGCAATCGCTACCTGGGTTTCGCTAACGTCCAGGTGTCCGGGGAAAACATCAGCGGTGAGATCATGCCGACGCTGTTCGAGGCAATTCTTACCAAACAACGTCAGAACATTGAGTTCGTCCTGCAGCGCTATCGCCAGGGCGAACGCACCACAGACGTTCATGCACTCTTCGACAAGGCGCTGGATATCCGCTCGATGATCCATGAGCGGTTGCTCGAACTCGACGTCAATGAGCGCTGGAGTACCCGACCGTTGTTTACCAGCGCGCCGCCATCCTCACTTGTGCAGGCCGACAAGGCGGCACAATTGGCGACAAGTCTGGGCCGCACGCTGGATAGTCTGACCAGCCACTTCAAAGACCAGCCGACCGCGAACGGCGCCGAACAGCGCACTTTTCTCGAAGGCATTCTCTGGAAGCTCGCGCAGGCGTTCGAAGATGGCTTGCGCGGTGAGGCGTTCGTGCGAAGTGTCAGCGGATCATGGCGGGAGGCGGAACGAAAAATCGTCGATACCGTGTTCGATGCCCGGCATCCGACACGCAGCGATCGCCAGTCACTCAACGGTTTTCGCCCGGATGCCTGGTCGCTCACGCTCGATTGTGCCGAGTCCACCGCTGAGCTGCCGCTCGCCTACTGCGTGCTGCTGACCGAGCGCGGCGGCATGGACGTCGAGCACTCGGGGCGCGCGATCCTGTGGACACCGGCCATGGGCCTGGAATTGTTCGCCGATATGGGCGTTGCGCAAAAACAGTTGCAACAACGCTTGGACGACAACAATCAGAGCCATACGCTGCTGGAGAATCTGCCAATAGCGCAGCATCGACTGGACCAGCAATACACGCTCGGCAGCTTCCAATTGATTGAGGGCCGTGTGTCCAACGACCGCATGCAGTCGGGCATCGAAGACTTCCTCGCTGAATGCGAAATGCTACGCGTCTGTATCAAGGACCCAGACACATTGGCGGCCTTCCTTGACCGGATGAAGAACGCTGTCATCGATACCAATCTGCGCCGCGCCGTCGATCTTGCACGTACCCTTTCCCGTCATCTGGACTATCCCGACTGGTTGCGCATGGCCTCGGCGACGGAGCAGCGCACACAACTCGCCCTGCTGGATGAACTGCGGCGCGCCTTTATCGAGGGCAAGGATTTTCTCGATGAGGTCCCGACTCTGGCCAGTTATATCGAGCAAACCCTGAAAAGCCTGCTCGACGCCAGATTCCCGGGCAACGGGCTCAAGCCAAAGGATATCCAGATCACCCCGAACCTGACGCTGGCTGGCCCGGCCTGCGACCTTCTGGAGTTCGCCCTGCATCACTACAACGTTGTGCAGGACAGCGGTTTCAAAGTGACCTCGAACATAGCCACCGCATTACCGAAAGATTTCGCCCAGACCGCCGTACGGCAATTACTGCAATCGCTCGACATCGCTACAACCTACACGGCAAAAGTGACCCAGGCGCTGTCCGGCGACAGCACGGCTGCACGCCTCAGCAAGAAGCGGTTTTTACGCCAGTTGCCCTGGCAATTGATGCAGCACGCCCACTCGATGAAGTTGCAGCAACAACTGTCGGACACCGGCTACGACTACATTTGTCAGATACTCGACATGCCGGACGGGATAGCGCGGGCCATGGTCGTGGATGCTCACGCCATCGCCTGCCCGCTGTCGTTGATCAAGACCGCGGGCGCTGATGGCGTCGACACGCTCGGCCTGTACGTCTTCGGACCGGGCGCTGGGCAGACAGGCCCGCGGGTGCTCTATGCGCCTTACTCCCGATGCGTATTTCGCGAGTTCGAGAACGAAGCGCAACTGATCGAAGCAGTGAATACGCCCGGGCATTTCCAGGACCTGATCATCCGGCGTCTGCCGGACGGGCAGCAGGCCATTTTCAGGAATCTGCTGAAAACGACGATCGGCAAACCCAGCGAGATCACCCTTCAAAGCACGCCCATAAACGGCAATGTGCTTGATCGGTTGCACAAGGACACCCTCAACCTTCTGCCACAACTGCTCAGCAGCCAGCCACAGATCAATGCCCAAGCGGATTGGGAAGCAGCCAGGTTTCTCTTCAGTCACGGCGTCCGGCTGGTGCCGCACTTGTTGCCGGGGAAACTGGCCTCTTTGCTGTTCCTCTGGAAAAGCTATCAGGACTTCAAGGCGTCCGCCGAAGACCTCCAGGACCACCATTGGGCCAACGGCCTGAAAAACTTCATCGAGGGTGCCATTTCGCTGTTCAGTCTGGGACGCTTGTCATGGGAGACCGAGACGCAGACAGCCACCAGCGAATTTGCCGCTGAGGCGCAGACATCTGCGCAGACCGATAGCACCGTAAAGGTTGCCTCGCGCTGGGCAAAAGCACCGCCCGCCTCGCCCTCCCGCGTTGCCTTGCAGCCCTTTGAAACCAGCAAGGCGCTGAAAGACCTAAAGCTTGAGAGCAACCGGCTGGTTTATCGGGACTCCGCCACAACTGACCAATACGTGGCGATTGCCGGCAAGGTCTATCCAGTCGTTCAGGCCGAGAAAACATGGTTCCTGCGCAAAGAAGATCGCAGCCAAGGGCCGGCACTGGCAGAGAAGAATTCAAGGCTGGTCATTGCACAGGCCGGCCAGACGGTGCAGCGCTGTCGCAGGAAGGGGCCGGCCGAACTGCAAAAGCAAGTCGAGGATAGCCGCTCGATCACCATGTACATCCAGGCCAAAGGGATGGCGCAGATCAACCGTCGCTCACCTGCCAGGGCCTTTGTGATACAGCAAGCGGTCACCCGGGCAAGAACCTATGCGCTCAATTGTCTGCATAACTTTGTCATCCATCGCGACAACCTGGGGGGTACACGGGTGGAGAAGGTGCTCAGGAACATTCTCGATGTGCCTCACATCACGCCCGCGCTGCAGAGGAAATTCGAAAAGGTGATCATCCCGCTGTGCCGTGAGCTGACGGATCCCGAGGATGATCTGCTTTACACAGAGCGCTTCTTCGCCGGCCTGAACCAGCGCTACGGCGACGATACGGTTGCCTTCGTTTTCAAACAGGACCGCAAGAAGATCGTCCACTTCACCGAACATTTCTTCAATCCGGCGCTGGATGTCTACACGGCCTTCCTGCCTCCAAGATTCAATGTGGACTCGCACGCACGTGCGGTCACCCTGATCCATGAACTTTCGCATCTGGTCTGCGATAGCGAGGATCTGGTCTCCCTTGACGCGATGGCCCCCTTTCCGGGCCTCATCGATACCACCACTGCGGACGGACAGCTGCTCAAGGATGATCTGGATAGCCGCCGTCGATCGCTCTCGCGCGCTACGCCTTCTGCACAATTGTTCGCGAGTAAAGACGAGACGGGCGCCTGGGTGGGCATGGATAAGATAACGTCGCAAGCCGATGACTACGAAAAAATTCTCAGCCTAACCAAAACCAGGAATCTTGCAGACGCGCGTAAAGCGTTCCGCAATCCGGTGTCTGACGAAGCACGCGTTGACGTGATACTCGCCAACGCTGACTCGATCGCGTTGCTCATCAGCGAATTGGGCCAGAAACTCGATCCGCTTCCGGCTCCCATCCCGTTGCCGGCGCCGACCGCAACCGTGTCGAAAACCGCGCAACCCGAGAGGTGAACAAAAAAAATGCGCTGGCTCGACACCAGCGCACTTCTGTATCAGCCAACAGTGAAGGCTTAGTCCTTCTGATCACGCAGGATATTGCCCGAGGCGCCATCGATGCGGAATTCATAAACAACCCCGTCGGCCTTGCGCCCTTCACCTTCCCAGTAACCGTCGTTGTCGGCGCTGATCTCATAGATTTCGACATAACCAGCCTTGGTCTTGGCGGTGTCGATGGCTTTTTCGATGGTGATCCAGCCTGCGCCTGGCCTGTCCGCCAGAGCGGCACCGGCGCTGAGCAAACCGGCAGTGGCAATCAGGGCTGCGAATGTCTTTTTGATCATTTTTTCACTCCATTTATGGATAGTAGGCAGTTGCTTCCTGTTTTTTTGGGCGTCACAGGGAAAAATAAGTTCCACGTTGATGGGTAAATGCCATGACGGATGTTCTCGGCAACCCGCCGGCGAGGTTAGAATGCGCTAAATCAGGACGAGTCAATGACCCAAGACACTCTCTCGGAAGCCGAATACGATGCGATCACCGATGCCGCCGCGCATTGGTGCATGCGTCTGCACGCCGCTGACTGCACGGACGAGGAGCGTCGCGCGTTTGAAGCCTGGCACGATGCGCATCCCCTGCATGCCTTCGAATACGAAGCCATGCAGGAAATCTGGGAAGTGGCCGGGGACCTGCCTCGAACCGAGCCTGAGGCACTCGCTGCGCAACGCAAGCCTTCGCGTTCGTGGCGCAAGTTTGCGGTCATTGTCGGCGCCTGTGCCGTCGCCCTGCCGCTCGCGGCTTACAGCGGCTGGAGTCTGGGCTGGCTGCCCGACAGTTATCAGCATTACGCCGCCACCGACCGCGTCCGTCAGGTCACCTTGAGTGATGGCAGCCAGCTGGAACTCAACCTCAACACCGAACTGACCTTCAGCAATTACAAACATGAACGCCGCGTGACCCTGAACAAGGGCGAGGCGTTTTTTAACGTCAGTCACGACACCGCGCATCCGTTCGTCGTGCGTGCCGGCGAAGGCAGGATTCGCGTGACCGGTACCCGATTCAACGTGTGGATGTATGAAGATCAGGTTCGGGTCAACCTGGTCGAAGGTTCGGTGCTGGTCAGCAGCAACCGCGATCTACCGGGAGACGGCCTGCGCCTGGCGCCATCGATGCAGGCACGCTACCGACATGGCGATTACGCGCCGCAAATCAGCCAGACCTACCCTGGCGACACTTCGCTGGCGTGGCGCAGCGGCCGACTGGTGCTCGATAACCTTGCCCTTCACGACGCCCTGCCGTTGATCAATCGTTACCTCGACAAGCCCTTGATGCTTGCCGACACCAGCACCGGCGCGATTCGCGTGGGCGGCGTCTACAACATCAATGAGATGAACAACCTGGCGAACAGCCTGCCGAAAGTGCTGCCGGTCTACCTGACCCGCAACAAGGAAGGCAACCCGGTGATCAACTCGATGCCGCAACGCCCGCCGAAAAGCTGAAGGCCGCGTCCCTTACGGGAGGCGGCCTTCGTTTGTTGCGGGCGATCACTGCTTAGTGCGCGGCCACCTTCCCTGCCTGATCCAGTGCCTCCTGAATCGTCTGCACCTGATATTGCGGATCTGCCTGGATCTGCTGTTCGGTGAAGGGCAGGACACTCCACTGTTTCTTCGAAAACGCTTCGGTTTGATCGCGCGAATACTTCGACGCCGGATCACTGGACAGTGAGAACGCCAGCAGCCCCTGGGCATGCGGGCCTTTTTCATCGAAGCTCACCACTTGCAGGTAGCTGGTGCCGCTGACCACCTCAAGTTTTCCGTCCTCCCGGGGCACGCTTTGCATCGCGTTGTAGATACCCAGCGTACCCGGCCCGCCATGGATGGGCGTTTGCTGCCCGCCGCTGCTGACTACCTGAATGTCGCCCCAGCGTGCGTCTGCTTTCAGACCCATCTTGCCGGTCAACTCGAGCGACGCCAGCATCGCTTCGCGTAGCGCTTTGGCAACTGCAGGCTGCTCGACCGCCAGACCACGCGGGGTGTTTTGCGCATCTGCGGGGTTGAACGCCACGCGCCAGATGTCCGGCGATTCAAGCAGCGCCTGCATGATGTTCTGGAAGTGCACCAGACCGAGGCCGGAATCCAGATTGGCGCGACCATCCCAAGCCTTGAGGCTGGCGCACGCAGATTTCAGTGTCGCGGCGTCGCTACCGAGATCGGTTGCGCAGAACTTCAGCAGGTCGGGCATGACCTGCGCGGCCAGATAGACCTGATCGTCCATGACCATGTGCTGCAGATCCTTGATCGCCAACGGGCCTTTTTTGCTCAGCTCAGCCAAACGATCAAGTGCGAATCGCGAGCGCAGGCCCAGTGGTTGTGCGTCCTGGCTGATCAGCGGCGAATAGCCGATGAGCGGTTGCGCCGGGTTGGCCAGCCATGCGGAATCGTTGGAGTGCTGAACGAAATCCTTGCGCAGCAGTTGCGGTAACTGGCTGGAAGCGAATATGCCCTTCTGCGCCGCTTGCGGATCGACATCCCAGGCACAGCCGCTATGGGAGCCGTCCAGAACAATCATGCGCAGGCCGAGGCGCGGGTCGCTGCACTTGGCGAGTTTTTCCGCGCTGACATTCGGCACCACCGACAGGTTCATGTACAGCGTCTGGCCCTTGTCATCGACCGCCAGAGTGTTGACCCAGGGAATGCCCTGGATCTTGTGCACTGCGTCTTGCAGATCCTTGATGTTGCTGGCCTGGTTCATCGCATACCACTGTTTAAGCACGCGATCGTTATCAAGGTTCGCATCGCGCAAGCTGTAGGCGTATTGCTTGTCCCAATCGAGCTTGCCCGGCCACTGCACGATCGGCCCGAACTGCGAGCTGTAGATGTCGCGCGCCACCGGTACGACCTGACCGTCAGCCTGCTTGACCTGCACGGTGACCTTTTGTTTGCTCAGTGGCAGCGACTTGCCGTCCAGAAGGTAACGTGTCGAATCCTTCGGATCGAGTTGCAGACGATAGAGCGTGAAGTGTTTCGACGAATCGACCGTGTGGGTCCAGGCCAGATGCTGGTTGAAGCCGATATTGATCATCGGCAGACCCGGCAAAGCCGCGCCCATGACATCGAGTTTGCCGGGGATGGTCAGGTGCATCTGGTAGAAACGCATGCCGCCGACCCAGGGGAAGTGCGGATTGGCCAGCAACATGCCACGGCCGTTGAACGAGCGCTCGCTGCCGACCGCCACGGCGTTACTGCCACGATCGAGAGCGAAACGCTGCTGACGTGCGTCGGCCAGCTGAAATGTCTGGGTGTCGTGCTTCACCTGCGCGGTAGCTTGCGGCGGCGTCGCGCCAGCAAGGGCTTCGGCGAACTGGCCCACTCCCCCTTCCACCAGCAAGCGCCGCGTCAGCTTGACCAGATCGTCGGTACTGATGTCGCGTACCCATTCCCCTTGGCATTGCTGCGGCAACCCTTGCTGACGGCGTTCAGCCAGAGAGCGGTTGTACCCGGCGGCATAACCCTCGACCAGATCGCGCACCTCGGCCGGTTGCGCCTGCCAGAACGAATGGACGGATTCAGGGCTGTTCAGCCAGGTAAAAAACACGTCGCTGACGCGGTTTTGCCGTTGCTCGACGGTGAACTGCTCCGGGCCGAAATAACGGGAACGCTGACCATTGACGGTCACGATCTCGTTGGCCAGCAGACACAGATTGTCCTGGGCATACGCATAGCCGATGCCGAACCCCAGACCGCGTTCGTTTTCGGCGCGAATGTGCGGCACGCCAAAACTGGTGCGGCGAATGTCCGCGCGGGTGTCTGCAGCCGGACTCAGTGCATGGGCCGACAGGCTCAGTCCGAATAAGGTGCCGGCGAGGGCCAGCCCGGTGAGTTGCCTGGAAATAATCACGCTCGCTCCTGCTCGAAAGGTCGATTGCCCCTGCGTCCACGCGCAATGAGCCTGTCGAAGAAACGAAGCTGAGGAAAAAAATTTAGCGGGCAATCCATCGGGGCAAGGCCGGCATCACAAGGCCAGGACGAATTAGCGACGAAATTTCTACATCTTTTCTTTCATGATTTGTCGTGCTGAAACGTCTTGTTTAGAGAGCGCAACAAAACCTTTCCCGATCTGGCTCTGAAAAGGAGTAATCGCATGTACAACTCGCAACTACCATCGGACGGTAGCCAGACGCCACAGGGCGTTTCCATGAGTTCGCACACCGGCAATTTCACCCAGCGCGGCGAGCGTCCGGGCAATGAGCGTATTCGCGTTCTGCTGAAGAGTTTCGGCCTGCGCACCAGCCTGATTCGCCTGAAAGTCATCGACGCCCTGCTGGTGGCGGCACAGAGCGATCGGCGTTTGGGCGTGCGCGGTGTGCATAGCCAGTTGCTCGATCTGGACGTGCCGTTGTCGTTTCTGAGCGTGCGCGAAGTGCTTAAACGCTTGTGCGCCGAAGGCGTGATCACCTTCAACGCCGACAAGAGTTACAGCCTGCATCCACAGGCTGCAGCGGTCCTCAACCACGATTGAGGCCCTTGGCTGTTCGCCGTCAGGGCTTGACCTTGCGGCGCATCACGCCATTGATCACCACCACAACCACGGCCACACCGATCGCCACGTACTGGAAGGTCTTCTCGGTGATCATGCCGGCGTTTTGCAGCCAGGACAGGCCCAGCATGATCGCCAGTACGGACAGAGCGATCAGAATCGAATAAATCAAGCGTTGCTTCTGGGTCATTGCGGTTTCCTGAAACATTGGAATGTCTGCGTTTGCAAGCCATACGCTTGCCGGATCACGTGAGGTGTCGGGACAAACGGGGATGCCATGTTACAGGCGCTGAAGATTTTTGGCTGCATGACCGCCCGACCTCAACGCACGGCCCGCCCGGCTGATCGACTGCAAACAATGCCCGCACTGTCGCGGGCATTGTTGTTTATGCCGTGTGGCCGCAGGTAAACATGTTATGTGCCGCGCCGATCAATTAAACATGTCGTAAGTTTTTGAAATCTGCTGACGCAGCAAACGCCTAGGTGCGCTGCGCGTCTGCGCCTAGGCTCTGCGAACTTCCTACAACCGATAAACAGGGACGTTCATGCAGAGAACACTTATAAACATCGGCCCCCGACAGGTAGCCGGTTTCTGTCTGGCGCTGACCGCTTTCGAACTGCTCACTTACATGGCCAGCGACGTGATCATGCCGGCGATGCTCGATGTCACAACCGAGTTCGGGGCGGACGCGCGGCATGTTCCCCATGCCTTCAATCTTTACCTGTTGGGTGGAGTCTGCCTGCAATGGTTACTCGGCCCGTTGTCCGATCAATTTGGCCGACGACCACTGTTGTTGATCGGCAGCGCGCTGTTCGGCGCCTCGTGCGCGGCGGCTTTCTTAACTGACAGCATTGAAGCTTTCAACCTGTTGCGCCTGTTGCAGGGCATGGGGCTGGGTTTCGTCGTCGCAGTCAGTTACCCGGCATTGCAGGAAGTATTCTGCGAAGCCGACGCCGTAAGACTCATGGCGCTGCTCGGCAATGTTGCCTTGTTGTCGCCCCTGCTCGGGCCGCTACTGGGAATCCTCTTGCTGGAATGGCTGAGCTGGCGGGAAATCTTTCTGCTCCTCGGCTGCGCAGCGGCGCTGGTATGGCTCGGCCTGTTGCTGTGGATGCCGGAAACCGTGGGCGTCGAGCGCCGCGATGGTCATCGAACTGCCCGAGTGCCCTTCTCCTGGCGACGCACTTCGCAACGCTACGCCGCGCTGCTCGGCAATCCGCGTTTTCTTTGCGCGAGCCTGGCGCTCGGCCTGATGAGCCTGCCGCTGATTGCCTGGATCGGCCTGGCGCCATTGCTGCTGGTGCGGGTTCTGCAACTGCCGCCATTGGAATATGGCCTGTGGCAGATCCCGGTGTTCTCGGCGGTCATCGCCGGCAATCTGATTCTCGACCGCTTGCTGCACACACATTCGTTGCCGCAATTGCTTCAATGGGCGCTCTGGCCGTTTTGTCTGGGCCTTGTGCTGTTGGCAGCGTGCGCGTTGCTCGGCGCGGGACTGGGTCCCGTGGTGGCGAGCCTGGCGTTGTACGCCGTCGGGCTGGGTATGAGCAATGCGGTGGTGTATCGCCTGGCGCTGTTTTCCAGTGATGACAGCAAAGGTCTGGTGTCAGCGCTGACCGGGATGATCTCGATTGCCGTGATGAGCCTCGGCGGCTCATTGATTGCCGCCATCGGTGGCGGCAGTCGTCTGGAATATTTCGCTCTCTGGGCCGCATTCGGCGGGCTCATGTGCCTGCCTTTGACGTACCGGCTCTTGCAAACCGCCACGCCTGATGTGGCCTCGCCTCAATAAGGAACATTGATGACTCACCTACCCTATGCCGACGCGCTGTGCGCGTTGCCGCGACCCTATTGCCCGGATTCAGCCCCGGCCGGTCTGTTCGATCGGGCGATGACTGAAATCAGCCGTTTTCACTGCGATTACACACCGGGTTACAGCCACTGGCTCAACGCCCATGGGCTGTCGCCACAAGACCTCGACAGCCTCGATGACTGGTCACGTCTGCCGCCGATTTTTGCCAGTTTCTTCAAACAGCACCTGCTGCTGAGCAGCACAGGCACAGACGCCCTCGAGCTGACGTCGTCGGGCACCAGCGGCCAGAAAAGCCGAATGCGCTATGACGAGCGCAGCCTGGCGCGGGCGCAATCGATGGTCGCGCACATATTCCGTCATTACCGCTGGGACACGCCGGACACGCCGTGCAACTACCTGCTGCTGAGCTACGAACCCGCAGGCCGCATTACCCTCGGCACTTCGTTCACCGATCAGTTTCTGTGTCGGTTCGCCCGGGCCAACCGGGTGGTCTACGCCTTGCGCAACACCGGTAGCGGCCACCAGTTCGACGTGTTCGGAGTGATCGCCGCATTGCAATCTTTCGCTGAAGAAGGTTTGCCGGTGCGGATCTTCGGCTTTCCGGCGTTTTTGTGGCAGACCCTGCAACGCATGCAGGACACTGGTGTGCAGGATCTGCAACTACCCACCGGTTCGCTGGCCTTTTTTGGCGGTGGCTGGAAAACCCAGGCTGCGCAGGAAATCCCCAAACAGCAGTTCTACGCCCATATCCATCGACAACTGGGCATCGAGCCCGCCCGCTGCCGCGATGGTTACGGCGCTGTCGAGCACGCCGTGCCTTATATCGAATGCGCCCGTCACCGGTTTCATGTGCCGGTGTACTCCCGGGTGCTGATTCGCAACCCAGCGGATTTATCCCTGCTGCCCTACGGCCAACCAGGTCTGCTCGGCTTCGTCTCGCCCTATATCACCTCCAGTCCGGCCCACGCCGTGGTCATGAGCGACCTCGCCACGCTGCACCCGGGCGCAAGCTGCGGCTGCGGATTGACCGGCGACTGGTTCGAACTGCACGGCCGCGCCGGCACCTCGGCGGGCAGAAGCTGCGCAATGGCCGCCGCCGAATTACTGGGGAGTCACTGATATGTATCTGATCAATGGACAGCTGCATCACACCTGCAGCCTCGAGCATGCGCTGGAAGATCTGCAACGGCAGTTGCCGCAACGCCTGGCGATGGCACTCGACAGCGACACCGTCATCAAGGCCGTCGCCGGGTTTGCAGAACATCTGCGTAACACCGCCACGGACCTGCCCCTCGACAGCGAACAGCGGCAAGCCCTGATCGATTTCTGCCAACCCGACGCGTTGCAGCACAAACGCCGGCGCGAACTCGGCGCCGATGCCGATTCCCTGCGCCGTATCGATTATCGTCTGCCACGCTTCGAAGCCTGGCGCCCGCTCGGGCTGGTGGTGCACATCACTCCCGCCAATGCGCCGCTGCTGGCGTTCTGCGCGGTGGTCGAAAGTCTGCTCGCCGGCAACGTCAACTGGTTGCGCCCCAGCCGCAGCGATCAGGGCCTGACGGCACGCCTGCTCTGCGCCTTGGCGAACTGCGACGCAGGCGGGCAACTGGCCGGTTACGTGGCGGTGATCCCGGCCGAGACCGGGCAGATCGGCCAACTGTGCAAGCACGCCAACGGCGTCGCGGCATGGGGTGGTGACGCGGCCCTGCAGGCCATTCGGCAACAACTGGCGCCGGGTTGCCGCTGGATCGATTGGGGCCATCGCATCAGTTTCGTGTACCTGACGCCCGAAGCCGCCACGCCGCAGACGCTTGAAGCGGTGGCCGATGAAGTCTGCCGACTGGATCAGCAGGCCTGCTCGAGCCCGCAATGGCTGCTGGTGGACAGCGATGATCCGCAGATTGTGCGCGGCATCGGTGAACAGTTGGCGCAAGCCTTCGAGCGTCGCCACGCGGACTGGCCCGCACTGGCGCCGACACTTCAGGAAGCTTCACAAATCACCACGCACCTGCAAATGGCCCGCCTCGGCCAGAGTTTCGCCGAACACACCGGGCAGGTTTGGGCCGGCGCGGGCTGGCGGGTGATCTGGCGCCACGACCGGCAACTCGCGCCGTCGCCGCTGTTTCGCAGTGTCTTGCTGCACCCGGTGCCGAAGGCTCTCCTGAGCGCGACGCTGTTGCCCTGGCGCAACGTGCTGCAAAGCTGTGCGCTGGTGTGTGCGCCGGCCTCCATCGCCGGGCTGACCCATGCGCTGATCGGTGCCGGCGTTACGCGTATCGCACCGATCAGCAGCATTCACGACGGTTACGAAGGCGAACCCCATGACGGTGTCTATGCGCTGCAACGTCTGAGTCGTCGGGTATCGGTGAGTCTGGCGGCCACGCAATTGCCAAGACAGGCCCGTCTCGATGTAGCGCCATTACCGGCGAAGTCGTGCGCTCCGATCATGGACAAAGCGGCCTTCATCGCCCAACCCATCAATGCTCAGGCGCAGTTGTATTTTCGCTCCGGCGGCACCAACGGCACCCCTGCGCTGGCTGGCTACAGTTATCGCGATTTCGATCGTCAGATGCGCGCAACGGCTGACGGCCTGTTCGCCGCCGGCCTCGATCCGGCGCGGGATCGGGCCATGAACCTGTTCTACTGTGGCGGGCTGTACGCCGGCTTTCTCAGCCTCAACAAAGCGCTGGAATGCCTGCAGGTGCCGCATCTGCCCATGGCCGCCCCGGCCGACGAAGACTATCGGGAAATTGCCCAATTGATTATCGAACAGCGGGTCAATGTGCTGGTCGGCATGCCCGGCACGCTGCATCGCCTGTTCCTCAACGAGCAGGAGCGTCTGCGCGCTTATGGCGGGGTCGAAAAGGTCTTCATGGGTGGCGAGCACCTCAGCGAGCAGAACCGTGAATTGCTCCGCAGTTGTGGCGTCGTGCTCATTCGCTCGGCGATCTACGGCAGCGTCGATGCCGGCCCGCTTGGCCATGCGTGCCAGGCTTCAGCGGACGGGGTGTTCCATTTGATGAATGATATCCAGCAGCTGGAAGTCGTCGCGTTCGATGAGGATGTAACGATCGTCGATGATCAAGTCGGCCGGCTGGTGGTGACCTCGCTCGCCCGCGACGGCGGCCAGCGCGTTGAGCGTTATGAGCTTGGCGACACCGGGCGCTGGCTGCCGGGCGTTTGCGCCTGTGGACTGCAGTCGCCGCGCTTCGAACTGCTGCAACGCCACGGCACGCTGCTGCGTATCGGCACTTACTTTATCTCTCTGAGCGAACTGGCGACACGACTGCAAGTTCCGTTTCAGTTGCGTCTGGATCACAGCGCCGAGGGCATCGAGCGGCTGCAAGTGCACAGCGAACTTGCAGCCGACGCGGTCAGGGCACGGCTCGCCAATAATTCGACCCTGATGAGCGCCGTCGACACCGGAGTACTGGTTCTGCACATAGAACAATGCTCGCCCGTGGCTTTCATTCAGAACAAATACAGCGGCAAGACGCCGTTGGTCATTGACTCTCGCCGCTGACGTTCGAACGTGAGCTGGCTTATTCGAAACAAGAAGAAGACATCGTGAAAAAAAACCACCCGATTGGCGAATTGATGGGCTTTGTCCGTCAGCATTCGCCCTACTACAAGAACTGTCTCGCCGAGGTTCCAGAGGCGCTCAACCGACTGAGTGAATGGCCTGTGCTCGATCCTGCAGGATTCTGGACTGGCAGCGAGAACCTTGATGAATGGGCAGTGTTGACTGCCCCCGTACGGGCTGCGCTGGTCTTCAAGACCGGCGGGTCAACCGGTGGCGGCCGACTGTCGGTCTACACGCGCGCTGAATGGCAACGCACGGCCGAGGACTTCGGCCGCAGTCTCAGCGCGCAATTCAACCCCGGCGACCGAGTAGCCAATCTGTTTTTCGCCGGCGACCTCTATGCCAGTTTCCTGTTTATCCACGATTCCCTGGCCCACGTTACACCGGCTGTCACCGAGTTTCCGTTTACCGGTGACGTTGACCCGGCGAGGCTGGCCGATGCCATCGGGCAACACCGGATCAACGTGCTGGCCGGCCCGCCCGCGCAGCTATTGACCTTTGCCGGTTGGCTCAAGCAACACAAGCGGGTATTGCCGATGATTGACAGCGTGCTGTACGGCGGGGAGAGCCTGTTCGCCTCGCAACGGCAACTGCTCCGGCAAGTGCTGCCCAACGCGCGCATTGCCTCCATTGGCTACGCCAGCGTCGACGGTGGATTTATCGGTGCCAGCCACCGTGACTGCATGGAAGGCGAACACCGCACGCCTGACGGCCACGTCCTGCTGGAGATCATCGACCCGCACACAGGGGCACGGATCGAGGACTGTGACAAAACCGGTGTGCTGGTATTGACCAACCTCCATCGCCGTTTGATGCCGCTGATCCGCTATCCCGTGGGTGACCTGGCGTGCTGGCGCGAACCGGAGGGCACGGCGCAACGCAAATTCGCGCTGAGGGGCCGCAGCTGTAGCAGCCATCGCGTGCGGGTCGGGATCCTGTCGCTGATGACGGATGAAATCAGCGACACCGTGAGGTGCACGACTGGCAGCGATGATTGGCAATTGGTGATTGAACAGGCCGACGACAGGGATGTGCTGACGTTGAAATACGTGGCGAACGAACGATCCGCCGGCATCGACATGACACTCGAGGCTCGTTTGATCGAACTTTACCCGCAGATAACCCCACTGCGAGACGCTCGACTGCTGGAGCTGCGTATCCACAGCTGCGGCTACCAGGATCTCGTGCGCCATCCTCGCGCAGGTAAAAGCATGCGAATCGTCGATCATCGCTGCTATGACCAACATGACAGGGAGGTGCGCGATGGAACCGTTGATCCTGCGCAATTACCGTGAGAGCGACGCCACGGCCGTCAGCGAGCTGTTTCGCGAGGTGTACGGCGATCATTACGTACAAAGCGATGTGTATCTGCCCTGCCTGATCAGTCAGAACCATGCCAAAAAACGCTGGCACTCGCTGGTGGCGGTCGAGGGTGAACGGATTCGCGGCCATGCCACCTTGTACAGGCAAAGCGAAACCTCCCACGATGCTGAACTGGCGTTGAGCGCCGTCCATCCTGACACTCGCTGTCAGAACATCGCGACACGCCTGGGCGAGCAACTGCTGACTCATGCGCAGGCTTTGGGCTGTCGCAGCGTGTCCATCAAACAGGTGACCCATCACCCGTACACCCAGCGCATGGCGCTGAATCTGGGATTCCATAACACCGGCCTGTTGCCTGATTTTGTCCGCTCGCCTTTCGGCAGCAAGAAACCGGAGTCGGTCGTACTGGGGGTCCGCGCCATCGACGGCTATCAGCGGCCGCTGCCGGAGCAGACGTGGCCAGCCAGTTGTCGTGCATTCATGGAGCATCTGATGGCTGTGTTCGGTGCCGGCGCCAGCGCAGCGCGTTGGCGCGGAGCCGCGTTTCAGGTTGAGCAGCACGGCAGTCGCCATGAAATGTTGCTGGAAAAACTCGACCCGGAACTGCTGAACCAATTGAGAACGCTGCCCAGGCACTGGCTGATTTCGATCCGTCTGCAACTGTCCCGACAGTTCGCCGTGGATCTGCACAGCCTCAACGCCATCGGTTTTGCCTTCACCGGTCTGGCGCCAGCGCAAGATAACCAGGGCGGCTGGCTGGCGTTGTTTCATCGCGGCTACCGTCCGCGCAAACTGGACTTGCATTGCCCGCACATGCAAGCACTGCATGATCAGACGCAACGGCAAATCACGGGCCGTGATTTACCGCGGGTGTGATCGTGCGCTGGTGAACCGGCATGAGCCTGCTCATTGCGGGCGGGCTTATGCCTTGGCTTTGATGCCCTTGTCGGACGGCACGGCAGCATTGCCTTCGCCGTACGTCTTGAGGTTCTGCAGGACGTAAATGGCTTTTTTGAATTCGGGAATCAGGCTCTTGCCGTAATAGTTGCCGTTCAGACTGTTGGTCTGGATGGCGTCGAGCTGCGTGGCGAAATACTCCAGAGCATTGAACTTGGCCTCCGGGTCTTTCTGCACACCGAAACGATCGAACTTGTCGCCAGCATTGAGCAGGGTGATCGAAGTGATCTCGGAAATCAGGCCACGCCCGCGCAGGAATTCGCTGAGGTTACCCAACTGCTTGACCGACACGTTGGCCGGGTCGAAACCCTTGATCTGCTTGCGCAGACCTTGTTTGTCCATCTCCGCGACGTTCAGCGCGTTCGGATCGTTACCGACCAGCGTCAGCATCTGCTGCACTTTGACGCTCTGCGAAACCTGCTTTTTGGCGCCGGTGTCGCGGACCATAACGCCCGCCTTGCTTTCCCAGGCGCCGGTATAACCGATTGTCATGCGAGAATTCCTTGTGCGATGAGCATGAAATGTCCTTGTACCAGCCATTCGAATGCCCGCAAGTATCGGCTGGCAACATGACAGTACCAACCTTTTTGTGTGCTTTTTTACAACTTTCGTACATTCCCGATACAAAGCGGACTACCAGCAAACGTTGCGTTAGAGCGGTCACGGGGATGTAACAAATGTCGTGCGCCGTGGTTGTGTACCCAAGCTGATACCAACCGGTCATCGCCCCGGGTGGTTTCGGCGGGCGAGCAGCTAAAGCTTCCGCCCGAAACGACGATACGCTGTGAACCCCGCCCTGTTTTGTTCCCCTCCGCCAACAACAACGCCGCTCAAGGATCAGTTCCATGCCCGCACTGCGCACTATTCAGGCTCGCTACACGCTGTTTCTGATTCTGTTTATCTTGTTGTTGTCAGTGCTGACCGTCGTCGGCATCAGTCAATTGGTGGCGCCTACCCTGCGCGATACCGAAGAGAAGGTCGTGCTCAACCGCATCGCCGAGGTCGCCGTGCAGATCCAGGGCGAACTGAACAAGGTACAGGCGCAGCAACGCAGCATTACCCAGACCATCCCGCTGCTCGACAGCGCCGCCATCGACACGGTGTTGCCGGGCCTGGTGGATCAGTACGGCGAGCTGAAAGTCTTCGGCGGCGGCATCTGGCCTTTGCCGGGCCAGCGTGAAGCCGGGCGCAACAAATTCAGTACCTTCTGGCACCGCGACGCCTCGGGCCAGCTGAAGGTCAACACCTTCTGGAACAGCGACGCCGCACCGAACTACTACGACCAGAGCTGGCACAAGGGCGGCATGGCCACCCCGCGCGGCCAATGCGCCTGGGCCGCGGCCTATAAAGACGACGCCAGTGCCGAGCCGCGCACCAACTGCGCCATGGCCATCTACAAGAACGGCAGTGCCTGGGGCGTTTCGACCATCGACGTGACGCTGGGCTTCTTCAACGATCTGGTGGCGCGCAAGGAAAAAGACCTCAACGCCGAGATGCTCATCGTCGAGGCTGACGGCAAGATCATCAGCAACAGCTCGCGCATCAGCGGTCCGATCGTGTTGAAGAACATCAGCGAACTGGCGGCCAGCTCGACTTTCGTCAATCAGATCAAGACCGGCTTGCAGAATCGGGATAAAGCGCAACGTGTCGAGTTCGATAACAACGGTGAAGACGCTACATTTTTCATGCGCCCTATCGAGGGCACACCGTGGTTCCTCGCCACCGCCCTGCCGACCAAAATGCTCACTGCCCAGCGCGACGACGTGCTCCACAGCTTGAGCCTGATCCAGATTCCGCTGGTGATCCTGCTGGTGCTGTTGCAGGTTTACGCGATTCGTAAACTGGTGCAGCGCATGAAGGCGCTGAAGGCCAACATCGATTCGCTGTCCAGCGGCGACGCCGACCTGACCCGCCGCATCACCATTCGCGCTGAAGACGAACTGGGTGCCATCGGCCATTCGGTCAACACCTTCATCGCCTATTTGCAGAACATGATCGGCGAAGTCACCCAGGCCACCGGCGCCATGGCTTCGAGCCTCGACAATCTGCAACGCACTTCGGCGCACACCAGCCAGATCCTGCTGCGTCACGCCTCGGAAACCGACCAGACTGTCACCGCGATCACCGAAATGAGCTCGACCGCCGAAAGCGTCGCGCAGAATGCCGCTGAAACCGCTGCGTTCACTCAACGTGCCAACGAGAACGCCGATCGCTCGCGCGTCGTGGTCGGTGAAGCGACCAACAGCGTAGTCGCGCTGATCGACGAAGTTGCCAGCGCTACACACAAAGTTGAAAACATGCAGCAGGACGCCCAGCGCATCACCGAAATCCTCGGCGTGATCGGCGCGATTGCCGGGCAGACCAACCTGCTCGCCCTCAACGCGGCCATTGAAGCGGCGCGTGCCGGGGAACAGGGTCGCGGCTTTGCGGTGGTAGCGGATGAAGTCCGTGCCCTCGCCGCCCGAACCCAGGCCAGCACCTCGGAAATCAACGAAATGCTGACCCGCCTGACCCAAGGCGTGAGCTCTTCGGTCAGCGCCATGGAAAACACCCAGGCCAGCTGTCAGTCCGCCGCTGACGCCACGGCTCGAGTCAACTCCGGGCTGGACGAAATGGCCGGTTCGGTCAGCCACATCAACAGCCTCAGCACCCAGATCGCCACCGCCGCCGAACAGCAAAGCGCAGTGACCGAAGAGATCAATCGCAGCATGGTGCAGATCCGCCACATGGTCGATGAGCTGGTGCAGAGCGGCCAGGCCAGCGAGCTGAATACCCGGCAATTGCTGGAAGCCAACAGCCGCGTGAGTGCGATCATGGGACGGTTCAAGGTTATTTAAGCCAACCGCATACCTGTAGGAGTGAGCCTGCTCGCGATGGCGGTTTATCGGTCAAGAATTTTGTCGACTGGAATACCGCTATCGCGAGCAGGCTCGCTCCTACACTGGTTAGCGTGTCTTGTAGCAACTGGAAACACTCAGTTGATGCCGGGGCGAAAAAACCGGTCAAAATGGGTTCTTTTTGACCGCCACCCGAGTCGAGAGCCCTTTCCATGCGAAGCCAACTGCGTCTGCTCGCCCTGAGCACCCTGTTCATCTCCTCCCTGGCGCAAGCCGCCGAACTGATCCCGATCGAAGTGCACCGCGATGCCAATTGCGGCTGCTGCAAAAAGTGGATCAGCCATCTCGAAGCCAATGGCTTCAAAGTCCAGGATCACGTCGAAAGCGACATGAGCCGCTTCAAACAGCAGCACGGCGTACCACCGCGTCTGGCGTCCTGTCACACGGCAATCATCAACGGCAAATTCGTCGAAGGTCATGTACCGGCCGATCAGGTGCTCGCGTTAAGCAAGCGCGACGATCTGCTCGGGGTTGCCGCGCCGGGCATGCCAATGGGCTCGCCGGGGATGGAAATGGATGGCATGAGTGACGCATACCAGGTCATCGGCCTGAAAAAGGACGGCGCTGATGTGGTGGTGGCGGACTACCCGGCCCGTTGATGGGGGCGGCTTACTTCGGCCTGTTCTTTGCGGCGTTTGGGGCGGCGACATTGCTGCCATTGCAGTCCGAGGCATTGCTGGTCGGGCTGATCGTCAGCGAGCGCTATTGGCTGTGGGGTCTGCTCGGGGTGGCGACGCTGGGCAATGTACTCGGTTCGCTGGTCAACTGGTGGCTGGGCCGTGGCATCGAGCGCTTTCAGGATCGGCGCTGGTTTCCGGTCAGCCCTCGACACATGGCCAAGGCGCGCAAACATTACGAGCGCTACGGGCACTGGTCGCTGCTGCTCAGTTGGCTGCCGGTGATCGGCGATCCGCTGACCTTGATTGCCGGTGTCATGCGCGAACCACTCGGGCGTTTTCTGTTGATCGTCACGCTGGCCAAAGGCGCGCGCTATGGCGTGCTGGCTTTGCTCACGCTGGGCTGGCTCGGTTGAACCAACCCTGCGTGTGATTGCCTTTGTTTAACGTCGGCGTAATCCCGGCCTTTCACAGTCGGCCAATTTTCAAGGAGTTTGTGCTTATGTCCGTCACGCTTTCCCGCTGGCTGCCCGGCCTCGTCCTCAGCGCTGCGTTGCCGCTAATGGCGCACGCCGCCACTGAAACCGCCCCCGCCGAAGGGCCGGCCTACGGCCCGGAACTCCAGGGTTTCCAGTATCCCTACACGCTTAAACACTTCGCCTTCGAATCCCAGGGCCAGAAACTGCAAATGGGCTACATGGACATCGCCGCCAATGGCAAGGCCAACGGGCGCACCGTGGTGCTGATGCACGGCAAGAATTTCTGCGCGGCGACCTGGGACAGTTCGATCAAGGCCTTGAGCGATGCCGGTTACCGGGTCATCGCCCCGGACCAGATCGGTTTCTGCACCTCCAGCAAACCTGAGCACTATCAATACAGCTTCCAGCAACTGGCCACCAACACCCAGCAATTGCTCAAAGCGCTGGGCATCCAGAAAGCCACTCTGCTCGGCCACTCCACCGGCGGCATGCTCGCCACCCGTTATGCGCTGCTGTTCCCTGAACAGGTCGATCAACTGGCGATGGTCAACCCGATCGGCCTGGAAGACTGGAAAGCCCTCGGCGTTCCGTATCGCACCGTCGATCAGTGGTACCAGCGCGAGTTGAAGGTCACGGCCAAGGGCATTCGCGACTATGAGCGCACCACTTATTACGATGGCCGCTGGAAGCCCGAATTCGATCGTTGGGTCGACATGCTCGCCGGCCTGAGCAAAGGCCCGGGCAAGACCCAGGTCGCATGGAACTCGGCGCTGATCTACGACATGATCTTCACCCAGCCGGTGTACTACGAGTTCAAGGACCTGAAGATGCCGACCCTGCTGCTGATCGGCACATCCGATACCACCGCAATCGGCAAGGACCTCGCGCCGCCGGAAGTTAAAGCCCGAATCGGCCACTACGAGGTGCTGGGCAAACAAGTCGCCAAGCTGATTCCACAGTCGACGCTGATTGAATTCCCGGGCATGGGTCATGCGCCGCAAATGGAAGAACCGGAAAAATTCCATCAGGCGCTGCTCGGCTGGCTGGGCAAGACTCCTTCCGTTCCTTGATGAGGTGAGGCGATGACGGTGCAGATTGCAGTGATCGACGACTGGCAGGACGTGGCCCGCGATGTGGTCGACTGGTCAGTGCTCGACGGTATCGGTGAAGTAACCTTCGTGCACGATTACCCGGCCGACAACGCCACGCTGTCCGAGCGCTTGGGCAAGTATCAAGTGATCTGCGTGATGCGCGAACGCACGCGATTCGACGCCGATCTGCTTGGACGCTTGCCTGAATTGAAGTTGCTGGTCACCGGCGGCATGCGCAATGCCGCGCTGGACATGCCTGCCGCAGCGGCGTTGGGCATCAAGGTCTGCGGCACCGACAGCTACAAACACGCCGCGCCGGAGCTGACCTGGGCGCTGATCATGGCGGCCACCCGTGATCTGGTGAAGGAAGCCAACGCCCTGCGCGCCGGCCAGTGGCAACAGGGGCTGGGCGGTGATCTGCATGGCAAGACCCTGGGCATTCTCGGCTTGGGCAGCATTGGCCAGCGGGTCGCGCAGTTCGGTCAGGTGTTCGGCATGCGGGTGATTGCCTGGAGCGAAAACCTCACCGCCGAACGCGCTGAACAGGCCGGCGTGACTTACGTCAGCAAGCAGCAACTGTTCGAACAGGCCGACGTACTGTCGGTGCATCTGGTGCTCAGCGAGCGCAGTCGCGGTCTGGTCGATACCCAGGCGCTGGACTGGATGAAACCGACTGCACTGCTGGTCAACACCGCGCGCGGGCCGATCGTCGATGAAGCTGCGCTGATCAAGGCATTGCAGAAACGGCGCATCGCCGGGGCGGCGCTGGATGTATTCGATCAAGAGCCTCTACCGGCCCTGCACCCGTTTCGCACGCTGGACAACGTCCTCGCCACGCCGCATGTGGGCTATGTCAGCCGGCAGAACTATGAGCAGTTTTTCCGGCAGATGATCGAGGATATTCAGGGTTGGGCGGAGGGAGAGCCGCTCCGTCTGTTGAACTGATATCAGCTCCAAGCCACCCGTGACTCGGCCGACGCCATCGCGAGCAGGCTCACTCCTACAATTTGAAATGCGTTCCCCTGTAGGAGTGAGCCTGCTCGCGATATCGTCCTCACTGCCCAAAGAATCAAACTGACTGCACCAGAACAGTGCAGGCACCCCATCCCCTAGCACAAAATCGTGACTACCCAGTCACCGTTTTAGCCCACTCCAGACGAAAAACATGCCCTTCGTCGGAGCATTCCCTCCGCTAAACCCTCACTTACATCCCGACACAACCGATTGTCGAACAATTTACCCATTTGCCCTTACCCGCTCTAGGATCTGGCCTAGACTGATTTTTCAGTGGTTAAACCACTCGGTCATACCGACGAAAAAAAGTCGAAACTTTTGCTTCACGCCACAGGTCATCAGAACAACTGGGCGAAAGCGACTGGTGTAATCCTTGCAACGGCCTCACCACCCATTCTGCTTGCGCGTGTTGGGTCAGCATTTGCTCACCGATGCGTGGCGCCTTTGCGCCCGGCCACAGGACTTGGCCACGAAACAGCTTGTTCGAGACAAGAATCAGATCACACACGGGAGATACATATGATCAGTGCGGCATTGGATATTCAGGGAGAGCGTGCTCACCAGTCGCTTGGAGAATCGAGCACCGTCAGTGTTCCCGGCAGCCGACAGATCAACGTACCCGGCACCAAAGCGCTTGCTCCGGTAGCAAGCCAGAACCCCAACAAGAAGAAAGTGTTGTTCGTCACGTCCGAAATCGCCGATCTGGTCAAGACCGGCGGTCTCGGTGACGTCTCCGCTGCCCTGCCCCGGGCCATGGCTCATCTGCATGACGTGCGTGTGCTGATCCCTGGTTACCCGCAGGTGGTGCACAGCGAAAACCCGATTCACATCATCGGCGAACTGGGTGGCCACGCCGCGCTGCCACCTTGCAAGATCGGGCGCATGGACATGCCCGATGGCCTGGTGATCTACGTGTTGATCTGCCCTGAATTGTACGAACGTGAAGGTGGCCCATACGGCGCCAACAACGGCCGCGACTGGCCGGACAACCATATTCGCTTCGCCCGTCTGGGTCTGGCCGCTGCCGACATCGCCGCCAACCTCGCACAAATCCACTGGCGCCCGGATCTGGTGCACGCCCACGACTGGCCTGCTGGCCTCGCGCCCGCTTACATGCACTGGCGCGGGCAGCGCACCCCGACCCTGTTCACTATTCACAACCTTGCCTATCAGGGCGTGACCAGCCTCGGTTCCTGCCCGGAGCTTGGGATTCCCGCCCACGCACTGCAACAGGAAGGCATGGAGTTCTACGGCAAGATGTCGTTCCTCAAGGCCGGCATGGCCTATTCGAGCCACATCACCACCGTCAGCGCCACGTATGCCCAGGAAATCACCACCCCGGACTTCGGCTGCGGCCTCGACGGTTTCCTCGCTGCCAAGACTCAGCAAGGTCTGCTCAGCGGCATTCCTAACGGCATTGACGAGAGCTGGGACTCGGCGACTGACCCGCACCTGTTCGCCCCGTTTGCCATCGGCGACTGGGAAGGCAAAGCGGTCAATGCCGCCCACGTCCGTGAGCTGTTTGGCCTGCACGATTCCACCGGTCCACTGTTCGCCGTGGTCTCGCGTCTGGTCTATCAGAAAGGCCTTGACCTCACCGAAGCGGTGTCCGAGTTCATCGTGCAGAACGGTGGCCAGATCGCGATCATCGGTCGCGGCGAGCCGGAAGAAGAACAAGCCATGCGCGAATTGGCCCTGCGTTTCCCAGGCCAGATCGGCGTGCGCATCGGCTTCAATGAAACCGATGCCCGGCGCATGTTCGCCGGCAGCGATTTCCTCCTGATGCCATCGCGTTACGAGCCGTGCGGCTTGAGCCAGATGTACGCCCAGCGTTTCGGCTCGTTGCCGGTCGCGCGCAACACTGGCGGTCTGGCCGACACCATTGAAAACGGCGTCACCGGCTTCCTTTTCGATGAATCCACGGTTGATAGCTATAAAGAAGCCCTGAGCCGCGCGTTCAAGGTCTTCGCCTTCCCGGAACTGCTCAATGCCATGCGTTGCCGGGCCATGGCCGCACCGTTCAACTGGAGCAAAGCAGTTGAACCCTACGCCGAACTTTACGAACAACTGGTCGCCAAGGCGTTGGGTAAAGCCGGCCACAAATAACCAGGGAGTTGCAGAAAATGCCGTCAAGGACCCAAGAAACCTGGCCCCACGGCGCGATCATGCTGGATGCCGAGCACACGCAATTTGCGTTGTGGGCGCCTGACGCGTTCTACGTCAGTGTGGAACTGGAAGATGGAAAATCGTTGCCGATGCTGCCACAGGGCGACGGTTGGTTTGTGATCAAGGCCAGCTGCCCGGCGGGCAACCGCTACCGCTACTGCATCGATGGCGAGCTGGAGGTGCCGGACCCGGCCTCCAGAGCGCAGGATGGTGACCTTGACCGCCACAGTGTGGTGGTCGACCCGCATGCCTATCAATGGCGGCACACGACCTGGAATGGTCGGCCATGGAGCGAAGCGGTGATCTACGAGTTGCACGTCGGTGCGCTCGGTGGTTTTGCCGAAGTCGAACAGCATCTCGCGCGGCTGGTGGCACTGGGTATTACCGCGATTGAACTGATGCCGCTGGCGCAATTCCCCGGTGATCGCAACTGGGGCTATGACGGGGTGCTGCCCTATGCGCCTCAAGCCTCCTATGGCACGCCCGAACAACTCAAACACCTGATCGACACCGCCCACGGCCATGGCCTGGCGGTGATTCTCGACGTCGTCTACAACCACTTCGGGCCTGACGGCAACTATCTGCATCGCTACGCCAAGAGCTTTTTCCGCGAGGACAAGCACACGCCCTGGGGTGCGGCGATCGACTTCCGCCGCCCGGAAGTGCGTGAGTTCTTTATTGAAAACGCCTTGATGTGGTTGCTCGAATACCGTTTCGACGGCCTGCGTCTGGACGCGGTGCACGCGATTGAAGACCCGGACTTTCTCAGCGATCTGGCCCGGCGTATTCGCCAGCAGATCGACCCGACCCGCCACGTCTGGCTGACCGTCGAGAACGAACTGAACCAGTCGAGCCTGTTGGAAACCGATTACGACGCGCAATGGAACGATGACGGTCATAACGCCTTGCACGTGCTACTGACCGGTGAAACCGATGCCTATTACGCCGACTATGCCGCGCAACCTACCGAGCAACTGGTTCGCTGCCTGAGTCAGGGCTTCGTATTCCAGGGCCACATCACCCGTCATGGCGAACCGCGCGGCGAGCCGAGCGAACATCTGCCCTCCACCGCGTTCGTGCTGTTTTTGCAGAACCATGACCAGATCGGCAATCGCGCTTTTGGCGAGCGTCTGCATCAACTCGCCGATCCGCGTGCGGTGCAAGCGGCCACCGTGTTGTTGCTGCTGTCGCCAATGATTCCGCTGATCTTCATGGGCGATGAATTCGCCGCCGAGCAACCGTTTCTGTTTTTCACCAGCCACCACGGTGAACTGGCGGAACTGGTGCGTGAAGGCCGGCGCAACGAATTCGCCGCGTTCAGCGCGTTTACCGATCCGCACAAGCGCGAGCAGATCCCCGATCCGAATGCCGAGAACACCTTCCACGCCTCGCAGCCGCGACTGGTCGGCAGCGGCACACCGTTACAACAGCAGACCCAGGAGCTTTACCGGCAACTGCTGAAGTTGCGTCACCAGTACATCATTCCAAATCTCTCCGGGACCCAGGCGCTGGGTGCGCAAATGCTCGGCTACGGCGCAGTAAGCGCACGCTGGCGGCTGGGCGATGGCAGTGAGCTGCGAATTGACCTGAACCTCAGCGATACGCCAGTGGTCAACCCTGCACAGACCGATACCGAGTGGTTGTTTCAACAGCCAGCCGCCATCGAACTGTCGGACCCGAACCAACTGCCGGCGTACACCGCGCTCGTCAGCCTCACGGCCGCACCCCCTTTGCCCCCCCTGAACGGAGAGCGCCTATGAGCGATGCGCAACTGGAAATACTCGCCAGCCGAGCCGGCCTCGCCGTCGACTGGATCGACGCCAACGGGCGTCAACAGAAAGTCGCTCCTGCTGTGCTGCGTAATGTCCTGATCGGACTCGGCCACCCGGCCAGCACTGCGCAAGAAATCGATGCCAGCCTGCTGGAATTGCAAGAGGTCCAGCAGGACCGCCATTTGCCGCCCCTGTTGACTTGCGACGTGGGCGTTGCCTTGAATCTGAGTCGCTATTTCTCACCGGAGACGCCCTGCGAGATTCATCTTGAAGATGGCTCGCAGATGAACCTCAAGCTGGATAACGAAGCGATGCTGCCCGGTCTGATTCCGGTCGGTTACCAGCAAGTGCACATCGGCGATCAGTATTTCACCCTGGCCGTGGCGCCCGAGCGTTGCTTCAGCGTCGGCGATGCCGTCGATAGTCCTATCCCCCGCGCCTGGGGTCTGAGCGCGCAGTTGTATGCCTTGCGTCGTCCCGGCGATGGTGGTTTCGGCGACACGCAGGCACTGGAAGAACTGGTGCGTGTGGCCGGCGAACGTGGTGCCGATGCCCTGGCGATCAGCCCGATGCATGCGATGTTCAGCGCCGATACTGGCCGCTACAGCCCCTACTCGCCCTCCAGTCGCCTGTTTCTCAATTCACTGTACGCCGCGCCGGGGAGCATTCTCGGCGAACGCGCCTTGCGTGACGCGATCGACGCCAGCGGCCTGGCCGCGCAGTTCGAGCAGCTTGAAAATCTCAAGCTGATCGACTGGCCCGCTGCCGCCGAAGCCAAGCAGAAGCTGCTGCAAGCCTTGTATGACGGTTTTGTCGCTGGGGAGCATCCGCTGCACGCCGACTTCGCCAGTTTTCGCCACGCCGGCGGCGAAGCGCTGGAAAACCATTGCCGCTTCGAAGCGATTCAGGAAATGCGCGCCGCCCGTGGCGAAAGCCTCGACTGGCGCGAATGGCCCGAGCACTGGCACGACCCGCGCGGCTCTGCGCTGGCAGCTTTCGCCGAGGAATACGCCGAGCGCATCGGCTATTTCGCGTTCTGCCAATGGCTGATCCATCGTTGTCTGGAACGCGCGCAAACGGCCGCGCGCAGTGCCGGCATGGGCATCGGCCTGATCGCCGACCTCGCTGTCGGTGCTGACGGCGCTGGCAGTCAGGCCTGGAGTTTTCAGGACGAACTGCTCGCCTCGCTGACCGTGGGGGCGCCGCCGGACATCCTCAATCGCAGCGGCCAGGGTTGGGGCATTTCCGCGTTTTCGCCCGAAGGCCTGATCCGTAACGGTTTCCGCGCCTTCATCGACATGCTGCGCGCCAACTTCGCCCACGCCGGTGGTCTGCGCATCGACCATGTCATGGGGCTGCAGCGTCTGTGGGTGATCCCCAACGGCGCTCATCCGGCCGACGGTGCCTATCTGTATTACCCGTTCGACGACATGCTGCGCCTGCTGACTCTCGAGTCGCATCGTCATCAGGCCATCGTGCTCGGCGAAGACCTTGGCACCGTGCCGGAAGGCCTGCGGGAAAAACTCGCCGCACGTTCGATTCTCGGCATGCGCGTGCTGTTGTTCGAACAGGACAACACTCGCTTCAAACCGATCCTCGACTGGCCGGATGACGCGCTGGCCACCACCAGCACCCATGACCTGCCGACGCTCAACGGCTGGTGGCATGGTCGCGATATCGACTGGAATGCGCGCCTTGGACTGGTCGATGCCAACGGCGAAATCGACTGGCGCCGGCACCGCGAGCGCGAACGCGAAGGCCTGCGCGATGCGCTGCGCCAGGACCCGCAGAATTTCCGCGAAGAGTCCCACGAAGCCGATCAAGTGGTCGATGCCAGCGTGCGTTTCCTCGGCCACACCCGCGCGCCGCTGGTGCTGTTGCCGCTGGAAGATGCCCTGGGGATCGATGAACAGGCGAATCTGCCCGGCACTACCGATTCACACCCGAACTGGTCGCGACGCTTGCCCGGTCCCAGCGAAGCGTTGCTGGACGGCCCCGATGCCGCCCGCCGCCTGGAACTGCTGGCCTGCGCGCGCCTTCAAGCCACTGAGCGTGACCAATGAATCAACAGCAAATCCAGCCCCTGCGCGCCACCTTGCGCCTGCAATTTCACAAAGGATTTACCCTCGAACAAGCGGTGCCACTGGTGCCGTACTTCGCCCGACTCGGCATCAGCCATATCTACGCTTCGCCGCTGCTGGCGGCGCGAGCCGGTTCGATGCACGGCTACGACGTGGTCGACCCGACCCAGGTCAACCCTGAGCTGGGCGGCGAGCCGGCATTGCGCCGACTGGTCAGCACCCTGCGCGAGCACAACATGGGGCTGATCCTCGACATCGTTTCCAACCACATGGCCGTGGGTGGCAACGACAACCCGTGGTGGCTCGACTTGCTGGAATGGGGACGCCTGAGCCCGTACGGCGAATTCTTCGACATCCAGTGGCACTCGCCGGATCCGTTGATGGAGGGCCAGTTGCTGTTGCCGTTCCTCGGTAGCGACTACGGCGTGGCGTTACAGGACGGCACGCTCAAGCTCAAATTCAACCCGCAGGCCGGCAGTTTCTACGTCGAACATTACGACCATCACTTCCCGATCTGCCCGAACAATTATGGCGAGTTGCTCAAATCCGACGACACGCTCAAGTCCCTGGCCGATCGCTTCAGTACGCTCAGTTACCAGACCGATGCCCACTCACTGGCGATCCCGCTGAAGCAGGAGCTGCGCGAGCTGGCAAGCGATCCGCGTGTTCTGGCCACCATCGAAAGCAACCTCGCTCAGTACGATTCCACCCGCGAAGAAGGCTTCCAGAAGCTTCACGAACTGCTTGAACGGCAAAGCTATCGCCTCGCCAGTTGGCGCACGGCGGCGGACGACATCAACTGGCGGCGTTTCTTCGACATCAATGAACTTGGCGGCCTGCGCGTCGAGCGTCCGGCGGTGTTCGAAGCGACCCACGGCAAAATCTTCCAATTGGTTGAAGAAGGTTTGGTCGACGGCTTGCGCATCGACCACATCGACGGCCTCGCCGACCCGCGCGGCTATTGCCGCAAATTGCGTCGGCGCCTTGATCATCTGGCACCGGGACGTCATCTGCCCATCTATGTCGAGAAGATCCTCGGCGAGGGCGAAACCCTGCGCCGGGACTGGAGCGTTGACGGCACCACCGGTTACGAGTTCATGAATCAGCTGTCGCTGCTGCAACACGACCCGGACGGCGAACATGTACTCGGCGAACTCTGGCAGCGCCGCACCGAGCGCCCCGCCGCGTTCATCGAAGAAGCGCAACTGGCCCGTCAGCAGATCCTCAACGGTTCGCTGGCCAGCGATTTCGAAAGTGTCGCCCAGGCGCTGCACCAGGTCGCCCGTGATGACTTGATGACTCGCGATCTGACCCTGGGCGCGATCCGCCGCGTGCTGCACGCACTGATCGTGCACTTCCCGGTTTACCGCACCTACATCAGCGCCCTCGGCCGCTCGGAACAGGACGAAGCGATTTTCCAGCACGCCATGGACGGTGCGCGGCAGACCCTCAGCGAGGCCGACTGGCCGGTGCTCGATTCGGTCGCCAGTTGGCTTGGCGGCACGCCGTGGCGGCGTAAGCCGCGCGGACGGTCGCGCAAGATCCTCAAGCATGCCTGCGTGCGCTTCCAGCAGTTGACCTCGCCGGCAGCGGCCAAGGCCGTGGAAGACACCGCGCTGTATCGCTCGGCGGTGCTGCTGTCGCGCAATGATGTCGGCTACAACACCGAACAATTCAGCGCGCCGGTCAGCGAGTTCCATGAAGTGAATCAGCAGCGCATGGCGGAGTTTCCCGACAACCTGCTGGCCACCGCCACTCACGACCACAAGCGCGGCGAAGACACTCGCGCGCGGCTCGCCGTGCTCAGCGAGCGCAGCCATTGGTACGCCGATCAGGTCGAACTGTGGCGCGCCCTCGCCCGTCCGGTACGTATCGAAGATGACGCGCCGTCCGCAGGCGACGAACTGATCCTCTATCAGGCATTGCTCGGCAGTTGGCCGCTGGATCTGCAGGACGATGACAAGGCAGGTTTCGCCGAGTACGCCAAGCGCATCTGGCAATGGCAACAGAAAGCACTGCGCGAAGCCAAGTTGCAAAGCAGCTGGAGCGCGCCGAACGAAGCCTATGAAAACGCCGCGCAAGCCTTCACGGAAAAACTGTTGACCGGCGACGAAGGCGAGTTGCTGCGCGCGGCGCTGAGCAAGACGGTCAACAGCATCGCCGCTGCCGGCGCGCTCAACGGGCTGGCGCAAACCTTGCTGCGCATGACCGTACCGGGGGTACCGGATCTGTATCAGGGCAACGAGTACTGGGATTTCAGTCTGGTCGATCCGGACAACCGTCGGCCGGTGGATTACGCCGCCCGTGAGCAGTCTTTGCAGGCATCAGTGCCGAATGCGCAACTGCTGAAAGAGTGGCGCGACGGACGCGTCAAGCAAGCCCTGATCGGCGAAGTACTGAACCTGCGCAGGGACCACAGCGAGCTGTTCCGCCGTGGCGACTACCAGCCACTGCAAGTGCTGGGCAGTCAGGCGCACAACGTGCTGGCGTTCGCGCGTGAGCACGAGGGCGTGCGGGCCATTGTAGTGGTGCCGGTGCGCTGCGCGACGTTGCTGGAAAACAGTGCCATCCCGCAGGTCGATGCGCTGCGCTGGGGCGATACGCGGGTGGTTTTACCGTCTGCCGCTCCGGATGCAAACCTGAAGGGACTTTTTGCCAGCAGCGTAGTCACACAAAACAGGGAGCTGAATGTCAGCGAAGCGCTGGGGGATGTCCCGGTCAATCTCTTTATCCAACACTTAACACAAGCATGAGTTCAGTTCAGGAGCATTGCGATGAGCACCGACGATAAACGCATTCGCGAATTCGCCTATCAGATCTGGGAGTCGGAAGGTAAGCCTGAAGGCCAGGAAGAACGTCATTGGGAGATGGCGCGCAAACTGGCCGAGGCCGAGGCGCTTGCACCGAAGAAGCCACCGAAAGCGGCTGGCAGCAAGGTTGCCGGCAAGACCCCAGCGGCGAAGAACACCGAGGCCAAAGCGCTCGACGGCAAAACGCCGGCTACCGCCAAAGCCAAACCAGCGGCGAAAGCCAAGTCTGCGGCGACGCCCAAGGTAGTCCCGCCGGGCGAAAAGGCTGCCGAGAAAAAGCCGCGAGTTGCGAAGAAGCCTCCGGCGAACTGACCTAGACCCGATTATTGAACTGAACAGCTGTGTGGCGAGCTTGCTCGCCATAAGGGGTCTTTGCGCCCCGAGAAAAGCCCCTCTGGGGAAACACAACACATAACCCTGTAGGAGTGAGCCTGCTCGCGATTGCGGTATGTCTGTCGACATCCATGTTTAATCCGAAATAGCAATCGCGAGCAGGCTCACTCCTACAGGGGAACGTAGCCCACCAGAATTCCCGTTTTTTTGCAGGAGCAATCATGACCCGTCCAAAGAAAGCCGAACCCGTTGCGCACGCCGAGCCGTCGAGAATCCGTGAAGGCCTGCCCTTCCCGCTCGGTGCGACCTGGGATGGTCTGGGGGTGAACTTTGCTCTGTTTTCCGCCAATGCCACCAAGGTCGAGCTGTGCATTTTCGACGACGCCGGCGAAGTCGAACTCGAGCGCATCGAGCTGCCGGAATACACCGATGAGATCTACCACGGCTACCTGCCGGACGCGCATCCGGGGCTGATCTATGGCTACCGCGTCTACGGGCCGTATGACCCGGCCAACGGCCATCGCTTCAACCACAACAAGCTGCTGATCGACCCGTATGCCAAGCAGTTGGTGGGTGAGCTGAAATGGTCCGAAGCGCTGTTCGGCTACACCATCGGCCACCCCGACGCCGACCTCAGTTTCGACGAACGCGACAGCGCGCCATTCGTGCCCAAGTGCAAGGTCATCGACCCGGCGCACACCTGGGGCAACGACCACCGGGTCAGCGTGCCGTGGGACAAGACCATCATTTATGAAACCCACGTGCGCGGCATCAGCATGCGTCACCCGTCGGTACCGGAAAACCTGCGCGGCACTTTCGGCGGCCTGATGGTCGATGACGTGCTTGAGCACATCCGCAAACTTGGCGTGTCCTCCGTCGAGCTGCTGCCGATCCATGCCTTCGTCAACGATCAGCACCTGCTGCAAAAAGGCATGACGAACTATTGGGGCTACAACAGCATCGCGTTCTTCGCTCCGGACCCACGCTATCTGGCCAGTGGCAAGATCGCCGAATTCAAGGAGATGGTCGCGCATCTGCACGATGCCAACCTCGAGGTCATTCTCGACGTGGTGTACAACCACACGGCCGAAGGCAACGAGCAAGGCCCGACCCTGTCGATGCGCGGTATCGACAACGCCTCGTACTACCGCTTGATGCCGGACGACAAGCGCTACTACATCAACGACTCCGGCACCGGTAACACCCTGGACCTGAGTCACCCGTGCGTACTGCAAATGGTCACCGACTCCCTGCGCTATTGGGCCAGTGAGATGCACGTCGACGGGTTCCGCTTCGACCTGGCGACCATTCTTGGCCGTTACCACGATGGCTTCGACGAACGCCACAGCTTCCTCGTCGCCTGCCGTCAGGACCCGGTGTTGCGTCAGGTGAAGATGATCGCCGAGCCGTGGGACTGCGGCCCCGGCGGCTATCAGGTAGGCAACTTCCCGCCGGGCTGGGTCGAGTGGAACGACAAGTTCCGTGACACCGTGCGCGCCTTCTGGAAGGGTGACGACGCCCAGCTCGCTGATTTCGCCAGCCGCATGACGGCCTCGGGAGAGATGTTCAACCAGCGCGGGCGCCGGCCGTATTCGTCGGTGAATTTCATCACTGCCCACGACGGTTTCACTCTCAACGATCTGGTCTCGTACAACGACAAGCACAACGAAGCCAACGACGAGAACAATCAGGACGGCAGCAACAACAACCTGTCGTGGAACCACGGCGTCGAAGGCCCGACCGACGACCCGGAAATCAATGCGCTGCGCCACCGGCAGATGCGCAACTTCTTCGCCACCCTGCTGCTCGCTCAGGGCACGCCGATGATCGTTGCCGGTGACGAGTTCGCGCGTACCCAAGACGGCAACAACAACGCCTATTGCCAGGACAGCGAAATCGGCTGGGTCAACTGGGATCTGAGCGAGGACGGCAAGGCCCTGCTCAAGTTCGTCAAGCGCCTGATCAAGCTGCGCCTGACTTATCCGATCCTGCGTCGCGGCCGCTTCCTGGTCGGCGAATACAACGAAGACATCGGCGTCAAGGACGTCACCTGGCTGGCACCGGACGCCACCGAGATGACCACCGAGCATTGGCACGACGCGCACAACCGTTGCCTCGGCATGCTCCTCGATGGCCGCGCGCAGGAAACCGGGATTCGTCGCAAGGGCGCTGATGCGACCCTGTTGCTGGTGGTCAACGCGCATCACGACATCGTCAACTTCACACTGCCGGAAGTGCCGGACGGCGGCTTCTGGACCTGCATGATCGACACCAATCAACCGTCGATTCGCGGCCAGGAACGCTTCGACTTCGGCCATGAATATTCGGTGACCGGGCGTTCGTTGCTGTTGTTCGAACTGCAACGTGACGAAGAAGATTGATATGGACTTTCAACATTATCTGGCCCGCCGTCCGCCAGATTACGCCGACACCAACGCCCTCGGCCGTTGCCTGAGGGCAATGGTCGAGGCCGGCCTCGACCGCTTGCCGTTACCCGGCAGCGGTCACACGCTGGAGCGTTTTCAGCGTCTGTCGGAAGTGGGCGGACACGATCTGGGGCTGTGCAAACTTTACGAGGGTCACACCGACGCGCTGGCGATCATCGAGCAATTGGGCGGAACGCCAACGCCCGGCAGCACGTGGGGAATGTGGGCTGCCGAACCGCCGCAAGCGCGGGTGAGAGTCACGCCGGCCGGGCATATGGTCGCGCTGAATGGGCGCAAGGCCTGGTGTTCTGGTGCGGCGGTGCTTAGTCACGCCTTGCTCACTGCGTGGGACGCTGATGATCAACAGCAACTGGTTGCAGTCGCGCTCGATCAACCGGGCGTGACAATTACCGATCAAGGCTGGCAAGCCGTGGGCATGGCAGCCACCGGCAGCGTCGAAGTGCTGTTCGACAACGCCGAAGCGCAGGCCATCGGCAATCCCGGTGATTACCTGCAACGGCCGGGTTTCTGGCAAGGCGGCATCGGCATCGCCGCGTGCTGGTATGGCGCTTCGCGACGGATTGCCGAAGCGCTGCGTCAGCATTGCGCCCAACGCGACGAACCCCATGCCCTCGCCCACCTCGGCGCCACTGACACAGCACTGCAAGCGGCTGCCGATGTGTTGCGCTTCAGCGCGCTGCAAATCGATGCGCAACCCGAGGCCGACGCTGAATTGCTTGCTCGTCGCGCCCGCGCGGTGGTCGAACAGTCTGCCGAACAGGTCATGCGCGAAGTCGGTCGGGCGCTGGGGGCCGGGCCGTTTTGTCAGGATCGGCATTTTGCGCGATTGAGTGCGGACTTGCCGGTGTTCTTGCGCCAGAGTCACGCCGAACGCGACCTTGCTGCGCTGGGCCAGCAGATTGCCGGTCAATCCCGCGAGGTCTGGGCGTTATGAAGGACAACCCGATCGTCGGCCAGGGCACTTCGCTGCAGCAATGGCAGGGTTCGCGGCGCCTGGCCGAGTTGCCCGCCATCGACATCCTTGACCTCGTACCGCTGGGATCGCGGGCGGTGATCGTCGCACCGCATCCGGATGACGAAGTGCTCGGTTGCGGCGGCATCATGCAGTTGCTGGCGGCAGCCGGACGTCCTTTGCAGTTGATCTCGGTCACCGATGGCAGCGCCAGTCACCCCGGCTCGCAACGCTGGCCGGTCGAGCGTTTGAGCGTTGTGCGTCCGCAGGAATCGGCCGAAGCCCTGCGTCGCCTCGGTTTGCCGATGCACAGTCTGAAATGGCTGCGCGGCGGTTTTACCGACACCCAAGTGGCGGCTCAGGAAACCGGATTGAGCGACTTCATCGCCAGTTATCTGCATGCCAGTGACGTGGTCTTCACCACCTGGCGCGAGGATGGCCACAGCGATCACGAGGCCGTAGGTCGCGCCAGTGTCGAAGCGGCGCGCCGCGTCGGGGCTGCCTGTCATGAACTGCCGGTCTGGACGTGGCACTGGGCGACCCCGGAGGACGCCTCGGTGCCTTGGGATCGGGCGCGCAAGATTCTGCTGTCACCGACGCACATCGCCCGCAAACGCCACGCGGCGCATGCGTTCGCCAGCCAGTTGGAAGGTGATCGCGACGTCGGGCTCGGGCCAGTGCTGGCGCCTTATGTGCTCGATCGTTTGTTGCAACCTTTTGAAGTGGTGTTCCTGTGAGCGTCGATGACCGCTATTTCGATGGACTGTTCGCCGGCAATGACGACCCTTGGGCATTCCGTCAGCGCTGGTACGAGCAGCGCAAACGCGCGATAACCCTCGCTGCCCTGCCCCGTCCGCGCTACCGGGCGGTGTTCGAACCGGGTTGCGCCAATGGCGAACTGAGTGCGGAACTGGCACCACGTTGCGACCGCCTGCTGTGCTGCGACACTGCAAGCGCGGCAGTGAAGCTCGCGCGTACTCGCTTGAGTGTCTTCGAGCATGCCGAAGTCCGCCTGGGCCGTCTTCCGGGTGACTGGCCGGAGGAAAAATTCGATCTGATTGTATTTAGCGAAATCGGCTACTACCTCGATGAGAACGATCTGACAGAAATGATCCGCCGCATCCGTGAATCGCTGACGGCCGACGGCCAATTGCTGGCCTGCCACTGGCGCCCGCCGATTGATGGCTGCCCGCTGAATGCGCGTCAGGTACACGATCAGATCCACGATCAATTGGCATTGCCGCGTCTGGTACTGCATCAGGAAGCGGATTTCATTCTCGAACTGTGGAGCCGCGAGCCACGCTCGGTGGCGGCGCTGGAGGGCTTGCGTTGATCGGTATTGTGATTCCCGCGCACAACGAAGAGGCGCTGCTCGATGAATGTCTGCGCGCCGCCCTGCGGGCTGGCGAACATGCGCAACTGGCCGGCGAGCCGGTGGAAATCCTCGTGGTGCTCGACAGTTGCAGCGATGGTTCGGCGCAGATCGTCAGTGCTTATCCGGTGCTGAGCCTGCAGATCGAAGCACGCAACGTTGGCGAAGCCCGGGCCGCCGGTGCGCGCCTGCTGCTTGAACGCGGTGCACGCTGGATCGCCTGCACCGACGCCGACAGCCGCGTCGCCGATGACTGGCTGGCGGCGCAACTGGGGCTGGAGGCTGACGCGGTGTGCGGCACGGTCACGGTCGAGCATTGGCATGAGTCGTTCGATGAAGCGGCGCAGATTCGCTACCACCGCCACTATCAGGCTCGCGATGGCCATCGACATATTC
Source organism: Pseudomonas moraviensis (assembly GCF_900105805.1). Lineage (NCBI taxonomy): Bacteria > Pseudomonadati > Pseudomonadota > Gammaproteobacteria > Pseudomonadales > Pseudomonadaceae > Pseudomonas > Pseudomonas moraviensis. The sequence goes on along the minus strand of NZ_LT629788.1, from coordinate 1,691,840 downwards.
ATGGAGCCAACCTCGGCGTCAGTGCCGAGGCCTATCGTCTGGTGGGTGGCTTCAAACCGCTGACCTGTGACGAGGACGTGCAACTGGTGCGCGCGCTGGAGCGCAGCGGTGCCAATATCGCCTGGAGTCACCGCCCACAGGTGCACACCAGCGCCCGTCTCGACAGTCGGGCCAAGGGCGGATTCGGTGACTTTCTGCGCAATCTGGCACAGCTGGAATAAAAAAATACGGTTCAGATTGATCTGTGACGCGACGAATCCGCTGTCTTGAGCAATACTCTGCCTCGCAGTAATCCAAGGGTTGGAGCACTGCACCGTTGCTATTCTTTTGCCTTCACGGGCCGCGACCAGCATTGGCTGCTCACGACTGAGGGCGAGACACTACAAGGACGTCGCACTCATGAAACCGTCATTGCTCAACGAACACGGGCTGCCAGCACAGATCTGGAACAGCGCCCCGCAACTCGACAATATTCCCGTCATCAATACCCACAGTCTGGTACCCGCCGGTGCCCGCGCCGTGGTCATCGCCCCGCATCCGGGTGATGAAGTCGTCACCTGCGGCGGTTTGCTGCAGTTACTCTCCAGTCTTGGCCACCCGCTGCAATTGCTCTCCATCACCGACGGCAGCGCCAGCCATCCCGGCTCGCGGCAATGGTCGGAACAACGCCTGAGCGTCTTCCGCCCGCAGGAAAGCGTCGAAGCCCTGCGCCGCCTCGGTTTGCCGATGCACAGCCTGAAGTGGGTGCGCGGCGGATTTACCGACAACGCGCTGAGTGATCAGCAAAGCCAGCTGACTGAATTCATCGGCCGCTACTTGCGGCCGGGCGACGTGGTGTTCAGCACCTGGCGCGAGGATGGTCCGGCGGATCATGAGGTGGTTGGCCGGGCCAGTTTCGACGCGGCACTCAAAGCCGGGGCGACCTATCACGACGTGCCGGTGTGGGCCTGGCACTGGCCGGAACGCGAGCAACGCATGATCCCGTGGGAGCGTGCACGCAAGCTGCGCCTCGACACCTGGACCGTGGCGCGCAAGAGCCACGCCACTCATGCCTATGCCAGCCAGCTCAAGGGCGAACCGGCCATCGGCATTGCGCCGCTGCTGCCGCCGGTGCTGCTGGAGCGGATGCGCTTGCCGTATGAAATCGTCTTTGTCTAGACACCACATCCCCCCTGTAGGAGTGAGCCTGCTCGCGATAGCAGTCTGTCAGTTGAAGCAGGGTTGACTGACACTGCGCCATCGCGAGCAGGCTCACTCCTACATTGCCTGGCGTCGCTCAGGAAACGGAACTGCCACCCCCTCCAACCAGTCGCATGAACAGGCATGGCCCAATTCAGAGGAGTGAACGTGTCCAGCGATCCCAAGCGTCAAGCGGTCGACGCGCCAGTCATTCATCGCCTGCGGGTACTCACGGTCAACACCCACAAAGGCTTCACCGCATTGAATAGGCGGTTCGTCCTCCCGGAGCTGCGCGAAGCGATGCGCAGTACCTCGGCCGACCTGGTGTTTCTGCAGGAAGTGGTGGGTGAACACGAACGTCATTCGAGTCGCTACAACGACTGGCCGCAGACCTCGCAATACGAATTCCTCGCCGACAGCATGTGGAGCGATTTTGCCTACGGGCGCAACGCCGTTTATCCCGATGGTCATCACGGCAATGCACTGCTGTCGAAATACCCGATCCGCGAATATCGCAATCTCGATGTCTCGATCACCGGCCCGGAACGTCGCGGGTTGTTGCACTGCATCCTCGATGTGCCCGGGCATGCCGAGGTGCATGCGATCTGTGTGCATTTGAGCTTGCTGGAAAGCCATCGGCAGTTGCAGTTGCAGCTGCTTTGCCAGTTGCTCGAATCACTGCCGGACGACGCGCCGGTGATCATTGCCGGCGATTTCAATGACTGGCAGTTGCAGGGCAACGCTGCCCTCGCCCGTCGCGACTATTTGCACGAAGCCTTCGAGCGTCATCATGGGCGTCCGGCGAAAACCTATCCCGCACGTTTTCCACTACTGCGCCTGGACCGGATTTATCTGCGCAATGCCAGCAGCCATGATCCAAGGATTCTCGGCAACAAACCATGGACGCATCTCTCGGATCACCTTCCTCTGGCGGTTGAAGTGCATCTTTAGGTGCGTTTTTGACAGCAGGAAACTGACAGTTCCTTCCGGCTATCCCCGGTCGGGATGACCTTTCGTCGGCGGCAGAAAACCGTCAGCCGACCACTTCGCAAGCGTTTTTCCATGCAAACAATCACTTAGTTATGTGCAGAAAAACAAACGCTTGCGAAGGCTGATTTATGCACGCCATTCATCGTGCATTTTCTTGACGCGCAGGCGTCACTCTTCTTATCTCTACCTTACTACCCCCGGAATCACTACTGGGGCTGACCTTCCGGCACTCGCGAAATCGAGCAGCCGCGGTTCGCCCCGCTCTATTCGGTCGCCCCTCGTTCGGGGTAGGAGAGACGCCAGACTCGAGATGACGCATGCGCTTGCAAGGTAGACCCCCATGAAAACTTCACTGACCCCACACGAATTGAAAATCACCTTTTGCACAGTGTCAGGTTCGCTGTTGCTGTGCTCGTCCATGGAGGCGCATGCGGGATCTGCGGCGGATGAAACCACGTGGTATCGCGCCGATATGCCTGTGATGACGTTGCCGGTAACCGTGATAACGCCCGGACCACTGCCGTTGCGTCAGCAAAGTTCACGCCTGATCACCGAAGATCTGGCGCCCTCCGCGTGGGATGAACTGTACGGCAGAAGCGCTCGCCGCGCGCAGACCGATGCGCTGGCCTCTGGCTACGCGATGCCCGGCGGCGAGTTCAAAGGTCCGGCGGTGATCACCTTGAAAAGCGCCAATGGCGCGACCCAGACCCTGGGCCTGATCGGCGGTGACGATCAGATTCAACTGACTGCCGGTGGTGCATTGAACCGCCGCGCCCTCGCGGACCGCAGCACCGACAGCCTGAGCCTGCAAGGTCAGAGCCTGGGCGCCTATTACAGTCTTGTGGGCGCGCAGGGTTGGCACGTCGACCTGTCGGCCAGCGGCGGTCGCGTCAGCGGTTTCAGTCGTACGCCGCAAGGTAATCGGCAGGCCGCCGAAGGCAGTGCGATGACGTTTTCGGTCGAGGGTGGCTATCCGATTGGTTTGAGTGAGAACTGGGTGGTAGAACCGCAGGCGCAATTGATCAACCAACGCATCAGCCTCGATGCTCCGTATGCAGGCGCGGGCAATGCCTCTTCGACCGACCTGACCGCGTGGAGTGGCCGCGTCGGTGCGCGATTGAAAGGCAGTTATGACTTGAATGGCTTACCGGTGGAGCCGTATGTGCGCACCAACCTTTGGCACACTGTGTACACCGGCAGCACGGTGACGCTGGACCAGGTCGACAAGATCAGCAGCAGCCGCAAGTCTTCAACAGTGGAATTGGGTTTGGGACTGGTGGCGCGGGTCACACCGGCAGTAAGCCTGTACATGAGCGCCGATTACAGCAGCGATGTGGATGACAATGACCTGAACGGCATCATCGGCAGCCTTGGGGTGCGGATGCGCTGGTGATCTGCTGATCACTGAAAAACCTTGTGGGAGCGAGCCTGCTCGCGAAAGCGGTGCCACCTTCAACATCATCGTTGACTGACATGGCGCCTTCGCGAGCAGGCTCGCTCCCACAGGTGCTAGCCCTGCGGCTTGAGGATCAACACCGCCAACGGTGGCAGATTCAGTTCCAGCGACAACGATTGACCATGGCTAGGCACTTCTTCGGTCAGTGCCCCGCCGCCATTGCCGTAGTTGGAACCGGCATAAATATCGGCGTCACTGTTGAACAACTCGGTCCAGCGCCCGGCAAACGGTACCCCGACACGATACGACTGGCGCGGTACCGGTGTGAAGTTGGCAACCACCAGCACTGGCGAGCCGTCCTTGCTCCAGCGCAGCCAGGCGTAGACGCTGTTGATCGCATCATCACCAATCAACCACTGGAAGCCCTGCGGCGCGTCGTCCTGATCGTGCAACGCCGGCTCTTCGCGATACAGCCGATTGAGATCGCCGACCAGTTTCTGCACACCTTTGTGCTCGGAGTACTGCAGCAGGTACCAGTCCAGCTGCTGATCGTGGTTCCACTCGCGCCATTGGCCAAACTCACAGCCCATGAACAACAACTTCTTGCCCGGATGAGTCCACATGAAGCTCAGATAGGCGCGCAGGTTGGCAAATTTCTGCCAGCGATCACCGGGCATCTTGTCGATCAGCGAGTGCTTGCCGTGCACCACTTCGTCGTGGGAGATCGGCAGGATGAAGCGTTCGGACCAGGCGTAGACCAGACCAAAGCTCAACTCGTTGTGGTGATGGGCGCGATACACAGGATCCTGCTGAATGTAGTGCAGCGAATCGTGCATCCAGCCCATGTTCCATTTGTAGGAGAAGCCGAGGCCGCCCTGCTGGGTGCTTTGGCTGACCCCGGGCCATGCGGTGGACTCTTCGGCAATCACCAGCGCACCGGGCGCTTCCAGCTCGACCACATCATTCAAATGACGCAGGAAGTCGATGGCTTCGAGGTTCTCGCGCCCACCGTGACGGTTCGGTACCCATTCGCCAGCCTTGCGCGAATAGTCGCGATACAGCATCGACGCCACCGCATCGACACGCAGGCCATCGATATGGAAGTGCTTCAGCCAGTGCAGCGCCGAGGCGAGCATGTAGCCGTGCACTTCAGTGCGACCGAGGTTGTAGATCAGCGTGTCCCAATCCTGGTGGAAGCCTTCCAGCGGGTTGCCGTACTCGTACAGCGCGGTGCCGTCGAACTGCGCCAGACCGTGGGTATCAGTCGGGAAATGCGCCGGCACCCAGTCGAGAATCACACCGATGTCGGCCTGGTGACAGGCATTGACGAAAGCGGCGAACTGATCCGGCGTGCCGTAACGCGCGCTCGGGGCAAATTGCGAGAGCAACTGATAGCCCCAGGAACCGCCGAACGGGTGCTCCATGATCGGCATCAATTCGATGTGAGTGAAGCCCAGCTCTTTGACGTAAGGAATCAGCCGCTCAGCCAGTTCCGGCCAGGTGTACTGACGCGCCACTTCACCCAGATCATCCAGTTCGCACTGCCAGGAACCGGCGTGCAACTCGTAGATCGACAGAGGCCTGGAGCGCTGCTGGCGATCCTGGCGGGCATTCATCCAGTCGTGATCCTGCCAGTCGATCTGCAGCGGCGCGGCGACTTTTGACGCGGTGTCCGGCGGCAGGCTGGTAGCCAGCGCCATCGGGTCGGCCTTGAGCGGCAGAATGCCGTGGGCACCGAGAATTTCGTACTTGTACAACTCCCCCGCTTGGAGGCGCGGGAGGAACAACTCCCAGACGCCGGAAGGATGGCGCAAGCGCATCGGGTGACGGCGCCCGTCCCAGACGTTGAAATCACCGACCACCGACACCCGGCGGGCATTCGGCGCCCACACGGCAAAACGCACACCGTCAACACCATCAATGGTTTTCAGTTGCGCACCGAGGCAGGCGCTGAGGTCGCGGTGATTGCCTTCGGCGAACAGATACAAATCCATCTCGCCGAGCAACTGGCCAAAGCTGTACGGATCTTCGGCAACCTGCTCGCCACCGGCCCAGCGCGTGCGCAACAGGTACCGGCGCGCCTTATCGAAATGGCCGACAAACAGCCCCGGCGTTTCGGTCATCTGCAGCGGACCGATTTCCTCCCCGCTGTCCTTGTCCAGCACCGCGACACTCAGCGCGCCCGGCAGATAAGCCCGGATGAACTGCCCGCCGGCGCCATCGCCGTGCGGGCCGAGGATCGAAAACGGGTCGTGATGTTCAGCGCGCACCAAGGCATCGATGTCGCGTGCCGAGGGTAACAATGCTTCCTTTACCACACCCTGTTCCTTGTTCGAGAAACTCATGACTACTCTCCACCAAGATCGGAAAAGGGTTTAAGCCCATTCAATAATCCATACAAGCCGTGCAACGGCACGGGCAGCCACGTTGGGCGGTTTTCCGCTTCGTAGGCCACTTCATAAGCGGCTTTTTCCAGGCCGAACAACGCCAGCGCGGCGTCGGCGCCTTGAGGATCCTGCCAGGCATGCTCAAGACTAGCTGCCGCCTCGCGATATGCCTGCACAAATGCCTCGCGTGCCTCGCGCAGATAACGCTCAGCGACGCGTTTGCGCGCTGTTTCAGCTTCAGTGCTGTTATCAACGTTGTGCACGTTGATGGTCATCGCCGCTGCATAATCGAACGAACGCAATACACCGCTGACGTCCTTGTATGGGCTGTGCTTGCCGCGACGCTCGCTCAACGGCCGCGCCGGTTCGCCCTCGAAGTCGATCAGGTAGGCATCGCCCTTGATCACCAGTACCTGACCCAAATGCAAGTCGCCGTGCACGCGAATGCGCAAACCACCGGTGGCTTTCTTCGCCAGGTCATGCACATGGGCAAGGATGGTTTTCTTCTCATCGAGCAGACGCTTGACCAGTTTCTGATCCGCGGCGTTCAACTCGCCTTGATGCTGCTTAAGCAATTTCAAGGCATGTTCAACCTGCGCGGTGACGTCCTTGCTTGTCGCGGCCATGTCCTTGCTCGACGACACCTGCGGAGCAAAGTCGGCGTTGTCGGTTGGTGCAGCAAGCACCTGATGCATCTCGCCAAGACGCTGGCCGAGCATGCCGGCGAAGTCCTTGAGCTCGCCCAGGGCGTTGTAATGCTGCTCCTGCTCGGACATGGCGTCGGCCAGTTCGTCGCGCAGCGCCCGCTCGAGGTTGTTTTGCGTCCATTCCCACGCGTCGCCCTGATTGCTCAAATAGCCCTGGGCGATCATCAGCAGGTTATCTTCGCCCTGTGCGTCACGGCGAATCACCGAACCGAGCAGTGGAGAGATATTGGCAAACCCGGCCTCGGTCAGGTAAGCGCTCATCTCCAGTTCCGGGTGTACGCCAGAAGCGACTTTGCGTATCAGCTTAAGCACCAGGCTGTTGCCGATCACCACCGAACTGTTCGATTGCTCGGCGGACAGGTAGCGCACATCCGACTCGGCGCCAAGGCCAAGTTTTTCCAGATGCGGGGTCTGTTCAAAGCGGATTTCGCCTTCGATCGACTCCAATACCGTGTTGTTCTGCATGCCTTGCAGCACCGCGCGGACAAAGGTTTCCAGACTGAATGCATCAGTGATCAAGCCAACCTGACGCACACGGCGTACACGCGACAGCGCCAATTGCTGCGGCAACGGCGGGCCGACGTGGTCTTCGGCAATGAAGCCGAACGGCAGTTGATAACGATTGGTCTGGCCGCCACTGGTGACCTCGATTTCGCTGAGCAGCACCGGATGCTGGGCGTCGCCGAAGCGCACACCGTAAGCCAGATTGACCTTTTCGATGGCCGCGTCCTTGCCGGCGAACCAGCGACGGTTCTGCAGCCAGCTCGGCAGGATGCTTTGCTCCAGCGTCGTACGCGACGGCGCTTCGAGCAGTTCTTCCATGCGTTTTTTCAGCACCAGCGTAGTGAAGTCCGGCAGGCTCTGCGCCGGCTCGACGTGCCAGCTCGGCATCTGGTTTTCCGCTGCCAGGGCGAACCAATAGAAGCCGTACGGCGCCAAGGTCAGGAGGAAATTCAACTGGCCGATCGGCGGGAACGCGTTACCGCCAAGCATTTCCACCGGCACCATGCCGACGTAAGCCGACAGATCCAGTTCGACCGCTTGCGCACTGCGCGAGACGTTGGCCACGCACAGAATGATCTCGTGCTTGCCGTCGGTGTCCGTGTATTCGCGGGTGTAAGCCAGCACGCGACGGTTGCTCGGCGAGAGCATTTTCAACGTGCCACGGCCGAACGCCTTCGACTGCTTGCGCACCGCCAGCAGACGTCGCGTCCAGTTCAACAGCGAATGCGGATCGCCGGACTGGGTTTCGACGTTGACTGACTGATAGCCATACTGCGGATCCATGATCGGCGGCAGCACCAGACTCGCCGGATCAGCGCGGGAGAAACCACCGTTGCGGTCGATCGACCATTGCATCGGCGTCCGCACACCGTCGCGGTCGCCGAGGTAGATGTTGTCGCCCATACCGATTTCGTCGCCGTAATACAGGGTCGGCGTGCCGGGCATCGACAGCAGCAGGCTGTTGAGCAGCTCAATACGGCGACGGTCGCGCTCCATCAACGGCGCGAGACGACGGCGAATGCCGAGGTTGATCCGCGCGCGACGGTCAGCCGCGTAGTAATTCCACAGATAATCGCGCTCGCGATCGGTGACCATTTCCAGGGTCAGCTCATCGTGGTTGCGCAGGAAAATCGCCCATTGGCAGTTCGCTGGGATTTCCGGGGTCTGGCGGAGGATGTCGGTGATCGGGAAACGGTCTTCCTGGGCCAGTGCCATGTACATGCGCGGCATCAGCGGGAAGTGGAACGCCATGTGGCATTCGTCGCCATTCAACCCAGCAGCATCGGTGTCACCGAAATACAGCTGAGTGTCTTCCGGCCATTGGTTGGCCTCGGCCAGCAGCATGCGATCGGGGTAGTTGGCGTCGATCTCGGCACGGATCTGCTTGAGGACGTCGTGGGTCTCGGGCAGGTTTTCGTTGTTGGTGCCGTCGCGCTCGATCAGGTACGGAATCGCGTCGAGGCGCAGACCGTCGATGCCCATGTCCAGCCAGTAACGCATCACCGACAGCACGGCTTTCATTACTTGCGGGTTGTCGAAGTTCAGATCCGGCTGGTGGGAATAGAAACGGTGCCAGAAATATTGGCCGGCTACCGGATCCCAGGTCCAGTTGGACTTCTCGGTGTCGAGGAAGATGATCCGCGTGCCGTCGTATTTCTGGTCGTCATCCGACCAGACATAGAAGTCCCGCGCCGCTGAACCGGGCTTGGCTTTGCGTGCACGCTGGAACCACGGGTGCTGGTCGGAAGTGTGGTTGATGACCAGCTCGGTGATCACCCGCAGCCCGCGCTTGTGCGCTTCGGCGATGAAACGCTTGGCGTCGGCCATCGTCCCGTAGTCGCTGTGCACACCACGGTATTCGGCGATGTCGTAGCCGTCGTCGCGGCGTGGCGAGGGATAGAACGGCAGCAACCAGATGGTGTTGACGCCGAGGTCGGCAATGTAATCGAGTTTGGCGATAAGCCCGGGAAAGTCGCCGATCCCGTCATTGTTGGAGTCGAAAAACGATTTGACGTGAACCTGATAGATCACCGCGTCCTTGTACCAGAGCGGGTCTTTGATGAAGGCGGCTGCCTTGGGTTTCTTCGCCATGTGGAACTCCTGTTGAATTCTGAAAGCCACAGCAGAAACCCTGTGGCGAGGGAGCTTGCTCCCGCTGGGTTGCGAAGCAACCCCCAATGCATTGATACGAACTTACGGCGCCTGCGGGCTTTGCGACTGCTGTGCAGTCGAGCGGGAGCAACTCCCTCGCCACAGGTGCGCCATTTACTACGTAGCGCTGATCCGCCAAATCCCGAACGGCTGATACGCCGGGTCGATGCGCATGAACTGGTACTTGCCGTGCCAGTCCCAGCGATGGCCGTTCATCAGGTCTTCGCCGTGGGTGGTGGCGTCGTCCGGCAGGCCCATTTCCCACAACGGCAGTTCGAAATTCGCTTCCTGCACGTTATGCGGGTCGAGGCTCACTGCGACCAGAATGAAGTTGCTGCCATCAGCGCTGCGCTTGCCGAAGTACAGAATGTTGTCGTTCCAGGCGTTGTAGATTTTCAGGCCCAGATGCGTATGCAGCGCCGGGTTCTGCCGACGAATACGGTTGAGCTGGGCGATCTCGGCAATGATGTTGCCCGGGGCGGTGAAATCGCGGACGCGGATTTCATACTTCTCCGAATCCAGATATTCCTCTTTGCCCGGCACCGGCGCCGATTCGCACAGCTCAAAACCCGAATACATACCCCACAGCCCCGAGCCCATCGTTGCCAAGGCCGCACGGATGAGGAAACCGGGACGGCCTGACTCGTGCAGGAACGCCGGGTTGATGTCCGGGGTGTTGACGAAGAAATTCGGCCGGTAGCATTCGCGCCACGGCGACTGATTCAGCTCGGTGAAATACTCCGCCAGTTCGGCCTTAGTATTGCGCCAGGTGAAATAGGTGTAGCTCTGCGAGTAACCGACCTTGCCCAGACGCGCCATCATCGCCGGCGTGGTGAAGGCCTCGGCGAGGAAGATCACTTCCGGATACAGCGTGCGCACATCGGCAATCAGCCATTGCCAGAACGGCAGCGGTTTGGTGTGCGGGTTGTCGACGCGGAAGATTTTTACGCCCTCCTTGACCCAGCCGACGACAATGTCGCGCAACTCGACCCACAGGCTCGGAATCGCATCCGGCGCGTAGAAGTCGACGTTGACGATGTCCTGGTATTTCTTCGGCGGGTTTTCGGCGTATTTGATCGTGCCGTCCGGGCGCCAGTTGAACCATCCCGGATGTTCCTTGAGCCACGGGTGATCCTGGGAACACTGGATGGCGAAGTCGAGAGCGATTTCCAGCCCATGATCGGCAGCAGCAGCCACCAACCGGCGGAAATCTTCACGGGTGCCGAGCTGCGAGTGAATCGCCTCGTGACCGCCCTCCTCGCTGCCGATCGCGTACGGGCTGCCTGGATCGTCCGGCCCGGCGGTGAGGGAGTTGTTGCGGCCCTTGCGGTGGGCGCGGCCGATGGGGTGGATAGGCGTGAAATAAAGCACGTCGAAGCCCATGTCCTGAATCATCGGCAGGCGCGAGTGGACGTCGTTGAACGTGCCGTGTCGCTTGGGATCGTCGGTAATCGAGCGCGGAAACAGCTCGTACCAACTAGCGAACTCGGCGAGTTCGCGCTCGACGTCCATGGGAAATTCTGCGCTGATGCTCAGATAGGCGCGGTGGTCGGCCTGAGCCATCAAATCCGCACTGCGCGAGTGCAGAAACAGCGCGACCTGCTCGGTTTCGAGCAGGCCGGACAATTCATGGTGCAGCGCCGCCAGCTGCTCGCTGAGCTGACCTTCGCTGCGCTCGGCGGCCTGTTGCACCATGGTCCGGCCTTCCTGCAGCTCCAGAGACACCGGCACCGCAGCGTTGTGCTTCTTCTCCAGTTCGTACTGGAAGCTGGCGAAATGGTCGATCCACGCTTCGATGCAATATAGATAGCGGCCCTGCTCCTCGGGACGGAACTGGCCTTGCCAGGTGTTGTTGCCCTGATCGGACATGACCTCGGTCTGCCAGGTTTCCTGGCCTTCCTCGCGCCAGCGGATGCGAACGGCGAGCTTGTCATGGCCGTCGGCAAACACCTTGCTGGTCACCACCACTTCGCGCCCGGCAATCGACTTGACGGCAAACTGGCCGCCGTCGAGGGTCGGCATGGTGTTTTCGATAACGATACGTGGCAGCAGTAATGCCTGCGACAGCGGCATGTGCGGGTTGTAACTCAGCTCTGAAGGTCTTTCAGCAGTCATTGAGCATCTCTCCTTAACGCCCCAAGGACGCTCTTGTGCCGGAACAGTATTCGCGACAAAGCGCCGGCCCTGTCATGAACTCACTTAGGTTCCGAGCAACCGGCGCGGGGAAAAGTTCAGATGAAATTAACAAGACAAAGCTGCGGATCGAATTTGCCGTGGCCGGGTCAACTCACTTAAGCACGTCTCACGCCATGTGCCATAAGGAGGTCACCAGATGAGCATCCCGATCCCGGCCCACACGCCCGATCCGAACATCGACAAACCCACCCTGCCCGAGACCGAGCCGCCACCGGTGCCCGAGCAAGAACCGCCCGGCACCACGCCACCGCCTAAGGAAGAACCGCCGAGCACCATGCCACCGGTGATCCTCTGACCCCTGCACGTCTCTCTGCCATCCCTGTAGGAGCTGCCGAAGGCTGCGATCTATTTTTGCCGCGCTGCAAATCAAAAGATCGCCGCCTTCGGCAGCTCCTACACGGGACCGAGCGATTGGCTAGAGGTGGTCGTTCTTGTCGACATCCTTTTCGAACACTCTCACCACGTGCGGCATCACATTGAAGATCGCCAGCGCCAGGATGGTGCTGAGCAATGCCGTCGCTTCCTTGCCCAGCCCCGCCGCCACGCCGATCGCCGCCGTCATCCATAAACCGGCAGCTGTGGTCAGGCCTTTGACATGAGCTTCATCGCCCTGCTGATTTTTCAGAATCGTGCCGGCGCCGAGGAAGCCGATCCCGGCAATCACACCCTGCAACACGCGACTCATCGCATCGGATTCCGCGCCCGAGGTCTGCGGCACCAGAACAAACAGCGCTGCCCCCAAGGCCACCAGCATGTGCGTGCGCACCCCGGCGGCCTTGCCTTTATGTTCACGCTCAAATCCGAGAATCCCACCGAGTAATGCCGCCATCACCAGACGTACGGTGATCCGCGTCAATTGCGAGGCATCACCGATGTCGGCAAATTCGGCTTGCATCGTTGCCCACACTTCATCCCACCAGTCTTCCATCGTGCTTCCCTTGTTATTGGTTCGATAAGCGATGGACAACGGCGACCATTAATCGGTTGCGCAGAACGATCGGCACGCTGCGCGTCCTAATGTGCAGACCTCCCTGCAAAAAAGGACTGCCGACATGCCCGTGCGAATCGATGAATCCAACCCTGAGCAGAAAGTGTGTTTTTTCACCGTCGAACACGGCGAGGAAATCCGCATCTGCGACACCCTCGAAGTCATGACCGATAGCGAAAAAGCCATGTCGTACGTGGACATCGAGGGTAAACGCACCTACATCACTGAAGCCGAGGCTGACGCCTTGACCGTCGCCGGGGCCAAGGACGGGCGCAAACACCTGAAGGCTGATGACACTGATTCGGTGGTTTGACTGATCTCGCTCAATACTCGGCGCAAATGCCTGCGTCAGGCGTTTGCGCCGCGCCCGGCCTGATGCTTCAAGTTGTCGCAGGCCTTGTACCAAAACTCATCTGATCCGCTTTTTATTGCCAGACCTGAATCTGTTCTGCGAACAGATCGGCGCCCATAGTGCATCGGCCTGATGGAGGCTGATGAGCGAACGACCATGAGCGAGCAAATCCCCGTCCGAACCGTAGAAGCATCGCCGACGATAAAAAACGTCCCCGCGCGCCCGCTGAGGGCAATTGCCCAATCCAGCGACAAGCAGATCCACACCCGCAGTTTCACCGGTCTGTTCCGCAACTTGCGCATCAGCGGCGCCGGGTTTCTGTTTGCGTTGTTCTTCGGCACTGTCTGGCTCAACTGGGGCGGCCGCCAGGCGGTGCTGTGGGATTTGTCGGAAAGCAAATTCCACATCTTCGGCGCGACATTCTGGCCGCAGGATTTCATTCTGCTTTCGGCGCTGCTGATCATCGCCGCGTTCGGTCTGTTCGCGATTACCGTGTTCGCCGGGCGGGTATGGTGCGGTTACACCTGCCCGCAGAGTTCGTGGACCTGGATCTTCATGTGGTGCGAGAAGATCACCGAAGGCGAGCGCAACCAGCGGATCAAACTGCAAGCCGCGCCGTGGGGTCTCAACAAACTGGCGCGCCGCGCGGCCAAGCACACGCTGTGGCTGGCAATCAGCGTGATGACCGGCCTGACCTTCGTGGGTTACTTCACTCCTATCCGGCCATTGGCCGAAGAACTGCTGACCCTGCAAATCGGTGGCGTCAGCCTGTTCTGGGTGCTGTTTTTCGCTGCCGCCACCTACATCAACGCCGGTTGGCTGCGCGAAGCGGTGTGCATGCACATGTGTCCGTATGCGCGATTCCAGAGTGTGATGTTCGACAAGGACACGCTGACCATTGCCTACGACGCCGCCCGTGGCGAAAACCGTGGCCCGCGCAAGCGTGACGTGCGCCCGGTGGAAGCAGGCCTGGGCGACTGCATCGACTGCCAGTTGTGCGTGCAGGTCTGCCCTACCGGCATCGACATCCGCGACGGTTTGCAAATGGAATGCATCGGCTGCGCGGCGTGCATCGATGCCTGCGACTCGATCATGGACAAAATGCATTACCCGCGCGGCTTGATCCGCTACAGTTCCGAGCGCGAACTGCAGGGCGGCAAGACCCATCTGCTGCGTCCGCGTCTGATTGGCTACACGGCGGTGCTGGTGGTGATGATTGGAGCGTTGGTGCTGGCCTTGATCGAGCGTCCGATGGTGTCACTGGACGTGACCAAGGATCGCGGGTTGTTTCGTGAGAATGCTCAGGGGCAGATCGAGAATATCTACTCGCTCAAGGTGATCAACAAGACTCAGCAGCGCCAGGAGTACCGGTTGAGTCTGGTGGATAGCGATGGGTTTGAATTGCAGGGCAAAACGCAACTGAGCCTGGCGCCGGGAGAGATTGTCGATGTGCCGGTGTCGGTGGCGATGACTTCAGAGCGCCCGTCCAGTAGTTCGCAGACGTTGAGTTTCAGGATTGAAGACAGTGACCAGCCGCAGGTTTACAGCGTGGCGAAGAGCCGGTTTGTGGCGCCGATGAATCGTTGAGGAGCCGGCATTGCTGCCCTCACCCCAGCCCTCTCCCGGAGGGAGAGGGAGCCGACCTAAGTGTCTGTCGCTATGCATCGACCTGAAAGACCGAGTCGATTATGGATTCGGCAAAGCACTGTCAGGTCTCGGCGTATTTCATCAGCATCCCCCAATCAGTCCCCTCTCCCTCTGGGAGAGGGCTAGGGTGAGGGCTCTTTCCCTGACACCCCACAAAATGAAGTCCACCAAGGCCCACCGATGAAACGCTACGAAAAATTCGCCGATGACATCGCTGAACTGATTCGCTCCGGCGTGCTCGGTCCCGGCCAGCGCGTACCGTCGGTGCGCTATGCCAGCCAGACTTACGGGGTCAGCCCGTCGACGGTGTTCCAGGCCTATTACCTGCTCGAACGCCGCGGCCTGATCCGCGCCCGGCCGCGTTCCGGGTACTTCGTCAACGCCCATACGCCGAACACGTTCTCCGAGCCGGTCATCAGCAGCCAGGTCAACGAATCCACCGAAGTCGACGTCAGCGAACTGGTGTTCTCGGTACTCGACTCGATCAAGGACCCGAATACCGTGCCGTTCGGCTCGGCATTCCCCAGTCCGACCCTGTTCCCGCTGCAGCGTCTGTCGCGCTCCCTGGCGAGCGCCGCGCGGGAGATGGATCCGCGCATGGTCGTCACCGATATGTCGCCGGGCAACCCGCAACTGCGCCGGCAGATTGCCCTGCGCTACATGGTCGGCGGGCTGATGCTGCCGATGGAAGAATTGCTCATCACCAACGGCGCGCTCGAAGCGCTGAACCTGTGCCTGCAAGCGGTGACCGAACCCGGTGATCTGGTGGCCATCGAGGCCCCGGCGTTCTACGCCAGCCTGCAAGTGCTCGAGCGTCTGAAGCTCAAAGCGGTGGAAATCCCCGTGCACCCGCGTGACGGCATCGACCTTGGCGTGCTCGCGCAAACCCTGGAACGTCATCCGATCAAGGCCTGCTGGTGCATGACCAGTTTCCAGAATCCGATGGGCGCGAGCATGCCCGAGGCGAAAAAACAGGAACTGGTCGAACTGCTGCGTCAGCATCAGGTGCCGTTGATCGAGGACGATGTCTACGCCGAACTCTATTACGGTCAGCAGGCGCCGAAACCGGCCAAGGCCTTCGACACCGAAGGACTGGTCATGCATTGCGGCTCGTTCGCCAAGAGCCTCGCCCCCGGCTATCGCGTTGGCTGGGTCGCCGCCGGGCGTTATGCGCAGAAAGTCGAACGGCTGAAGTTGATGACCTCGCTGTGCGCGTCGATGCCGGCGCAAGCGGCGATCGCCGACTATCTGCAACACGGCGGCTACGATCGGCACCTGCGCAAGCTGCGTTATGCCCTGGAAGAACAGCAGCGCGCGATGCTCGCAGCGATTGCCCGTTACTTCCCGGCGCAGACCCGTGTCAGCCAACCGGCGGGCGGCTATTTTCTGTGGCTGGAATTACCGGAGCAGATGGATTCGCTGAAATTGTTTCAAATGGCGTTGGCACAAGGCATCAGCATCGCGCCGGGGCCGATTTTCTCGCCGACCCAGCGCTTCAGGAATTGTATTCGCTTGAACTACGGCAGCCCGTGGACCGAGGAATCGGAGAAGGCCATGGAGACGTTGGGGCGGATTGTGCGGTCGTTTTGATGATTATGTGTTGGCCGGGCCATCGCTATCGCGAGCAGGCTCACTCCTACATTTGAAATGCGATTCCCTTGTAGGAGTGAGCCTGCTCGCGATGGCGCCAAACCAGACAACACAAACCCAAAGCCCTAGCGCCCACCCCCCAAATCAACAAACGTCCCGGTCGCATACGAAGCCTTGTCCGACAGCAACCAGACAATCGCCTCGGCCACTTCATCCGGCCGCCCGCCCCGGGCCATGGGAATCGCCGACTCAAGCTTGCTGACCCGATCCGGATCGCCGCTCAAGGCATGGAAGTCGGTATAGATGTAGCCCGGACGCACGGCATTAACGCGAATCCCCTCGCCGGCGACTTCCTTGGACAGACCCACCGTGAACGTGTCCAGCGCACCTTTGGACGCGGCGTAATCGACGTACTCGTTCGGCGAACCGAGCCGTGCGGCGACTGAGGAGACGTTGACGATACTCCCGCCCTGCCCGCCATGTTTGGGCGACATGCGCAGGATCGCGTGTTTGGCGCAGAGGATCGGCGCCAGGACGTTGGTTTTCATGATTTTGAGGATGCGGAATTCGGACATTTCGTCGACCCGCGACTTCTGGCCCACGGTGCCGGCGTTGTTGACCAGTGCGGTGACCCGGCCCAGCTCACTGTCGACGCGCTGAAACATCGCGATCACTTCGTCTTCGATACTGACATCGGCGCGAACCGCAATGGCCTGGGCACCCAAGGCTCGAACCTGCTCGAGCACGCTGTGTGCGGCCTGTTCATCCGACTGATAGTTGATGCAGATCCGGTAGCCCTGTGCGGCTGCCAACAAAGCCGTGGCAGCGCCGATTCCGCGCCCGCCACCGGTGATGACAATGACTTTATCCATGCTGGCCTTCTCCCACGTGCACACGTAACAGTCGAGGCCAAGAATAACTGCGAATGACGGGTTTTGCATGGGCTGTGCCAATGGACCGAATCTTGATCCCGTCTGCAGGTTCACGACATTGTGGCGAGGGAGCTTGCTCCCGCTTGAGTGCGCAGCGCTCACAAAATTCTGAGGGCGCTACGCACCCAGCGGGAGCAAGCTCCCCCGCCACAAACAGTCTTGTCGGCAGATCTGTCTGTGGTCTCAGACCACCGCCAGCCTTTGCCCGCGCACGACGTCCTGCATGAAGCGCTCCGCCGGCATCGGGTGGCCGAGCAGATAGCCCTGCAGCGAATCACAGCCCAATTTGGTCAGGAAATCCTGCTGCGCGCCGGTCTCGACGCCCTCGGCGACAATCCGCAAGTCCAAGGCCTGTCCCAGCGCGACGATCGCCGAAACGATCGCAGCGTCATCGCTGTCGTGCTCCAGATCCCGGACGAAACCACGGTCGATCTTCAACTCATTGGCTGGCAGGCGTTTGAGGTACATAAGGCTGGAATAACCGGTGCCGAAGTCGTCGATCGACAGGTCGACGCCCATGTCCGACAGCTCTTGCAGCACGGTCATGCTCGCGTCAGCGTCGCTCATGGCGGTGGTTTCAGTGATTTCCAGGGTCAGGCTGTTAGCCGGCAAATGGTGGGTCGCCAAGGCTTTGGCCACACTTTGCACCAGCCCGGCATGGCAGAACTGCAATGCCGAGAGGTTCACGGCAATGCGCCAGTCGGTGTAACCGAGCACGTACCACTCGCGCATCTGTCGGCAGGCTTCGTTGAGCACCCATTCGCCCATCGGGATGATCAGCCCGGTTTTCTCCGCCAGATCGATGAACTTGTCCGGCATCAACATGCCATGCAGTGGATGCGCCCAGCGCAGCAGCGCTTCGGCACCGACCGGGCGACCGTTGGCGGCGTCGAATTTCGGCTGGTAATGCAGGCAGAACTGGTTGTGCTCGATGGCCGCGCGCAGGTCCTGCAACAGTTGCAATTGTTTGCGCGCGTTGGTGTTCATCGACGCATCGAAGAAGCTGTAGCCGTTCTTGCCGCCGCCCTTGGCGTGGTACATCGCCGCGTCGGCGTTCATCAGCAACTCTTGAGCGTTGTCACCGTTGCCCGGATACAAAGCAATGCCGACACTGGCGGAAATCTGCAGGTCATGTTCGGCAACGCGGAACGTGCGGCCGATCAGGCCCACCTGGCGTGCGGCCAGACCCAGAGCATCGTTGCGCTCGCTCAGCCGCACGAGCAGGACAAATTCATCGCCACCGATCCGCGCCAAAGTGTCCTGGCTGCGCAAGTCTTCACGCAGGCGCACGCCGACTTCGCGCAGCAACTGGTCGCCCATGTGATGGCCGAACGCGTCGTTGACCGGTTTGAAGCCGTCGAGATCAATGAACATCAAGGCGAAGCAGCCGCCTTGTTCCTCGACTTTTCTGATCGCCTGATTGATCCGGTCATCGAGCAGCATGCGGTTCGGCAGGCCGGTGAGCGGATCGTGCAAGGCCAATTGGGTGAGTTCGCGGTTGGCTACGGTCAGGGAGTGCGCCAGATCAGCGGTGCGCGCTTCGAGACGGGCGTCGAGAATCGAGGTCAGCAAGGCAATCGACAGCACCGCCAGCGTAGTGACCACCACCAGACTGTCGAGACCGTTGCCCTTCAAACCATTGAGCGTCGCGCCGCAGAAACTGCCATCGGGAAATTGCGCCGCCGCCATGCCGGTGTAATGCATGCCGACAATCGCCACACCCATGATCACCGCCGCGCCGGCGCGAATCAGTCGCACATAGGGCGACTGCTGACGCAACCGAAAGGCAATCCACAACGCCGCTGCCGAAGCGCCGACGGCAATCAGCAAAGAGGCACTGAACAACGTCGGGTCGTAATCGATGCCCGGGGCCATGCGCAGCGCGGCCATGCCGGTGTAATGCATGGCGCTGATGCCCGCCCCCATGATCAAGGCGCCGAAAGCCAGTTGCGCCAGTGGCAGCTTCGGCTGGCTGACCAGCCATAAGGCAAAGCCGCAAGAGAGCACCGCAATCAATAACGACAACGCGGTCAGGGCGAAGTCATAGCCCAGGTCGATCGGTAATTTGAAGGCGAGCATGCCGATGAAATGCATCGACCACACGCCAACGCCCATCGCCAACGCCCCGCCCGCCGTCCAGAAATGCACGGCCCGGCCTTTCGCCGTGGCGATGCGCCCGGTGAGATCGAGCGCCGTGTAGGAAGCCAGAATGGCCACGCACAACGAGATGAGAACCAGAGTGAAGGAGTAACTGCCGATGAGCATGGACGTTCTCGTAACGAGCCGAAACCGTACTGCTTCCATTCTCGGTCGGGCAAATGCGGCGATTGTACTGATTGCGCAGAAGAACGCACTGACAAAGTAACCAAATTGCCATCAAGCCGATGAAACGCTTGTTCGATCGGCCTACAAGGCTCTGGGGTGGGCTTTAAGCTCACCCCTGTGGGAGCGAGCCTGCTCGCGAAGCCGGTGGGTCAGTCAATGATGTGCTGGCTGACTTACCGCTATCGCGAGCAGGCTCACTCCTACATTGGCCTGTGTTACCGGTAATCCCGCGCCAGGCACAGATCCCCTGTAGGAGCGAGCCTGCTCGCGATGACGTCAGCACATCCAACATCTCACTCGACTGACCCACCGCTTTCGCGAGCAGGCTCCCTCCTACACGTTCAGCGGTTGTCGCTGACGTCGAGTTGGCCGTCCCAACCGCCGCCGAGAGCGGCAATCAGTTGCACGCTGGCGATCAGTCGGTTCTGCAGGATATTCAGCACACTGCGTTCGTTGCTCAGCGCCGTGGCCTGCACCACCACCACGTCGATATAGGCGATCAGGCCGGCCTTGTACTGGTTTTCGGTGAGGCGCAGGGAATCGCGCGCGGCGTCCAGTGCTTCCTGGCGCACCGCTGCTTCGTCTTCATACACCTTGAGCTGGACCAGGTAGTTTTCCACCTCTCGGAAGCCGTCGAGCACGGTCTGGCGGTAGCGGGCGACCGTTTCGTCATAGGCCGCTTCGCTGCGGTCGACCTCGGCGGAACGAATGCCGCCGTCGAACAACGGCAACGACAGCTGCGGGCCGACCGACCAGAAACGGTTCGGCAGGCTGATCAGGTTTTTCGACGTGCTGCTGCTGTAGCCGCCGCTCAGACTCAGGGTCAGGTCCGGGTAATACGCAGCTTTCGCCACGCCGACGTTGGCGTTGGCGGCGATCACCGAGCGCTCGGCCGCAGCGATGTCGGGACGGCGTTCCAGCAGCTGCGAAGGCAGGCTCAGCGGTACTTGCGGCAGGTTCGGGATGCTCTGGCTTTCGGCGATGCTGAAGTTCGCTGGCGCTTCGCCGGTGAGCACCGCGATGGCGTTTTCAAACTGTGCGCGCTGCCAGATCAGATCGACCAGATCAGCCTGGGTGCTTTTCAACTGGGTTTGCGCCTGCGCCACCGCATCGCGCCCGGAAACCCCGGCGCGATACTGGTTCTGGGTCATTTTCAGCGAGCGTTCGTACGCGGCCACGGTGGCCTCGAGCAGGCGCTTCTGCTGATCGATGACCCGCAGTTGCAGGTAATTCTGCACCAGTTCCGATTGCTGGCTCAGACGCATCGCCGCCAGATCGGCAAAACTCGCCTGGGCATTGGCCTCATCGGCCTCCAGCCCACGGCGCAGCTTGCCCCACACGTCGGCTTCCCAACTGACGCCCAGTTGCGCGTTATAAGTGTCACGAATACCGCTTGAGGAACTGCTCAGGCTCGAACTGCTGCTGCCGGTGCCCTGACTCGAACGGTTCTTGCCCAGACTCAGGTCGACGCTCGGGTAAAACGCCCCGCGCGCACTGCGCACCAGAGCCTGCGCCTGACGGAACTGCGCTTCGGACTGGGCGACGGTCTGGTTGGCGCTGTTGAGTTTCTCGATCAAGGCGTTGAGCTGCTGATCGCCGTACAACTCCCACCAGGCACCGCGAGCCAGCGAGTCGCTCGGGTTGGCCTGACGCCAGCCTTCGGCTTCCTTGAACTGAGCGATTTCGGCGGTTTGCGGACGCTGGTAGTCCGGGCCGACGGCGCAAGCGCTGAGCAGCGCCACGCACAACGACAGGCTCAACAGGCGCGAGCCGCGTGCGGTGGCCAATTGGATAAGCGAACGGTCAGTCATAGCGGAGTTTCCAGAGCGGCATCAGTGCGCACGCCACGCCATTTGTTGAAGCGATGGCGCAGCTTGTCGAGATAGAGGTAAACCACCGGGGTGGTGTAAAGGGTCAGGACCTGGCTGAACACCAGGCCGCCAATGATGGTCAGGCCCAGCGGCTGGCGCATTTCCGCCCCCTCGGCGCGGCCGAGCAGCAGCGGCAAGGCGCCGAGGATCGCCGCCAGCGTAGTCATCAGGATCGGCCGCAGGCGTTGCAGGCAGGCGCTGCGAATCGAATCCAGGGGCGACAGGCCCTGATGCCGCTCCAGTTGCAGCGCGAGGTCGATCATCAGAATGGCGTTTTTCTTCACCACGCCGATCAGCAGGAATATTCCCAGCAGGGAAATCAGGCTGAACTCGCCACCGAGTGCATAGATAGACAGCAACGCGCCGACGCCGGCCGAGGGCAAGGTCGAGAGAATGGTCAGCGGATGAATGTAACTTTCATACAGCACACCGAGCACCAGATACACCGCCAGCAACGCACCAAGGATCATGAACGGCTGGCTCTTCTGTGTGGCCGCAAAGGCATCAGCGGTGCCGGCCATTTTCGCGATGACATCTTCCGGCAGGCCGACTTTGGCGATCGCACGTTCGATGGCAGCACTGCCCTGCTCCACGGTCACGCCTTCGGCCATATCAAAGGAAATGCTCTCGGAAGCAAACTGGCCTTCGTGGCTGACCCGGTCGTTTTCCAGACTGTTTTCGTAATGGGCGAACGTCGACAGCGGCACCCGCGCGCCGTCAGCGGTAATCACCTCGACCTGCTTGAGTGTCACCGGATCCTGGGCGTATTTCGGGTTGACCTCCATCACCACCTGATACTGGTTGAGGCTGTCGTAGATCGTCGAAATCTGCCGCTGGCTGTAGGCGTTGTTGAGCACGGCGGTGACCATGTTCATATCGACCCCGAGGCGTTTGGCCTGATCCCGGTCAACAATCAACGTCACCTGCTGCGCCCCGGCACCTTCGCGGGCATCGATGGCGGTCAGCTCGGGCAAGGCTCGCAACGCGGTGACTACTTTCGGAAACCACTTGCGCAGCTCGGCGAGGTCGCCGCTTTGCAGGATATAGGTGTACTGCGAACTGGTCTGCTCGCGGCCGCCGCCAAATTGCAGGTCCTGGTCGGCCATCAGCATCAACTGCGCCCCGGGCACCTTGGGCATTTCCTTGCGCAGACGCTCGATGACTTTCTGCGCCGACAGCTGGCGCTCCTTGATCGGTTTCAGGCGCACGATCATGAAAGCGTTGTTGGTGCCGTTGTTGCCGCCAATGAACCCGGCCACGCTTTCCACCGCTTCATCCTTGAGCACGGCGCGGCGGAAGGTTTCCATTTTTGGCTGCATGACGTTGAACGACAAACCGTCGTCGCCGCGCACAAATCCGATCAACTGGCCGGTGTCCTGCTGCGGCAGAAAGGTTTTCGGCACCACGATATAAAGCGCAACGTTGACGCCAACGGTGAGCAGCAGGCTGAGCAAGGTCAGACGCCGATGACGCAACACCCAGTCGAGGCTGGTGGCGTATTTGCCGACCATCCAGTCGTTGGTCTTCTGACTCCAGCGTTGCAGACGGTTTTCCTGCCCTGGCGTGTGTGGCTTGAGCCAGCGCGCGCAGAGCATCGGAGTCAGTGTGAGGGAAACCACCAGCGACACCACAATTGCCGCCGCCAGGGTGATGGAGAATTCGCGAAACAGGCTTTCGACCAGCCCGCCCATGAACAGGATCGACAGAAACACCGCCACCAGCGAGACGTTCATCGACAACAGGGTGAAGCCGACTTCCTTGGCGCCGAGATACGCGGCCTGCATCGGTTTCACGCCTTCGTCGATGTGCCGGGAAATGTTTTCCAGCACCACAATGGCGTCGTCCACCACCAGACCGGTGGCCAGAATCAGGGCCATCAGCGACAGGTTGTTCAGCGAGAAACCGTAGAGGTACATCACTGCAAACGTGCCGACCAGTGACACCGGCACCGCCAGGGTCGGGATCAGCGAGGCGCGGAAGTTACCGAGAAACAGGTACACCACCAACACCACCAGGGCGACGGCGATCAGCAAGGTCATCTCGGCTTCGTGCAGCGTGGCCTTGATCACCGGCGAGCGATCCATGGCCAGATTGAGTTTGACGCTGGCCGGCAGCACCGCTTGCAGGGCGGGCAATTGCGCCTTGATCTCGTTGACCGTCTCGATGATGTTGGCGCCGGCCTGACGGTTGATCACCAACAAAACCGCCGCGTCATCGTTGAAGAAACCGCTGTTGTAACGGTCTTCGACGCCATCGCTGACTTTCGCCACGTCCTTGAGACGCAGCGCGGCGCCGTCGGCGTAGTGAATGATCAGCGACTCGTAATCCTTGGCTTTCTCCAACTGGTCGTTGGCCTGGATCTGCCACAAACGCTGACCGTCCTCGACCGAGCCCTTGGGCCGGCGCACGTTGGCGTCAGCGATGGTCTTGCGCACATCGTCGAGGGCCACGCCGTACTGGTTCAGCGCCTGCGGCTCAAGTTCGATGCGCACCGCCGGCAGCGAACTGCCGCCGATCTGCACTTCACCGACACCCTGCACCTGTGAAAGGCTTTGCGAAAGAATGGTCGAGGCCAGGTCGTAGAGCTGGCCCTTTTCCAGCACATCCGAAGTCAGCGACAGCACCATGATTGGCGCCTGCGACGGGTTGACCTTTTTATAGGTCGGCATGCTGCGCATCCCGCTTGGCAGCAGATTGCGCGAGGCATTGATCGCCGCCTGCACTTCCCGCGCCGCGCCATTGATGTCGCGGTCGAGGTCGAATTGCAGAATGACCCGCGTCGAACCCTGACTGGAGCGGCTACTCATGGTGTTGACGCCGGCAATCGCACCGAACGACCGCTCCAGCGGCGTCGCCACCGTCGAAGCCATCACCTCGGGACTGGCGCCCGGCAGACTGGCCTGAACGACGATCACCGGGAAATCCATCTGCGGCAAAGGCGATACCGGCAAGAGACCGAAACTGACACCGCCGAGCAACATGATTGCCAGGGAGAGCAGCATGGTTGCCACGGGGCGTTTGATGAAAGGGCCTGAAAGATTCATCGAACGCGATCCCCAACTTCACGCGAATCCCCTGTAGGAGTGAGCCTGCTCGCGATAGCGGTGTGTCTGTCTACCGTGATGGTGCAGGTGCCGGCCTCATCGCGAGCAGGCTCACTCCTACACAAGTTTTGCGTTCCGCCAGTCATACCGCGACCTCTTCACCATCAGCCTTGGCCTTGCCAAAGCGCCTTCCGAGGCGGTCGAAGTACAGGTAGATCACTGGCGTGGTGAACAGCGTCAACACCTGGCTCACCAGCAAACCGCCAACCATCACCAGACCCAACGGCTGACGCAACTCAGCCCCGGAACCGGTGGCCAGCATCAGTGGCACCGCGCCAAACAACGCCGCCAGTGTGGTCATCAGGATTGGCCGGAAGCGCAGCAGCGCCGCTTGATAGATCGCCTCCGCCGGGGCCATGCCCTGGGTACGTTCGGCGTCGAGGGCGAAGTCGATCATCATGATCGCGTTCTTCTTGACGATACCGATCAGCAGGATGATGCCGATGATCGCGATCATCCCCAGATCGTTGCCGCTGAGCAGCAACGCCAGCAAGGCACCCACCGCGGCGGACGGCAAGGTCGAGAGAATGGTGATCGGATGGATATAGCTCTCGTAGAGCACGCCAAGCACGATGTACATGGTCACCACCGCCGCCAGAATCAGCAGCAAGGTGCTCGACAGCGACGCCTGGAACGCCTGCGCCGCGCCCTGAAACTGAGTCTGCACGCCGACCGGCATGCCGATGTCCTGCTGCACCTGCTCGATGATGTCTACGGCATGCCCCAACGCCACGCCGGGTGCGAGGTTGAACGACATCATCACCGCCGGGAACTGGCCGATGTGAGTGATCGCCAATTGCGCCTGACGCTCTTCGACGTGCGCCAGACTCGACAGGCGTACCTGCGCGCCATCGGTGGTCTTGACGTGAATCTGATCCAGCGCCTGCGGGCCGATCTTCTCCCCCGCCTGGGCTTGCAGCACCACGCGGTACTGGCTGGCCTGAGTGTAAATGGTCGAAATCTGTCGTTGGCCAAACGCGTCGTACAGCGCATCGGTGATGTTCGCCACCGACACGCCAAGGCGCGAAGCGGCGTCGCGGTCGATCACCAGATAGACCTGCAAGCCTTTGTCCTGCAGATCACTGGCAACGTCGGTCAACTCCGGCCGCTGCGCCAACGCCTCGACCAGACGACCGCTCCACTGGCTGAGCAGTTCGGAATCCGGCGACGACATGCTGAACTGGTACTGGGTGCGGCTGACCCGATCCTCGATGGTCAGGTCCTGTACCGGCTGCATGAACAGCCGAATGCCGACCAGTTTGTCCAGTTGCGGTTGCAGGCGCGTGATCACTTCACCGGCGCTCAGATCACGTTCGCTATGGGGCTTGAGGTTGATCAGCAAACGGCCGCTATTGAGCGTAGCGTTGTCGCCGTCGACACCAATGTAGGACGACAGACTCTGCACCGCAGGATCTTCGAGAATGATCTTCGCCAGTTGCTGCTGGCGCTCGCCCATCGCCGCGAAGGATATCGACTGCGGTGCTTCGGAAATGCCCTGAATCACCCCGGTGTCCTGCACCGGAAAAAAGCCCTTCGGCACGATCACATAAAGAAACACGGTCAACGCCAGTGTGCCGATCGCGACCAGCAAGGTCAGCGGCTGATGCTTGAGCACCCAGCGCAGCATCCGTCCGTATTCGTTGATCATCCAGTCGATGAACGCACCGCTGGCACGATAGAACCGGCCCTGCTCGTGTTCTTGCGGTTCACGCTTGAGCAGGCGCGCGCACATCATCGGCGTCAGGGTCAGCGACACGACCAGGGAGATCAGGATCGCCACGGCCAGGGTGATGGCGAATTCGCGGAACAGGCGCCCCACCACGTCGGCCATGAACAGCAGCGGAATCAGTACGGCGATCAGCGACAGGGTCAGGGAAATCAGAGTGAAACCGATCTGTTTCGCGCCCTTGAGCGCGGCCTGCATCGGACTGTCGCCCTCCTCGATGAAGCGCGAAATATTCTCGAGCATGACGATGGCGTCGTCGACCACGAAACCGGTGGCAATGGTCAGCGCCATCAGGGTCAGGTTGTTCACCGAGAACCCGGCGAGGTACATCACGCCGAAGGTGCCGATCAGCGACAGCGGCACGGCCACTGACGGGATGATCGTCGCACTGGCGCGGCGCAGAAACAGGAACGTGACCATGACCACCAGCGCGATGGCGATCAGCAGTTCGTGTTGCACATCGGTGACCGAGGCGCGGATGGTCTGGGTGCGATCCGTCAGCACAGTGACATCGAGGCCGGCCGGCAGGTTGTCGGTGATGCTCGGCAGCAAGGCCTTGATGCGGTCGACCACTTCGATGACGTTGGCACCGGGCTGACGCTGGATGTTCAGCAGCACCGCCTGATTCTGGTTGGCCCACGCGGCGAGACGTTCGTTTTCAGCACCATCGACGATTTCCGCGACGTCCTTGAGCCGCAACGGCGCGCCGTTTTTGTAGGTCAGGATCAGGTTGGCGTAGTCCTCGGGCGAGGTCAGCTGGTCGTTGGCATCGAGCATCGACACCCGGGTCGGGCCATCGAAGTTGCCTTTCGGCTGGTTGACGTTGGAAGCGCCGATCAGCGTGCGCACGTCCGACAGATTGAGGCTGTTGGCCGCCAGCGCTTCGGGGTTGACCTTGATCCGCACGGCCTGACGCTGACCGCCGGCAATGCTGACCATGCCGACGCCGCTGATCTGGGCGATTTTCTGCGCCATGCGCGTATCGACCAGATCGTTGAGCTTGGGCAGCAACATGGTTTTCGAGGTGATGGCCAGGGTCAGCACCGGGGTGTCCGCCGGGTTGACCTTGTTGTACACCGGCGGCGCCGGCAGGTCGGTCGGCAGCAGGTTGGTCGCAGCGTTGATCGCGGCCTGCACCTGCTGTTCGGCGACGTCCATGTTGATGTCGAGGCTGAAACGCAGGGTCAGCACCGAAGCGCCGCCGGAGCTGGTCGAAGCCATTTGCGTGAGACCGGGCATTTGCCCGAACTGGCGTTCAAGCGGCGCGGTGACGGCGCTGGTCATGACGTCAGGGCTGGCGCCCGGGTACAGGGTCATGACGCGGATGGTTGGGTAATCGACCTGCGGCAAGGCCGAAACCGGCAGCAGGCGATAAGCGATCAGGCCGGCCAGAACAATGGCCAGCATGCTCAGGGTGGTGGCTACCGGACGGAGGATGAACAGCCGCGAGATGTTCATGCGCCCTTCTTGGCCTTGTCAGCGCTGGTCGCGTCCGGATTGGCGGCGGACTTGCCTTGCAGGTGTTCGGTCGGCGAGGTCGGCACTTCGCTGCTGTCATTGACCACTTCGACTTCGCTGCCCTCCTTCAGGCGGTCGGTGCCTTCGAGCACCACGCGATCGCCAGCGGCGAGACCTTCGGTGACCACAGTATTGTCACCGTCGCTGGCACCGATTTTCAGTTGGCGAATGGTGACTTTCTTGTCGCCGTCCAGCGCATAGACAAAGGTGCCGTTGGTGCCGAACTGAATCGCTGCCGACGGTGCCAGCACCACGCCTTTCAGCGTGTCAGCGAGCAGGTGGACGTTGACGAACTGGTTGGGAAACAGCGACTGGTCGCGGTTATCGTAGCGGGCCTTGAACTTGAGCGTGCCGGTAGCCACGTCGATCTGGTTGTCGAGGCTTTGCAGCACGCCGGTGGCCTGCAACTTGGTGTCGCCACGGTCCCAGGCTTCGGCAGGCAGCCTGGCGCCGCTGCGGTAACGGGCCAGCACGGTGTCGAGGCTGTTTTCCGGCAAGGTGAAGGCAACGCTGATCGGTTGCGTCTGGGTGATCACTGCGAGGAAGGTGGTGTCGTTGGCCGCGACGAGGTTGCCGACGTCGACCTGACGCAGACCGACGCGGCCGGCAATCGGCGCGCGGATCTTGGTGAATTCGAGATTGAGCTTGGCGTCGTTGACCGCCGCCTGATTGGTCTTGACCGTGCCCAGGTACTGGCCGACCAGCGCTTCGGCGGTGTCGAGGGTCTGTTTGGCGATGCTGTCTTCTTTATACAGACCGCGATAGCGCTCGACGTCGACCTGAGCGTTTTTCAGCTGGGCCTGGTTCTGCAGCAGCGTGCCTTCAGCCTGGAGCAAGGCGTTCTGGTAAGGACGCGGATCGATCTCGGCCAGCAAGTCGCCCGCCTTGACCATCTGGCCTTCTTCGAAATGGATCTTGACCAGTTCACCGCCCACCCGGCTGCGAACATTGATGGTGTTCAGCGCCGTGACCGTGCCCAGCGCCTTGTAATACAGCGGAAAGTCGCCTTTCACCGCCGGCGCCACGCGCACTGGAATCGGCCCGGTACCCCCGCTGAAACCTGGGCGCGCCATCCCCGAGCGCCCGGTATGCCCGGCCGTCGCCTTGTCGCCGCCCGCCTTGTCAGCAGAGCCGGCGGGCCAGAATTTCCAGCACAGGACGGCGATCACCAACAGGACAAGCAGGCTGATCAGCCAGCGACGGGACTTGCGGGGGGACGATTGCATGGAGTTATTGACCATTGGGCGCGTGGGCTTCTATTACGGGAGGCTGAACGATAAGCACTGAGTGGATTTAAGCAAAGCAGCTTTACCGGCAATTTACCTTCCACTTACGTTTCAAGGTGTAAGGCAAAACCCTGATACACAAATGAAAACGGCCTGGACAGGGCCAGGCCGTTAACAATTGTAAAAGCCTTACTTGAGAACGGACAGTGCCGCTTCGTAGTTAGGCTCTTCAGCGATTTCCTTGACCAGCTCGCTGTGCAGGACGTTGTCGTTTTCATCCAGCACCACAACCGCGCGAGCGGTCAGGCCTTTCAGCGGGCCGTCAGCAATGGCGACGCCGTAGTTTTCGATGAACTCGCGGCCGCGCAGGGTCGACAGGTTCTGTACGTTTTCCAGACCCTCGGCGCCGCAGAAGCGTGCCTGGGCGAACGGCAGGTCAGCGGAAATGCACAGCACCACGGTGTTGCTGATGTCGTTGGCCTGAGCGTTGAACTTGCGCACGGAAGTGGCGCAGGTCGGGGTGTCGACGCTTGGGAAGATGTTGAGGATTTTGCGCTTGCCGGCGAAGTCTTGCAGGGTGACGTCGGACAGATTGCCGGCTACCAGGGAAAAGGCTGGCGCCTTGGAACCGGCTTGTGGCAACTGGCCGTTGACTTGAACCGGATTGCCTTTGAGGGTGACTTGAGCCATGACTTGAGTCCTTCTGATGGGTGATTGGAAAGCGTGCAAGAAGCGGAAGTTAACCACGAAATCGGCTGACGACCTATGCCCTGTTGGAAATTGTTGGGTGCTGGCCCACACGATTGTATACAACCCGCTAGAGATCCCCTGTAGGAGTGAGCCTGCTCGCGATAGCGGTCTATCAGTGCCATCTACATTGGCTGACACGACGCTATCGCGAGCAGGCTCACTCCTACAGAAAAGCGGATTTATATTTCGGCTGAGGATTTTGGCGAGTTACTGACGCCGGAGTTGCACGAGCAGGAAGATCGGATTCGCGAGCAGGCGAAAAAAAGCTGAAATGGTTGATGCATGACAAGCCTCCTTCGCGAGCAGGCTCGCTCCCACACTGTCCGGTGTCGTACCGATAGTCCCGACCCCGGCACCAATCCCTGTGGGAGTGAGCCTGCTCACGAAGAGGCCATCAGCCCCGCGGCATCATTTGGCTTCCGACTTCAGTTTCAAATACGACTGGTGCAGGTCGCTCGCCCAGCCATCGATCACCGCTTTCATGTCATCGGCTTTCATCACCTGGGAAGCGTTTTCCAGCGGTTTGCCGGTGCCCTTGCGCACCACCTGCGCGATGACCTGATTGGTCGCGCCGTCCATGAACACCGCCTCGGTCGCCAGCGTGGTTTCCTGGTCGCGGATACCGCTGGCCGTGCTCACCGCTGCGGCCACCAGTGCAATCGGGATCACCTCATAGACTTGCAGCCCCTCGGTCTTGCTGCTGACCGCGGTAATCGCCGGCCGTACCACGATCACACCCGGCCCGGGGCCTGCGGCCAACGGCAGCGACTCGCCGAGTTCGCGCTTGAGCGCCTGATCGTAATAACTCGTGATGCCATTGAGCGTCTGCTGGGGGATTTTCTCGGTGGCTTGCGGCTTTGGATACAGCTGGCTCGGTTCCACGTAAACGCTGGTGAATTTGTTGATGTCGAGTTTCGGGTCCATCCAGCGCATCACCTCGGCACCTGAAGGTGACTTGGCCTCCTTCAGTTGGCTGTAATCCTTGAGAAAGCCGGAATACTGGTCAGGCTCGACGGTTTTGCTGGAGCAACCCACCACGCCGAGGGTGGCAATGCACAGCGTGCCCATCATGACGGCTAGCTTCATGCTGTAATTCCTTTGAGAAGGCCAAGACATTTTGCATAGGGGAGATACAGGTATAGCCAAAACCCCGGCAAATGCGATGGCCAATTACAAAGTTCACATCCGACAGCGCGAGTGCCTCGCCAACCGGTATTACCAGGACGATGTCTCTCCACTGCGCAGCGCCATCTCCCGCCGGCTGTTGGCGCGCATCGCTTTGACCAGCGACACCGTCCCTGCCAGCAAAATCGCCGCACCGAACAGAAAGTCGATGTTGTACAGCTGGAAATCCTCCACCGGCCCGATCAGCAATGTGCGCACCACCGCAATTCCCACCAGCGTCGCGAGAAAGTCGATTCCCGGCTCATCGCGGTAGAACACCAGCATCAGCGGTAGGCACAGCACCAGCAGCAGCAACAACACCACGACCTTGAACGAACCTTTGCGCTCGACGCTGAACGCGCATTCGTGCGCCCCGTAAGGTTTGTAATCCTCGTCGCGGATCATCGAGTTTTTTTCGTTGATGTAATCGGCGCGGTTGTACTTCTGGATCGGCGTGAAGGTGTTGGACATCTCCATCAGGGTGGTGATGTTCTTGAAGCGCAGGTCGACGCGCTCGCTGCCCTTGAGGTAATACAGCACCGGTTTGTAACCGTAGCGATAGGTGTCGAACGGGAAGGCGGCGGTCTGGGCGTGCACGCCGATCGGCCGTGGCTCAAGCTCGGCGAATGCGCTTTTGTTGGTGGACGAGAGGTTGCGGCTCAGCGGCTGCACCTTGACCTGCTCAAGGAAGATTGGCGTGACGCCGAAGGACCATTGCAGCGGCTCCAGACGCAGGCGCAGTTCGTTGCGGCCCAGGTCGTAGCGGTTGAAGGTGCGTTCGGAGACCACCACCGAACCGCCGACCATGAATTCGCCACGCAGGTTGTTGGTGACGCGCAAGGTCAGTTGATCCTTGCCCAGCAACGCCGCTTCGCTGGTCGGAGGTGTGCCGCACCACGCGGTGCTTTCGCCGACACTGCCGAGCTGGCCGTTGCGGTTTTCCTTGAATACATAAAAGTAACTGGCCCACAGCGTCAGCAGCAAAAGCGACGCCGTGAGACCGAGGATTTTTTTGCCCGGACTCACTGATAAGACTCCCTTCTTCGGTTCCATCGTCCAGCCGAAAACCCGCTGGCGACGGCGACTCTACCAAAAGGCCATCAGTGACCCAAGGAGAAATGCCGCATTAGCAGCGAACCTAAGGGTTTCCCCGGTATTCGCGTCAATCCGTGTAGGAGTGAGCCTGCTCGCGAAAGCGGCGTCGGAGGAAGTGAAGCCGGGGTGGGTGAATCCGGATATGTGAGGTGTGTCAGTGGACTGCCCTCACCCTAGCCCTCTCCCAGAGGGAGAGGGGACTGACCCGGGTGTTTGTTCGAGTTACATCGACTTGGGATATCGCGTCGAACTCTGGTTTTGAACAGCACTCGGTCTGCCCCCTTTCCCCCTCGCCCCCTTGGGGGAGAGGGGGCGAGGGGGTAAAGCTCTTGATCTTAACCGCGATCCCGAGGAATCAACCCCTGCAATTGCTGGGCAAGGAAATTGGCGTCGAAGGCAAACGTATCCGGATCCTTGAGCCCATTGGTCTTGCGCCACTGCCACGCGCCATCCGCCAAACCGACCAGCGAAATACTCCCGTACCGCGCCGCCGTGAGCCCCATCACCGCCAGCGAAATCTGCCCGCCGCTGCCCATCACATCCGGCACGAACTCCACCGGCTTACCGGCAATCACGATGCTCAGCTTCTCTGTCATGAAGGTCGAGGTCTCCACTGGCACGCTCGGCCCGGACGCGACGTAGGTCTCGCGGCTCACCTCCAGCAGATTCGGCGCCTTGACCGGCTCAAGCCATTGCTCGATCTGGTCGAACAACGCACCAATCCGTGTGGCCCACGCGGCCGATTGCGTAGTGAACAGTTGCTTCTTGTGCGCTTCGCTCTCGGCATAGTGACGAAGCATTTCGCCCAGTTGCTGTACGTCGTTCATGGCGGTGTTCCTTGAAGAGTGCTGCGGACACCGAGCATGGCAGATGCGTGGCAACGGCAGGCGTAAATTTTTGATGGATCAAATTCCCGATCCAAACGACACTCACCGCAAAGCCCCATCAACACAGGAGCACCGCATGCGCACCATCGGCCTTATCGGCGGCATGAGCTGGGAATCCAGCGCCGAATATTATCGACTCATCAATCAGCAAGTCCGTGATCGTCTCGGCCCTTTGCGCTCTGCGCAGCTGTTGATGTACAGCGTCGACTTCGGCCCGGTCGAACAGGCCCAGCACGCCGGACGCTGGGACGATGCGGCAGCAATTCTGGTGGATGCCGCGCGCAGGCTTGAAGCCGGTGGCGCCGAATGCGTGGTGCTGTGTACCAACACCATGCACAAGGTCGCCGAGCAGATTCAGGCGGCGATCAGCATTCCGTTCCTGCACATCGCCGAACCGGCTGCACAGGCTGCACTCGAAATCGATGCGCGCACGGTCGGGCTGCTCGGCACCGCGTTCACCATGGAACAGGACTTCCTCAAGCAGCGTTTGATTGCCCAAGGCTTGACCGTTTTGGTGCCGGACGAAACAGAGCGCAAGGATGTGCACCGGATCATCTACGACGAACTCTGTGTTGGCGTGATCAATGAACAGTCGCGGCAAATCTATCAGCGGGTGATCGAATCCCTCACCAAGCGCGGTGCGCAGGCCATCATTCTCGGTTGCACGGAAATCGGCCTGTTGATTAAACCCGAACACAGCGCCCTGCCCCTGCTCGACACCACCGAACTGCATGCACAGTCGGCGGTGGCGTTCGCCTTGGGCGACTGAGTCAGTCTTTCGAACGACTGCGCAAACGGGCCATGCTCAGGGTGTCTACCCATTGCCCATCGCGCACGGCGTAGTCGCGGAACAGGCCTTCGGTCTCGAAACCGAATTTGCGGTAGAGACCGATGGCCGCTTCGTTGTCGGCATACACGGTCAGTTCGACGCGGTGCAGATTCATCCAGTTATCGGCAACATCCAGCGCCGCCGCCAACAGCTGCGAACCGACACCCTTGCCCTGCCATGCCACTGCGACGGCCATGCCGATGCTGCCGGCGTGGGCGCGGCGCATCCTTGAATAGGCCTCCAGGCCAAGATTGCCGATCACCACGCCCTGTTGCAGCGCCACCAGCTTCAGTGCGCGCTCGTTGTCGGCCTGCAATCGCTGGCGCCAGACCTCAACCGACTGAAACGGCATCTGCAGCACCTGCCGCGCGACGGCGGGGTCGTTGTAGAGCGCGGTGATGCCTTCGAGGTGGAAATCGCTGGAGCGTTCGAGGTGGACGGTGGGGGTCGGGTCTGCCATGGGATCGGTCCGTGATCAAGGTATGGCTGGTCACTCTAAACCGCTGATCCGGAATCTGGCGAGATGAAATTTTGGTAGCGAGCCTGCTCGCGATAGCGGCCTCACCACCAACGCCTCTTGCCCGGCAGAAACCGTCTGCCGTACGGTCGCCAATTTTTTCCTCTTAAACTCCGATGTTCAAAGACACCTGCCGACTCGCCTTTCAGGCTACACAACCTTGCTCGGGACAGGCGCCGAGTAAGTCGCTGCAACCGCCCATGCCTTCGCAGGCGAGCCTGCTCGATAAGTGCACCACCCGTCGGATTTCCGCCCGCACCTGTCAGATCTGACAGGTGCGCAATCTCCCTTTTAGCCGTTCAATCACTCCATCGCTCAAGTCCACGGAGTGGCCAGCATGTCCGACAACGACTCAATCAACGACGCTCCGCAGCTGCTACAGGAACTCAAAATCCCCGGCCGTACGGGTCCAGTGTCGTCGACGCCCCTGAGGTGGGGCATCAATCTCGCCGCGGCGAAGCTCAACTTCCCTCGTCAGGGCCTGCTCTGCCAGGCCGGGCCTTGGGGGACGATGGGTAACCGCGACTCGTTGCGCATCTTGCGGGACTCCGATCTGCAGATAGCGCTGGAAATCGTTGATGAGGATGCGGTCGGCACCGAGCTGCAAATGTTCGTGGAGGCCAGACACCTTACCGAAGGAATGCACACGCTCTCCTACACCGTCACCCGCCTCGGCGGTACGCCCGAACCCTCGGAAGTGATGCAGGTGCTGGTCAAACTCACCCTCCCCGGTGGTCCTGACCATAGCGAGGGGCCGGGGCATCCGGGACTGGTGATGAGCATTCCCGAGGATATTTTGAAGGACGGTGTCCACCAGGGTAACGTCGATGCTGGCGTATCGATCACTCTCGGAAAAGCTGATGGCTCGCCGCCTTATCCGTTCGCCGCCGCTGGCGATACGCCTCAGTTCAGCTGGGGCGGAATGTTCTTTTCTGGCCCTGCACTGACCCAGGAACAGGCTGACGGTGAGACGCCGGTTATCGTGACCATTCCAAAGGAAACCATCGTAGACGCCGGCGACTCTGGCGAGGCAGGGCTGGCCGTGGCCTTCGAAGTTTATGACCTGGTCGACAATCGCTCCGACGGCTGGAGCGTCGAGCAACGGGTAGTCGTGACGCTTGACAAAACCCGGCTGGGCGCGCCTTTGCTCAAGGAGGCTATCAACAACGTACTGGACGTCGACAACCTGGGCGACGCCGACGGTACGGTTCAAGTTATGGCCGTAAACCCTCCCCCACCTTCGCCCCCTCCAGTCCCTCCACAACCGATAGACTTCGAGGTAGGTGACACCATTTTTGTCCGAATCAAAGGCACCCCGAAAGAAGGTCCGCCGATCAACATTGAATTACCGGGAAAAGTCTTGATCAGCGTGCCCAGCATTCCTGAGATCATCGTGTCCAACGCCGTGCTGCGCCAGCTGGCTCAGGCTCAGATCGCCCTGTCTTATCGCCTGGAGAAGGCCGACGGCAGCGCACAACGGGATGCCAAAACCCAGTTCATCAGCGCCATCGGCGAGATTCACCGGCTCCCCGCTCCCGTGGCACTGGAGGCCAGACAAGGCGCCATCGATCCGCTGGATCCGGACCTGAAACAGGTCACCATCGAAATTGCCTTCGGCCCCTACTTCGCCGTCGGCCAAGCGATCGAGCTGTTTTGGCTCGGCACTCGCCCCGACCTGACCCCCTACCTGCCGAACCTGAACCTGCGACCGATTACCCAAGGCGATATGGACGCCCAACTTCCGCTGCAGATCATCGTCGACAAGCAGCACCTGACACCGATCATTGGGAAAGAGCTGGAGCTGTATTACCAGTTGCTGATCGAGGACTCGGTGCTCGGCACCATGAGCAAACTCAACCAGACCCACGCGATCCGCGAATCGATCCACGCCGATATCCTGCAGATCGGCGAACCACGCCAGGAATTGCCCGAGCCGGCAGTCGACGGCGTGGTCAGCGGCGTCCTGCCATCCGATACCAACGGCACCACGCTGACCGTGAACTACCTCAAGACCGTGAAGGGCGACATCGTCACGCGGGCCTGGGAAGGCTCCATTACCGGCGTAAACAGCGACCGGGTCGAACTGAGCTCCATCACCGCCGGCCAGCCTGTGGCGTTCCCGATCAAGGCCGAACTGATCAAGGGCAACGAAGGAGGAACGGTGAAGGCGTACTACGACATCAAGCGCGCAGCGGGTGGAACGAGTTATTCGGATACGCTGGCGTTCAGTGTCGGCGTGGCGCTGGATCTGAAAGAGCCGAAAATCAAGCAAGCCCCGAACGACACCAGCCTTGACCCGCTGGAGGCCCAGAACGCCCTGACCTCGGTGATCAACTATGATGGCATGCTCGTCGGCGACAAGATTATCGTCCGCTGGACCGGCGCCCCCGGAACGCCGGCTGCGGGTTCGCACACCACCGAGCCATGGCCCGTCACCACCGTCGGCCCGCAGGAAATACCGCTGGCTGTCTCGGTGATCGCCTTCAACCTCGCCAAGTCCATCACGCTGGATTACACGGTAACGCGCGGCACCCAGGATCCGAAAGAGTCGCGGATTCGTGCGCTGGCGGTGTCGCCCATTGCGCAAAGCGATTTGCCCAGGCCGCTGATCACGCAGGCCTCCGAACAAGGCGAAGGGCCGGAGTTGGACGTCAGTCAATTGACCACCAACGCCACCCTTCGCGCGAACAGTTATCCGCACATTGCGCTGAAACAATATGTCTGGCTGAAAGCGAAAGGGACATTGAAAGGCGGGGGCGACTACTTGAAAACCTTCTGGCAACCGCCGGGTTCGCAAACCAATGCGACGTGGATCGACCAGGGTTTTCACACCCACGACGGCTTTCCACTCCCCGACTTGCAAAGCCTGGAAGATGGCAGTGACCTGAAATTGGAGTTCAAGGCAGGCTTTGGCGGCAGTCAAGTCGAGACAGAGGCCGTGACGTTTGCCCTACGGACTTACAGGATCAAGGCCTACGAAAACGTTGTGCCGACCCTCGGCTCGGTAACAGGCTCACCCAGCGGGGAAGAAATCCCTCACGGCAGCTCTACCGTAGAAACAGCCGTCACGCTGAGTGGCAAAGCCACGCCCGACACAAAGATTGATCTGGCCAATAACGGCATACTAATGCCGAATACGGAAATTCAAGTAGATTTAAAGGGGGAATGGTCTTTCCAACTGACCGGACTGGTTACCGAGAACACCTACAAACTGAGCGCCCGACGCAAGGACGGCACACTCTCAAATGCCCGCGATGTAGTTGTGGTCGCACTGGTAGCGCCGACGCTGGACAGTGTATTTGACGACAAAGGGGTGGAGGTGCCAAAGAACACAAACACTCTTAGTACATCTCTAACACTCAAAGGCAGCGCCAGCATAGGTCAGAAAGTCGAAATATTTGACGATACATTTCCCAAGGGTGAAGTCACTGCTACATCGGGAACTTGGGAACGGTTGATGACGGGCCTGAGCTTAACTTCGCACAGTTTCACAGCCAAAGCATTGTATGGTACCGGGAGTTCTTCGAAGCCATATGAAATTAACATTGTAAATTATGATACTGAAGATTTTGAAACTTGCGCAGAGGGAGTCATTCCTCAAGACACTCCATATTCAACTGCGCTTATCAAGTTAACGTGGTCCGAACCAACCTACGTTACTAGCGCACGCATTTACACCGCCCTAGATCCTAAAATCAAAAAAGCCCTTCGCTTTGACTCGGAGGGAGACATCATGCAAACACCGTTTAAAGCCCAGGTATCACTCAGCAAACCTTATTCACAATTACAGATGTACATAAACTTTACCAACCCACGCTCTGGCAACGCACAAATTGATTTTTACAGCACCCAAGAAACTCACCTAGGCAACCGCGTGATACCGGACGGCCGCACAAACTTGGAATTTTCCAGTTTAGATATAAAACGATTTGAAATAAGCGCAAACTCTTTCGCAGCTATAACAATTGACAATATAAAAATGCACAACTAAATCACCAGACAAAAGAACCACAAGAATAACTATGTTTTTTATAGCGCGCTATTTTGACAGAAAAAAAGCGCATTGCCCGGGACAGACCACGTTTTACCCCTGATCTTCGCCCGACTTTTAGAAAAGGGGACTAGAGAATACTAGAAGTGGACAGATTCATTTAACCACTGATTTAAACAGCGAGGCTTGCCCGAGATTTTTCTGCTGGCCGGGCGATCGGGTTCGGCGAAGCTCTTCGATTTAAACGAAGGCGTTTAAAAGACACCTTCAGACACGCCTTTCAGGCTACAAATTCTTGCGCCATTGCCTACAGCCAAGCCAGAATCCGCCGGCTTGTGCGCCTTGGGGGCGGGTTCTATTGTGGTGCGGTCGCTGAATGTTCAGTGATCGGGTTTAGCAGCTCGGCAAATTTCAAGGCACGCGAGTACTGCCATCACGTTATGGCGGCTTTCCGTGGGGCACTTCGGTGCGCCGGGATCCTTGAGCCTGGTCTGCTAACCCGCGTAAAGCCGCCACCCTCTTCGTTTAGCAGCGAAGGCTGACGGCTCCATCTCTCAAGGAGCTTTACCATGATCAAACCCACACCCAACCCACCCGAAACCGACCCCACCTCCCCCTACGAATCCCTCGATTCCAAAAAACTCCACCAAGCCGCCGACCGCGCCCTCGACCATTACCTCTGCCCACCCGGCTCCACTCCACCGCCCTTTAGCCCCCGCGCCATGTACGCGTCACCGCCGACACCAAAAACGAAGACCTGCTGGCCAACGCCTGCGAAACCCTCGCCTCGGCCAAAACCATCGCCCAGGAATTCGCCGGGCTGGTCAAACCATCGCAGCGGCGGACGCTGATGGGCATCGCGCAGTTGATCATGCTCGGAGAACTGGCGGTGAATCGGGTGCTGGATAATCTGGAATTGCCGGGGTAATGCGGGCCGGCTGAGTTATGCGATGCCCGTGCCGGCCTCTTCGCGAGCAGGCTCGCTCCCACAGTTTGAGCGCATTTCCTCTGGGAGCGGGCCGGTTCGCGACGACAACCGCTCGTCGGATATCACCGCACACCTGTCAAGTCTGACAGGTGTGCAATCACGCCAGTGCGCGTTAACTCGTTCCGTCACTTCCCGTCGGAGCCGTTTCCATGTCCACCCCCCAAAAGCCCCTGCTACTCGCAGAACTCGGCATTCCTGGTCGCAGCAAGGACCCGGTGTCGAAGGATCCCGATGTCTGGGGTATCAACATCGCCGCCGCGTTGGACAACTTTCCGTATCACGGCCTGCGGTGCGAGGCGGGGCCGTGGGGAAATATGGCGAGTGGCGACAGGCTGACAATATTTTGGGGCACCGGGCACAACGTGCTGACCCAGACCGTCCTCAAGGATGAGGTCGATACGCAACTGCGCATGTTCGTGCCTTCGCGGCACATGGTCGACGGCGAGTTTGCGGTGTCCTATTCCGTCAAGCCGCTGGGCGGCACAGATCAACCGTCCGAAGTCATGCAGGTACTGGTCAAGCTGACGCGCCCGGGTGGCCACGATAACAACGGTGACGACGGCCATTCCAGGCTGATCATGATCATTGCGCAGGAGATTCTTGACGGCGGCATCCACGAGGGCAACGTGGCCGCTGGCGTGGACATCAGCATTGGCAAGGCCGACGGCACACCGCCCTATCCCTTCGCCGCGGCCGGCGATATTT
Source organism: Pseudomonas moraviensis (assembly GCF_900105805.1). Classification (NCBI taxonomy): domain Bacteria; kingdom Pseudomonadati; phylum Pseudomonadota; class Gammaproteobacteria; order Pseudomonadales; family Pseudomonadaceae; genus Pseudomonas; species Pseudomonas moraviensis. The sequence goes on along the minus strand of NZ_LT629788.1, from coordinate 1,652,125 downwards.
GCCGCGTGAGTTGGGGTGGAATCTTCGTGCTCAGTGCTCCACTGACCCAGGACCAGGCCGAAGGCACGGCGCCGATCATCGTGAAAATCAAAGAAGATATCATCCGTGACGCGGGTGATGCCGGTGGTCCAGGGATCCCCGGAGTGGCCGTGGTGTTCGAGGTGTACGACAAGGTTTTCAACCGTTCCGAGGACTGGAGTCCTGAACAGCGTGTGGTGGTGGCCGTTCATGCGACCCGGCTGGGCGCGCCGTTGCTCAAGGAGGCAGTAAACGACGTGCTGGACGTCGACCAATTGGGCGACGCCGATGGCACCGTGCAAGTGGTCGCCACAGACAATGCCCACTTCAAAATCGGTGACATCCCGTTCATCAAGATCAAGGGCACGCCGGTCGAAGGTCCACCGATTGATCTGGAAATAGAAGGCCTCCCGTTGATCAGCGTGCCGAGCGTTGTTGAAACCAAGGCCCCCAATGCCGTGCTGCGTCAGTTGGCCAAGTCCCAGATCACCGTGTCTTACCGCCTGAAAAAAGCCGATGGCAGCGCCGACCTGATATCCAACGGCCAATTCATCCGCGCCATCGGCGAAGTCCAGCGCCTGGCCGAACCGATCATGCTGGACGAGGATTCCGGTGCCCTGAACCCACCGCTGGACGTGGTACTCATGGACATTCCATTCGATACCTCCTTCGTCGAAGGTTATGTCCTGCAGCCGATCATGCTCGGCACCACCTCCGGCCTGAAGCCGTACCTGCCTGCTCTGCCAACGCGCCCCATCACCCACAACGACATCGTCGCAGCCAAACCGCTGTCGTACAGCATTGACGGCAACCACCTGACCCCGGTCAACGGCGGCACGGCGGAGTTCTACTACCAACTCCTGATCCCGAGCGCGGCGTTCGCCAAGCTGGACGCGTACCAGGCCTCCCACGCCATTCGCGAGTCGATCCACACCGACATCCTGCGAGTCGGCAAACCACGCCGGGAACTGCCCGAACCGGTGGTGGCCGGCGTGGTGGACGGCGTCCTGCCCGCCGACACCCCCGGCACCACCGCGACGATCATCTACACGGAAACGGTCAAAGGCGATGAAGCGTTCATGTTCTGGGTCGGCTCGATCACCGGTGAGTATCCCGACTCGATCAAGCTGAACGAATTTACCGCCGGTAAGGAAATACCGTTCACCATCCCGGCCGCGATGATCAAGGACAACGAAGGCGGGACGGTGGTGGCCAGGTACGAAATCAAGCGTGCGGATGGGAGGACCAGTTATGCCGAGCCGCTGGAGTTTCGTGTCGGCGTGGCGCTGGATCTGAAAGAGCCGAAAATCAAGCAAGCCCCGAACGACACCAGCCTTGACCCACTGGAGGCCCAGAACGCACTGACCTCCGTGATCAACTATGACGGCATGCTGGTCGGCGACAGGATTATCGTCCGCTTGACCGGCGCCGCCGGAACGCCGGCTGCCGGTTCGCACACCACCGAGCCATGGCCCGTCACCACCGTCGGCCCGCAGGAAATACCGCTGGCTGTCTCGGTGATCGCCTTCAACCTCGCCAAGTCCATCACGCTGGATTACACGGTAACGCGCGGCACCCAGGATCCGAAAGAGTCGCGGATTCGTGCACTGGCGGTGTCGCCCATTGCGCAAAGCGATTTGCCCGGGCCGTTGATCACGCAGGCCTCCGAACAAGGCGAAGGGCCGGAATTGGACGTCAGTCAATTGACCACCAACGCCACCCTTCGCGCGAACAGTTACCCGCATATTGCGTTGAGACAATATGTCTGGCTGAAAGCGAAAGGGACATTAAAAGGCGGGGGCGACTACTCGAAAACCTTCTGGCAACCGCCGGGTTCGCAAACCAATGCGACGTGGATCAACCAGGGTTTTTACACCCACACATTTCCGCTGCCGGACTTGCAAAGCCTGGAAGATGGCAGAGACCTGGAACTGGAGTTCAAGGCAGGCTTTGGTGGTACTCAGGTTGAGAGTGAGGCCGTTACGTTTGCGCTACGGACTTACAGGATCAAGGCCTACGAAAACGTTGTGCCGACCCTCGGCTCGGTAACAGGCTCACCCAGCGGGGATGAAATCCCTCACGGCGGCCTTACGGTGGAAACTGCCGTGACCCTGAGCGGCGTCGCGGCCAAAGGCCAGAAGGTCGAAATCTTTGACGGCACGGTCTCCAAAGATCAGGCAACGGCACATGCCACAACCGGTGTCTGGACGCTGCTCATCAGTGCCCTGGCTGTGGCAGCGCACAGCTTTACCGTCAAGGCTTTGTACGGCTCCGGCGCCGTGTCGGCAGCCAGAACACTGACCGTCATAGCCGACACCGCCCCGACTTTGACATCGGTCAAAGGCTCACCCAGCGGGGATGAAATCCCTCACGGCGGCCTTACGGTGGAAACTGCCGTGACCCTGAGCGGCGTCGCGGCGAAAGGCCAGAAGGTCGAAATCTATGACGGCACGGTCTCCAAAGATCAGGCAACGGCACATGCCACAACCGGTGTCTGGACGCTGCTCGTCAGTGCCCTGGCTGTGGCAGCGCACAGCTTTACCGTCAAGGCTTTGTACGGCTCCGGCGCCGTGTCGGCAGCCAGAACACTGACCGTGACGGCGGTTGTCGTCCCTACGCTGAGCAACGTGCTTGACGACAAGAACGTTGAAATCCCCGAGGGACAAACTACCGTCAGCACCGCCCTGAAGCTCATAGGCACCGCGAGCAAGGGCCAGAGGGTCGAAATTTTTGAAGGAAACGGCTCGAACCACACCTCCAAAGGGGTGGCCACAGCCTCGACGACAACAGGCACATGGGAGTTGTCGATTACTGTTGCAGTGGGTGCCCGGAGGTTATACGCAGGATCGCTGTATACATCGTCCCCGCAATGGTCAAATGTGCGCACACTGACTGTGACGGCGGCTACCGCGCCAACGTTGACATCGGTCAAAGGCTCTCCCAGCGGGGATGAAATCCCTCAAGGCGGGAGCACAGTGGAAACGGCTGTCACCCTGAGCGGCGTTGCCGCCAAAGGCCAGAAGGTCGAAATCTTTGACGGCACGGTCTCCAAAGGTCAGGCAACGGCACATGCCACAACCGGTGTCTGGACGTTGCTCGTCAGTGCCCTGGCTGTGGCAGCGCACAGCTTTACCGTCAAGGCCTTGTACGGCTCCGGCGCCGTGTCGGCCACTCGCACCTTTACCGTAATTGCGGTAGGAGGGTATGAAAATTGGGATAGAGAACCCGCTCAACGCTTCCATGTAAACGTGACTAAAAAGTTAAATAGTGGACTGGAAGTAACCACTCTAGAAGATGATGAGCCAGGGGTATTGATAAGCGGGACCCCACCTGACTTTCCTGGCATTACTGGACAGATGATGAACATTAATTTTATTGCCAAGGTTCAATTCAAATGGGCAGGCACTGTAACTAGAGTTTCATTAAATGTTGGGTACATCACTGAGCATGTTCATAAAATCTGTTTTTTTGATCTCAGTGGAACTCTTATAGAAGAACGTAATCTTCCGTTAAGCGGCTTGAGCTCTACATCATTCACCTACCAGGCCTCTTCCGGTAGAAAAATCTCATATTTCGAAATATTGACCGGATTCGACTCAGCTACCGGACGGATGGTTATCGACGAAATAAAGTGGTTTAACTAACAGCGCAACTTGGGGACGACTAACTTGGGTGACGGATTATTTAATCAGTGGTTTAAACAGCGGGGCTTGGACCACCGGGGGGGGGGGGGGACAGATTTATTTAACCATTGATTTAAACAGTGAGGCTTGACCGGAATTTTTCTGCTGACCGGGATGGCCCCTTCGCGAGCAGGCTCGCTCCCACAGGGAAACGCATTCCAAATGTGGGAGCGAGCTTGCTCGCGAAGGGGCGGCTGAAGTCAGCGCAAATCGCCTTTTAAACTCAGGTGTTTAAAAGACACCTTCAGACACGCCTTTCAGGCTACAAATTCTTGCGCCATTGCCTACAGCTACGCCAGAATCCGCCGGCTTGTGCGCCTTGGGGTCGGGTTCTATTGTGGTGCGGTCGCTGCCGATCAGCGATCGGGTTTAGCGACCCGGATCTTAATTAGGTGCATCAGCGGTCCATGCTTCGTCGCAGGTTCAATTCTGCGACTGCGCTATGGTGGCTGTATGCGGGAGACCTTCGGGTCTGCCGGGTGCCTATAACCGGTTCGCTAACCTGCGTACAGCCGCCACCTACTGTTTAGCGACAGTGCCTGACGGCTCCACTTAATAGGAGCTTCACCATGATCAAACCAACACCCAATCCACCCGAAACCGACCCCACCTCCCCCTACGAATCCCTCGATTCCAAAAAACTCCACCAAGCCGCCGACCGCGCCCTCGATCACTACCTCTGCCCACCCGGCTCTACGCCACCACCCTTCAGCCCTCGCGCCATGTACGCGGTCACCGCCGACACCAAAAACGAAGACCTGCTGGCCAACGCTTGCGAAACCCTCGCCTCGGCCAAAACCATCGCCCAGGAATTCGCCGGGCTGGTCAAACCATCGCAGCGGCGGACGCTGATGGGCATCGCGCAGTTGATCATGCTCGGCGAATTGGCGGTGAATCGGGTGCTGGATAATCTGGAGTTGCCGCATTAGCACTGCGCCACGAAGATCGTTCCCACGCTCTGCGTGGGAACGATCAACCAAGCCGCCGATCGCGCCCTCGATAAGTAAAGGGGCCAGACTACGTTTCTCCGGCATTCAGAATCAAAAGATCGCAGCCTTCGGCAGCTCCTACGAATCGGTGGAGGAGCTGCCGAAGGCTGCGATCTTTTGCTTTTGAAAACTGGCGGAAGGCAGCCGGAGTCGAACCTGCCCGGGAACGGATGCCGTCCCCAACCGGGTTTGAAGCCCGGCCGCGCCACCGGGCGCGATTGCCTTCCTTGAACTCATTGCGCGTCGGCGTGAGCCAGCGCGTTGTCGCGGCGGATCTGGCGGGATTCGCCGAGGCGACGGGTCAGGCCGAGTCGGTCGAAATACTCCAGATACTGAATGCAGCGTTTGCGTCCCAAGCCTAGCGCATCGCGGAAGGTTGTCACCTGGATCGACGGATTTTCTTCAGCGAGTTTCAGCAACAACGCCGCCATTTGCCGCACGGCGATGTCGCTGATGAACAGGTCGCGCACCACTTGGTGCATCAGGCCCAGCCGTGCCAGTTTGCGCAGCAGCAGGCGGACGCTGGCGTCTTCTTCGCCGAGCATTTTCGCCGCGTCGCGCACCCATGGCGGGTCGAAACCGGCCTGTTCGAATAACGGTTGTAATTGCTGCCAGAGGACTTCGTCGTCGACATTCAGGCGCACCTGATGATCGGGCAGATGCAACCACGGACCACTGGCGAGGATCGAGCCGGCGCTAAGCAATTCATCCAGCAAACTGACAAACGTCGAGCGTTCCAGTGCCAGGGCGCTGAAGCGTCGCAGGCGATCGCGGTCAGGGCCCATTTGGTCGGGTTCTTGTTCGTGGAATCGCGCCAATTGTTCGAGCAAGTTGAATTTCAACTGGCCCCAGCGCTGGACGTTGAACAGCAGCGGCCCTTGGCGGGTGTCGATAAGGCGGATGTTTTCCGCCAGCGTCCACTGCGCGCGCGGGCGATTGAACTGGCGTTCGAGGCGCTGCGGGTCGAGGCCGCCGGGGCTGTGGTTGAGCAGCGCTGGCAAGGCTTGTTCGAGACCGACGCTGAGGGCGAGGGTTTGCAGTTGCGCCAGACGTTCGGGGCTGCGGCGTTGGCGGGCCGGGGCGAACGGGTCGAGGACGACGCCGCCGCCCAGGGTGCGCTGGGCACTGGCGTCGCGCAGGATCAATCGATCGCCCTTCACCGCGTGTACCGGCGCGTTGATCAGCAGTTGCGCGAACATGCGCTCGCCGGGGCTCAGGCGTGGGCCTTGCAACAAGGCGACGCGGGCGATGACGTCCTGGGTGCCGAGGTGCAGATGCACCGGGTGAAAGTGTTCAAAGGTGCGCTCGCCGGGCAACAGCTGAAAGTCGATGTCGATGCGCTGGGTCGGGGCGTGCAGCCAGTCCGCCAGCAGCCATTGACCACGGTGGATCTGCGCCAGCTCCAGACGATCGCCGCTGAGGTTCAACGCCACGCGTTGGCCGGCAAAGGCCCGTTCAGCGGCCTGGTTTTGCGCGTGCAGGCCCCGGATGCGCACCGATTTGCCGGCAGGCGCCAGAACCAGTCTGTCGCCTACCGCGACAGTCCCCGACAGCGCCGTGCCCGTGACCACAATCCCCGCGCCAGCCACGCTGAACGCGCGATCAATCGCCAAACGAAACCCGCCCTCACAACTGCGCGCCAGCACGTCTTTTTGCGCCTGCAACAAAGCCGCGCGCAGTTCGTCGACACCCTGCCCGCTCACACTCGACACGGTAAAGATCGGCGCATCAGCAAAAGGCCCGGGCGCGAGCAGGTCGAGTACCTGACGCTGCACCTCTTCCACCCTGCCTGTCCCGGCCCGGTCGCATTTTGTGATCGCCACTAACGCGCGGGGAATGCCGAGCAGCTCGACGATCGCCAGATGCTCGCAGGTCTGCGGCATCACGCCGTCGTCCGCCGCGACCACCAGCAACGCCAGATCGATGCCCTGCGCGCCGGCGAGCATGTTGTGGGTGAATTTCTCGTGGCCGGGGACGTCGATGAACCCGGTGAGCCCCGCGCCAGGTTCAAGTTCGGCATAGAGATACCCCAGGTCGATGGTCATGCCGCGTTCGCGCTCCTGCGGGCGGCGGTCGCCGGTCTGGCCGGTCAGCGCCTGCAACAGCGAGGTCTTGCCGTGGTCGATGTGCCCCGCCGTGCCGACGATCACCGGTCGACCTGCAATTGCGGCAACTGCGCCAGCCACGCCGGCTCATCGTCGAGCTGACGCAGATCGAGCCAAAGCGCATCGTCGTCGATACGCCCAAGCACCGGAATCGGCAACGCGCGCAACGCCGCTTCCAGATTCAACAGATAGCGCCCGCGCCAGCGCTTGGACACCTGCGGGCGGCAACACAGTGCCGCACTCGGCAGGCGCGCCACCGGTTGGCTGCCGCTGCCGATCATGCCCAGGGCCTCGACCGCGCTGACCTGCCAGACCGACCCCAGGATTTCAGCCAGCAAGGGCTGCAAACGTGACGCCTGAGCGCAGATGTCGGCCTGCGGACGGGTCAACAGGCGCAGACTCGGCAGACGTTCAGCGAGGCGATCCGGATCGCGATACAAACCCAGCACCGCCTCCAGCGCCGCCAAGGTCAACTTGTCGACGCGCAGCGCACGCTTCAATGGGTTCTTCTTGATCTTCGCGACCAGCTCTTTGCGCCCGACGATCAACCCGGCCTGCGGGCCGCCAAGCAATTTGTCGCCGCTAAAGGTGACGATATCCGCACCGTCCAGCAGCGCTTGGCGTACCGTCGGTTCTGCCGGCAAGCCCCAGCGGGTCAGGTCGAGCAGGCTGCCGCTACCCAGGTCCTCCAGCAATGGCAAGCCATGGGCGTGCGCCAACGCGGCCAATTCAGCGGTGGGCACCCGCGCGGTGAAACCTTCGATGCTGTAATTGCTGGCATGCACGCGCATGATCAAACCGCTGCGCGGGCCAATGGCGGCCTCGTAGTCACGGGCGTGGGTGCGATTGGTGGTGCCGACTTCGTGCAGGCGCACACCGGCGCGGGCCATGATGTCGGGGATGCGGAACGCGCCGCCGATCTCGATCAGTTCACCGCGGGAGATGATGCCTTCCTTGCGCGCGCCGAGGCTGTTGAGGGTCAGCAGCACCGCGGCGGCATTGTTGTTGACCACGGTAACGGCCTCGGCACCGGTCAGTTCGCGGATCAGGCCTTCGATCAGATCATCGCGATCACCGCGCTTGCCGCTGGCCAGATCGAACTCCAGATTGAGCGGATATCGTGCGGCCATTTGCACCGCTTCGATGGCCTCTTCGGGCAGCAAGGCGCGGCCGAGGTTGGTGTGCAGCACCGTGCCGGTGAGATTGAATACCCGGCGCACCTGACTGCGCTGCTGTTGCGCCAAGCGTTCGCCGACGCGACCGGCGAGGACTTCGGCACCGATTTCAACGGCGGACAATTGCCCGCTCAACACGCCGGGACGCAGCTCATCGAGCAACTGACGCAGCCCCGTCAGCAACGAATCCCGGCCGTAACGCTCGGCCAACGGCGCGCACGCCGGGTGACGCAATAACCCGTCAATGGACGGCAACCGCAGGGCAACGCTGGAAGACATCAGCCACTCCTGATTCGACTGAAACAGCCCCTTGGGGAACAAGCTCCCTCCCACAAGGGTTTCAGAAGTGTAGACGCACTGTGGGAGTGAGCCTGCTCGCGAATGCGGTGTGTCAGTTAGTGTGGAGGTGGCTGACCTGCTCGCGAAAACGGAGTGTCAGTTGTGTGGAGGTGGCTGACCTGACGCCTTCGCGAGCAGGCTCGCTCCCACAGGGGATTTGTGGCTGACCGGAATTTGTGGTCCGGCGCAACATCTGTGGGAGCTGGCAAGCCAGCTCCCACAGAGATTCGGCGTGGAATGAGGATAGTTGGTCTCCGTCAATCCCTGTAGGAGTGAGCCTGCTCGCGAAATCGGTGTGTCAGCTAGGGTGGATGTGGCTGACCTGACGCCTTCGCGAGCAGGCTCGCTCCTACGGGATTTGTGGCTGACCGGGCTTTGTGGTCCGGCACAACATCTGTGGGACCAGGCTTGAACTCCCACAGTTTCTGCACTCGTCATTCGTCTCCCGGCGCCAGCAGCAGATTGGGTGCCAGACGCTGATAACCGTCTTGGGCCAGACGCATGTCCAGCAGCAAACTGCCGAGATCCGCCGACAACGCCTCGGCTTCGGCGTCGTTCTCCAGATAAAGCAATTTCAGGTAGCTGTTGCAGCTCGGGCAGACTTCGGCGCGCAGTGGCGCCTGCTCGGCGCTGTGCCGGTCGTCTTCCTGGCTCAGGTACTCGAGGCCCTTGCTCTGCTCGCAATACACGCACTTGACCCGCACCACGTGCCATTCGCAGGCACACAGCGAACACACCAGATAACGCAAGCCGTTGTGCTTGCCGCGATGACGAATCACCCCGGCCATGGCCGGCGAACCGCAGGCCGGGCATTGGCTGAGGCTGTCGCCGGGTTTGAGTTGCAGATTCGGCACGCTGAGCAACCAGTGGCTCCACGCGGTTTGCAGGGCCGCGCCGAGAAACGGCACCAGCGCCGCCGGCACCAGCGAATACTGGCCGCTGACCAGCGCCACCGCCCACGCGCGCAACTGGCCGGGACTGGCGGCGCGCAGGCTGTCCAGCGCGTCGATCACCGCAGGCTGATCCGCGGGCGCGTAGCGCTGCAGTAAGGCGTTGAGCCACGGCTGCCAGGCCTCTTCGCGCACCAAGGTATCTGCCGCGAATGGTGGCAGACCGTGTTGCTGACAGGCTTCGAAACGCTGCGCATCAAACGGCGCGGTGAGCGGCGGATCGTCGAAGACCTGCTGCTGTGCCCGGCATAATCCGGCCATCAACCGCAGATAATCCGCCAACCCGTTGCCCTCGGCCAGACGCTCAAGGCGCTCAGCGCGCAGGGCAAACAGGTCACGCGGCGGCAGATACAGAAACGGCGGCGAACTGGCCGCCGCCTCGATTTCCCCAGGTTCAAGAATGCTTGGCAAAAGTCAGCCCTTTTTCGTCAGCGGTCGCTCGGGCAGGTCCCGAGGCTGTTCGTCGCGGGTCACCTCGCGGTACCACAGTTCATGGTGTTTTTTCGCCCACGGCCGGCTGACCCAGCCATGCAGCATGGCGTCGACCGAACCCTTGATCCACAAACCGGCGTAGATGTGCACGATGATGCTCAGCACCAGCACGAACCCGGCCAGCGCATGCAACAACATGGCCCAGCGGATCGTGGTGATGCCGAAATACGCACTGAACCACGCGCGCCAGATCACCAGGCCGGTGAACAACAACGCGAGCATGCACAACAGTAAAGTCCAGAACAGCAGCTTCTGCCCGGCGTTGTACTTGCCCACCGGCGGCACGCTTTCTTCGTCGTTGACCATCACCCGGTTGATCCGCCGCAGCCACCGGCGGTCATTGGCGATGAAGAAATTGCTGCGCCAGAAGCTGAACACCAGACCGAGGAACAGCACGAACATGGCGATGCCCATGTACGGGTGCAGGATCCGCGTCCAGGTGCCGCCGCCGAACAGATTACTCAGCCAGAACAGCGACGGATGAAACAACGCCAGCCCCGACAACCCGGCCAGGAAGAACAGGATCGCCACCAGCCAGTGATTCGTGCGCTGGTTGGCGCTGTAACGCAGGATAGTCTTGTTGCTCATGGCCGCTCCTCCCCGCGTGGATCGAAGGTGTGCACCGCCGGGTCGACCACGTGCACCGAGGTGTCAGGCGCTGGCGGCTGTTCATCTTCCTCGACACGATTCGGGCCGATGCGCACGTAGTGGAAGAACCCGGCCAGCACCGCCGCCCCCATCGCCAACAGACCGAGGGGTTTGCTGATGCCTTTCCACAAATCCACCAGCGGACTGATCGCCGGGTGATCAGGCAGGCCGGCATAGATTTTCGGCATGTCGGCGTGGTGCAGCACATACATCACATGGGTGCCGCCGACCCCGGCTGGATCATACAAACCAGCGTTTTCAAAACCACGGCTTTTCAGGTCGACGATGCGTTCAGCGGCGTGTTCCTTCATGTCTTCCTTGGTGCCGAAAACGATGGCGCCGGTCGGGCAGGTTTTCACGCAGGCCGGCTCCAGCCCCACCGCCACCCGGTCGGAACACAGCGTGCATTTGTAGGCCTTGTGATCTTTCTGCGAAATGCGCGGAATGTTGAACGGGCAACCGGTGATGCAATAGCCGCAACCGATGCAGTGATCCTGATCGAAATCGACGATGCCGTTGGCATGCTGAATGATCGCGCCGGGGCTCGGGCACGCGGCCAGACAACCGGGCTCGGCGCAGTGCATGCAGCCGTCCTTGCGGATCAGCCATTCAAGGTTGCCGGCGTCGGTTTCGTGCTCGGTGAAGCGCATCAGCGTCCATGAGTCCGCCGTCAGGTCCTGCGGATTGTCGTAGGTGCCGTGGTTGTGACCCACCTCGTCGCGCAGCTCGTTCCATTCCGAGCAGGCGACCTGGCAAGCCTTGCAGCCGATGCATTTGGTGGTGTCGATCAGCTTGGCAACGCCCTGCTGGGTTCTCACCGACGGCGGCACCGTGGTAGTGGCCGAGCGGGCAATGATGTCTTGGCTGGCCATTTACAGTTTCTCCACGTTGACCAGGAATGACTTGGATTCCGGGGTCTGAGTGTTGCCATCGCCGAGGAACGGCACCAGGGTGTTGGTCAGGTAGCCGTGACGCGTCAGGCCGGTGAATCCCCAGTGCAGCGGGATGCCGATCTGATGCACGACCTGGCCGTTGACCTGCAGCGGCCGGATGCGTTTGGTCACCACCGCGACCGCTTCGATAAAGCCGCGTTTGCAACTGACCCGCACACGATCACCGGCCGCAATACCCTTCTCGTTCGCCAGCACTTCGCCGATTTCCACGAACTGCTCGGGCTGGGCAATCGCGTTCAACTTGCAGTGCTTGCTCCAGAAGTGGAAATGTTCGGTGAGCCGGTAGCTGGTGCCGGCGTACGGGTAGTCCTTGGCCTCACCGAGGGTTTCCCAGACCGAATCGAAGATCCGCGCCGCCGGATTACTGGTGGCGTTCTTGTTCTGCGAATGCAGCGGGTTGATGCCAATCGGCGTCTCGAACGGCTCGTAGTGCTCGGGGAAAGGCCCTTCGTTCATCTTGTCGACGGCGAAGAACCGCGCCACGCCTTCGGGGTTCATGATGAACGGATTCATCCCGGCTTCCGGCGGCACGTCGGCCTTGTAGTCCGGCACGTCGGTGCCGGTCCAGGTCTTGCCGTTCCACCACACCAGACGCTTTTTCGGATCCCACGGCTTGCCCGCCGGGTCCGATGAGGCGCGGTTGTAGAGAATCCGCCGATTGGCCGGCCACGCCCAGGCCCAGCCCTGATGCTGGTGCATGCCGAACGGGTCGGCATTGTCGCGGCGGGCCATCTGGTTGCCAGCCTCGGTCCAGCTGCCGGCGAAGATCCAGCAACCGGACGCGGTGCTGCCGTCGTCCTTGAGCAAGCCGAAGCCGGCCAGTTGCGTGCCGGCCTTGACCGTGACGCCGCTGGCATCGGTGAAATCGCTGACGGCGGCGCCGTTGATTTCCCGCGCCAGTTCTTCCGGCGAAGGCTCGTCGGGAATCTTGTATGGCCACGACAGCTTGAGCAGCGGATCGGGAAACTTGCCGCCCTCGGTCTGATAGCGCTGGCGCAGACGCAGGAACAGTTCGCTCATGATGCGGATGTCGGTCTGCGCTTCGCCGGGGCCGTCGGCGCCTTTCCAGTGCCATTGCAGCCAGCGACTGCTGTTGACCAGCGAGCCATCCTCCTCGGCGAAGCAGGTGGTCGGCAGGCGAATCACTTCGGTCTGGATTTTCTCGGTTTTGACGTCGTTGTACGGCCCGACGTTTTGCCAGAACTCCGAGGTTTCCGTGGCCAGCGGGTCCATCACCACTAGCCATTTGAGCTTGGCCAGTGCGCCCATCACCCGGTTCTTGTCCGGCAGTGCGGCGATCGGGTTGAAGCCTTGGCAGAAGTAGCCGTTGACCTTGCCCTGGCTCATCAGGTCGAACATTTTCAGCACGTCGTAGTTGGGGATGTCGAGCTTCGGCAAATGGTCGAACAGCCAGTTGTTCTCGGCGGTGGCGTTGGCGCCGTACCAGGACTTCATCAGGCTGACGTGGAATTTGCTGTAGTTCTGCCAGTACGAGAGCTGCCCCGGTCTCAGCGGCACCTGCGTGCGTTTGAAGATGAACTGGCCGTAGTCCTGCTCACTGTCGCTGGCCAGAGTGAGGTAGCCGGGCAATGCGTTGGACAGCAGGCCGAGGTCGGTCAGGCCCTGAATGTTCGAATGCCCGCGCAAGGCATTGACTCCGCCGCCGGGCATGCCGACGTTGCCCAGCAACAGTTGCACCATCGCCGCGCTGCGGATGATCTGCGCGCCGATCGAGTGCTGCGTCCAGCCGAGCGCATAGAGAATCGTCATGGTCTTGCCCGGTGTCGAGCAGGTGGCGATTTCTTCCCAGATTTTCTGCATGGCGTCGACGGGCATGCCGCAGATCTGGCTCGCCAGATCGATGTTGTAGCGGCTGTAATGCTGCTTCATCAGCTGATAGACGCAGCGCGGGTCTTGCAGGGTCGGGTCGACGCGGACGAAACCGTCCTCGGCGAACTCGTAGCCCCAGCCGGACTTGTCGATATAGCTGCGCTTCTTCGCGTCATAACCGCTGAACAAGCCGTCTTCGAAGCCATAGCCGGCCTTGACGATGAACGACACGTCGGTGTAGTTGCGCACGTATTCGTGCTGGATCTTGTCCTCGGTCAGCAGGTAATTGATCAACCCGCCCATGAAGGCAATGTCGGTGCCGGTGCGGATCGGCGCGTAATAGTCGGCCACCGAAGCAGTCCGGGTAAAACGCGGATCGACCACGATCAGCCGCGCGGCGTTATGCGCCTTGGCCTCGGTCACCCATTTGAAGCCGCACGGATGCGCTTCTGCTGCGTTGCCACCCATCACCAGGATCAGATTCGCGTTGGCGATATCGGTCCAGGTATTGGTCATGGCGCCACGGCCGTACGTCGGGGCAAGACTTGCCACCGTCGGGCCGTGTCAGACACGCGCCTGGTTATCGAACCCCAGCAGGCCGAGGCTGCGAATCACCTTTTGGGTGATATAGCCGGCTTCGTTGGAGGCCGCCGACGCCGCGAGAAAACCGGTGGTCAGCCAGCGATTCACCGTTTGCCCGTCGGCATTTTTCTCGATGAAATTGGCGTCGCGGTCGGCCTTCATCAGGTCGGCGATACGATCAAGAGCTTCGTCCCAGCCGATGCGCGTCCATTCATTGCTGCCGGGCTTGCGCACCTGCGGGTACTGCAAGCGGCCGGGGCTGTGAATGAAGTCGAGCAGGCCCGCGCCTTTCGGGCACAGGGTGCCGCGATTGACCGGGTGGTCGGCGTCGCCTTCGATGTGAATGATGTTTTGCGCCACGTTCTTGCCGGCATCGCCCTGGCTGTACATGATCAAACCGCAACCGACCGAGCAATACGGGCAGGTGTTGCGGGTTTCACGGGTGTGGGCGAGCTTGAAGTGACGCACCTGCTCGGCGAAGGCCGCCGTCGGGGCCATGCCCAACGCGCCCAGGCTTGAGCCTGCAAGGCCGATACCGGCGACCTTGAAGAACTGACGACGGCTGAGATCCATCGTGCACTCCTGATCAGGTGGAACCCGGTACTTGCGCCGGGCTTTATCTGGACAATCACGGTTGCGACGCCTTGGCGCCGACATTTTCACTGTAGACAAAGACCTTGCCGATTGTGTGAAAACCGACCGTCGGGAGTCTGGCCCGGATTTCCAGCCAGTACACAACCCCTGTGGGAGCGAGCCTGCTCGCGAAAGCGGTGGGTCATTCAACTCGATCCTGCCTGACCCGACGTATTCGCGAGCAGGCTCGCTCCCACACAGATGGCGTTGCGCATAGAATGTCCGCCAGGACCAATCCCGCCTTGACGAGACCGCGCATGACTTTCGATTTTGATCAGCTGTTCGACCGCCACCACACCGGCAGCACCAAGTGGAGCCGCTACCCGGCCGATGTGTTGCCGATGTGGGTCGCTGATATGGATTTCGCCGCGCCACCGGTCATCATCGAAGCCTTGCAGCAGCGCCTGCTGCACCCGCTGCTCGGGTACAGCGTGGCGCAGGACAACCTGCGTGAAGCCATCGTCGCCGACCTCTGGAACAAGTACGCATGGCGGGTCAAACCGCAGGAACTGATTTTCCTGCCGGGCGTGGAGTCGGGCTTCAACATGGCGCTCAAGGCTCTTGTGCAGGCACAGCAGAATGTCGTCGTGCAAACGCCGAACTATCCGCCGCTGCGCCATGCGCCGGTACATTGGGGTCTGAACAAGGTCGAGCTGGAATTCGACGCCCAAGCCGATGGCACTTACGCCACGCCGCTGGAATCTTTGCGTGAGGCGCTCGAGGGCGGTGGCGCCCTGCTGCTGAGCAACCCGCACAACCCGATCGGCAAGGTCTTCGACCGCGCAGAGTTGCAGGCAGTGGCGGACATTTGTGCAGCGCAGAGCGCGTGGATCATCTCCGACGAAATCCACGCCGAACTGTGCTTCGACGGCCGCGTACACATTCCCACCGCGTCGCTGAGTCCGGAAATTTCCAAACGCACGATCACCCTGATGTCGGCGAGCAAGGCGTACAACATCGCCGGTCTCAAGACCTCGTTCATGATCATCCAGGACGCCACCCTGCGCGAACGCGTCAACCACGCCCGCTGTGGCATGGTCGACAGCGTCAATCCGCTGGGCATGGAAGCCACCCGTGTCGCCTACAGCGAAGCCGGGCCGTGGCTCGCTGAAATGAAAACCTACCTGCAGGCCAACCGCGACTGGCTGGTGGACGCCGTGCGCACGCGCCTGCCGGGCGTGACCATCAATGTGCCGCAGGGCACGTATCTGGCGTGGCTCGATTGCACGGCGCTGGACCTGCGGGATCCGCAGCGGTTCTTCCTTGAACAGGGCAAGGTCGGGCTGAGTGCCGGACTGGATTTTGGCGACGCTCATCAGCAGTTCGTACGCTTGAATTTCGGCTGCCCGCGGGCATTGCTCGAAGAAGGGATTGCGCGGATGGAGCGGGCGCTGTCCAACCGCAATCTCTGACTTCAAACAGATCCCCTGTAGGAGTGAGCCTGCTCGCGATAGCGGTCTGTCAGTCACCTAATCCTGGCTGACAGACCGCTATCGCGAGCAGGCTCACTCCTACAAGGGGACCGGTGTTCAGCAGAAATCCAGCGCAAATCCGATCGAACTCAAGGCAAACCCACCGGGTCAACCCGGAACACTGGCCTTGAAATCAGGAGACCCTGCGATGACTGACTATCCAAAACCACCCTTCCCGAAACAAGCCCAACCGGTGCCCGGCTCGCAACGCAAGATGGAACCGTATCCAGACTGCGGAGAGCAAAGCTACGTCGGTTCCGGCCGCCTCGCCGGCAAGATCGCGCTGATCACCGGCGCTGACAGCGGCATTGGTCGCGCGGTGGCGATTGCTTTTGCCCGTGAAGGTGCCGACGTCGCCGTGGCGTACTTGAATGAACACGAGGACGCCAAGGAAACCGCACGCTGGGTCGAACAGGCCGGGCGTCAGTGCATCCTTCTGCCGGGCGACATTGCCGAGAAGGCTCAATGCCAGGCGCTGGTCGACCAGACCGTCGAGCGCTTCGGTCGCATCGACATACTGGTCAACAACGCCGCATTCCAGATGACCCACGAGAACTTCGAAGAAATCCCCGATGACGAATGGGTGATGACCTTCGACGTCAACATCACTGCCATGTTCAGGATCTGCCAGGCGGCGATCAAACACATGCGTCCCGGCTCGTCGATCATCAACACCAGCTCGGTCAACTCAGATATGCCCAAGCCGACCCTGCTGGCCTATGCCACCACTAAAGGCGCTATCGCTAACTTCACCGGCGGCCTGGCGCAAATGCTCGGGCCCAAGGAAATTCGCGTCAACAGCGTCGCGCCCGGCCCGATCTGGACACCGCTGATCGTCTCGACCATGCCCGATGAAGAAGTACAGAACTTCGGCGGCAGCACCCCGCTCGGCCGTCCTGGCCAGCCGGTGGAAGTCGCACCGATCTACGTGCTGTTGGCCTCTGACGAAGCCAGCTACATCACCGGCCAGCGCTATGGCGTGACCGGCGGCAAACCGATGCTGTAACCGTGCAGCAGAAAAACTGAACCCGAGCGGCATGACATCCCTCCATACCTGTAAGCGCCTACGGGCCATCAGGAACAGGAGGTTGTCATGTCCGCCCCCCTTGTCAGACTCTTCACCCAACCCAACTTCGCCTGGACCGATATCCGCCGCGAAGAAGAAACCCATCCCCGCCATTACCTCGCCCATTTGCTGTTGCTCGCGTTGATACCGGCCGTGTGCCTGTTCATCGGCACGACCTATGTCGGCTGGAGCCTCGCCGTGGGTGAAAACGTGCGCCTGAGCACGGCCAGCGCCCTGCAATTGAGCGTGCTCCTGTACGTGACGATTGTTGCCGGCGTGGCGATCATGGGCGGCTTCATTCGCTGGATGTCGCGTTCATTCGATGCGCGCCCGACGCTGAATCAATGCATCGGTTTTGCGGCTTACACAGTGACGCCGTTTTTCATCGCCGGGATCGCCGGGCTGTACCCGAGTCGCTGGCTGGCGATTCTGGTGCTTGGCGCGGCTTCGATCTATTCGACGTTCCTGCTGTTCGTCGGCCTGCCGACGTTCATGCATGAGCGCAAGGAACAGGGCCTGTTGTATTCGGCGTGCGTGTGGGGCGTTGGCCTGCTGGTGCTGGTGACCATGCTGGTGTCGATGATCCTGCTGTGGTTCAACGTGCTCATCCCCGAGTACCTGCGCACGACCGTGAGCTGACCCGGTGCGCCTGTCCTTGAACACCCATTGCAGTGAGCGGTCATGAGTTTCGGCGTATGGGTTGCGGTGCTCGGCGCCGTGCTGCTGATGCTGGCCCTGACGTCGTCGTGGTTGCGCTGGATGCCGGTCACCACCTCAGCGGTGTGCCTGCTGCTGGGCATCGCCATCGGTCCGAGCGGCCTCGACCTGCTGAAACTGTCGCTGGAAGAATCGTCGTTGTGGATGGAGCACCTGACGGAAGTCGCGGTGCTCTTTTCCTTGTTCGTCTGCGGGCTGAAGCTGCGTTTGCCACTGACCAACAAAACCTGGCGCATTGCGTTCGGCCTGGCGGGTCCGGTGATGATCCTGACGATCATCGGCGTCTGCCTGTTGCTGCACTGGGGCCTGCAATTGGCATGGGGACCTTCGCTGCTGATCGGCGCGATGCTGGCGCCGACCGATCCGGTGCTAGCGGCGCTGGTGCAGGTCAACGATGCGCAGGACGTCGACAGCGTGCGTTTCGGCCTGTCCGGTGAGGCGGGTCTCAACGATGGCGTGGCCTTCCCTTTCGTGATTCTCGGCTTGCTGTTGCTCCATGGTGATGGCAGTGCCGGCGAGTGGCAGCACTGGGTGATCCGCAGTCTGTTGTGGGCGGTGCCGGCGGGTCTGCTCACCGGTTACTGGATGGGCCGCGGCATCGGCCGCATCGCGCTGTCACTGCGCATCCACAACGAGGACAGCACCCTCGGCCCCAACGATTACCTGACCCTCGCGCTGATCGCGCTGTCCTACGTGGTCGCCGATGCGATTGGCGGCTACGGCTTCCTTGCAGTGTTCGCCGCCGGCCTCGGCCTGCGTCAGGAAGAAGTGAAATCCACCGGCATTACCGAAGTACCGGCCGAACATCTGGTGCAGCCGGTGGTCGGCCATCAGAACGTCGAACCGGAGAACGCTGTGCATGGCGACACCGAACAGCTGGAAGACAGCCAGGTCGCGGCGGGGATCATGATGGGCGACATGCTCGCTTTTGGCAGTCTGGTCGAGCGGGCGATGGAGGTGTTTCTGGTGACCTTGCTCGGCGTCGTGCTGATTGCCCACTGGGACTGGCGGGCGCTGTGGATCGGCGCCGTGCTGTTTTGCCTGATCCGTCCGTTAAGCGTGGCGCTGATGCCGTGGGGCAAGCTGCTCAGCGGGCCGCAGCGTTTGTTGATCGGCTGGTTCGGCATACGTGGCATCGGCAGCCTGTTTTATCTGTTCTTCGCGCTGAACCATGGACTGGATTCCGACGTGGCCAAGGTCTGCACCGACCTCACCCTGTCGGTGGTGGCCTTGAGCATCCTGCTGCATGGCATCAGTACACAGCCGATGCTGGCGCGGTATGAAAGCTTGAAGCAACGAAAAAGCTGATTCTTCTGGCGCTGCGGTTTGCCGGAAATCATCGAAGATTTTTCTGCAAAAAAATGGATCGCCGAGCGCGCCCCAAGGGTCACAACTTTAACCGCGCCAATCATCCAGCGCGGCCCGCCAGGTTCGGTTCCCCTGCGGTGCATAGCCTGTCAACGGAACCCCGACACAAACAAGGTTACAGTCATGAACGAATGCTCGACTCCTGCGCAAATCAAGGCTTGCAGAGCACTGGCTCTGGAACGCAATCGTCAACTGTTCGAAGAAGCCCACGAACTGAACCGAGCGGCCAACGCGCTGCTGGAACAGACACCGACCGACTTCGAACGCTTTGAGCAATACCGGGCACTGCGCAAGAAAGCCGACGCGAAATTTGAAGATGCGATTGATCATCTGTGTGTGCTGAACGAGGATTTCCCGCCGATTCCGGCGGCGTTGCAGAATGCTGTTACTGCGCGGCGTGAGCTGGAAACGGCGTGATAAAAGTCAAAAGCCCCTCACCCTAGCCCTCTCTCGGAGGGAGAGGGGACTGACCGGGGTGTTCTTGCGTATTGCACCGACCTGAAATACCGCGTCGACTAGAAGTTTTGAAAAGCGTGAAAATCGGCTCCCTTTCCCCCTCGCCCCCCTGGGGGAGAGGGCTGGGGTTGTTCTGGTCAAACGATACTGGACACGGTTATAGGGTTTAGGTCATTTCTCATGCTGCCAAGGCTTCCATTGCTACCGGAGTCCGATATCCGTTGTGACTGTGCAGCCTGATCCGATTGTAATAATGGGTCAGGTAGCGCAACACATCGGTACTAGCCTCATCTTCGTTTCGGTAGCCAGCCTTGGGTATCCATTCAGATTTCAAACTGCCAAAGAAACGCTCCATCGGGGCGTTATCCCAGCAGTTTCCTCGTCGACTCATGCTTTGTTTTATGCGCATGTCCGCCAGCATTTCACGAAATACTTTACTGCTGTAATGACAGCCCTGATCCGAATGGAACATTAGGTTTTCAGGGCGTCCTCGCGACTCGAAAGCCATCTTTAACGCTCGACAGGTCAGAGCTGAATCCGGGCTTCTGGACATCGCCCAGCCGACGATACGCCGGGCATGCAGATCAAGTACAGCAGCCAGATAAACCCAGTAAGTACCGGCCCAAATGTAAGTCACGTCGCCACACCACACTCGATTGGGGATCTCGACATTGAATTTACGCTCCAAATGATTGGGGGCGTATTGCGCCTCCGCACCGCTGGGTTTGTAACGATGCCTGCGCCGTTGCTGACTCTTCAACCCGAGCTCGCGCATCAGGCTACGAGCCATGTAACGACCCACCGACTCTTTTTCGTTACATAGCGCCTTTGACAGGCTGCGCGCGCCCATTGAGCCGCGACTTTGCTCATGTAATTCAGCAGCTTTGATCTTTAGGCGATTGCGCCCGTCATCTACTTTCGCCCGCTGTTTCAGACGCTCGTAATAACTGCTGCGGTTGATTCCAAATACAACGCACAACTCGGATCTTGAATATTGCTCGCTTAACTCCTCGACCAGCCTTACCGATCGAGGGAATCCGACATCAAGAGAGCTGTAGCCTTTTTTAAAATTTCCTTCTCGCGCTCAATCCGTCGAATTGTTGCTTCCAGTTCCTGGATGCGTTGTTGGTCAACGGTCATGGCCTTGGACTTCTCAGGCGTCTTGCCGCTGCGCTCCGCACGCAGTTGCTCAACCCAGCGACGCAGAGCTGTAGGGCCCACGCCCATTGCTTCGCAGGCTTCACTCACCGAATAGTCTTTATCCAAAACCAGGCAAGCCGCATCCCGTTTGAAATCTGTCGAAAAATATCGTCTGGTCAAATCACACCTCGTCTATGGGCGTAGATTACCGCCCTTTAGGGGTGTCCAGAATCATTAAGCCAGATCAGGTGAGGGGGTAAGATCTCACAGACACCACAAAATCCAGCACCTGTCCCCTGCCCCCGACCAACCCACCTCAAGGATTGGTCACCTGAATAAACACCGCATACACCCCCAACATCACCCAGAACGTCGCAAAGATCCAAGGCGTGCGCACCGAGAACAGCAGCGACTTGCGATAGCCCTTGTGGCTCGATTCCATTTCACTGAATAGCGGTGATTCGTCATACGCCGCGCCCATCACCGGCTCGCTGTGCAGTAACTGGCTCTGCTTGAAGTGCCAGTGATCGATGATGTCGTACGCCGCGCGAATCCCCGGCCAGGCATTCAGTGAACTGAGCACGCCAAGCAGTGCCAGAAACGGCGGCACGACGAGGGTGAACATCTTGCCCCACTCCGGATTGAGGTTGGCCATGCACGAGGCGAAGGCGATCACCAGAAACGACTGCGCTGCCAGGTAGGCGTCGGTGCGGTTGGCGAGGATGCTGGTTTCGTACTGGATTTCCCGGCGATAGAAATCCAGCCGCTCCTTGGGTGAGCCAAACATCTTGGCGTCGTGTTCGGCCAAGGCTTCTTCAACAGCGCTTGGCTGGGTCAATATGCGAGGCAAGAGACGTGCCCTCCAAAAGTGAACAAGATCTTTTGGAAAGGCACGCGTCCAGACTAGTTCAGCCGGATCGACCAGCGCGTCACTTCATCGACTCGGCGATGATCTGCACCAGATTCAACTGGGTGAACGGTTTCGGCAGGCGCGGCAGTTCGGCGGCGAAACCTTCGAGGCGTTCGGCGTAACCGGTGGCGAGAATGATCGGCAGATCCGGCTTGAGCAGGCGCAACGCGTGGGCCAGTTGCGCGCCGCTCATGTGCGGCATGGCCATGTCGGTGATCACCAGATCGATCACCTCGCCTTGATCGAACATCGCCAGCGCCTTGGCACCGGAGGTCGCACCGATGACGCGATGGCCGAGGTCTTCGAGGAGCAGGCTGGTGCTGGTCAGCACCAGTGAGTCGTCGTCGACCACCAGCACACTGAGCCTTGGCACCGCAATGGGCGCCGCGTTGCTATAGACCGGTCGGCTGACTGGACGCTCAAGCGCCACCGGAATCCACAGCTCGGCGGAGGTGCCCCGACCCTTCTCGCTCTTGAGAATAAAGCGCCCGCCCAACTGCTCGATAAAGCCATGCACCATCGACAAGCCCAGCCCGGTGCCCTTACCCAAACCCTTGGTGGTGAAGAACGGGTCGCGGGCGCAGGCCAGCGTGGCTTCGTCCATGCCTTCGCCGCTGTCGATGAGGCTCAGGCAGACGTAACGGCCCGCCGCTAAAGTCGAATGAGTTTGCTCAAGCACCACTTCCGCCTGCGCCTGGATGACCACCGTGCCGCCATCGGGCATGGCGTCGCGGGCATTGGTCGCCAGATTGAGAATCGCCAGTTCCAGCTGATTGCTGTCGGCCAGCACGGGCTGAAGATCTGCGGGGAAGCGCGTTTCGATGCGAATCCCCGGCCCCAGCGAGCTGCGCAGGAGCCCGGTGATGCCTTGCACCAATTGCGGGATATCCACCGATTCGGTCTGCAGTTCCTGGCGGCGGGCAAAGGCCAGCATGCGCTGGGTCAGCGAGACACCGCGCAAGGCACCTTGGGTGGCGTTCTCCAGCAGTCGAGCGATTTTCGGCGCGTCGCCGATGCGCTTCTGCACGATCTCGAGGTTGCCGAGAATCACCGTCAGCAGGTTGTTGAAGTCATGGGCGATACCGCCGCTGAGTTGGCCGATCGCCTGCATCTTCTGCGCCTGGAACAACGCCTCGCGGGTCTTTTCCAGGGCTTGCTGCGCTTCGTGCGCCTCGGTCACATCGCGGGTGATCTTGGCAAAGCCGAGCAGCGTGCCGGTGTCGCCACGAATCGCATCGACCACCACGTGAGCGAGAAAGCGCGTGCCATCCTTGCGCATCCGCCAGCTGCGGTTCTCGAACCGGCCCTCGCGGGTGGCAATTGCCAATGAACGCTGGGGCTCGCCGAGTTCGCGGTCTTCGGGGGTGTAGAAAATCGAAAAATGCTGGCCGATGATTTCTTCCGGCAGGTAACCCTTGATGCGCTGCGCGCCCTGGTTCCAGTTACTGACGCAACCTTCAGGACTGAGCATATAGATCGCATAGTCGGTGACGCCCTGCACCAGCAGGCGGAACTGCTGTTCGCTTCGCTTGAGGGTTTCCTCGGCCATTTTACGGTCGGTGAGGTCGCGGGTGATCTTGGCGAACCCGAGCAATTTACCGCTGGGATCGATGATCGGGTCGATCACCACGTGCGACCAGAAATGCGTGCCGTCCTTGCGCACACGCCAGCCCTCGCCTTCGAAGCGTCCTTCATGGATCGCGGTGTCCAGCGCCCGTTGCGGCATGCCGTTGGCACGGTCTTCAGGGGTATAGAAGCGCGAAAAGTGTTCGCCGATGATTTCCGCTTCTTCGTAACCCTTGAAACGCTTGGCGCCGGAGTTCCAACTGGTGATGGTACCGTCGGGATCGATCATGTAGATCGCGTAGTCGACAACCGCATCGATCAGCAGCCGGAAACGGCTGTCGTCGATCGCTGCGGTTCTGTTGTTCTCACTCATCACACTCACCAGCCACTGTCATGGGCTGAAGTATGCGTGAATCCGCCGATTTGAAAAGTGCCGGCTCGCTTTTGATCGCCCACCAGCGCGGCAACAACTGCTTGATGCGGCTTTCGGCAAAGCGATCGTCGATGAGCATCACCGTGCCGCGATCCTCGCGGGTGCGAATCACCCGCCCGGCGGCCTGTACGACTTTCTGCATCCCCGGGTACAGATAGGTGTAGTCGTAACCGGCGCCAAAAATGGCGGCCATGCGCCGCTTCATCTGCTCGTTGACCGGGTTGAGCTGCGCCAGTCCCAGCGTGGCGATGAACGCACCGATCAGCCGCGCCCCAGGCAGATCGATGCCCTCGCCGAATGCCCCGCCCAGCACCGCAAACCCGACGCCCTGGCTGTCGGCGCTGAACTGGTCGAGAAACGCCTGCCGCGCGCCCTCGGCCATGCCCCGCGACTGCAGCCACTGAGTGATCTGCGGGTGGCGCTCAGCCAGTAATGTCGCCACCTGTTGCAGGTAATCGAAACTGCTGAAGAACGCCAGATAGTTGCCCGGGCGCTCGCTGAACTGGCGGGCGATCAACTCGACAATCGGTTCCAGCGAGGCTTGGCGATGGTTAAACCGGGTGGAGATCTGGCTGACGATGTGCACCTGCAACTGCTCGGCACTGAACGGCGATTCGACGTCGATGCACACCGTGTCGGCAGGCGTGCCGAGCAGGTCAGCGTAATAGTTGCGCGGGCTCAGCGTGGCCGAGAACAGCACGCTGCTGCGCGCCGCAGTCAGGCGCGGGCCGATGAACGCCGCCGGCACTACGTTGCGCAAGCACAGTTGCGACAGCGGACGCTTGCGGTCGAGGTCGCGTTTGCTGATATCGAACAGGTAATGCTCGTCGTACAGCTCGGCGACCCGGGCGAATTGCAGCAGATCGAAATAGAAGTTCTGCAAACCGCTGTCGAGGCCTTGCGGATGCTCGTTGAGGTAATCGCCGATGGCCGCGCAGCACAGGGAAATGGCTTGCAGGAGTTTGTCCGGGGCTTTGTCGTAGGCCTGATAAGCCGCCAATTGCGGCGCATGCAGCGCGTTCCATTCGCGGTTGACCCGTTGCAGGGAATTCTTCAGCGCTGCCGGCGCGGTTTTGCGCACGCTGGCGAGGGTGAACTGGTCGAGACTGGCGCTGTACATCTGCCGGCCACGCTCGACGAGGTTGTGGGCCTCGTCGGCGAGCACCGCGACTTTCCACTGATTGAGCTGGGCGAGACCGAACAGCAGCGCACTGAAATCGAAGTAATAGTTGTAGTCGGCAACCACGACGTCCGCCCAGCGGGCCATTTCCTGGCTCAGATAATAAGGACACACGCTGTGCTGCCCGGCGACTTCACGCATCGCTGCCTGATCCAGCAGGTTGATCTGGCTGGCGGCTTCGCGGGCGGCCGGCAAGCGATCATAAAAACCTTGGGCCAACGGACAGGATTCGCCATGACAGGCTTTGTCCGGGTGTTCGCAGGCCTTGTCGCGGGCGACCATTTCCATCACCCGCAACGGCAGATCAGGTGTTTGTCTGAACAACACCTGACTGGCATCCAGCGCCAGTTTGCGCCCCGGGGTCTTGGCGGTGAGAAAGAACACCTTGTCCAGCTGCTGCGGCGCCAGCGCCTTGAGCATCGGAAACAGCGTGCCGAGGGTTTTGCCAATGCCCGTCGGCGCCTGGGCCATCAGGCAGCGCCCGGTGCTGACGGCTTTGAACACCGACTCGGCCAGATGCCGCTGGCCAGGACGAAAATCCGCGTGCGGGAACGCCAGTTGCTGCGCGGCCAGATTGCGCGCCTCGCGGTGGGCCATTTCCTGCTCGGCCCATTGCAAAAACAAAGCGCACTGCTGCGCGAAAAACGTCTTCAACGCTTCAGCGCTGTGGGCTTCGACCAGGCAGGTTTCCTTTTCACTGACGATGTCGAAATACACCAGCGCCAGATTGATCTGCTCCAGTTGCAGTTTCTCGCACATCAACCAGCCGTAGACCTTCGCCTGCGCCCAGTGCAGCTGGCGATGATTGGCCGGTTGCTTGCTCAGGTCGCCGCGGTAGGTTTTGACTTCCTCCAGGCAGTTTTGCGCCGGGTCGTAGCCGTCCGCCCTGCCCTTGACCCGCAATTCGCCGAACTCGCCTTGCAGCGCCACTTCGCTCAGGTACTGCTCGCTGCGCCGCGAAGCCACGGTGCGATGCCCGACGATGCCTTCCAGCGCCGTCGGCGAGGGGGTGAAGCGCAGGTCGAGGTCGCCGGTCTTGGCGGTGAACTCGCAGAGGGCGCGGACGGCGACGCTGTAACTCAAGCGCTCTGCTCCGCCCATTGCACGTAACACACGGCCACCGGCATCTGGTGCTCGTGGCAGAACTCCAGCCAGCGTAGTTGATTGTCCTGCAAGCGGTCGCCGGGGCCTTTGACTTCGATCATCCGGTAGGTCTTGTGCTGCGGCCAGAACTGGATCAGGTCCGGCATGCCTGCGCGGTTGGCCTTGATGTCGAGCAGCAGGCGTTTGAACCAGTGCTTGAGGTGGTCAGCGGGAAGGCAGGCCAGCGCCTGTTCAAGCAATGCTTCATTGAGCGCGCCCCAGAACACGAACGGCGACTGAATCCCCCATTTGTCGACAAAGCGCTGGCGGATCGTCTCGGCATAGCGGCCGTCGTCGAGCTCGCCCAGACACGCCTGAAACAGCTCGGCGCGGCGCTCGAGGAAATCTTCGCTGAGCAGATCGACCGGGCCGCGCTGGAACGGGTGAAAAAACGCACCCGGCAACGGCGCGAAAATCGCCGGCCAGCACAACAGGCCGAACAGCGAGTTGATCAGGCTGTTCTCGACGTAATGCACCGGGCCGTCATCGGCATGCAAGTGCGCTTGCACATGGAATTCCACCGAGCGCGCCGGATCGACGCGTGGCAAGTGCAAGTCCAGGCGCTCGACCTCTCTCGCCTTGGCTCGCTTGAGCGGCGGGCCACCGAGTTTGCGCCGCAGACGCGGGACGATGCGTTGCAAGCCCTGCTGCTCGGCGGCACTTTGCGGCGCCTGTTCGGCCAGCGTGCCGAGCTCCAGCGCCAGCGCATATTCGCCGCAGCGTTCGAGCACGCGGATCATCCGCAATCGCGCGCCCGGATAAGCGCAGTCGCGGTAAACGCTCAAAGCCAGGGCGAAATCGCCGATGCGCTCGCCATACTGGCCGATCTGGAACAACGCCTTGGCTTGCCGGCGGCGCAGCCACGGGTTGTCGAAGTGCACGGCGTTGATCTGTTCGACGATCTCCTCCAGCGGCTCACTCGCCTCGAAACGCAGTTGGCACTGATGCAGGAACAGGCAGGCGTCGACGTCTTCGCGACTGCGCAGGCCTCGGGAATCAGCGCAGAACTCGACTTTTTCATAGGTGAAGATGCCAAGGTCGGCGAGCACGAATTCCGACCAGTCCTGATACAGATTGCCGAAGAACATCAGCCGCAGGCGATCGCAAAGATCCATCAGGGTCAGGCTGAACAGGCGATCCGCCAGTTGCGGCGCCCAGGCGCGCAGGGTTTGCGCTTCGGTGAACTGGTCAGCCAGCAAGGGCAGCCATTCATCCTTGCGCCCTTTCGGCTGTTCTATGAAGGCGCCGAATGCCTGCAGCAGCTCGGCCTTGAGCAAAACATCGAACAGTTCTGCGAGGGTCAGCGCCGCGCGTTCGTCGAGCCAGCCGTGGTCGAGCAATGGCTGCGCCGCCTCAGCGATGTCGCCGATTTCCACATAGTTGAGTTTGCTCGCGCGAAAATGAATGCCCTTGCGCATGACCATGCGCACCAGCAATCCCTGCGAAGCTTGCGGCAGCGTGTTGAAGTCGCGGATGAAGCCGTGTTCGCGTGCGCTCATCACATCAGCGTAGCGAAGTCCAAGCCAATCAAGCACTTGCCGGAAGTTGTTGAGGTAATAGAACGGATCGTCGAGAGGGTTGGAGGTCACGGGAATTCAAAGCCACGGCAAGCGAACACTGGTTATGCGTACAGATACCAGCTCAGCCGTCTCCGGCGCAAACGGAAAAAGATCAATGGCGTTTTTTTCGCGCTGTGATCGAACTTTTCCGCCGATGCTGGCACCAACCGCGTTAGAGGGCCGACAATGCCCGCAATCACATTCAAGCAAGGAGTCAGAGGTGGGTATGAAAATCAAGATGCTGGGCATTCCTGTAGCGGTCGCAGCCCTGTTGGCGCTGGGCGGCTGTTCGACCCAGACCGTGGTGACGCTGCAGAACGGCACCCAATACCTGACCGAGGACATGCCCAAGACCAAGACCGAAGACGGGTTCTATGAGTTCGAGGATATTTCCGGAGCCAAGGTCAAGGTTCGCGCTGATGAAGTAGCGACCGTTCGCAAGGAAGATTGATACACGCCGATCGTTTTTCGCGAGCAGGCTCGCTCCCACACTGGATGTGCGTAGTCCACAAATCCCCTGTAGGAGCGAGCCTGCTCGCGAAGGGGCCGGCACAGGCCCCGCACCAACATCAGGCAATAACAACCCCGTCAGCGCTCAGACTGCCCAGCGCCACCCCCACCAACGTCACCGAATCCCCACCAAACGTCAGCACTGTGTCCTGCCCAACTGCCGACGCATGTGCGCGGAAATCTTCCCCCGGCAACACACCCTGCACGCCAAGAAACACCAGTTTGTCATCGGCCGTATAGCCAACCACCCGATCCTGGCCAAACGCGCCATTGAACAGAAACGTATCCGCCCCGCCGCCCGATTCCATCAGGTCATTGCCCGCGCCACCGACAAACACGTCATTGCCCGCGCCGCCGAGCAAATGGTCATTACCCTCCAGCCCGAACAGCCAGTCGCCGCCAGCGTGCACCTTTAGCGTGTCAGCGCCGGCCGAGCCTTTCACGCTCGATTCATAAGCGGTGAGGTTGCTGCCGACTTTCAACCCCGTGGCAGTGACACTGTGCACCACGTCATCCTTGAAAACGCCCCAGAGAAAGCCCGGCTCTTTGGTCACGATGCTGCCAATGTCGCGGGTGATGCTGATTGCGCCGTTGGCATCGCGGATGTACAGGTTGCCGGCGCCGTCATTGGCGAAATCAAAGTTCTTCACCGTCTGCTGCAAGTCGAGCGTGTTGCTGCCCTGCCCGCCCAGAATGATGTTGTAGCCACCGCTGTCGCGGAAGCTGTCATTGCCGGCGCGCCCTTCAAGGTAGTCATTGCCATTGCCGCCCTGGATCAGGTCGTTGCCGTCACTGCCGATGATGAAGGTGCTGCCCTTGTGGGTTTCGGCGTTGCGGTTGAGGTCTTGCACCCACGTGTTGGCCCGGGCCGGGTCGGACAGGTTGGCGACGATGATCGTCGAGTCGCGGCTGGTCAGGTCGTAGAACTTCGATTCCAGCACGCGGGTCATGCCGTCGCCATAACCGGTCGGGAGGTGCGAAATCCACGTCGGAATGTTCAGGATCGAATACGGCAGCACGTTCCACGCGCTCGAGGCGTAGTGGTCGTTGAAGCTGACGATGTTGTCGGTGGTCGATACGTGCGGCGCGTCGTGCACGCCCAGCGAAGCACTGCTGAAGGTGGAACCGTCGAGGGCGCGAAACACCGGGTCGTTTTCGTAGCCGATATTCAGCACCTTGTCGCCGCTGCTCTGGGTCGGCGAGGCGTAGGCGATGTAATTGGAATCGGCGAAGAATCCATCCCACTTGCCGCCACTCAAGTCGGCCATGCTGTTCACTGCCAGGCCGCCAAGGCTATGGCCGCTGACCAGCACGTCCTTGCCGCTGAGGCCGTTGGCCCGGGCGAATGCGACGACATCGTTGAGCAGGTTGCCGAAGGCTTCGCCGACGTAGTTCTTCGCGTAATCGGCCGGGCCGAACGCTGCGAGCAGATCGCTGATCACGTCGCCAATCGAATCGCCAATGAGGATCTCCCGCGGGCCGCTGGTGCCACGAAAGGCAATGCCCAGTTCGGTGAGGTGACCCTGGGCGTCGTATTTGCCGAGGATTTCCACCTGCGCGCTGGTATAGCCGGCCTTCTCGCCGAAGAACGTTCCGCGTGCATCGGTCTTGCCGTCGTAGCCCAACTGCGCGGCGCTGATTGGCGTCCAGCCGGCCTTTTGCACGGCCTCGAGGGCGAGCTTTTCCGAGTCCGGATTCCACGGGATACCGGGGATCACCCCTTGCGAATCGGTGCCGCCAATCAACGCGGTGACCAGCGTCGCCGGCAGGCCGACGCCGAAGCCGTTGTGCTGGTAGCCGGCGGCGAAACCATTATCGAGGTTGTGATAGGAATACAGCGTGATCGCCATGGCATCGCTGAACAGCGCCTTGGAATCGGCCGTCGTGAGGTTCTTGTAGTCGTATACACCCATTGCCATTGCCTCTCTTCTTGTTGGAATTGTCAGAGATAGCTCACAGCCAGAGCGCAGGGCTCCGGAGCATTCATTACATTTCGCACATTTCCCTTTGTAGGAGTGAGCCTGCTCGCGATAGCGGTGTGTCAGTTGAGAAATTTTTATCTGAAACACCGCTATCGCGAGCAGGCTCACTCCTACAGTTGAATGCGTTTCGTCAGCAAAACCGCTTCCAATTCAGGATCGCCCACCTATTGGGAATCAGGCGAAGACGAAGCTCGAGTCAGACAGGTTAGCCACGCCCACGCCAATCAGCGTGACGGCAAAATCGCCAATCTTCAGCACGGTGTCGGCGCCGGACTGCGCGGCATGCTGCTTGTAGTCATAGCCCTGCCCCGCGCCCTCGACGCCCATGAACAGCAATTTGTCGCTGCCCTGATAACCATTGATCGCATCAAAACCGAACGCGCCGCTGAACAGGTAGGTGTTGTTGCCACCCACCGCCGTCATCACGTCGTTGCCGGCGCCGCCAACGAAGGTCACCTGCGCCTTGTCGCTGATCAGTTGGTCATCGCCACCGAGGCCGAACAGCCAGTCGCCGTCCGCCGTGGCGTGCAGCGCGTTGCCGTAGCCATCACCGCTGAGCGAATGGTTGTACCGGGTCAGTTCGCTGCCGTTGCTCAAGCCCTTGGCGGTGACGCCCCAAGTGAGCTCCTTGCTGCCCCACCATGAACCGGCCTCCTTGCTGACCAGCGCGCCGATGTCGCGGGTCAGGCTGATGCCGCCATAGGCGTCGCGCACGTACAGCGTGCCGTCGCCGTCGTTGGCGAAGCTGAAGTTCTGCAGCGGTTTCTGCAGATCGAAAGTGTTGTGGCCTTGCCCGCCCAAAATCACGTTGTAGCCGCCGTCATCGCGGAAACGGTCATCGCCGCCCAACCCTTCCAGAAAATCGTTGCCCGCCCCGCCCTTGAGCCAGTCGCCGCTCTGCGAGCCAATGATGAAAGTGCTGCCGGTGTGCGGCTCGCCGCTGCGGCCCAGGTCCTCGACCCAGGTCTTGCCCCGCGACGCTTCTTCAAGATTGGCGACGATGATCGTCGAGTCTCGCTCGGTCAGGTTGTAGAACGCCGAATCGATCACTCGATTCAAGCCATCGGCATAGCCCAGCGAACTGTGCGCCGACCAGTTCAGCGGGTTGACGATGCTGAACGGCACCAGGTTCTGCGCCGTGGAGGCGTAGTTGTCGGTGAAGTTGACGAGGTTATCGGTGGTCGATTCGTGCGGCTTGTCGTGCTTGCCCATCGACGCCGTGCTGAACGTGGTGCCGTCGAGCACGCGGAACACTGGATCGTTCTCGAAACCGATATTGAGCACCTGGCTGCCGACGCTGCTCTGGGTCGGCGAGGCGAACGCAATGTAATTGGCGTGCTGGTAGAAGCCACCCCAGTTGTCCGCGCTCAACTCGGCGACGCTGTTGACCCCGAGGCCACCGAGGCTGTGGCCGCTGATCAGCACGTCCCCGGCAGCAATGCCGTTGCCAATCGCGAAAGCGGCGACGGCCTCAAGCAGTTTGTCGAAGGCGTTTTTCGCGTAGTTGCTCGCATAATCCGATGGCCCGACCGCTGCCAGCAGATTGTTTTTCAGATCGCCGAAAGTGTCGCTGTAACCCAGCCCGCCGGTGCCGCGAAAGGCAATGCCGAGGCCGATCAGTTTGCCAGCGGCGTCGTATCTGCCGAGCACTTCGGCTTCAGCGCTGGTGAAACCGTCCTTTTCACCGAAAAACGTACCTTGCGCGCCGACCTTGCCCTGATAGCCCAGCGCCGTCGCAGTGACCGGCGCCCACGCGGTGGCGGGCAACGGTTTGCCGGTGGGCGTGTAGGCATACAGCGTCAGTGCGATGGCGTCGCTGTACAAGCCTTTGCCGTCGGCATTTTTGTAATCGAACAGTCCCATGTGCAGCGCTCCCTTTTCGTGAAAAACCGGCAGCCCGTGAAGCGCTGCCGGTTACGCCTCAGAACTGCCAGTCGAGGGTCAGACCAACGCCGTGATCCTTCTCGCTGGAACCGATCAGGCCGTTGTAATCGAGGTTGACCCGCACGTCGCGATTGAGCGCCAGACCGGCACGTACACCGACCACGGCGGCATCGCGATCCATCGACACGCTCTGCACGGTGAACGCGCTGTTGCCGTTGGCGAAGGCCAGGTGGCTGTCGGCATCGACGCTGCTCAGGTTGTGCTGCCAGCCGAGGCTCGCGCCCAGCTCCAGTTGATGCTGGTCCGACAGGGCAAAGCTGCGCTTGGCACGCACGCCGAGGGTCGACAGCACCACGTCGCGGTTGTCTTCACCACCCTTGAGCGCGGCGGCGTCACCCTTCTCGGTGAAACTGTCGGTGTTGAGGTGGACGTAGGACAGATTGGCGAACGGCTCGAGGTTCATCGGTTGCAGGCCCAGATCGTAGGCGGCCTCGGTGAACAGTTGCGCGGTGGTCGCGTCACGCTTGGTTTTCTGTTTGCCGCTGACGTCGCCGAACTGCAGATCACGTTTCACATCGATGCGATGCCAGCTGTAGGCGCCGCCGACGGTCAGGCGCAACGCGTCGATTTGATGGCCCAGATACGCGCCCAAGTGGTAGCTGTCGACCGACGCGGAGGAATGCGTGCCGCTGCCCATGCTCAACGAACTGTCGCTGTAACCGGTGACGAAACCGAGACGGGTATCTTCAGCAATCAGACCGTCGACACCGGCCAGCAGCCCACCGATGGAGCTGTTGGAATCGGCATTCTCATGTCCGCCATCACTCTCGCCCCACGATCCGAGGACCTTGACCCAGACGTTACTGCGATCATCCGTCGGCGCATCGGCATTGAACAGATCACGCTCACGCAGACGCTCGCCGACCGCTTCGCGCAGGTAACGGCTGTCGTTGATCAGCAGCGTGCCAATGGCCGGGTGGATTTCACCCGACAACTGTTGAAAAGCCTGCTGCGCCGACGCCGCGTTTGGCGACAGCAACAGGGTTTCGAACAGCGCATTGCCTGCGCCCAGACGCTCGGCGGCGGCACCGACGGCGCGCTGGTTGGGCGTCAGACCGACGCTGGCAAACGATGCCTCATTCCGCCCGACCGCCAGTTGAATGCCGCCCGCCGAGTAATCGAGGGTGCCGCCGAGGAAGGCGTAATTCGGCAAGACCTGACCGAAGCGCCCTTCAATGCCACCCGCTGCTTGCAGGATGTTGTAACGGGTGCCGAGCAGGCTTTGCACTTCGCCGGTGCTGAGCAAGGTCGGGCTGTTTTCCAGTGACAGGCTCACCGTGGCGCCTTCGACGACCGCTTTGCCGCTCGCAACGATCTCGTCGCTGCTGGTTGGCGACAGCTCTACGGCGTAGGTCGAACCCGGCGCGAAGGTCACGTCACCGGCCACATTCAGAGTGCCGATGGAATTGCCCGGTGCCACCGTACCGCCGCTATTTACCGCCAGTGCGCCGATGCGGCCGTTGCCGCCGAGAACACCACCATCATTCACCGTGACCGCCGATTGCAGCGAGCCATTGATTGCCAGTCGCCCCTGATTGACCAGGGTCGGGCCGCTGTAAGTGTTGTTGCCGGTCAGCACCAGGGTGCCGATGCCTTGCTTGGTCAGACCGCCATGGCCGCCGATGTCGTTGCGCCAGGTGTCGAGGCCGCAAGTGATGTCGCTGCAGACCCGCTCGGTCGGTTTGCCCTGATCGATGATCGCGCCGATGCCCGGCAAGTCAGCAACAAACTGGCCGGAGCCGTAAGCGCCCTGCACGCGGAATTCCTCGGGAATATCCTGCTCGGTCACGAACATCGCCGGGCCGTCGATGGCTTTGCGCAGATTGATCATGCCCCAACCGTACAAGGCGTCGATGCCCGGCGCGCCGAGGTCGGTCGCCGTAGTGCGCAACACGCTGGCGACCTGATCGCCGCTCATGTACGGAAAGCGCTCCATCAGCACCGCGATGGAACCGGCGACGTGCGGTGCCGCCATCGACGTGCCGTTGTAGTTGGCGTAGCCGGTGGTCAGGTTGCCGGCGTTGGTGCCTTCGATGATCGAGCTGTAGATCTTCGTGCCCGGCGCCGAGACGCAGTAACTCGCCGTGTAGCCGCAACGCGAGGAGAACGTGCTGATCACGTAGGGGTTGGCGCTGGCCGCGTCCGGGTTCTGCTGCAACGCGGCGACGGTGATCCAGTTCGGCGCGATGTCCGGGACGAAATAGCCGAGACCGGCGATGGCATCCGGGTTGTTGAGGTTGTAGTCGTTGCCGGCGGCGAAAATGGTGACGATGCCGCTGCGTGCGGCGGCAATCGCACCGTCGTAGGCGCCGCCCGGTTTGGTGCCGAGCAAGGTGCGGATTTCGTTGAATTGCAATTGCGCGTCGTTGACGGTGAAATGCGGGTACGCCGGATCGCGGCCGCCGAGGTCGAAGCGGTCGGTGATGCCGATGCCCCAGCTGTTGTTGATGATCCGCGCCCCACTGGCGATCAGCGCATCCCAACCGGCCTTGTACACCGCACCATCGTTGCCGCGAACGATGCCGTCCTCCGGCCCCGGGTCGCCGTTGTCGGCGCTGATGATCTGCGCGCCGAACGCGACGCCATGCATCACCCCGCCGTCGCGACTGCCCGCCGCGATGCCGCCAACGTGAGTGCCGTGGGCGCCGAGTTTGCCGTTGGAGCCGACCGAGGGTGAACCGTCATACAGGAACGCATCGCCGGCCTTCACCGGAATGTACGGGTCGGTGTATTCGCGGATACCGCTGGTGACCAGGGTCACCACTTTGTTGCTACCGGAGAACTCCGGATGCGCGGCGTACACCGGCTGATCGAAGATCCCCAGTTTCACGCCTTTGCCGGTGTAGCCGGCGGCGTAAGCGTAATCCGCGCCGATCGCGCCCAGGCCCCAGTCAGCCTTGAATTCATTGCTGCGCCAACTCGACGGATCGCCGTTGCGGCCGTTTTCCACGTAAGGCGCTGCCTGCGCCATCGCACTGGCACAAAGCATTGCGACTGTCAGGGTTTTCAGGGCAAAGCGGCCACCCGATTGCGCGGGGGTATTGTTGTTATCCATCCACGACCTTCCTTAGTGATGTTGCGAAAAATCCTGTTGTCTGTGCTGCCGTGCACGCGATTTGTGGCGAGGGAGCTTGCTCCCGCTCGGCTGCGCAGCAGCCGTAAAATCAGTCACCGCGATCTACCTGACGCAAGGCGGGGGCCGCTTTGCGCCCCAGCGGGAGCAAGCTCCCTCGCCACAGGAAAGCGCTCGGTCAGAACTGCCAGTTCAGACTCAGCCCAACGCCATGCAGCTTCTCGCGGCTGGCCAGTTGGCCGTTGTAATCGAGGTTGACCCGCCCGTCCTTGCTCAACGCAAGACTGGCCTGCACGCCGACCAGCGCCGCATCGCGTACCAGCGCCGAGCTCTCCACCGCGTACGGCGTGCCGCCATTGGCAAAGCGCACATGTTGCTCGGAATCGATATCGCTGAGGCTGTGCTGCCAGCCGAGACGAGCGCTGACGTCCAGCGCTTGCTGGTTCGAAAGGTTGAAGGTTTTGCTCGCCCGTACGCCCAGAGTGCTCAGCACCACATCGCGCTGATCGCCCGAGCTTTTCAGCGCAGCCGCATCGCCCTTTTCGGTGAAGCCTTCGGTGTCCAGATGCAGGTAAGTCAGGTTGGCGAACGGTTCCAGCGCCAACGGTTGCAGCTGCAAGCGATACGCTGCCTCGCCGAAGACCTGGGTGGTGGTCGCATCAAGCTTGGCTTTCTGCTTGGCGCTGACTTCGGCGTATTGCAGATCGCGCTTCACATCGCCGCGATGCCAGCTATACGCCGCGCCGGTGCTCAAGCGCCACGGGCCGAGGTCGTGGCCGGCGTAAGCGCCGAGGTGATAGCTGTCGACTTTCGCCGAAGAGTGTGTGCCCGAGCCCATGCTCAGTGAACTGTCGCTGTAGCCGGTGACCAGACCGATGCGGGTCTGCTCGTCAAGCGCGCCGTCGACACCGGCCAGCAGGCCGCCGATCGAGGTGCTGTAGCCTGCGGTGTCGTGGCCCGAATCGGTGCTGCCCCACGCGCCAAGGGCTTTGATCCAGCCGTTGCCGCGGGTCGCGGACTCATCGTGCAGGCGCTCGCCGACTGCATCACGCAACTGGCGGCTGTCATTGATCAGCATCGTGCCGAGCGCCGGATAAATCTCGCCGCTCAGCTGTTGAAAGGCTTGCTGCGCCGAGGCTTGGGTGGGTGCACGCAACACACTTTCGTAGACGGAATTACCGGCGCCCAAAGCTTCGACGGCCGCCGCCACCGAACGCTGGTTGGGCGTTTGCCCGACGCTGGCGAAGCTGGTCGTGTTGCGTTCGATGTTCAACTGAATGCCGCTTGCGGCGTAATCGAGGGCGCCGCCGATGAACAGGTAGTTCGGTACTACCGCAGCGAACTGTCCCTGAACGCCGCCGGCCGCTTGCAGGATGTTGTACTGACGGCCGAGCAGGCTTTGCGCTTCGGCGCTGCTGAGCAGTGTCGGGCTATCTTCCAGCGCGAGACTGACGCTGGCGCCGCTGACGGTTGCCGTACCGCCAGCAACGATACGGTCGCTGCTGCCTGGCGATAGCTCTACGGCGTAAGTCGAGCCCGGTGCGAATGTCACATCACCGGCGACGTTCAAGGTGCCGATGGAATTGCCCGGCGCGACCCGGCCGCCGCGGTTGGCGGTCAACCCGGCAATGCGTCCGGAGCCGCCGAGGGTCCCGCTGTCGTTGACGGTGACCGCTGAGGTCAGCGAACCGTTCACGGTCAGCAGCCCGCCGTTTACGGTGGTCGGGCCACGGTAGGTGTTTGCGCCGCTGAGCAGCAATTGACCGGCGCCGGACTTGATCAGGCTGCCCTGATACACCCGGTTCGCCGCTGCTGCATCGCGGAGCATGCCGACCGCGTAATCGGTCTGATCCTGCTGGCTGGCGCCGGCCGCAACGCCGTTCTGCCAGCCTTTATCCTGCAGGGTTTGCTGCCAGGCGCTGTGCTCGGCGAGGTCTTCGCTCTGACGCTGGATCAGCGCCTTGTCGGAGATGTCATTGCTCCAGACATCGCGCTGCCCTGCCTCAAGATTGGCATCGAACGCGCCGAGCAATTGCCCCGGCCCGCGCATGGCCCGGTTGAGGTTGGCGACGCCCCAGCCGACGCGCTCGTTCGGTGCGTCGGTGACCGAGCCATCGAGCTGGGTGGCGGTGGTCAGCAGCACTTCCAGCGCCTGCTGGTTGTTCATGTACGGATAGCGTTCCATCACCAGCGCCAGGGCACCGGTCGCGTGCGGTGCGGCCATCGAGGTGCCGGACTTGATCCCGTAACCGCCACCGGGAATGGTGCTGTCAATCTTCGCCCCCGGTGTGGTGATGCACCAGTATTTGGCGATGCCGCACTGGTTGTACTTCTGCTGATTGCTCTGATCGAGCCCGGACACCGCCAGCCAGTGGCCTTCCAGATCGGGCTGAAAGTACGGCAGCGCTGAGCGTACGCTGGCATTCGGGTACCCGCTGTTTCCAGCGCTGAACACATTGATCACGCCGCGCCGCGACACATCGGCAGCGGCGTCGAGCCATGTGCCCTTGTTCCAGTGTTGCGCGTAGGCGGCGTGCAGATCCGCCAGCGTGCGGTAGCTGACATCCGGCGGCTGACTGCCCCAGCTGTTGTTGATCGCCCGCACGCCGGCGTCGGCCAGGCTGTCGTAGACCGCTTTGAAATAGCGCGGATCAGGGCCGGGACCGAAGAGGAAACTGTCGTTCTTGTTGGTATTGCCGACGTAGATTTGCGCGTTATACGCCACGCCATGCATGCCGCTGCCGTCACGCGACGCGCCCATGGTGCCGACCACGTGGGTGCCGTGGGAGTCGTTGTTCGGGTTGAGCGTGCCGTCGACGTTGAACACTGAGCCATCGACGTAGCTGTCGCTGGCGGTTACCGGGTGATAACGGTCGGCGGAGAATTCGGGGTGGGCGGCATCGAAACCGGAATCGAGCGCGCCGATTTTTACGCCCTTGCCGGTGATGCCGGCGGCGTAGGCTTGATCGGCCTGCATGCGCTCCAGACCCCAGTCACGCAGAAACTCGGCGCTGCGCCAACTGGCCGGATCGCCGGGCTGGCCGGATTCCAGGTATTGGGCCTGAACCTGGTTTGCAGAAATCACAAGCAACAGCGTGCCGACCGAGATCGGCTTGATGCGTACGTCCATGTTGATCACTCTCGTTTTTTGTTTTTTTGTACAAGGCTGACTGCGGTGTCGCCCGTTCCCCTCACCCCAGCCCTCTCCCCGAGGAGAGGGAGCCGATTTGTGTTGTCTTCAGTCATCATCGACCTGGAAAAATAGCCGACTATGGATTCAGTGCCGCTCGTTCAAGTCGGTGTATCTCTTCAATCTCCCCGAATCGGTCCCCTCTCCCTCTGGGAGAGGGTTAGGGTGAGGGCTGTTGCGCGACCACAAATGCCTCATCCACCCGGGCCAGATCCTGCTCGTTCAGGGTGCCGGCGTAGTAATGCAATTTGGTCCAGGCCATCAGGTAGTCGTAACGCGCCTGGGCCAGATCCCGGCGGGTGGTGAACAGTTGCTGCTCGGCGTTCAATGCGTCGAGATTGGTCCGTTCGCCGCCCAGAATGCTTTGTCTGGTCGACACCACCAGCGCTTCCGCCGACTTCAAGGCCTTCTGATAAGCGCGCAATTTGTTCACGCCCGATAGACAGGCGCTGAATTGTCGGCGCAGTTCGATCAAGGTCTCGCGGGTCTTGCCATCCAGTTCGTATTCGGCCTGTTCCATGGTGCGGCTGGCTTGACGGGTCGAAGCCGATACCCCGCCCCCGGCGTACAGCGGCACGCTGACTTCCAGGCCGATGGTGTTGGTTTCGTAGCGCTGGTTGTAGGTATTGCCGCTCTCCGACTCGTTGTCGCGCATCGAGGCGTAGGCGCTCACCTTCGGCAGGTGCCCGGCGCGGTTGCGCTCGACTTCATAGCGCGCCACCTCGACAGCCTGGCGTTGCGAAGCCAGGTTCGGGTTGTTGCTGATCGCCAGTTCATGCCAAGTGTCGAAATTGGCCGGTTGCAGCGTGAAGGTCTGAAACTGCTGACCGAGCGGGGCCAGGTCGGCGATGTCCACCGCTGGCACGCCGACCAGCGCCCCCAGTTCGCGCAAGGCAGCATCCTGCTCGTTGCGCGCTTCGATCTCCTCGGCAGTCGCCAATTCATAACGCGACTCGGCTTCGAGAATATCGGTGCGGGTGCCCTCGCCCTGCTTGAACATGTGTTCGTTCTGCTGGAACTGTTGCTCGTAGGCCTTCTTCTTCGCCTGGGCGATGTCGATCTGATCCTGGGCAAACAGGGCTTTGGTGTAGTTATCCAGCACTCGCACCAACAGCTCCTGACTCTTGCCGCGAAACGCTTCGTCGGCGAACAGCGACTGGGCGACACCCTTGCGATACGCCGCGTAAGCCTCGTAATCGAGCAGCGGTTGTTGCACGGTCAGCGCCGAACCGTAACTGCTGTAGTTGCGCTCGTCGGTGCGGTTGCGCGCACGATCATCAAGCGACGTAGCCTTCGAAGAGTTGCGCCCCTTGTTGTAGGTGTAGCCGATGCGAGGCAGCAGCCCGGCGCGGCCGATGGCGCGGTTTTCCAGGCCGGCATCGCGCTCCTTGATCGCGCCAAGGAACACCGGGTCGTTACGCAATGCCTGTTCGTAGATCTCGAACGGCCCCATGGCCGCGACTGCCGAGTGACTGGCCAACAACATGACTGCTGCCAGCATTGAAAGCTTATTCATACAGCCGAACATCCTTATTCCTCGGTCAACGCGGAACCGGCGCGATCGAGCAGCGGTTTGAACAGGTAGTTGAGGAGTGAACGCTCACCAGTGCGCACGAACATTTCCGCTGGCATGCCCGGTTTGATCACCAGGCCGTTGAGTTTTTCCATCGCCTGATCGCTGACGCTGCTGCGCAGCACGTAATAGGGCACGCCGGTTTTCTCATCGACCATCTGGTCGGCGGAGATCAGGCTGACTTCGCCGGGCACGCGCGGGGTCTTGCTCTGGTTGAAGGCGGTAAACAGAATGTCCACCGGCAGATGCGTGCCGACCTTGTCGATCAGATTGATTGGCAAATGCCCTTCCACTTCCAGGGTGGTGCCTTGCGGAACGATCTCCAGCAGCGTTTCGCCCTGACGCACCACGGCGCCTTCGGTGTGCACGCCGAGATTGACCGCTACGCCATCGGCAGTCGCCAGGATCTCGCTGTGCTGCAAATCGAAACCGGCGGAGGTCAGTTGCTCGGACAGGGTCACGCTCTTCAACTGCGCGTCGGCCAGTTGCGTGCGGACCTCCTTCTGGTATTCCTCGCCGTGCTGTTGCAATTTCAGGCGCGACTCAAGGATGCCCTGCTCGACACGACCGCTTTCGCCGGTGTTTTCCGCCAGTTGCTGTTGCACTTGCGACAATTGCCGCTGGTAGTCCATCAAGCGGTTGCGCGGAATGTAGCCGTTGTCGGCCAGCGGTTGCAGGTTGCTCAATTGTTGCTGCAAAGAGCTGGCCTGGGCATTGAGGTCGCTGCGCGCG
Organism: Pseudomonas moraviensis; assembly: GCF_900105805.1. Taxonomy (NCBI): domain Bacteria; kingdom Pseudomonadati; phylum Pseudomonadota; class Gammaproteobacteria; order Pseudomonadales; family Pseudomonadaceae; genus Pseudomonas; species Pseudomonas moraviensis. Next base: position 1,611,714 of record NZ_LT629788.1, on the reverse strand, counting down.
CGGCGCATCCCGGCCAGTTGCGCAGTGGCGCCTTCGATATTGGCGCGCAGTGCCGCCTGCTCCCGCGAGAACGCTTCGCGGCGGCTGCTGAACAGTTGCCGCTGGCCTTCCAGCACCAGCGCCAGACGCGGATCCGGGTCGTCGCTCAATTCGGGCGGAAAGGTCACTTGTTTGAGGTTGTCGCGCTCGGCCTGCCAGCGCGCAAGGCTGGCCCAGGCCATGCGGTATTGCGCCTGCAGCGATTGCACATCGGCCGCCACTTGCGTCTGGTCGAGGCGGAACAGCGGCTGGCCCTGCTTCACGATTTCGCCTTCGCGCACCAGAATCCGGCTGACCACGCCGCTGCTCATCGATTGCACGGCCTTGCGCTTGCCCGAAACCACCACCGTGCCCTGCACCGGAATGCCCTGATCCAGCGGCGCCAGTGCCGCCCAGGTGAAGAAACTGCCAGCGCCGACGATGGCCAGAATCCAGCCCATGCGCGCGAAAAATTTCGCATCGCGTTCCGGACGCTCAGTGAGATAGGCGTGTTCCATGTTCGCTTCGTTTTCAGTGTTCATGCTGGCGCTGCTCATACACCCGAATTCCTGGTCGTGGGCTGATACTGCCGGCTCATGCTGAGCCCGCCCGGTGCTTGTGCAGCTTTTTCGCGGTGCTGTTCCTGTTGCCCGGACAGTGCCTTGAGCACATCCTGACTCGGGCCGAACGCCTGCAGACGACCCTCGTTGAGTACCAACAGCTTGTCAGCCTGGGCCAGTACCGAAGAGCGGTGCGTAACCAGAATCACGGTGGTGCCCTGGGCCTTGAGTTGTGCGATGGCACTGGCCAGTGCAGCCTCGCCGACCGTATCGAGATTGGAGTTGGGCTCATCCAGCACCACCAGACTCGGCGTGCCATACAGCGCACGGGCCAGCGCCACGCGTTGCTTCTGGCCACCGGACAAGCCACTGCCGTCCTCGCCCAGCTTCGTGTCGTAGCCCTGCGGCAGGCGCAGGATCATCTCGTGGACGCCGGCCTGTTGCGCGGCGGTGACGACTTTTTGCGAGTCGGTTTCACTGAATCGCGCAATGTTTTCCGCGATGGTGCCGCTGAACAGCTCGATGTCCTGCGGCAGGTAGCCGATGTAAGGGCCAAGCTGATCGCGATTCCAGCGGTGGATATCGGCGCCATCCAGACGCACGGTGCCGCCCAGTACTGGCCACACGCCGACCAGCACGCGGGCCAGCGTCGATTTGCCGGAGCCGGAAGCGCCGAGCACACCGAGTACTTCACCGGCACCGAGGTTGAAATTGACCATATGCAACGTCGCGGAACGTTGTCCCGGTGGGCCGGCGCTGACCTGTTCGAAGGCAATCTGGCCCTTCGGTGCTGGCAGCGCCATGGCCTCGTCGCTTGGCGGGAACGCCTGCAACAGCGCATCCAGACGGCGGTAAGCCAGCTTCGCCCCGCTCCACTGTTTCCATACGGCGATCAACTGGTCGATCGGGCTGAGCACGCGGCCCATGAGGATCGAACCGGCGATCATCATCCCGGCGGTCATGTCGCCTTTGATCACCAGCAAAGCGCCCAGGCCCAGCACCAAGGATTGCAGGCACAGACGCAGGGTTTTGCTCAACGAGCTGATCACCGCGCCGGTGTCGCTGGCCTGGTTCTGCAAGCCGAGAAAGCGCGAATGCACCCCGAACCAGCGTTTGCGCAGCGACCCGAGCATGCCCATGGCCTGAATGGTTTCGGCGTTGTGCAAATGGCTGGTAGCCAACTGACTGGACTGCTGGGAAAACCCGGCGGCCTCGCCCAGCGGCTTCTTGGTCATGTATTCGTTGAGGCACGCCAGTGCAATCAGCAGCAACGCACCCGCCGTGGCCAGCACGCCGAGCCAGACGTTGAACAGGTAGATGACAAACAGATAGACCGGAAACCACGGCGCATCGAAGAAGGCGAACAATGCAGGACCGGTGACGAACTGACGGATGTGGGTCAGGTCGCCCAGCGACTGCCCGGCATTGCCCTCGCCCTTGAACAGGTTGCGCTCGAATGCAGCCTGATAGACCCGCAGGTTGAAACGGCGCTCCAGCTGGCTGCCGATGCGGATGACGATAAAGCTGCGGATGACTTCCAGCAGCCCGATAAAGGCGAAGAAACCGACGACCATCAGCGACAGCATCGCCAGGGTGGTTTCGTTCTGCGACGACAGCACCCGATCGTAGACTTGCAGCATGTAGATGGACGGCACCAGCATCAGCACGTTGATCAGCGCGGTAAAACAACCGACGCTGATCAAGATGCTCTTATAGTCACCCAATGCCTTGATTAACGGAGCGGTGGCTGGGGCCTTCGCCATCTTCATTGATTATTCCTGAACATTATTCATCGCCCCTGCGAGGCGACACTTCAATTAATTAAGCGAGCCATCCGCGGATACACTTGCGCGGCGGCCACTTACACTTTCATAACAACTAACGCCGAATATTGCGGCGCAGTTGCCTTTATTGACCTTGCTTATAACCGTGTGACCAATCGCTATAGCTGTATTGGTTTGTAAAAAGGCCGATCAGTTATCGGGCGCCGTACGTTCCAGCGTGACGATCAGCCCGGACTTCAAAGTCGCCAGATACAACCCATCACGTTGTCGGCTGAAAAACTGGATTCTTGAGCCTTCGTTACCGGTGATCGACAAGCCGTCAGGATCAGGAAACCAGCCGATCGGAGCTTGCTCGAGCCACGCACCCAGACAGTCTGCTCCCTGGCCAACGGTCTTGTTGGCGAGCAGTTCGACGCTACAGGTATTGGAGGGTTTGTCCTGCAGCTTTTGCGTCCGCAGGTCCTCGACTGTGCTGGACAGTGTTGCCTGCCACTTTCCGGCAAACACGGAGGGTTCTTCGAGTCTGAGGCTGCTTGCCATCGCTGTTGCTCCTGAAATCGTAACGAGCGCCACTGAAAGCCACGCCGATGCCTTGTAGGTAAAAGCTCTGTAGATCATGGGAAATTTCGCTCCAGCCCTAAGCGTTGCGTACAGCGCCTACCGATGCAAGTAAAGAAAGCGACGCCTTGGGCGCCGCTTTCCCTTCACATCACGCCACGATGTCGCTGGTCGCTGCCTGGCCAACGGTGCTGACGATGAAGTCCGCCACGCCGTGCCCGGAGAAATCAACCGACAACAGGCTGTTGCCGCCCGACGAGGTCAGCACTGCATCGCCAGCGGAACCGGTGAAGCTGCTGACGAAGTGCAGGCCCGCCCCGTTGGTGATGCCGGTCAGGTCGATTTTGTCCAGACCGCTGACGAAATCGAGGATCTGATCGATCGCACCCGGCTTGGAGTCCGAGCTGGCAGCGAACACGAAAGTGTCCGAACCGGCGCCGCCCCACAGCTTGTCGGCACCGCCCGCGCCGTAGAGGATGTCGTTGCCGGCACCGCCCTTCAGCTCGTTGGCCACACTGTTACCGATCAACAGATCGCTGCCCGAACCGCCAATGGCGTTTTCGATGATCGCGCCCTTGGCAATCGACACGTTGCCGACCAGCCCGCCCACGTCGGAGAACGAAGCGTCATTGAGGTTGATCTTCTGGTTCTGGGTGAAGCCAGAGAAATCCAGAGTGTCCTTGCCGCCGGCGTCCCACACCGAGAACACCACTTTGTCACTCGACGACGAAGCGCTGAGGAAATCGCGGCCGGCGTTGGAATTGAAGCCGTAGGTGGTGTCGCCGGTGCGGGTGCTGGTGTTGGCACCGTAGAGTTTCTGGATGGCGGCGATATCGTCCATCAGCGGGCCGGACGAATAGGCTTCGACGCCGCCCTTGCTGAAGTTCTGGTTGGTGTTGCTCTCGCTCCAGTAACTCATGACGCTGTAGCCGCGGGTGTCCTGGCCGTAAGTCGCGTCGTTGTAGGTCGGGTTGCCATTGCCGGCGTTGTAGTCGCCAGGGTGAGCCAGGCCCAGGGTGTGGCCGATTTCGTGGGTCAGGGTCTGACGACCGTAGTTGTTCAGATCCGGGTTCTTGTTCTGCGTGTAGCCGCTGTTGATCAAGTACCACGAAGTACCGTCATAACCGGCGCCGGTACCTGGCAGGTAGGCGAACGCCGCCGCGCCATCCTGGCCGCCACTGTAGTTACCGAACGTCATGTGGCCGTCGCCGCCCGAAGCTTTCTCGGTGAACGTGACATTGGCCACGTCGGCCCAGGATTGCATGGCGAGCTTGGCCTGCGCCTGCTGCTGCGCGCTGAACTGACTGAACCCACTGATCCCGTGCTTGTTCATCGTGCTGTTCGATGCCGACGTCAGGAACGTATAGGTGAGTTCGATTTTGCCGCTGCCGTCCTTGTCCTGGTAGGCAGCGCCATCACGCAGCAATTGCGTAGCCGCCTGATCGACGGTGTACGAGGGTTTGCCATTGACCGTGAGGTTGCCGCCACGATCGTATTGATGGCTGAAGCTATTGATCTGGTTGTACGCCGAGCTGAAGGCGGCCAATTGGAAAGCCTGTTCGGCGGAATCAACAGCGTTGGTTTTAACTTTTGACATAAACACACTTCCTTGTTTAGCAATGGAACAGTTTTTGTCCGACAGGACGATCTTTGGCGAGATCGTCCTATCACTCGCCCAATGAAGGCGTAACGAACCTGACACAATTTGAAATCTGTCGTAAAGGATTTTTTTGCGATCCAATTTCGCTATATCAGGAAACTGCCGTAAACAAAGCGCGCGGGGAGGAAAGATTGTTGTTAGTTGCTGGGGACAGGGCAAATCGTCTGACGATTTTCTATTTAAATATTAAATATCGGTAAGTTTGGATTTGTTGGGCAAGTCACACTTTCAGACAGCGGTGCCAGTGCTTTGATATCAACTACTGGCTTCACGCAATATCATTGTGGGAGCGAGCCTGCTCGCGAAGGCGCCTGCCCAGTCAACATAATTGTTGAATGACAGACCGCTTTCGCGAGCAGGCTCGCTCCCACAGGGGTCTTGTGTGTTCGTCCTGGAAAACTCAGCTACCGGTGCGGATCTTGTTCCAGACCCGCGTACGAATCCGGTCGATATTCAGCGGCATCGCCTCCAGAGCGAACAGCTTGCCCATCATTTCCGGGCTCGGGTACACCTTGGTGTCGTTCTTGATCGCCGGATCGATCAGGCCGTCCGCCTGTTCATTGCCATTGGCGTAATGCACGTAGTTGGTAATCCCGGCCATGACGTCGGGGCGCAGGAGGTAGTTCATGAAGGCGTAGCCGGCCTTCTCGTCCGGGGCGTCGGCGGGCATGGCGACCATGTCGAACCAGATTGCCGCGCCTTCCCTGGGAATCGCATAACCGATCTCGACGCCGTTTTTCGCTTCCCTGGCGCGGTTCTCGGCTTGCAGGATGTCCCCGGAAAACCCGACCGCTACGCAAATATCACCGTTGGCCAGGTCGCTGGTGTATTTCGATGAATGAAAGTAGCTGACATAGGGCCGGACTTTCATCAGCAGCGCTTCGGCTTTCTTGTAGTCCTCGGGATTCTTGCTGTGGTGCGGCAGACCGAGATAGTTGAGCGCCGCCGGGAGCAATTCCGGGCCGTTGTCGAGAATCGCCACCCCGCACTTCTGCAGCTTTTCCATGTATTCGGGCTTGAAAATCAGGTCCCAGGAATCCACCGGCGCGTTGTCGCCCAGCACCGCTTTGACTTTGGCGATGTTGTAGCCGATACCGGTGCTGCCCCACAGGTATGGAAAGCCGTGCTCGTTGTTCGGGTCGTTGGTCTGCAAAGCCTTGAGCAACGCCGGATTGAGATTCTTCCAGTTCGGTAGCTGACTTTTGTCGAGCTTTTTCAGTGCCCCGCCCTGAATCTGCCGCGCCATGAAATGGTTCGACGGGAAGACCACGTCGTATCCGGATTTGCCGGTCATCAACTTGCCGTCGAGGGTTTCGTTGCTGTCGTAGACGTCATAGGTGACGCCGATGCCCGTGTCTTTCTGGAAATTCTTGGTGGTGTCCGGGGCGATGTAATCGGACCAGTTGTAGACCTTGACCGTCTCGGCCGCGTGACTGACGGAAACGGCCAGCAGCAGCGGAGCCAATGCGAGGGTTTTCTGGATCATGGGGCGATTCCTGTATGGGCTTTTTTTGTTGGCAGGCAATCAAACGATCGAACAATCAGAAAATCAGCACGTAGCTCTTGCGCACGGTTTCCTGGATATCCCAGATCCCGAGCGTGTTGGCTGGCAACATCAGTGCGTCGCCGCCTTGTATGTGCAGGGTTTCGGCGCCACCGTCGGGGGTGAACGTGCAGCGCCCGGAAATGAAATGGCAGAACTCCTGCGCAGTGATCTGCCGCCGCCAGCGCCCTGGGGTGCACTCCCAGACGCCGGTTTCAACCCCGTCGTCGCGCTCGACACTGGTGGTCGAGGCGATTGCGACGGGCTCGCCGAGGGGCACGGCGACCGGGCTGGATTCTTCGAGCGCCAGCGTGGCGGTGTTCTTGAATTGGGTGATGCTCATGGCGTGACCTGTTTATTGAGGGAAACGGCGTTTAGTGCATGAAACCTTCCATGAAGCCGGCGACCCGGCTGGCCAGCTTGCGCCGCCAGGGTGCAGTGGCCGGGTTGGCCAGGGTCTGGTCTTCGTGCACGAAGCTTTTGATGATCGCGTTGTAGCCCAACCAGCGGCACGGCTCCGGCTCCCAGGCGCGCAGCGCATGAATGCCGCCATCGGGCAGTACCCACGGCTGCCGGGTCAGTTCGCTGTCGCGTTCGAGAATCAGATCGGCCAGGGTGCGTCCGCCGAGATTGCTGGCACCGACACCTTCCCCGCCGTAACCGCCGGACAGCGCGATGCCATTGGCGCGGTCGCAGAGCATGTGCGGCTTGAAGTGCCGCGACATGCCGAGGTTGCCGCCCCAGGCGTGGGTGATCTGCACGTTTTTCAGTTGCGGAAACAGTTCGCCGAACAGATAGCGGCGCAGTTCGACCTCGTCGCGGGTCAGGTTGAAGTCATGACGCAGCTTGCCGGCGAACTGATAACCGCCACGGGCGCCGAAAATCAGGCGGTTATCGGCACTGCGCTGGCCATAGGTGACCTGACGGCTGAATTCACTGAACGCCTGGCCGCGATTCAGGCCGATTTCATCCCAGGTCGCAGCCGACAGCGGCTCGGTGGCGACGATCAGGCTTTGCACCGGCAACTGATAGCGGCCCAACGGCGGCAACGTCACCGAATAACCTTCCACAGCCGGGACAATCCAGCGGCCGCGCACGCTGGCTTTGGCGGTGCGCAAACTGCCTGACTGCCAGTGGGTCACCGGGCTGTTTTCATAGATCTTCACGCCCATGTTCTGCACGGTCTGCGCCAGACCGCGCACCAGTTTCGCCGGGTGAATGGTCGCAACGTGAGGGGCGAAGATGCCGCCGTAAGGTTTCGCCACGCGGAGCTGCTGAGCCAGTTGCTCGGGGCTGAGCCAGCGGTAATCGTCGTCCGTCAGCCCTTGAGCTTGCAGCTTGCTCAGGTAATCGCGCAGCACAGTTTCCTGTTCGGGATAGCGCGCGGCGCAATAAAGCACCCCACCCTTGCGGTAATCGCAGTCGATGCCTTCACGTTCGATGACGATTTCCACTTCATCAGGAATGCTGTGCAGCAGATCGTAAGAAGCCCGGCGTTGTTCTGGCGACAACCCTGCCAGCAGACGATCCTCGCCGAGCAGGTTGCCCATCAGCCAGCCGCCATTGCGGCCGGAAGCACCGAATCCGGCGGTTTGCGCTTCGATGATGGCGATATCCAGGCCGGGCGCGTGTTTCTTCAGGTAGTACGCCGTCCACAGTCCGGTGTAACCGGCGCCGATGATTGCCACGTCGACGTCCAGATCCCGCTCCAGCGCAGGCCGGGCCACCAGCGGCTCTTCGAGCTGATCCATCCACAAACTGATCGTGCGCCACGCCGACATGCCAGACTCCGCCACTGAAAACCTCAATGGCGTCGATCCTAGTGGTTGCCTTCAGTGGCTGTCTTGCGCGCGTGCCCGCAGAGAAATTTGTCTGGCGTAGGCCTTGGGTGACTGGCCTGTGTGCTCGCGAAAGCATTTGTAGAACGCTGACAGCGAATTGAAGCCGGCGGCGAACGCCAGCTCATCGATACGCAACGGCGGCGCGGCGCTGTCGAGGGCGCGCAGCAAATGCTGCAGGCGCGCCTGATTGACGTAGCGATAGAAGCTTTGCCCAAGCACTTGGTTGAGCAGATAGGAGATCTGATTGCGGCTGTACCCGCACTCCTTCGCCACCCGTTGCAGGTCGAGCTCAGGATCCAGATATGGTTGCTGGTTTTCGAAATACTGCTGCAGGTCTTCGGCCATGAAACTCAATTGCCGCGGTGACAGCCCGAGACGACTGACCGCCGGGCGCTGGCTGGGTGCCGAAGTGCCGTCGGCTTGCGTACGCACCAGCGAGGCGTACTCGTTGACGCGCCAGATCAAACCGTCCTTGACCGTGATCGCTTCGCTGGAACGGAACGACACCAGGCCATCGCCACCGCGCAAAGTCACCTCGTACTGAATGAACGCCGTGTTGCCGTCCACCCGGATGCGGTCGCAATGTTCGAGCAGTTCGTCGGATTCTCGCGGCATGCTGACGCGCACGTATTCGCGCAACTCGTCCAGAGCAAGCACGCGATTCTGAAAGAAATCGTTGTACTGGATATCAGCGTGATAAAGCGCCATGACGCTGTCCAGATCCCGGTGCTTCCAGCTCAGGTGATAGCGCATGACCGTCGCGGCAGTGGCCTGGGTCTGTTCTGGGCCGTCGTCATCGGCGTGCATAAGCGGCTCGGCGAAAAAGAACCGAGCTTGCCCAACTTCCTCTGCCGCTTCAATGAAAAATCCATGGTGGCGTTTTGGCGATAATCGATGAGCCAGTGACTTACATCAAAAAATGCGAATCAATCGCTAAACGGACTGAAAAAACTCACAGTTTTTTCACACACGGATGCTACTTTTAAAGCTCAAGCACTGGTTGAGCCAATGAAGGCTCTTCCCACCTAACATGAGCAAAAGGAAGCGCTCGATGAAGCAGGCGGGCAACACCATGAATAAAGGGTCCAGCAAAGTAACTTTTCCCAACGCTTGCCAGTTGATGCGCTGGCATTTTCATCCCATGGGATTCGAAGCGACGATGGATGCACCGGGCAGCCTGATCGCCCGTCTGTTCGATCGTGCCAGCGGCGAAACCATGATCGCCATTGCCGGCATTCCCTGTGCGACGGTGATGAACGCGGCGGACGTCGAACGAATCATTGAAGCCATCGAGGATGAACTGGAAGCGTTCACTCCTCCGGAATCCCTGAAGAACTACGCATAACCGACTGATTCAAAAAGAAAAGCCCGCAGCAATGCGGGCTTTTTTATGCTTAGGCGGTGGTCTTCTCCGCGCGATGATCGACGAAGAATGGCTTGCCCCTGGCGACTCGATCCGACGCTCTCGGCATGTTCACCGCTTGGGGTTCTTGCGGTTCGACGTACCAGTAGCAATGGCTGACGGCCCGGGTAATGCCCACGTAGGCCAGACGCAGGATCTCGTCTTTTTGCGCACTGTCGTACGGCTCGCTGTCGCCGGTTTTGCCCAGTCCGGCCATGCGGTAGACCTGATTCTTGTACGGCGAACTGGTCAGGTGCTGGCAGTCGCCAAGCAGAAACACTGCATCAGCCTGCAAACCCTTGGCACTGTGATAGGTCAGTTGTTTCAGCCGTCGCGCTTCGTAGGGCAAGTTCGAATCTACATTAACTACCGGCTGAATATGCTCTTCTATCAATAACTTATCGCTGCTTTTTCGATAGAGCATCAAGATCGAATCGCCGCGGCGGTAATGTTCCGCCAGTCGTTGACCCAGCGCCTCGTCATTCCGCTCAAGCACGTTGACCGGCTGCAATGGTTTGGGCTCACCACTGGCCCTGGCCTTCTTGCCTGCGATGGCCGGCGCTGCGCGGACAATGTGCTCGGCGGCATCGATGATGTGTTGATGACTGCGGTAGTTGTCACTGAGCATCACCCGCGTGGTGCTCGGCGAAGGAAACTCCTTGTTGAACTCCATGAAGTAGCTCGGCGAACTGCCGCGCCAGCCGTAAATGGATTGCCAGTCATCGCCGACGCACAACAGCGACGAACGCTGCGCACCGCGCCCGACGTGCATGGCCGGGCCACGGCTGCGGATTTCGTTAAGGCTGGCGCGAATCCACGAAACGATCTGCGGCGAAACGTCCTGAAACTCGTCGATCATCAAATGCGACATCGGTCGCAGCAGTTCATCGCTGAGCAACTTGAGGTTTTCCGGTGAATGCTCACTGAACAGGGCGAACATGCGGTTGTAGGTCATCACTGGCGGTTTCTGGTCCAGCAAGTGATCCTCGAACGCGCGCCAGAACAGGCTCAGGGCTTCGAAGAAAAACCGATCGGGATCGTCCTTGGCAAAGCTCATGCGACTGACCGCGTCGGGTACATCCAGGCCAAGGTTTTCGATAAAGCCTGCCGCGCCGACAAAACAATCGAGCAGCGGCGCCGATGCCAACTCGCCTTTAACCTTGTAGTCGAAGCCGGGACCGGCGCTGGCATCGCCGGCCAAGGTGGCCAGAACACGCCTTGACGACTCGTAACTATCCAGCCATATCAATGGTTTACGACAGAAAGCTTGAAACAGTGTGCGCTTGACCGCCCATTCTGCGCGGACGCTCAGTTTGGCGTTTGGCCGACATAGCTGGGCGTTTTCTTTGGAGTCAAAGCCGAGCACCACCCAGGCATCGAGGCTCGGGATATAGCCGTGACAGTGGAACGTTGAACCGTTGATCTCGAACGTTTGCCGACTGGGTTCGATCCCCTTGATGGGCCACGCACCCGCGCGAAACCACAGATCCTCAATGACGTCGCACAGCTCTTCATCGCGCTTGGCCGCAAGCTCGGTGACCGCCATGCGCTTCTGCACATCGGGGTGATCGCGTTCCAGCTCCTTCAACTGCAGCCCGGCGCGGGACAGCGGCTGGATCAACCGGCGGAAACGCTCATCTTCGTTGAACAAGCGGTGATAGCAGGCATTCAGTTGCTGTCGCTGCGCGTCATTGATGCGCAGGTCGAACGGATTACTGTCGACCTCTTCCGCGCTGCTCTGCGGACGATCACTGAGATTCTCGAAGGCCTGCAGGCGCTCGAACCCAGGCAGACTGCGGACCATGGGCAAGATGCGCGAGTGGAAGGTTCGCACCAGCTCACGGGCCTGTTTGAGGTTCAGCGGCTGGCCCCACAGCGTGAAGATTTCAATCAGTTTGTTGATGAAATCCTTGCGCGATTCGCGGGTGAAGGTCACCACAGTCATCGAATCCAGCTCAAAACCCAGGTAGTGGCTGAGCAAAAGTATGCGGAGCACCAGCGTAGTGGACTTGCCCGCGCCAGCACCGGCCACCACCGAGGTGGACGGCGTGTCGCTGAAGATCATCTTCCACTGCGCGGCGCTGGGCTGGGCGTGGGCTGGCAGCAAACGGGCAACATCGGCCTTCATGCGTTTTTTCAGTTCCGCCGTCAGCGGCAGGCGCCAGTCGTCGAACAGGTTGTTATCGACGCCGGGCGGCCGATGCTCGGTGTTACGGCTGTCGCGAATCAGCAGGACCTGACGGCCCTCTTCCAGCCCCTCGAGCTTGCCTTCCCTGAAGCCGTATTCAACGCCAGCAGTGTGCCCGCTGCGAAACCCGTCGGCTTGCCCGTGCAGCCACGAGGCGCGGTGCTGGGCGCGCAGTTTTGTCAGGCCGTGGCCGAAGAAACGCGCGGCCAGACGCTTGAACCAGGGCATCTCGGCCAGTGGACGAAGTTCAGGAGGAAGATCGGGAATGTGTTGCACCACGCTGACGGACTCCAGGGTGTGAGGCTGTGGCGGCTATGGTGTCTGGATTTACTCTGCAGTTCTAGCGAAATGCTTACAGGTCATCGGTTTAGGCGACGAATTGAAAGTCAGATGAAACGATTTCGAGGCTGAATTCCATCTAATAACCTGATCATGATGCGGCAGTTTTTGCGCTTTTTATCGATGATTGCCTGATAGATGATCGTCGTCATCAACCACGGGCCCCGCCCCCTGACGAACCTTATTGAGGAGACGATCATGCTTGAACTCAGACCCTTCAGCTCGCTGGGCGGCGCCCATCATGGCTGGCTGGACGCGCATCACCACTTTTCGTTTGCCGAGTACTACGACCCGCAGCGGATGAGCTGGGGCAATCTGCGCGTATGGAACGACGACATCATCGCTGCTGGCACAGGTTTTCCGCAGCATCCGCACCGCGACATGGAAATCATCACCTACGTACGTGAAGGCGCGATCACTCACCAGGACAATCTCGGCAACAAGGGCCGTACGGAAGCCGGCGACGTCCAAGTGATGAGCGCCGGCACCGGCATCGCCCACAGCGAGTACAACCTGGAAGACAAGGAAACCAAGATCTTCCAGATCTGGATTCTGCCGACCGAAACCGGTGCCCCTCCATCCTGGGGAGCCAAGCCGTTTCCCAAAGGCGAGCGCGAAGGTTTTGTCACTTTGGCCAGCGGTAAGGCTGGCGACGATGAAAGCCTGCGCATCCGCGCCAACGCACGTCTGGTGGCGGCGAACATCAAGGCTGGTGAAACTGCCGAATACCGTTTGGACGAGGGACGTCGCGCTTATCTGGTCCCCGCCACTGGCGTGATCGAGGTCAATGGCTTGCGTGCGCAAGCGCGTGACGGTGTCGCAGTGGCACACGAGCAAGTGCTGACGGTCACGGCGATCGAAGACAGCGAGATCGTACTGGTAGACCTGGCCTGATCCGCAGGCAATAAAAAAGGGCAACCCTGACGGTTGCCCTTTTTCATGTGCCCATCATTTAGTGGAAATAGCGCCATCCACCAAAGTTTGCGCTTCGGCCACCAATTGCTTGAGGTGGTCGTCGCCGAGGAAGCTTTCGGCGTAGATCTTGTAGATGTCTTCGGTGCCCGACGGACGCGCCGCGAACCAGCCGTTTTCGGTCATGACTTTCAGGCCGCCAATGGCCTGATCGTTGCCCGGTGCGTGGCTGAGAATGCTCTGGATTTTCTCGCCCGCCAGCTCGGTCGAAGTGACCTGCTCCGGCGACAGCTTGCTCAACAGAGCCTTCTGCTCAGGATTGGCCTTGGCGTCAACGCGCACCGAGAACGGTTCGCCCAGCTCATCGGTCAATGCGCGGTAGGCCTGGCTTGGATCGCGCCCGGTGCGCGCGGTCATTTCAGCGGCGAGCAACGCAGGAATCAGACCGTCCTTGTCGGTGCTCCAAACGCCGCCATCCTTGCGCAGGAACGAGGCGCCGGCGCTCTCTTCACCGCCAAAACCCAACGAACCGTCGAACAGACCATCAGCGAACCACTTGAAGCCGACCGGCACTTCGTAAAGGCGACGACCCAGGCGCCTGGCCACACGATCGATCAGACCACTGCTGACCACGGTTTTGCCCACGGCGGCATCTGCGCGCCATTGCGGACGGTTCTGGAACAGGTAATCGATCGCCACCGCCAGATAATTGTTCGGTGCGAGCAAACCACCGGACGGCGTGACGATACCGTGGCGGTCGTGATCCGGATCACAGGCGAATGCCACGTCAAAACGTTCTTTCAGACCGATCAGGCCCTGCATCGCGTGGCTGGACGATGGGTCCATGCGGATCTGGCCATCCCAATCGACGGTCATGAAACGGAAAGTCGAATCGACCTGTTTATTCACCACTTCCAGGTCGAGACGGTAATGCTCGGCAATAGCCGACCAGTAGCGCACCCCTGCTCCGCCCAGCGGATCGACACCCAAACGCAGCTGGGCGTCGCGGATGGCATTGAAGTCGATGACGTTGATCAGGTCGGCGACATAGGTGTTGAGGTAATCGTGACGATGGGTCGTGCTGGCCTTGAGCGCTTGCTCGTAGCTGATGCGTTTGACCCCGGCCAGCTTGTTCGCCAGCAGTTCGTTGGCCTTGGCTTCGATCCACTTGGTGATGTGGGTGTCGGCCGGGCCACCGTTGGTAGGGTTGTATTTGTAGCCACCGCTCTGTGGCGGGTTGTGCGACGGGGTGATGACGATCCCGTCTGCCAGGCCAGAGGTACGGCCGCGGTTGTAGCAGAGAATGGCATGGGAAATCGCCGGCGTCGGCGTGTACTCATCACCTTCGGCGATCATCACCGTCACGCCATTGGCGGCGAGGACTTCCAGTGCGCTGGCGCCGGCCGGGGTCGACAAGGCATGGGTGTCGATGCCGACAAACAGCGGGCCGGTGATGCCTTGGGCTTCGCGATACAGGCAGATCGCCTGGCTGATGGCCAGAACGTGCCATTCGTTGAAACTCAAATCAAAGGAGCTGCCGCGGTGGCCGGAGGTGCCGAACGCCACTCGCTGGGTAGAAATCGATGCATCAGGCTGGCCGGTGTAATAGGCCGTAACCAGTCGCGGGATATCGACCAACAGTTCCGCCGGTGCCGGTTTGCCCGCAAAAGGACTGAGTGTCATGCAAAAACCTCTGAAATCGGAGTGGTTCAGGAAATGCTGCGCAGTTTACTGGCAGTTTGACCACTGTGCGACGGGATGTATCCAACCCTCGCCCGATGTTTTTTAACGTTATTTGCCGGGCGACAAACGCAGTGCATCGCCGAGAAGTCCGATCACGCCTGGCAAATCCCGATCGCCCTGGTTCAGCGCGCTCAAACGCAGTGAGTCCGCATGCAGGCCTTGCAGGCTGAACAGCTCCCCCGGCGCCACGATGACCTGTTGCTTGAGCAATCGATGAAACACATTCGGCATGTCGACGGGGCGTAACGAGCGCACCCACACCGTCGCGCCGCCCCGAGGCTCGACAATCTGCAGCGTATCGCCCAAACGCTCGCGCAACGCCTGTATCAACAGCGTACGGCGCTCACTGAGCATTCGCCGTAACACGCATAAGTGCTGATCAAGCCGTCCGCCGCTCAACAGCCTGGCAATCGCCTTCTGGCGTATGGGCGAGAGGCGAAACGCGCGTAACAGGAAATGACGTTGCAACTCGTCACGCCAATGCCGCGACAGCACAAAGCCGAAAGGCGCTTCGGCACCGATGAACTTCTCAAAGGTGGAAAACACCAGCAAGCGCTGAGGGTCGAGCCAGTTCCGCAGTCGCTGTGAATCACTGCACTCGTCAAGCTCGCTGTAGCAGTCATTCTCCAGCACCCAGACCCCATGTCGCTCCAGCATCCTGGCGATGGCCTGCTGCTGCTCATCACTGAAGCCACGGCCCAGAGGCATGCTCAACACCGATGACAACAGGATCAAACGTACCGGCTCGTTCTTCAAAAGCGATTCCAGTGCCGGCAGATCGAGCGCGCCCTCAGCCTGCGAGGCCCACTCGATCACCCGCACGCCGGACGATTCGAGCAGGCGCAAGATCGCCCAGTCACAGGGCGATTCGACAACGACAGCGGCGTGACGCAATTCCAGTACCGAAATCAGAATCTCCAGTATTCCCCGCAAATCAGCACCGATATAGACGTCATCGGCATGCCAGTAATGCTCCGTCGAACAGGTATAACGCGCCGCCAGAGCGACCCGCAGCTCCAGCTCACCGCAAGGCTGCGCCAATGTCTGGGGCTGACGCGGGTATTGACGCAACAGCTCCCGCTCCAGCGTCAATAACGGGCTGTCCAGCGGTTGCAGCGACGCCGGCTCGTCGGCGCTCAAAACACACATGCCGGGACGTCTCGCATTGACGTAAACGGTTTCCAGCAGATCACTGCCATTGCCGAGCGAGTCCACGCTGAACAGCGCGTTCGCGTAATACCCTGATTTGGCTATGGAATAGACCCGACCTTCTTTTTCCAGGAGCGAATACGCGTATTGCACTGTCGAAATGGACACGTTCAACCGGTCAGCCAGTTGGCGCAACGAGGGCATGCGTACCGCCGTGCTCCCAGTGGCATCATCAATCAGCGTCGTCAGATATCGATAAACTGCCTGATAAACAAAATCATTGTCCCGCGCGCCCTTCACAACCTCGTTTCCGTAGACATTGGTTCACAACCCAACTCTTGGTTCACCGTCAGCGTTCCGTAGACCGCTCGACTCGCGAAACTGGCTCTGTCTCTCCCGGATCTGCATTTTCGCAGGCAAATTCTTCGGGCGCACAAAGCTGCACAGGTCCCATCGCATAGAGACGGATAACCAGTCTGACTGGCAACCCACTGACCTCCATGATCCATTTCAACACTTGCTCAGGGGCATGCAGGCCTTGCAGGGCGCGGTGCAGGTCTGGCATCGCAACCAGCATGCCGGGGTGACAGTTGCGCAGGAACCGCTCGAGGCCTCTACCGCTGTCGATGAACGGTGCAAACAACAGGCACACCAACTGCGTTTCGTTCAGTCCGAAACCGTGCAAAAGGTAATCCTCCGCATGCATTCGCAGATGCTCGGGCTGCCGAACGTTGTCAAAGCACGACAGCAAATGCTCGCAGACGGACTCCGCCACCTGCTGTCGGCGCATGTCGGCCAGGGTGTTACGCAGGTAATCGTCGATACCTGCCTCATAGGTGCGCCCCTCGATGAACCGTGCGTACAGACCTTGCACATGCGCCGAGATCAGGGGGTCGGCAAACACCGCTTCGCCTTGATACAGCGCCCGGTCATCCGGTTCAAAGCCGAGGAATTCGCCCAACAGGGGCCAGCGGTCCTCCAGCTTGCCTACCATCATGTCGTTGATGTCGATAAAACTGGTGCGCCGGCAGGCTTCGAACTCACCTTCAGGTCGCCAGGCAGTCCGGTCATCTTCAGCCCGCAGTTCGCGATAGAAATCGTCGCCCAGCCCGTCCAGCAGCGGAAACAGCGCCTCGAATCCGCTGTGGACCAGTCCGGGACCTGCGATCGCCACTCGCTGCATCGCACGGTTGAG
Organism: Pseudomonas moraviensis; assembly: GCF_900105805.1. Taxonomy (NCBI): domain Bacteria; kingdom Pseudomonadati; phylum Pseudomonadota; class Gammaproteobacteria; order Pseudomonadales; family Pseudomonadaceae; genus Pseudomonas; species Pseudomonas moraviensis. The sequence continues at coordinate 1,594,822 of NZ_LT629788.1, read as the reverse complement.
ACATTCGAGGAAATGCTGCTGACTGCTCTTGGTTTCGGTACTGATCATGGCGTCGACACCATTGTTCCAGCGGGCGATCTGGCTGTAGTACTCGGCGGTGGCGAGGTAGGCGTCATCCCACAATTGGGGCGCTTCGATCCAGGTCCGACAATGCCCGACCAGCAGCAGATTGATTCGACTGGCTTCACGACCGTCGTCGCTGACAGGCGTGCGGTGATCGAAGGCCAGCACCTCGCGGTTATCGACCATCAGCAACTCGACCCGAGGATCGTCATATAGAAACAGTGCACTGTAGCTGCGGTGCAGGTTGTGCAGGGCAACGGGACTGTCGCCATTCCAGCGCAAGGCGGCGACGCGCAACTGGAACGTCGCAGGCGCACGGCTGGCAATCGTCAGTTGCGCTGCACGGAGCAAAGCCAGGGTGTAGCAGCTGTCACGCGAGCCGGACTGATGCACCAGCACCTTGAACTGCCCGATGTTGTCCATTCCGCCAGCAGCCACCACCAGGCGCTGAATCAGTAACTGCAACGCCGTGCGCTCGGCTCGGGAAAAGAAACTCAGCAAACGCTGCAATACTTGCTGATAGACATAGTTCATTGCCTGATCATGGATCGTGCTCATCGGTATTTACCCGGTATCAAAAGATTCATGCCACGCAAACATCACAGTGAGCGCAACAATTGGATCAATAAGTAATAGACGCTGAAATGCTAACACTTACAAAGTTGTAGTTATTTGAAACACTTCACCTGAAAAAACTGTCATGAAGGCCCGCCGGCGCGCTCAACCGCCCGTATTTGCTGGCCTTTCTCGAGTCGAAAATAATCTGAGGAAACTTCCCACAGCGTCCCACGACGATTCATTACAAGAAATAGAGAAGCAACTTCCGAATCGCCCTACAGCAATTAAACAGAAATTGACGAAGCCAGCCGAGCTAGCCGTTTGATATTGCCCCGGACAAATTGAATGCACAGCCATAGCTCATTCCTTGAGATGAAAGTAATCATTCAATTATCAGCGCTTAGAGTGTGATTAGAAGATACAGATGAACAGCAAAAACCAGTTCAGTTGCTGAAATGGTCGGAGGTGCGGGATGGGGAAAGGTCTGCTGACAGGGGGAAACATAAACAAAAAAAGAGTCCGTGAGGCCACGGACTCTGATCTCCGGATCTACGCCGGCTCGACTTGCAGTGCCACCCGTTCGCGGCATGGGCATTCGTCCATGTAGCGGTGTGCTTCGACGAACTCGTTGAACGGGAATACACGGGTTTTGAGCGGAAGCAACACACGGTCAGCGGTCAATTGGTTGATGTCGCGCAAGGCACGTTGCAACGCGACGTGGTCCTGGACAATGCCCAGCTCGGGTTTGCCGGTGAAGTTGCCGATGCAGTGGACGAAGAACTGGATGTTCTTCTGAAACGCTGCGCAAGCCGGGAACGGGGTCTGATTACCGCCCTGCAGGCCATACAGGACCAGACTGCCGCGTGGCGCCAGGACATCACCAAGCAACGACATCTGCGGGCCGCCCAGGCCATCGAAAACCACATCGACGCCACGGTTGTCGGTGATCTTGTTGATGCGCATCAACAGATCTTCCTCTTCGGTGACGATGACTTTTTCCGCACCGAGGGACAGCAGGTACTCGCGTTCCTCCGCCGACTTGGTCGCCGCGATCACTCGCACACCCAGCGCTTTACCGAGCTGGACAAACGAGGGGCCGGCGCAGTGACTGGCATCCGTCACCAGGGCAAACTGCCCGGGTTTGACCCGCGCCAGATCGGCATAGGCAAAGTAGGCAATCAGCAGCGGCGTGTAATGCACGCTGGCTTCGATCGGGCTGAGCACATCCGGGTAACGGGTCAGCGCCGTACGCGGCAGGACGATGGACTCGCCGTACACCGGATAGTCGTTCGGGCTTTCCGCCGGAAAACTGGCCACTTTGTCACCGACGGACAGGTCGTCTACATCAGCGCCCACGGCAGTGACCACACCGGCCATTTCGTGACCGAGGCCCGATGGCAGACGTGCCTGGGACGACGCCAGATTCTGACGCCACAGGGTGTCGTACCAACTGATGCCGATCGCCTCGACACGCACCTGCACTTCGCCAGGACCTGGCTGAGCGGCCGCATGCTCTTCGCATTTGAGCACCTCGGCCGGACCAAACTTGTGAAAACGGATCGTGCGGGACATCGCAAACCTCGTCAAAGTAACCTCTAATGCCATGAACTCTATCTGGGCTTTTGACCCAAGACCATCAGTGACTATTAATAGTCGACATGCCTGTCATTGATTCCGCAGCAGGAGCGGCATTGGCAAAATCCATGAAAAAAGGCCTGCCACCGTCGCAGTAAAGCTGAATTTTCCGGTGCAGAGTACCAGCCTTTCCCCGTAAGATTCATGCCGGCCATTGTTCTCATATGGCCGCCCTCGTCAAGTTTGATGACTCTGCCAGGACTCCAGATGAATCGTAATGACCTGCGTCGTGTCGACCTGAACCTGCTGATCGTGTTCGAAACATTGATGCACGAACGCAGTGTGACTCGGGCCGCGGAAAAATTGTTCCTCGGCCAACCCGCCATCAGCGCGGCGTTATCGCGCCTGCGCAGCCTGTTTGACGATCCATTGTTTGTCCGCACCGGCCGCAGCATGGAACCGTCCGCGCGCGCCGTGGAAATCTTCGCCCTGCTCTCTCCTGCACTTGATTCGATCTCGACCGCCGTCAGTCGTGCCGCCGAATTTGACCCGGCGACCAGCACGTCAGTGTTTCGCATCGGCTTGTCCGACGATGTTGAGTTCGCGCTGCTGCCGATGCTGCTCAAGCGCCTGCGCGCCGAAGCACCGGGCATCGTCCTGGTGGTGCGCCGCGTCAACTACATATTGATGCCGGGCCTGCTGGCCTCCGGCGAGATTTCGATCGGCGTCAGCTACACCACCGACCTGCCGGCCAATGCCAAGCGCAAAGTCCTGCGCCGCAGCGCACCGAAGCTGCTGCGTGCCGACACCGTTCCGGGGCCGCTGAGCCTCGACGACTACTGCGCCCGACCGCACGCACTGGTGTCGTTCGCTGGCGACCTCAGTGGTTTTGTCGATGAAGAACTGGAAAAGCTGGGGCGCAAACGCCATGTGGTGCTGGCGGTGCCTCAGTTCAACGGATTGGGCACGCTGCTGGCGGGAACCGATATCGTCGCGACCGTCCCCGATTACACGGCTGAGGCACTGACGGCAGCTGGCGGTCTGCGTGCTGAGGATCCGCCACTGCCGACGCGTACGTTTGAATTGCACATGGCCTGGCGCGGGTCGCAGGATAACGACCCGGGAGAGCGGTGGTTAAGGTCGCGGATTCAGATGTTTTTTGGCGATCCGGATAGCCTGTAGCCGGATCTACTTGCCACCCGTCACATCCAGAAATGTCCCGGTGACAAACGAGGCCTCCGCGCTGGCCAGCCACAAGATGGCCCGCGCTACCTCTTCCGGCTGTCCGCCCCGACCCATCGGGATCGAATCCTTCACGCGATCAACCCGACCCGGTTCGCCGCCGCTGGCGTGCATGTCGGTATAGATGTGCCCCGGGCGAATGCAGTTGACCCGAATTCCTTCCCGCGCGACTTCCTTGGCAAAGCCGATGGTGAAGGTTTCCAGCGCGCCTTTGGATGCTGCGTAGTCGACGTATTCATTCGGACTGCCCAGCCGGGCCGAGGCAGACGAAATGTTGATCACCACGCCGCCCGCTCCGCCGTGGCGCTGAGACATGCGCTTCACCGCCTGCTGCGCGCACAGGATCGGTCCCAGAGCATTAACCGCGAAAATGCGCTGCATGCGTTCGAGGCTCAGGTCTTCCATACGTGACTGTTTCGCCAGCACACCAGCGTTATTCACCAGAACGTCGATGCGCCCGAATGAACGATCGATGGCCGAGAACAGGTCAGCGACCTGCTGCGGGTCAGCACTGTCAGCACGCACGGCCAGCGCCTTGCGCCCCAATGCTTCAACATCGGCCACCACCGCCAGCGCGGCGGACTCGTTGGCGACGTAGCTGATGGCAACGTCGTAGCCTTGTGCTGCGGCGAGTCTGGCGGTGGCGGCGCCCACTCCGCGACTGCCGCCGGTGATCAGAATCAGCGGTACTTGCGAAGCCTTATCCATGTGACGTTCTCCTGAACAGTTGGGCTGTGTCAGCCGATGATGATGGCGCCGCAGGCGATGACCACGCACGCCAGCATTCGGCGGACGGTGAGCTTTTCGCCGAGGAACAAATAGCCGAGCAACGCAGCGAACAGCACGCTGGTTTCGCGCAGCGCCGATACCGCGCCCAGTGGCGCTTCGTTCATGGCGTAGATGACGATTGCGTAAGCCAGCAGCGAGACCAGTCCGCCGACCACCGCGGTGAGCATTCCGGGCCGCACGGAAAACAGGCTACGGGCGTCGCGCAGGGCGATATAGACCACCGGCATCAACACGCCCCACAGGGCACTCATCCACACCGTGTACGCGAGTGGCGCTCCGGAAAGCCTGGCGCCAATGCCATCGACGACGCTGTAGGCGGCAATGAAGCACCCGGTGCCCAGTGCATAAGGCAAGCTCGGCACCGACAGGCTGCGTCCCCGGAACGCCAACGAAATAATCCCGCCGGACACCAGGCCAATGCCGAGCAGCTCAGCGGGAGTGATGGTTTCGCCGGCAAACAGCGCGGCGCCGAGGGTAATCAGCGCCGGCGATGAACCGCGGGAAATCGGGTAGATCTGCCCTAGATCGCCAACCCGATAACTGCGCACCAGAAACAGGTTGTAGCCGACATGCAGCAGTGCCGAGAGCAGCGCATAACCCCAGCTCTCAGGTGCAGGCGGGGCCATGAAAACGGCGGCGACGGCGCAGACGATGGCGATGGCGACGCACATCATTGTCATCGACCAGAGCCGATCGGCGCCGCCGCGCAGCAGCGCGTTCCAGCTGGCGTGCAGGAGCGCGGCGAACAGGACGAGGAGTACGAGATGGATAGGCATGGCGCATTCTAGGCATCCCCGGCGCCGGTGTTACAGAGAAGTCTGCTCATTGCACCATGAGCAGAAGCTCATACTTCACAGTTGTGCGCTCTGCACCTTCAACGCTTCCCCAAGCAACCATTGGCGAAATCTGAGGATGTGCGGCTGGGCTTCGATGCCTTTGGGGCAGACGAAATAGTAGGCAAGCGGCGATGGGAACGGCACGTCGAACAGCCTCACCAGGCGACCGTCGCCGATTTCATTCTCGACATGGCCGCTGCGCACCAGCGCCACGCCCTGGCCGAGCAACGCGGCTTCCACAGTCATGTTGGTGTCGCCGAACCTGACGCTCTCGCGCAGCGGCGAAAACCCGAGACCGATGGATTGAAACCACACCTCCCATTTCGGCACCAGCTCGGCGCCGTCGCGGGTCAGCAAGGGCATTTGCAGCAACTCTGCGGGACTGCCCGGCATGCCGACGCGCTGCAGCAGCTCGGGGCTCGCCACGGGAAACACCTGCTCGCCAAACAGGAACTCCGTGTACAGACCGGGATAATTGCCTTTGCCCAAGCGGATCGCGACGTCGGCTTCACCGTTGGCGAAGTGGATGATCTTGTCCGTGGTGTCCAGTGACACCAGCAATTCCGGATGCTGGCGTGACAGGCTCGGCAAGCGTGGCAGCAACCACTTCAAGGCAAAGGAGTAGGTGGTGCTGACGCGCAGCCGCACCCTGCCCTTTTGTTCGCGCAAATCGTCCAGCGTCGCCTCCAGACTGATGAAAAACTCGCGCACGATCGGCGCCAGCGTAGCGCCCGCTGCCGTGAGGCGTAACGCCTTGCCGCGTTCGAACAACTGCAGCCCCCACAAATCCTCCAGATGTCGCAGCTGATGACTGACTGCGCTCTGGGTCACGTGCAGTTCCTGCGCGGCCGCGGTGAACGTCGGGTGTCGGGTGGCGACTTCAAAAGCGCGCAGCGTCGCGGTCGGGGGCAGGTCTCGCATACAGAAGGGTTCCGGAGATGGGCGAAGGATCGAAGCATGAGTCTCCACTCATGTTAGAGCGAAACGCCACTGTTTTCAGGCAGACGTACCTGGTCACACTGCCATAACGCGATGATGGCAAAGAGCCGTGACAAATCGCGCGATAGAGATTAAATTACCGCCGCCCCGCCGATGGAGGGTCGGGCATTCGCATTCAGTTAAGGAAAACGATGGCAATGGTCTATTGTCGTGCTTGCGCCAAGGAGCTCCATGAGACGGCGCTCACCTGCCCCCAATGCGGGGCGAGCCAACAGGCCTTTGTGCCATCTTCGCAAGCCGGGATTCCCTGGCTGGCCATCGTTTCGCTGATCTTCGGAATTATCTGCGCTATCACTCTGTTTGATGATTCCGATTGGGACTTCGAAACGATCCTCGGCGTCGGACTGTTCAGCGTCGCAGGTCTGGCTTGCGGCATCATCTGCATCAACGAAAAACACCCCGGAAGAAACCTCGCGATCGCCGGCATCATATTGTCAGGCCTGACCGCGCTGGTTCTTTTCTGTCTATCGATCCAATAATTTTAGGGAAAAAATATGAGCATGGTTTACTGCCGCGGTTGCGCCAAGGAAATCAGTACGCTGGCGCTGGCGTGCCCCCAGTGCGGCGCGCCTCAGGCGGCTCCGCAGGCCTACCCAAGTGGCCCTGCCATCACGACAGGCAACCCTTACCTTGAGGCGCTGAAGAATTACGCCGTGTTCAACGGTCGCGCCACGCGCCGTGAATACTGGTTGTTCTTCCTGATCAACATGGGCGTCGCCTTCGTGGTGGGCTTCATTGACGGCTTTGCCAACACTGGTGGCGTGCTGCAAGGCCTTTATAATCTGGCGCTGCTGATCCCGAGCATTGCTGTCGGCGTGCGCCGTATGCACGACACGGATCGCAGTGGCTGGTGGTTGCTGCTGCCGATCGTCAACATCGTTTTCCTGGCGCAGGACAGCCAGCCTGGGCCGAACCGTTTCGGTGCCAACCGCAAAGGCATCAACTGACACAACGGCAACACGCTGACCGGAACGGCCTTCATGGCCGTTTCTTCATTTATGGTCGAGGATTTTCAATTGCGGTGAATCATTGCGAATCGCGCAACACAGAATTGCCTTGAAGCCGATTGATAGGCACCTAACGAAAGGTGCATGCTAGAGGGCTGTCTCGGCGCTTATATCATTCCGAATGATAGTTACCTTCGCTTCATTCGATTCGTGCCATCACACCCCCGCCGAGCATCATCCGCCCATCTTCAATACTTCGGCGGATTGCATCCATGGAACAATCACTCAAACATTTGCGCTTCCCGTTGGCCATGCTGGCCGTACTGGTGATGAGCGCCTGCGGCAAAACTCCGGAGACTGCCGGCGCCCCGCCCGCTGCCAAAGTCAGCGTAGCCAAGGTGCTGGAACAACCGGTCAACGAGTGGGATGAATTTACCGGGCGTCTCGAAGCGCCGGAAACCGTAGAGATCCGGCCACGGGTTTCGGGCCAGATCGATCAGGTCGCCTTCACCGAAGGCGCACTGGTCAAGAAAGGTGACCTGCTGTTCCAGATCGACCCGCGTCCGTTCCAGGCCGAGGTACGCCGCCTCGAAGCCTTGGTCGCCCAAGCCCGCGCCACCGCCACTCGCAGCGAAAACGAAGCAGCTCGCGGTGAACGCCTGCGCACCAGCAACGCCATTTCCGCTGAACTGGCCGACTCGCGCACCAGCGCCGCCCAAGAGGCCCGCGCCGCCGTCGGTGCTCTGCAGGCACAACTGGACCTGGCCAAACTGAACCTGAGCTTCACCCGCGTTACCGCACCGATCGGTGGCCGCGTCAGCCGCGCCGAAATCACTGCCGGCAACCTGGTGACCGCCGACACCACTGCGCTGACCAGCGTCGTCTCCACCGACAAGGTCTACGCCTACTTCGACGCCGACGAACGCGTGTTCCTCAAATACACCCAACTGGCCCGCAACGGCCAGCGCGGCGCAACCACGCCGGTGTACATGGGCCTGTCCAACGAGGACGGCAACCCGCACCTGGGCCAGATGAACTTCGTCGACAATCAGGTCAATCCGAAAACCGGCACCATCCGTGGTCGCGCCGTGTTCGACAACGCTGACGGCACCTACACCCCGGGCCTCTATGCACGACTGAAACTGGTCGGCAGCGGCACCTATAACGCCATGTTGATCAACGACGAAGCCGTTGGCACTGACCTGGGCAAGAAGTTCGTGCTGGTGATGGATGGCGACAACAAGACCGCCTACCGCGCCGTCGAGCTCGGTCCGAAGATCGAAGGCCTGCGCATCGTTCGCAACGGTCTGAACAAGGACGACACCATCATCGTCAAGGGGCTGCAGCGGGTTCGTCCCGGCTCTCCGGTTACCCCTGAAGTGATTCCGATGGCCAGCGAGCAGACCCTCGCCGCCCTTGCTCAACAACGTCAAGCGCTGGAAGCCAGCAACCTGCCCAAAGTTGCCCCTGCCAAGGGCGCATCGGGTTCGGCTGCGAAGCTGGCTGCTACGACCCCACGCGGTTAAGGGACGACAACTCCGATGAATTTTTCCCAATTCTTCATTTCCCGGCCGATCTTCGCAGCGGTGCTGTCGCTGTTGATCCTGATCGCCGGTGCGATCTCGCTGTTCCAGTTGCCGATCAGTGAATACCCGGAAGTCGTGCCGCCGACCGTGGTCGTGCGCGCCAACTTCCCGGGCGCCAACCCAAAGGTCATCGGTGAAACCGTGGCCGCTCCGCTGGAGCAGGCGATCACGGGTGTCGAGAACATGCTGTACATGTCCTCGCAATCGACCGCTGACGGCAAGATCACCCTGACCATCACCTTCGCCCTGGGCACTGACCTGGACAACGCGCAGGTGCAGGTGCAGAACCGGGTGACCCGAACCGAGCCGAAGCTTCCCGAGGAAGTGACGCGCATCGGTATCACCGTCGACAAGGCTTCGCCCGACCTGACCATGGTTGTGCACTTGACCTCGCCGGACAAGCGCTACGACATGCTCTATCTGTCCAACTACGCGATCCTCAACATCAAGGACGAGCTCGCTCGCCTGGGTGGTGTCGGTGACGTGCAGTTGTTCGGTATGGGTGACTACTCGCTGCGAGTCTGGCTCGACCCGAACAAGACCGCTTCGCGCAATCTGACCGCGACCGATGTGGTGACCGCGATTCGCGAGCAAAACCGTCAGGTCGCCGCCGGTCAACTGGGCGCGCCCCCTGCTCCGACCGCGCAAAGCTTTCAGCTGTCGGTCAACACTCAGGGCCGTCTGGTCTCCGAGGAAGAGTTCGAGAACATCGTCATTCGCTCTGGCGACGACGGGGAGATCACCCGCCTCAAAGACATCGCTCGTGTCGAACTCGGCTCCAGTCAATACGCCCTGCGTTCGTTGCTGAACAACCAGCCAGCCGTAGCGATCCCGATCTTCCAGCGTCCGGGCTCCAATGCCATCGACATTTCCAACGAAGTGCGCGGCAAGATGGAAGAGCTGAAGAAAGGCTTCCCGCAGGGCATGGACTACAGCATCGTTTATGACCCGACGATCTTCGTCCGCGGTTCGATCGAGGCAGTGGTTCACACTCTGTTCGAAGCACTGATCCTCGTAGTACTGGTGGTGATTCTGTTCCTGCAGACCTGGCGCGCTTCGATCATTCCGTTGGTCGCGGTGCCGGTATCGTTGATCGGTACGTTTGCGGTCATGCACCTGTTCGGATTTTCGCTCAACGCCCTATCGCTGTTTGGCCTGGTACTGGCCATCGGTATCGTGGTCGACGACGCCATCGTGGTGGTGGAGAACGTCGAACGGAACATCGAACTCGGACTGACGCCGGTCGAAGCCACCAAACGTGCCATGCGCGAAGTGACCGGGCCGATCATCGCAACGGCACTGGTGTTATGTGCGGTGTTTGTTCCGGCGGCGTTCATTTCCGGCCTCACCGGGCAGTTCTACAAACAGTTCGCACTGACCATCGCCATCTCGACCGTGATCTCGGCGTTCAACTCGCTGACCCTGTCGCCCGCGCTGGCCGCTGTGTTGCTGAAAAGCCACGACGCGCCGAAAGACCGCTTCTCGAAGGTGCTCGACAAGATCTTCGGGGGCTGGCTGTTCCGTCCGTTCAACCGCTTCTTCGACCGCGCCAGCCATGGCTACGTCGGCACCGTGCGCCGGGTCATCCGCGGCAGCGGCATCGCTCTGCTGCTGTACGCAGGCCTGATGGTGCTGACCTTCTTCGGTTTCTCCAGCACGCCGACCGGTTTCGTACCGGGCCAGGACAAGCAATACCTGGTGGCCTTCGCGCAATTGCCGGACGCCGCGAGCCTGGATCGCACCGAAGACGTGATCAAGCGCATGTCCGACCTCGCGCTGAAACAGCCAGGCGTGGAAAGCGCCGTAGCGTTCCCGGGCCTGTCGATCAACGGCTTCACCAACAGCCCGAACGCCGGCATCGTCTTCGTGACCCTGAAACCGTTCGACGAGCGTAAAGACCCGAGCATGTCCGCCGGCGCGATTGCCGGTGCCTTGAACGGCCAGTACGCGAACATTCAGGAAGCGTACATGGCGATCTTCCCGCCACCGCCGGTACAGGGCCTGGGCACCATTGGTGGTTTCCGCCTGCAAATCGAAGACCGGGGCAACCTGGGCTACGACGAGCTGTACAAAGAAACCATGAACATCATCAACAAGAGCCACAACGTGCCGGAACTGGCCGGTCTGTTCACCAGCTACACGGTGAACGTGCCGCAGGTCGATGCCGCCATCGACCGGGAAAAAGCCAAGACCCACGGCGTGGCCGTCAGCGACATCTTCGACACCCTGCAGATCTACCTGGGTTCGCTGTATGCCAACGACTTCAACCGCTTCGGGCGTACCTATCAGGTCAACGTTCAGGCCGAACAACAGTTCCGTCTTGAATCCGATCAGATCGGTCAACTGAAAGTACGCAACAACAAAGGCGAAATGATCCCGCTGGCGACCTTCATCAAGGTCAGCGACACCTCCGGCCCGGATCGGGTAATGCACTACAACGGCTTCATCACCGCGGAAATCAACGGTGCCGCAGCCCCCGGCTACAGCTCGGGCCAGGCGGAAAAAGCCATCGAGAAACTGCTCAAGGAAGAACTTCCGAACGGCATGACCTACGAATGGACCGACCTGACCTACCAGCAGATTCTGTCCGGCAACACCGCGCTGTTCGTGTTCCCGCTCTGCGTACTGCTGGCGTTCCTGGTACTCGCCGCGCAATACGAAAGCTGGAGCCTGCCACTGGCAGTGATCCTGATCGTACCGATGACCCTGCTGTCGGCCATCACCGGTGTGATCATTTCCGGCGGTGACAACAACATCTTCACCCAGATCGGATTGATCGTACTGGTGGGACTTGCCTGCAAGAACGCGATTCTGATCGTCGAGTTCGCCAAGGACAAACAGGAAGAAGGCCTCGACCCGCTCGCCGCGGTACTGGAAGCCTGCCGCCTGCGTCTGCGGCCGATCCTGATGACCTCCTTCGCATTCATCATGGGGGTGGTGCCACTGGTGTTCTCCAGCGGTGCCGGTGCCGAGATGCGTCACGCCATGGGTGTGGCGGTGTTCTCCGGGATGCTTGGGGTGACCTTCTTCGGTCTGCTGCTGACGCCGGTGTTCTACGTGCTGATCCGTAACTTCGTTGAACGCAGTGAGCAGCGCAAAGCGGCCAAGGCACACACTCTTCAAAAGCCACTGGAGGCGCACCAATGAGTCTGAAAGTCTTCCTGCCGAGTCTGCTGGTGCTGGCCCTCAGCGCCTGCGCCGTCGGCCCCGACTACAAGACCCCAGCCACGGAGGCGGCCAATATTACGACCGCCACCGACGGCGCCGCCGGACAAAAGAACTTCGACCGTTCGAAATTCGAAGGCATCTGGTGGCAGCAATTCGACGATCCGACCCTCAACCAGTTGGTGAGTCAGTCGCTGCAAGGCAACCGTGAACTGCGCGTGGCGTTCGCCCGCTGGAAAGCCGCCCGGGCGATCCGCGACGACGCCAGCAACGATGCGATGCCGACCATCACCAGCCGCGCCAGCAGTGACTTGGGCAAAGGCCAGATTCCCGGCCAGACCACCGACCGGGTCAATAGCGAACGCTATGACCTGGGTCTGGACATGGCCTGGGAGCTCGACCTGTTCGGGCGCATCCAGCGCAATCTGGAAGCCAGCGACGCCGACCAGCAGGCTGCCGAAGCCGATCTGTACCAGTTGCAAGTCACTATGATTGCCGAACTGGTCGACGCCTACGGTCAACTGCGCGGCGCCCAGCTGCGGGAAAAAATCGCCGTGGCCAACCTCAACAACCAGGAGGAGTCGCGCAAGATCACCATCAGCCTGCGTGATGCCGGTGTCGGTGATCAGCTCGATGTCGAGCGCGCCGATGCGCGTCTGGCCAACGTCGAAGCCAGCGTGCCGCAGTTGCAAGCGGAACAGGTCCGGCAGAAAAACCGTATTGCCACCCTGCTCGGTGAACGCCCGGACAAACTGACCGTGGATCTGAGTCCGAAAGACTTGCCGGCGATTGCCAAAGCGCTGCCGATCGGTGATCCGGGTGAACTGCTGCAACGTCGTCCCGACATCCTCAGCGCCGAGCGGCAACTGGCTTCGGCCACTGCGCGCATCGGCGTGGCCAAAGCCGACCTGTTTCCCCGGGTCAGCCTCAGCGGCTTCCTCGGCTGGACGGCGGGGCGCGGCTCGCAGATCGGTTCCTCGGCGGCCAACGCCTGGGCGCTCGGCCCGAGTATTACCTGGGCTGCGTTTGACCTCGGCAGCGTCCGCGCTCGTCTGCGTGGCGCTGACGCCGATGCCGAAGGCGCACTGGCCAACTACGAGCAACAAGTGCTGCTGGCTCTGGAAGAATCGGAAAACGCTTTCAGTGATTACGGCAAACGTCAGCAACGCTTGATTTCGCTCATTCGTCAGAGCGAATCGAGTCGCAAGGCCGCTGATCTGGCGGAAATCCGCTACCGCGAAGGCACCACCGATTTCCTCGTCCTGCTCGACGCCCAACGTGAGCGCCTGAACGCCGAAGACAGTCAGGCCCAGGCCGAAGTCGATCTGTATCGCGGCATCGTCGCGATCTACAAGGCCCTCGGCGGTGGCTGGCAACCGGAGACAGTCGCCAGCAAGTAAAGGTTGTTAAAGAGCTCCTTTGGTTGGCCGCAACCAACCAATTTTTTTGCCCCGCGTATCATTCGGTCGCGGGGTTTTTTTATGCCCTTGAGCAGCGCTTGAATTCCTTGTAGGAGCGAGGCTGCTCGCTCCCACAGTGGTTCATGGGCGGTCTTGAAATTTGTGATCCTCCAGGACCGTCACTGTGGCCGTCGTGCCCGCGCGCAGGCGGTTCTTGCCGGCAAAATCACCATCAATGCCAATGCGCACCGGCACCCGCTGCGCCAGTTTCACCCAGGTGTAGCTCGGGTTGATGTTCGCCAGCAGTCGACTGCCCGGCGCGTTCTCGCGGTCGGCAATGGCGAAGGCGATGCTTTCTACCGTGCCGCCGAAGCTCTCGCCGCTCATCAACTGAATGCGCACCCGGTCGCCCTCCTCGATTCGCGGCAGCTTGGTTTCTTCGAAATAACCGCTGACGTAGAACGAATCACTGTCGACCAGCGCCAGCAGTGCTCCGCCTGCCTGCGCGTAGTCACCCTGGCGGGTCAGCAGGTTGGTCACGTAACCGCTGACCGGCGATTCGACACGGGTGCGCTGCAGATCCAGTTCGGCTTGAGTCAGCGCGGCAATCGCCAGTTGCACATTGGCCTCAGCCAGCCCGAGGTTGGCCTGATTGCGCAACAGATCCGCCTGGGCAACCGCCACGTCGGTGCTGGATTTCTCCCACTCCTCACCGGAAATCGCGAAGCCTTGCTTCAGCGTGCGTCGCCGACGTTCTTCGCTCTGGCGTTGTTTGAGCAGGGCTTCACTGGCGACGATCGCCGCTTGCGATTGCCCTAGCGAAGCCTTGGACACTTCCACCGAACGCCGGGCATGCTCGACCGCCAATTGATAGCGCGCCGGATCGATCTCCAGCAGCAATTGGCCCTTGTCGACATGCTGGTTGTCCTGCACCGCCAGTTTGACGATACGCCCCGAAACATCTGCCGACAGCGTCACCACATCCGCCCTCACCCGGGCATCCCGCGTCCACGGCGCGCGGGTGTAATACTCCCAGGCGAACCAGCCAAGGACGATCGCCAGGATCACCACGGCCACGGTCATCATTCGTGCAACTAGCGCTTTCAAGACATCAGGCTCCCATCAACAGAATCAGCGTGGCACAGACACAGGCGTACAGCGCGCCCTCGAACAGCGCTTCATGCCAGACCAGGCGCAGTACGCCCAGGCGCCGCAGGCACCAGTCCAGCAACATGAAAATCGGAATCGCCAGTAACAGCGCTTGGGCAATCGGCGGCAGATAGACGCCGCCAATCTCGAAATCAATGGGCAAGTTGCGGTTCTCCTTGCAGGACTTGAGGTTGCAGATGCTCGCCGTGGCGCTCGAGGAACGACACCACAATCAGCAGCGCCACGCGCATACGGAACACCGACCATAAATGTTCGTGACTGTCGGCGTGCAGCTCGTCCAGCTCATCTCCGAGTTGGTGCAGCGTGGCAAGCAGTGCGGCGAGTTGCACATCACCGCGTCCGGCAACCAGGCGACCGGTTTTGCGTAACGCCGACGCCAGGCGCTGGCCGAACGCGTCGGTGAGCAATCCATTGTTCAAAGCCTGCTGCCGCAGTTGATGCATGGCGACGCCCACGGCCACGCAAGCCAGACTGATTTCGTACAGGCGCTGCATGGCGCGGTCGTTCGCCGCTGGGAGCAGGCCGAGCATGCTGGTCAGGCGATCGGTCATCCGACTCTCGAAGGCGAATTGTTGTTCATCGGTCGCCGGCATTTTGCTGAGCTGGTACACCTGCTCCCGCGCTTCGCCGTACAAACGGCGAATGCGCAAGTCCGGGCGGAAGGGAAAGATCAGTGCATAGACGATCAGGGCCAGCATCGCTGCACTGACATAAGCGCCGGCAAATTCGAACCATTGGATCGCCGTGTTCTGCCCGGTGCCGGTATTTTGCGGTCCGAGCATGAGAAAGCTCGACAGGCCGAGGCCCATGCCTATCCCGGCGGTGGCCGGACTGGAAATGCCCACGGCAATGGCATACAGCAGCGGCGCGAGCAGCAAGGCGAGCATCTCGAAATCACTGATCGCCGGCACCAGCATGAACTGGTAGAACGCCGATACCACCAGCGCCAGGCCCAGGCCCCGCGCATAGCTTTGCGCAGCCATCAGCGGACGCGGGAAGGTCGCCATCAGCGAGCAGAGAATCCCCACCAGAATCATCCCGCCGCGCGCTCCGTCCCACGCCGTTTCAATCCAGATCAAGCCGCTGACCAACAGCGCGGTGAAGGCGCGAATCGCGTTCATCGAGGCCAGGGTGAAATCCAGGTGCAACGGACTGCTCTGGCCGCGATACAGACAACTGGCCGGGCGCCCTTCCTGTATGGCGTCGCTCAGTTCGAGAATCTGGTCGAGTTGCTGCAGCAGCCGCGCCTGCTCCCAACGCAACGCCCACGCCAGTGAACGCAGGGTCGCGCTCATGTTCTCGGTCTGCTGCTCGGCCTTGTAGGCCAAGGCTTCGAACTGTTGCTGCAACGTGACGAAGCGCTGCCGATCGGCGCCAGACAGCGCGCGACCCTGTTGCGCCAATTGCTCCAGCAATGCCAGTTCCTCGGCCCGCAGTTGCTGAACCTCCAGCGGCAGATCGCCCTCCCAGCGCTCAATGAGCAATTCGCGTTGATGACGCAGCGCGGTCAGTCGCGACGTGAGCAACGTCAGCTGATTGCCGAGCAGCAATACCAGGTTGTCGGCACTGCGCAGACGCGGCGCATCGAAATACAAATGGCGCCGCAACCCTTCCAGTGCGCTGATTTCACCGAGCAGTTGCATCTGCCGACGCTGGAACTCGGCTTCGCTTTCTTCCGTGCGAAGCACCTCGGCGGCGTGGCTGGCCGCCAGTTTGATCACCTGATCGATTTTGGCGAAATAGCCCTTGGCGACCGCTTCAGGCCGGGCCGTCAGCAAGCTGACCACGCACACGCAGGCCACCGCCAGCAGGGTTTCGGTGACTCGGGTGACGGCGAGCAAAAAGGTGCCGTCCTGATCTGGAATCGCCAGCAACGCCACAACCACTGCGGTGTAGCCACTGAGCACGAACGCCTGGGAGCTGGTGTAGCGCAACAACGTGCCGCCGGCCGTGCACAGCGCCAGCCACAACGCCAATGTGGTAATGAACGGCAGCGGCGCCTGAGGAAATATCGCCATGATCAGCACTGCCACCGCCGCACCCACGGTGGTGCCGATCACCTGACCGAAACTGCGCGCCAGCGCCATCCCCGCCAGTGGCTGGCTGACAATCACCACGGCCATGATCGACCATTTCGGCTGTTCGAGATCGAAAATGAACGCCAGATAAAGGGTCAACAGCCCGGCGGCGATGGTCCGCAGGGCAAACAGCAAAACAGCCTGACCGGGATGGATCAAAGCCTTGAAATAGGTGAACAGCGCTGACATGGGCACACTCTTTAAAACGACTTCTGCAAGCGTAGACACTGCCACAAAAGCCTGACGGATTTCACAGTCGACACGTGTCGTAGGACGTTTCGCTGGCAAGGGTTTGACTCACGCGCCAAGCTGACCGAAGCTTGCCGCTCTGCTCAAGTTCGAAGCTTTCGGAAACCCGCATGACTCAGTCCCGCCGCAACCTGCTGATCGGCCTAGGCCTCGTACTGATCCTCGGCGTCATCTGGCTGTCCTTGCGCAGCAGCACACCGACCATTCCCGATGCTATCAAACATGGCTACAGCGAAGCGCTCAACGCCGCCCGCACCGGTGAACCCGGAGCGGCGCGCCAGTTGTACCAGCAATTGGGCCGCCCGGACATCTCGGTCAAGCGCCGGGTCTGGCTGCATGGCGAGCTGCCCAATTATCCGAGTCCGCAGGCACTGAAACTCGCTGATATCGACTTGCACCACGAAGCGCCACAAGTGCGCGTCGCGGCGATCAAAAGCATCGTCGGCCTCGTACCCGGCGGGCAGCGCAGTCTGTTGCTCGGGCCGTTGCTCGACGATGAAGTACAAACGGTCCGTTTCGCCGCAATCAACGCCCTGCTCGGCCTGACGCCTGACGAGCTGGGCCTGTATTTCGCGCCGCTGCAGCAGGCCATCGATGGCTGGCAGCAGAATCTCGAAAGCCAGCCGGAAAGCGCCGCCCATTATGCGCAATTGGCCCGCCTGTATATTCACAACGCCGAGTACAAACGGGCTCAAGAGGCCTTGGACAATACCTTGCGCCTGGAGCCCGGCAACCTGCCGGCGCTGGTCATGCAGATCGATGTACTCGATCGCCAGGGGCAAAGCGATGCCGCT
This sequence comes from Pseudomonas moraviensis, assembly GCF_900105805.1. Classification (NCBI taxonomy): domain Bacteria; kingdom Pseudomonadati; phylum Pseudomonadota; class Gammaproteobacteria; order Pseudomonadales; family Pseudomonadaceae; genus Pseudomonas; species Pseudomonas moraviensis. The sequence goes on along the minus strand of NZ_LT629788.1, from coordinate 1,577,371 downwards.
CGCCAGTTGCTCGCCCGCCAGCTCAAGGCGCAGCCTGATTCGGCCTATCTGCAGCACGCCCTAGGTCTGTGGCTGCTGCATCACGGCCAGCGCGAATACGCCCTGCTTGGCCTGTCCAAAGCCGTCGAGCTGGAGCCCGACAACAAGGATTATCGCTACGACCTTGCCACCACTCTGCACAGCGCAGAAGAGCTGGAAGCGGCGCAGAAACAATTGCAGGAAATCGTCCAGCGCCACCCCGCCGACCGCAAGGCGCGGGTGCTGCTGATCAATTACTGGAAGGAAAGCGGCCAGTTGCAGAATGTACAGATTCTGCTGGCGCAACTCGAACAACTGAATCCAGACGACCCGGCCCTGCAACAAGGTCTTTAATCAAGCTATAGCGGGTGCAATCGGCCACCTGTCCAAAGAAAAAGCGGAACCGTGAACACGCCCTGAGGTCAAGTTACTCAGGCGGCTCACCTAAGCCAGCCGCCGATTACCCTAGTCATAAGAGGGCATTTTTTGACTACATCAAACGAGTTGATCAGTGCGAAAGCTGCCGTCGGCATCGCAGGTCTGGATGACATCCTCGCCGGTGGCCTGTCTCGCGGTCATGTGTTTTTGCTCGAGGGTGAACCCGGGACCGGCAAAACCACGGTAGCTCTGCATTTCCTCCGCGCCGGAGCGCTGGCGGGGGAACGCTGCCTGTACATCACTCTCTCGGAAACCGAGAAAGAACTGCGTCAAGGTGCACTCTCCCATGGCTGGGAGCTGAACGAGAACATCCAGATCTTCGAACTGACGCCGCCGGAAAGCCTGCTGAACGCCGAGCACCAGCAAAGTCTGCTGTACTCCTCGGACCTTGAGCTGGGTGAGGCGACCAAGCAGATTTTCGAAGTGGTCGAGCGCTTCAAACCGACCCGCGTGGTGCTCGACAGCCTCTCGGAAATCCGTCTGCTGGCGCAAAGCTCCTTGCGCTATCGTCGGCAGATCCTGGCGATCAAGCACTACTTTGTGCGCTACGACGCCACCGTCCTGTTGCTCGATGACCTGACCACTGAGTCCCTCGACAAAACCGTGCACAGTGTCGCCCACGGCGTCATCCGCCTTGAAGAGCTGACACCGAGCTACGGCGCCGAGCGTCGTCGAGTACGAGTGGTCAAGTATCGCGGACAGAAATACCGTGGAGGTTTCCATGACTTCACCATCATGGGCGACGGCGTCCACGTCTTTCCACGCCTGGTGGCGGCCGAACATCGCGGCGATTACGCACGTCTGCAGTTGTCCAGCGGTATCCCGCAAATGGACGCCCTGCTCGGTGGCGGTATCGAAACCGGCTCAAGCACGCTGATTCTCGGCCCGGCCGGTACCGGCAAATCACTGATTTCGATGATCTTCGCTGCCGCTGCGGTGGCTCGCGGCGAGAAAGCCGCGCTGTTCATTTTCGATGAAGAGCTGGGCTTGCTGTTCGAGCGTATGCGCCATATCGGCATCGACCTTAAAGCCTTGCAGGCGACTGGCAATCTGCTGATCGAGCAAGTGGACGCCGCTGAGCTGTCGCCCGGTGAGTTGTCGCATCGCGTGCGCCGTTGCGTTGACGAGCGCGACATCAAGACCGTCGTTATCGACAGCATCAACGGTTATCAAGCGGCGATGCCGGAAGAAAATGCGCTGGTGCTGCACATGCATGAGCTGCTGCTGTACCTCAACCGTAAAGGCGCAGCGACCTTCATGACTGTTGCCCAGCACGGTCTGGTCGGCGACATGCAGGCGCCGGTGGATATCACCTACCTGGCCGACACGGTGATTCTGTTGCGTTACTTCGAAGCCCTGGGCAAGGTCCGTCGGGCCATTTCGATTATCAAAAAACGCACCGGTAGCCACGAATCGACCATTCGCGAATACCGGATTTCCTCGCGCGGCATGACCATCGGTCAACCGCTGGAATCCTTCCAGGGCGTGCTGCGTGGCGTGCCGACCTACATCGGAGCGGGTAATCCGCTGCTCGAGGATGAAAGCTTGTGACGGTCAATACCCCGTTGGCCGAACGGGTGCTGATTCTGGCGCCCATGGGTCGCGACAGTCAGATTGCGCTGATGATCCTCAATGAGGCCGGATACGGTGGCCTGATTGCGCCGGATCTTGGCGCCCTGCGGACCGAGCTGGAACTCGGCGCAGGGCTGCTGCTGATTGCCGCCGAAGCGCTGCGCGGGCCGGAACTCGGTGATCTGATCGAATACCTCGATCAGCAACCCGCATGGTCGGATCTGCCAATCGTCCTGCTGACTCATCACGGCGGCGAGGAACAGGGGCCGCCGTCGCGACTGAGCGCACTGCTGGGCAACGTGACGTTTCTCGAACGACCTTTCCATCCCGCGACGCTGGTCAGTCTGGTCTCCGCCGCCCTGCGCGGGCGGCGACGACAATATGAAGCGCGCGATCGTCTGATCGACCTGAGTGAAAGCGAACGACGCCTGCAATCGACCCTGGAAACCCTCGAGCAGCAGGTCGAAGAACGCACCGCGCAACTTCGCCACAATGAAGAAGCCCTGCGCCAATCGCAGAAAATGGAAGCGGTCGGCCAACTCACCGGCGGTATCGCCCATGACTTCAACAACATGCTCACCGGCATTATCGGTAGCCTCGAACTGCTGCGCCGACGTCTGGCCAGGGGGCGTACCGAGGATCTCGACAGCCTGATCGATCTCGGCGTGACGTCCGCCAACCGCGCCGCCGGCTTGACCCATCGCCTGCTGGCGTTCTCGCGCCGTCAGTCACTCGACCCGAAAGCCGTGCAAATGAACACGCTGGTGCTGTCGATGGGCGAGCTGCTGCAACGCAGCCTCAATGAAAGCATTCATCTGGAAATGCGCCTGGACGACAACCTCTGGGTGGCCGAAGCCGATCCCAATCAACTGGAAAGCGCCCTGCTCAACCTGGTAATCAACGCCCGTGATGCGATGCCCGAGGGCGGCAAACTGGTGGTGGAGACCAGCAATCAGGTTCTGCATCGCGACTTTACGGCGGCCTACAGCAATCTGGAACCGGGCGATTACGTGATGCTCAGCGTCACTGACAACGGCAGCGGCATGCCGCAGAGCGTGGTCAGCCGTGCGTTCGATCCGTTCTTCACCACCAAGCCGATCGGCCAGGGCACCGGGTTGGGCCTGTCGATGATCTATGGCTTTAGCAAGCAATCACGCGGGCATGTGTCGATCGACAGTGAAGTCGATCAAGGCACCACTGTCAGACTGTATCTGCCGCGTTTTCGCGGTGAGGAAGCCGAGCAACCGGTCTCGGATTCACAACAGGCGCCCTACGCGATGGACGGCGAAACCGTGTTGATCGTCGAAGACGACCCGGCAGTGCGGGTGTTGGTCAGCGCCGTGCTCAGTGAGTTGGGTTACGCGTTCGTAGAGGCCAGTGACGCCGATGGCGCGGTACCGATCCTCAACTCGACGCAGCGTATCGATCTGCTGATCAGCGACGTCGGTCTGCCGGGCATGAATGGTCGGCAACTGGCGGAGGTCGGTCGGCAATATCGACCGGGTCTGAAAGTCTTGTTCATTACCGGTTATGCCGAGCACGCGGCGGTGCGTGGTGGCTTCCTCGACTCGGGGATGCAGATGATCACCAAGCCCTTCACCTTTGATCTGCTCACCGCAAAGGTGCGCGAGATGATCAATAGCTAAAACAACGGGCGCCGTGATGACGGATTACGGCGCCCGTCGTATTAATCAGGCCAGCAATTCCTGAATCTTTTCCTGCAACACATCCAGATCGAACGGTTTTTCGAGAATCGGTGCCTTGTTCGTGATCGGACTGCCAGTCTCGCGGATTTCCTGCGGGTAGCCGCTGATAAAGATCACCTTGAGGTCCGGTCGCAATTTGACGGCCGGCTCGGCGATCTGCACGCCGGAGATTCCCCCCGGCAGGCGAAAATCGGTAATCAGCATGTCCAGGTGAGGTTTGCTGGCGAGGATCTCGAAAGCCTGCTCGCCATTTTCCGCTTGCAACACGCGATAGCCCTGCCCTGACAGGTAATCCGTCAGGACCATCAAGATAACCGGTTCGTCTTCGACGACGAGTACTACATCTTGCGCATCTACGCTCATGGGAAGCCTATGTTCGGTCAATAGCTGCTGATACGACCGTGTGGTCACTCAGAGGTTGCGTCGGATATGCCGTTTTCCTGGATCGGCAGACAAACGCGAAACAGGGCGCCCTCGTTGATTTCACTCTCGACGACGATGGAGCCGCCATGGGCGGCGACGATCTGCTCGGAAATGAACAGACCCAGCCCGAGCCCGGCCACCACCGTCTTGGCGGACACCCGTTCGAACTGCTGAAAAATACGCTTCTGATTCTCGGCGCTGATACCGATGCCGTGGTCCTGAACTTCGACCCGTGCCTCTTCACCTTCGCGATAAACGCGCACCTGAATCGGGCTCCGCCCGCCATAACGCAAGGCATTGGTCAGCAGATTGGACACCACTTGCTCGATGCGGAACTCGTCCCAGCAACCTTCGACCGGCGCCGCCGCTTCGAAGGACACACTGGTTTCCGCCGCTTCCATTTGCGGGGCAAAGTTCTGTAGCAGATTGCTCACCAGTTGCACCAGATCGAAACGACTCGGGCGGATCGACAGTTTGCCGGTGCGGATCCGCGAGACATCGAGCATGTCTTCGATCAGGCGGATCAGGCTTTTGATCTGTCGCTCATCGCGGTCAACCATCGCCTGCATCTTGTCGAGGGTGAACGCCGAGGCGTTGTCCCGGGCCAGGTGCATCTTGCGCAGCTGGGTTTCGAGAATCAGGCCATTGAGTGGTGTGCGTACTTCGTGGGCAACGATGGACATGAAGTCATCGCGCATGCGCACCGCTTGCTCGAGCTCAAGCTGAGTGCTTTGCAGCTGTTGCAGCAGCGCTTCCTGCTCACGGCGGGCCTGCTCCAGCGCCTCGACCTGCTGCTTCATGGCTTTGCTCTGGCGATACAGATCGACGAAAACGTTGACCTTGCTCTTCACCGCGTGGATATCCAGCGGCTTGTGCAGGAAGTCCACCGCACCGCTTTCGTAGCCTTTGAACGCGTAGTTCAATTCACGGCCGGCGGCGCTGACGAAAATGATCGGGATGTTCTTGGTCTTCTCGGTGCCACGCATCAACTCGGCCAGTTCGAAGCCATTCATGCCGGGCATCTGCACGTCGAGAATGGCCATGGCGAATTCGTGTTGCAGCAGCAGCGACAGCGCTTCGTCCGCCGACAGAGCCTTGTAGACCGTGCGATCCTCGCGCTTGATCAGCGCTTCCAGCGCCAACAGGTTTTCTGGCAGATCGTCGACGATCAACAGTTTGGCTTGGATATTACTCAGCATGCGATTCGTTCCAGCTCGACTAGCAGACGGCCGATGCCGTGAATGGGTAGGACATGATCCGGCTGCAGAACGTTCAGTGCAGCCTGGGGCATGGTGGCGACTTGTGCATCCTTGGGATCTTGAACAATGCTCAGGCCGCCGCAGCGCTTGACGCAGGCCAACCCGAGCGCGCCATCCTGATTGGCGCCGGTCAGCAGTATGGCGGCGAGTGTCGGGCCGTAAACGTCGGCGGCGGACTCGAACAGGTAATCGATTGAAGGCCGCGAATGGTGCACGCGATCCTCGAGACTCAGCGACAGGCTGCGATCCGCTTCGATCGACAAGTGATAACCGGGCGTGGCGAAGTACACCGTGCCGGCTTCGATATCCTGCTTGTCTTCGGCTTCTCTGACCGGCATCGCCAGGCGCCGGGAAAACACTTCAGCCAGATGACTGCGGCGCTCTTCCGGCAGATGCAGGACGATGATGATCGGCAGCACATAGCCTTTGCGCAGCGGCCCGAGCAGGGTCAGCAAGGCTTCGACACCGCCTGCGGAGGCGCCGATCACGACAGCCTCGATGCGAGGCAGGCTCGGGGTGTCGTTCATAGTTTGCGGTAGATCCGTTCTTGTTTGACCAACGCCTCGAACTGGTTCGAGTAGTTGGAAAAATCCAGGGTTTCCTTGCTGCCCAGCACCAGAAAGCCGCGATGCGACAGCGATTCATGAAACAGCCCGAACGCCCGGTCCTGCAGCTTCTTGTTGAAGTAGATCAGCACGTTGCGGCAAGAGATCAACTGGGTTTCGGAAAACACGCTGTCGGTCGCCAGGCTGTGGTCGGCGAACGTCACGTTCTCGCACAGGCTCTTGTCGAAAATCGCGTAGCCATAGGCTGCCGTGTAGTAATCGGCAAAGGAGCGCTGGCCGCCCGCCTGCTGGTAATTGGCGGTGTAGGCGCGGACATTTTCCATGGAGAAAATCCCTTGCTTGGCCTTTTCCAGCGAGCGCGGATTGATGTCGGTGGCGTAGATGATCGTGCGGTCGAGCAGGCCTTCTTCGCGCAGCAGAATCGCCATCGAGTAGACCTCCTCGCCCGTGCTGCAGCCGGCGATCCAGATCTTCAGCGACGGATAGGTACGCAGCAGCGGCACCACTTCGTTGCGGATCGCCAGAAAGTGCGAGGGATCGCGGAACATCTCGCTGACCGGGATCGTCAGCAGTTGCAGCAGTTGCATGAACGCCGTCGGGTCGTGCAGGACTTTCTCCTGCAGGGCCGAGATGGTCGCGCATTCGAACTGACTCAGCGCGTGCTGCACCCGGCGCTTGATCGAAGCGCCGGAGTAGTCGCGAAAGTCATAGCTGTATTTCAGGTAAATCGCCTCGATCAACAAGCGTAATTCGATTTCGCTGTTGCGCTCGGCTGAACTGCTGCGTTCCACTAGATGCGTTCCATTTTCGGTAACCACACACGTATCAGCGAGAACAGACGATCCAGGTCGATGGGCTTGGCCAGGTAATCGTTGGCGCCTGCCTGCAGGCAGCGCTCCTGATCGTCCTTCATGGCCTTGGCCGTCACCGCGATGATCGGCAGCTTGCGCCAGCGCGGATCCTTGCGGATTTCCATGGTGGCTTCGAAGCCATCCATTTCCGGCATCATCACGTCCATCAGCACCAGGTCGATGTCCTCGACTTCGTGAAGTTTCTCGATCGCTTCGCGGCCATTACGGCCGATCACCACGACCGCGCCCTTGTGTTCCAGTGCGCTGGTCAGGGCGAAGATGTTGCGCACATCGTCGTCCACCAGCAGCACTTTGCGACCTTCGAAGACCTTGTCGCGGCTGCGCGCGGTCTTGAGCATCTTCTGCCGTTCATGGGACAGCTGCGATTCGACTTTGTGCAGAAAGAGTGTGACCTCGTCCAGCAGCCGCTCCGGCGAGCGCGCGCCCTTGATGATGATCGAACGCGAATACTTGCGCAGTTCGGCCTCTTCATCGCGGGTCAGGTTGCGTCCGGTGTAGACAATGACCGGCGGGAACGAGCAGATGTCCTCGGTGGACATGCGCTTGAGTAGATCGTTGCCGAGCATGTCCGGCAGCTTCAGGTCGATGACCATGCAGTCGTAGATGGTCGTGCGCAGCAGCTCCAGCGCGTCCTGTGCCAGACCGACCGCGGTGATTTCGATGTCTTCATCGCCGATCAGCCGCGCGATGCTTTCGCGTTGCAGATCGTCATCCTCGACCAACAGCACGCGCTTGACCTTCTGCGTCAGCTTGGCTTCGAGACGGGCGAACACGTCCTTGAGCTCTTCGCGGGTGGTCGGCTTCACCGCGTAGCCGATGGCGCCCATGTGCATGGCGGCCTCGACGCGGTCTTCAACGGAAATCACATGCACCGGAATGTGCCGGGTTTCAGCGCGTTCCTTCAGGCGTTGCAGCACGGTGAGGCCAGAGTGATCCGGCAGGCGCATGTCGAGCAGGATCGCATCCGGCACGAACTCGCGGGCCAGGTCGTAGCCTTCGTCGGCGCCGTGGGCAACCAGGCACATGTAGCCCAACTCATGGGCCAGGTCATAGAGGATACGAGCGAAATTCGGCTCGTCTTCCACCACCAGAATGCAGCGGGTGGCGAACGGCGCCTTGTTGCGGTCATCGGCGAAGCGCGGGATGACCGCCGGAATTGCCGATGCCACCGGCGCCGCAACGGCAAGCGGTGTCGGCGTCGCAGGTGCCGGGTGGAAGGTCAGCGGCGCCGCCGGCGAGTCACCGAATTCGTGGTACTGACGCGGCAACACCAGGGTGAATGTACTGCCCTGCCCCGGTACGCTGTCGACGCTGATCGAACCGCCCAGCAGTGTCGCCAGATCCCGCGAGATCGACAGGCCCAGACCGGTGCCGCCGTACTTGCGGTTGGTGGTGCCATCCGCCTGACGGAACGCCTCGAAGATACTTTCCTGCTGATCGGCGGCGATGCCGATCCCGGAATCCTTTACGCTGAAGGCAATGTGGTCGTTCGGCTGCGCGGTGATGGTCAGACTGACTGCGCCGTGTTCGGTGAACTTGATCGCGTTGGACAGCAGGTTCTTGATGACCTGTTCCAGGCGCTGGCGGTCGGTGAACAGCAAGGCTGGCGCGTCCGGCTGAACCTCGACGCTGAAGGCCAGTTTCTTATCGGCGGCCAACGGCTCGAACATCGAGCGCAAGCCGTCGACCAGACGATCGACGCGGGTGTTTTCGGCCAGCACTTCGAGCTTGCCGGCCTCGACCTTGGAAATATCCAGAATGTCGTTGATCAGGTTGAGCAGATCGTTGCCGGCCGAATAGATCGATTCGGCAAACTTGACCTGTTCCGCCGACAGATTCTGCTGCGGGTTTTCCGCCAGCAGCTTGGCCAGAATCAGCGAACTGTTCAGCGGCGTGCGCAGTTCGTGGGACATGTTGGCAAGGAACTCGGATTTGTACTTGCTCGAGCGTTGCAGCTCTTCGGCACGCTCTTCGAGCTGGATCTGCGCCTGATTCAGTTCGGTATTTTTCTTGTCCATCGCATCGCGCTGTTCGGCGAGCTGCTCGTTGGTCTGCTCCAGCTCCACCTGCTGGGTTTCCAGATGCGCCTGGGATTCCTTGAGAATCCGCGACTGCTCTTCCAGCTCTTCGTTGGCAGTCTTCAGCTCTTCCTGCTGCACTTGCAGCTCTTCATTGAGCTGCTGGGTTTCGGCCAACACTTCCTGCAAACGTTGACGGTAGCGTGCTGCTTCGATCGAGGTGCCGATGTTGCCGGCAATCAGCTCCAGCAGCTCGATGTCGCGCTCGCTCAGCGGACGCAGGAAACCCAGTTCGATCACACCGTTGACCCGGTCGTCATCGCTGGTCGGCACCACCAGCACACTGTGCGGCAGGCCGGCGCCGAGGCCGGAGCTGACTTTGAAATAGTCGGCCGGGACCGAATCGAGACGGATCAAGCGTGCTTGTTCTGCGACCTGGCCGACGATGCCCTCGCCACTGTAAATCGTTTGATTCAGCTCTTCCTGCTCGCGGGAGAAGCCGTAAGTAGCGACGCGCTTGAGGCCGCCATGCTCTTCGCGCACATAGAGAGCGGCGACGGCGGTGCCGAGGTATTGCGCACAGAATTGCAGGATGTTGCGCCCCAGCAGATTGAGCGTCAGTTGCCCCAGCACCTGCTCGGCCAATTGTGTCTGGCCGTTGCGCAGCCACGCCTGTTTCTCCAGGCGCTCGGCGCTGGCCTGTTGCGCAGCGAGGTTGGCGCTGTAATTGGTCGAGAGATTGACCAGGTCCCGTCGACCGATGTAAGCCAGCAACCCGCTGATACCAACGATGAAGATCAGGTAAAGCGTGATGCTCCAGATCGTGGTGCGGCGCACGTCTTCATTGCGTGTGGCACGCAGCACCTGCTCGGTCTCGATGACGTCTTCGAACTGCTTGCGAATTTCATCGGTCAGGCGCTTGCCCCGCCCGGCCTTGACCGCACCGCGATAATCGCCGCTGCTGCGCTGCAGATCGATCATCGACTGCGCGTAATTGGCCCACTCCACCTGCAACGCCTGCAAACGCCGCAGACGATCGGTCTGCACCGGATTGTCGGCGGTCAGCTCCAGCAACGTATGGAGGGCGACATCGATACGCGGTTTGGCGATTTCATACGGGTCGAGGAAGTGCTCGTCACCGCTGAGCAGATAACCGCGCATGCCGGTTTCCAGATCGACAGTGAGTTTCACCGCCTCATTGGCGTTATTGATCACCCGGTCGGTGTGCTCGACCCATTGGATGACGGACAGCAAATAAGTGATCAGCGAGACGAAAAACACCGCACTGAGCACGCCGACGCCCAGCGGCAGGCTGACGTTGCGACTCAGGAGTTTGCGGAACCGTTGTTCATCAACCGAGGACGGAGAGGACATGGGGCAGCCTTGTCGAACTGTTGAAAACCCGAGAGTTTGCCCCAAAACCCTGGCATGGATCCATTTTTCTCACACATTTGATGGCATTTTCCTACGCACGCCTGCGCATTGGACGACGCCAACGGTTATCCTTGCCGCACCGCACGTACGTGTTCTTTTTTGTATCAGCCTGGGAACTTGTGGCTATGCGCCACTTACTCATGCAAGAGTCCGGCAATTTCGATCACCCGGTATCCCCCGATTTCATTTTTTGAGAGTCCCGCCATGTCTGCCAATGCCCCCACCATCCTTGTCGTAGAAGATGACAACATCGTGCGCATGCTCATCGTGGATGTGCTTGAGGAGCTGGGATTCACTGTGCTGGAGGCTGAAGACGGTAACGCGGCACTCAAGATTCTCGCGAAGGCTGGCGAGCAGATCGATTTGATGATGACCGACCATGGCCTGCCTGGCATGGATGGCCGCGAACTCGCTGACAGGGCGCGGGACCTGCGCCCTGCTCTGCCCATCCTGTTTGCCAGCGGTTATGCCGAAAATATTCCGGTGCCCGCCGACATGCATGCCATCGGCAAACCGTTTTCCATCGATCAATTGCGCGACAAAGTCAAAAGCATCCTGAAAAAATCCTGATAGTTGTTTCACTGGAAGCAACTTGTCATATCCGATAACACCCGGTAATCAACTATCACCGCCATTATCCGAGCTGCATCTCTATCCTGAATGAACTTTGGCCACGTTAATAAATAACGAATACCGCCAAGGAACTTTCCATATTCATTCAGGATAGAGCCATGCAGTTCATCTCATCCGACGTGCCTGCCGCCGTCGATCGCTCCGCATACAACAAACAGGAACGCGCCCTTATTGCCGGGGCGCTTGCCAAAGCTCTTGAAGCGAGTGAATTCAGTGTCTCTGCCGGTGATTACTCGGCAAGCGCCTCCCTGCCTTCCAGCAGCGTATTCAATGTGCAGGATCGTTTCATACCCAGGGTTATCGGCAGCAGTTTTGATGAACGCTGTGAGCCGGCACGCAATGCCTTTGAAACAATGATCGAGGCCCCCGAGTTTGCTCAGCTATTACGCAAACACTCGTATGCCGCTGATATCCAGCTAGGGGTTGACGCCAACGCCAGCATTTTCATTGTTTATGCTTCGGAGTTTGAATCCCATCGGTTCAGCGTTGCATTCGATAGCGCGCAAACGTCAATCTTTTCCGAAGAAGTCAACATGCTTGCCGATCTGGCAAAAAGCATTGGCGGGGTGGTTTATTCCGGCCAAGTGATCGGCATAGTGCAGTGGTTGAGTTTCCACGGTTATAACGTGCCGACCACTATTGGCGAGACCAGGTCATTGATCGAATGGCTGGCCTTCGAACTGCCCGAGCCACCCATCCTGGGCGATTACCACGAACTGCTCCACGCCGATCAATCCTCGCCGTTTCATTTATCGATCACAGACCGCCACGTCATCACCCATACCGTGCATGAGTTGACCCGAGGTGCGACTAGCCTGTTGCAGGCACTGGCGTTCGCCAACTTCAACCTGATCCCGGCGCCGGACATACGCGAGCACGCAGACAAGTTTCTGCAAAACTTCCTGCGTGGCAAGACCGCGCGCGCACTCGGAGCCACGTTGCATGAGCGGCTCGGCTGGCATCTGGAAGCCGATGACCCGGACGTCCGCGATCGCCAGCTCGACGAGTTGGTGCTGGCGGCGCTGATCGTCGACATGCAATTGCGCTCCGATCAACCCCTTGTCGCGGGTTATGACTTCTATCAGCCAGCGAATGCCGGACGAAGCGCCGCGCAAGTACGCGTCTTGTTCGAACAGCATCTGGTTGACCAGGGCCTGAGCGAAGCGCACAACGCCCCACTGGCAGCGCATCTGTTACTGGCGGGCGGAGCTCCGGAGCTGCTGATCGGACAGATCCCGCCCGGGCTGACGCTGGACAAGCCTGGCTGGGTAACTGTTCGCCAGACCGTCGCGGTCATCGAACACGCCGCCCCTGGCAGCACGCGCGCCATGACATTTGCGCAACTCAAGACGTTTTCCGAACTGACTCCGGCCTCCCCCGAGCTCGACAAGCTGTACGAAACGGCAGCGATCGCGGCGGTGGTGGACTGGGCGGTACTGACCGGGGTTATCCCCTACCGCAGTGCCAAGGACTACGACAAGGCAGCGGTGATCAAGGCCAGCGCGTATTTTTCGCGCTACATGGGAGCCCTTGCCCAATCTGAGACCGGGTTGTCCAGCGCGCCCCCCGACCGGCGCAAAATCGCCTTGCGGGCACTGGAGGAAGTGATGCCCGCCGGCCCCTATCTCGAACAGCAGGCCTTCGAAATAAAGTACCTGGACAGTTTCGGCGAACGAAGCTGGCTGGAAGGTCTCAAGGCTGCGCATCCAGCGGGAATCCTCAGCGAGTTCTGGGACTTCCTCGCCAGTGCCACTGACAACAACGAATACGCAATCAATGGTCTGCTGCGCATGCGCCTGTCGATTCTCGATCTGTATCTTTCCGGGGATCTGGTTGAGGACGGACAGCTGTCGGACAAATTCAAGACCCGCGATAACTTCCACCCCCCAGCCGATGCTTTCGCCCGCCTGGCCGAACTGCAATCGCCGTTGCCATTGTTTGAACAGGCGTTTGCTCGTTACTACCAGAATGTGCGCGAGGGCTTGTCGTCGCTGATCAAAATGGCGATCACGCAAATGCCGGAGCGCGATCGTCTCGCCTTGACCCGCGGAAAAATGACTCTTTACACCGTCAGGAAAGAAGTCAATCCACTCAATCCGAATCAGGAAACACAAATCCAGCGGGACGAAGCCAACGGGCGTTACGGGATCATTCTGTGCTGCACCCACGGCGATCAGGTCCGCGCCTACGAACTGTTCACGCTGCGCGGCCTCTGCTGCGAGCGTCCCGATCTGGCGGTCCGGTTGCAAGACAGCGGCCTGCTCAACCAGCGTCCGACCCTCTCGTATACCGGCAGCAAATACGATTTCCAGGACAAAAACAAAGCCAGCGAGTGGCCCTTGGATTACGCCGCCTACCGCGAGGGCAGCGAACCACGTCAGGGCGTGACATCCAGAGTGGTGGTTGAAAAGCTCTGGCAGTTGCAACTTGAAGCGACCGATGTGCGCGCGGTTCCGCTGTTCTTCTCAGCGCAACTGGATGAGATCGCCGAGTGCGTGCTGGACAACCATCCGGTTGCCCGCCGCGAAGAGCTGTATGCCGCTCTGGATGTACGCAACGGCCTGGAAGAATGGCGCGACACCAGGGAAACCGTCGAGAACCTGGCAGTCAATGTCATCGTGCCGTTCAAACAGTGCATTGAAGACATTCGTTCCGGACGCACCGATCGTGTGGCCGAAGGCATCGGTGGCTGCGTTCTGGACGGCCTGTCGGTCATCGGTCTGTTGGTCGGTCTTGGCGCGTCGGCAGCGAGCATCATCGCCAAGACCGGGTCGACCACCCTCAAACTGCTGAAGGTCGCCAAAGCCGTGGCCCGAGCGGCCGTATCGTTGATCAACCCGCTCGACGGCTTGCCCACCCTCGCCCGCAAGGGCTTGCGTCTGGTCAAGCGCGGAGTCGTATTTGCCGGGGAAAACGCGCTCGACGCCGCGCACAGCGCCGGCGTGCAATTGAGACGATTGATGCATGGCACTGAGGGTCGTGACTGGATCAAGCTTTCCCACACCCGCGATGTGCGTCAGGCGACCTGGCGAGGGGCCGACGCGCTTGGCGAGGCGATCGACATCGCAGTGCTCGAGCGCAACCACGATTGGCACGCGCTGAACATCCGCACCGGCGGCGCCTGGGGGCCGCGCCTGAAAATACTCGACCTCGGGAATTTCTCCCCGCTGCGGCGCCTGTTCGGCCGCTTCAAGCCGTTCAGTTACACCCGGGGCTATCTGAAAAAAGCCATTCCCCGTGCCCGGACCAAACTGGACAACGCCATCAGCGCGCTGTCGCAGCGGTCATCCAACGACGACATCAGCGCGGTGCTCAAGCATGTATTCGGCAACGATTCCGATGAAGTGGTCCAACATCTGTCAAAACACTTGAGCACCATGCGCACGGATCTCGAATCGATCAGCTTCAGTAACGTAACGTTCCGCCCCCATCAGCCGGACGTGATCGCCTCGCTGTCGCCTGCGGCGTACAAGCGCTGGAAGACGGCGCTGCGCACCGGCGAGAAAATCGACGAATCGGCCGTCAGGTTTCTGTCGATCTATCCGGACAATCTCAACGAGTTCTACAAGTCGTCACGCTACGACGTCGGTTGCGTCGCCGACGTTTTGATTCATGAGATGTCCCACGGTGGGCCGGACACCCTCGATCTGTATTACGGCAAGGTCTACCCCGAGTTGTATCACGCAGAATTCGATGCCGTCGGATTGCTCGAGCTGGCCCGTGATGCGCGCAAGGCACATCCGGACAACCTGATCAATCCACATCATGCAAGTGCGCACCGGGAGGGATTCGTCGAGTACGACCGGGTGAAGGCCAGTCTGCCGAAACTGGTGCAGAAACACCCTGCGCTGGCCAACGCCGAGTCCTACATGCTCGCGGTGTCCCTGCTCGATCAAGCGCAAACCCGTCCGGCCATCTTGAGCTTCAATATGAAGACCATCGATGAGGCCGTGAGGAACACCGCTGCTGGCAAGTTCCTGCAGGGGCCGCTGCTGCTCAATCTCGCCAAACCCGTCAGCTAAGCACTGAAACGGCCTGGCGGTGAACAGGGTGCAATCCGATCACCTCGCTGTGATTTAATTGCACCCTTTTCCATGGGTCAGAGGATCAGTCGTGAGCCATTCGCATAACACCAAAGTTCTGGTCATCGGCTACGTCTGGCCCGAGCCCCGATCCTCAGCGGCCAGCGGGCATGTCATGCAGATCCTCGAGACGTTCCTCGAGCAAGGATGGAAAGTCACCTTCAGCAGCCCGGCCGGCCCGGGTGAGCACAAGGCTGACCTGACAGCGATGGGCATTGAGGAAGTGCCGATTCAGCTCAACAACGGCAGTTTCGACGCGTTCATCAGCGCGCTGGCGCCGGATATCGTGTTGTTCGATCAGTTCATGATGGAAGAACAGTTTGGCTGGCGCGTGGAGAAACACTGTCCGGACGCCCTGCGTATCCTGGAAACTTCTGATCTGCAAAGCCTGCGTCATGCGCGTCATCAGCGCCTCAAGGACCGGCTGAAAAGCAACGACGAGCAGACTGATTTCACCGGGCTGTTTGCACCGGCATTGCACGAAGAATTCCAGTTGATGGCCGGCACCGATCTGGCCAAACGGGAAATCGCTGCGCTGTATCGGTGTGACTTGAATCTGATGATTTCCGAAGTCGAAATCGACTTGCTCGCAGGGCAATTCGGCCTGCCACGGCAAATCCTGCACTGGTGTCCGCTGATGATCGATCTTCCGGACACCGCCCTGCCAGGCTTCGCCGAACGCGCGCATTTCCTCAGCATTGGCAACTTCCGCCACGCGCCGAACTGGGACGCCGTGCTCTGGATGAAAACCACCCTGTGGCCGCTGATCCGCGCGCGGCTGCCTCGCGCGCAACTGCATGTCTATGGTGCCTATACGCCGCCCAAGGCCACAGCGCTGCACAATCCCGCGCAAGGCTTTCACATCATGGACTGGGCCGAAGATGCCCTCGAGGTGATGTCTGCAGCCCGAGTCTGCCTGGCACCGTTGCGCTTTGGCGCCGGCATCAAGGGCAAACTGCTTGATGCCATGCTGTGCGGCACGCCCAGTGTCACCACGCCGATTGGCGCCGAAGCCATGCATGGCGACACGCCGTGGCCGGGAGCCGTTGCCCTCGACGCGAACACCTTTGCCGAACAGGCCGTGCAACTACACGAAAACCCGCTGCGCTGGCAGCAAGCGCAGCTTGAGGCGTCGACACTTTTGCAGCAGCGTTATCAGCGCAGCGTGCACGGCCCTCGTCTGATCGACAGGATCAACGGTTGCCGACAAAACCTGGCACAACTTAGAAACAATAACTTTACTGGTGCCATGTTACGACACCACACACTGAAAAGTACCCAGTACATGGCTCAATGGATTGAGGCCAAGAACCAATTACATCCAGCGGATTGATAATTGCTCCAACTACATCACTTGCATTAAAAGCACACTTTCTCGACCCATTGAATATGCTTATAAACATCCTGCGCGCAACTTTTTCATTAACTTCATTCGCAGGATATGCAACATGGAAAACTTCGACAACATTCAAACCTATCAGTGGATGGCTGACGCTCCAGACATTGACAATCTTTCACTCTTCGAAATGACTTTGCCCGGTGCGCATAACGCCGGTTGTGACTGGGATGCCTCTTACGCGCTGATTCCCGGAAAAAACTGGCTTGCCTGTCAGGACGTTTCCTTTTATTCGCAGTTGAATCGCGGCGCTCGCGCACTCGACGTGCGCCTCGTTTACGACAACAAAGCAAACCAACTGGCCAAATTCCGTTTCCACCACAATGGATATACCTCTTCACGAACTCTCGAAGACCTTATACGGGACGTGAAGGGATTTTATGAAAGAAGTCCGGATGAGTTCATCATCCTCGACTTTCATGAACTTTCCGGCGCTAAAGATCCATTCAATCACGCGGAATTCAAAGCGGCGTTAGTGGAAAACCTTGGTGAGCGACTGATTCCCACCGACAATCTGCATCTGACGCTGGGCCAACTAAAAGCCATCAATCCGTTGCAACGCATCATGGTGGCCGCGCCGATGACCTGGGACACGCGGGACTATCGTTTCTACAGCCAGATCAATCACAAATGGATCGGTCAATCGCACGTCAGTACCTCGGATCTGCATGGCTATATCACCAACGTATTGAGCACAGCCATCAGTACGCTTCGCCCGTGGTCGCTGTCGGCAACCAGTTACACCCTCGGCGGCCCGCAGCGAATCCTCGACAGTCTCGACAGTTGGTTCGACCCGGCTCAGTCGGATTGGGCGCGCAAGTGCAACATCATCAATTTCGACTTCATCAAAAACTCGCACATCGTGCGTTTCTGCCAGATGGCCAACCTGCAAAAGGCTCGCGCCAAGCTCAACCAAGCGGCGTAAACGGGCGACCGTGCAGAAGTGGCACAAATGTCGAAAAACGAGGCATGATCGCGCAGCGATAATAAAAAAGTGCCCGTCATGACCCGAACCGCTCGCGTGACCGATCCTTCCTACGAGTTGATGGACGACCATAACGGTTTGTCCATCATCTATCGCCAGCACGGCTTCCCCTGCCCGCTGGTGCGCTGGCATTTTCACAAGGAATACGAACTGCACCTGATCGTCGCCAGTTCCGGCAAGGTGTTCATCGGCGACTACATCGGCAACTTCTATCCGGAAACCCTGTTTCTCACCGGGCCCAACCTGCCGCACAACTGGATCAGCCAGGTCGCCGAAGATGAAGTGGTCGAGAAACGCGACATGCTCGTCAACTTTACCGACGAATTATTCGAAAGCGGGCACCAGGTTTTCGCTGAACTGAAAAGTCTCGCGCCGCTGCTTGAGCGTGCGCAATACGGCATCGAGTTCCGCTGCAAACGCACGATCCGCCAGGCCATGACGCTGATGCAACGCATCGCCGACAGCAGCGGCATCACCCGCCTCGGGCACTTTTTCATCCTGATGGAACTGCTCGCGGCCAGTGACGACTTCCAGTTGCTGTCCGGCGCCACCACGCCGCAATTGGCCGACGAACACAATATCGACCGCACCAACCGTGCGGTCGATTACATCTTCAGTCACTACGCCCGAGATATTTCATTGGAAGAGGTGGCGGAGCACTTGGGCATGACGCCGACCTATTTCAGTCGAGTGTTCAAACAGGCCACCGGACGCAATTTCATCGAGTTCGTCAATCGCCTGCGCATCAGCAAATCCTGTGAACTGCTGGCCGACGGCGACAAACCGGTGACTGAGGTGTGCTTCGAGTCGGGCTTCAACAATATTTCCAACTTCAATCGGCGCTTTCAGCAGCTCAAGGGCATGACGCCTACGCACTATCGACGGCTGGCGGTGCAGCGCCTGACAGAACAAAACCACGGCTGATAAACAAAGCCCCTGTAGGAGTGAGCCTGCTCGCGATGGCGCTGAGTCAGCCAACACATTTGCAATGTGAAACACCGCTATCGCGAGCAGGCTCACTCCTACAGGGGCTGTGTTGGCATCAGAAATCTGTACGCATTCGCTAACGCTCCATCGCGCAAAACCCCTTCCCTGCGTTCCCCCAAGCAAACCCCAGTGCAAAAAAGTATCAACAAAAGTGCTAGGGATGATTTGTCAGTCCTGCCATTGAAGGCTGTAATCAGCGCAGATTCTTCCTGCATTCGGAAGACACAAAAACAATAACTGTCCTTCTGCCCCGACGGGTGTCAGAAAAGGAGTGCACGATGCAACCCACTGCAAAAGCTCTGCTCGCTCTCACCTGCATGACCCTCAGCAGCGTCAGCCTTGGCGCCCAGACCCTGACCATCGCCACCGTCAACAACAGCGACATGATCCGCATGCAAAAACTCTCGAAGACCTTCGAGAGCGAGCACCCGGACATCAAGCTCAATTGGGTGGTGCTGGAAGAAAACGTCCTGCGTCAGCGTCTGACCACTGACATCGCCACCCAGGGCGGACAGTTCGACGTGTTGACCATCGGCATGTACGAAGCGGCACTCTGGGGCGGCAAGGGCTGGCTCGAGCCGATGAAGGATCTGCCGGCCAGTTACGCTCTGGACGACGTGTTCCCCTCGGTGCGCGAAGGCCTGTCGGTGAAAGGTTCGCTGTATGCGCTGCCGTTCTACGCAGAGAGTTCGATCACCTACTACCGCACCGACCTGTTCAAGGACGCCGGGCTGACCATGCCGGAGCGTCCGACCTGGGAAGAGATCGCCGGTTTCGCGGAAAAACTCACCCAGAAAGACAAAGAGCAATACGGCATCTGCCTGCGTGGCAAGGCCGGCTGGGGCGAAAACATGGCGTTGGTCACCACGGTCGCCAACGCCTACGGCGCGCGCTGGTTCGATGAGCAGTGGAAACCGGAATTCAGCGGGCCGGAATGGAAAAATGCGCTGAATTTCTACGTCAACACCATGAAGAAATCCGGCCCGCCGGGCGCATCCAGCAACGGTTTCAACGAAAACCTCGCCCTGTTCAACAGTGGCAAATGCGCGATCTGGGTCGATGCCAGCGTCGCCGGCTCGTTCGTCACCGACAAGACCCAGAGCAAGGTCGCCGATCACGTCGGCTTCACCTTCGCCCCGCATCAGGTCACCGACAAAGGCTCGGCGTGGCTGTATTCGTGGGCGCTGGCGATTCCGACCAGCTCCAAGGCCAAGGACGCGGCGAAAACCTTCAGCGCGTGGGCCACTTCCAAAGAGTACGGCGAACTGGTTGCCAAGACCGATGGCATCGCCAACGTGCCACCGGGCACCCGCGCTTCGACCTACAGCGACGCGTACATGAGCGCCGCGCCGTTTGCCAAAGTGACGCTGGAGTCGCTGAAGGCCGCCGACCCGAGCAAGCCGACGCTCAAACCAGTGCCGTACATTGGCATTCAGCTGGTGACCATTCCTGAATTCCAGGCCGTGGGCACCCAGGTCGGCAAGCTGTTCTCGGCCGCGCTGATCGGCCAGACCACGGTGGATCAGGCGCTGGCAGCGGCGCAGCAGACCACGGAACGTGAGATGAAGCGCGCGGGTTATCCGAAGTAATCCGCAAAGCTTGCTCCTGCTTTTGTAGGAGTGAGCCTGCTCGCGATTAGGCCGTGTCAGTCGACATCAACGTTGAATGATATTGCGCTATCGCGAGCAGGCTCACTCCTACAGGGGATCTTCATTCGCCTGTCGAATCGGTTACTGCCATGAATACTTCAACTGCCAAAGCCCACATCGACCTGTCGCCACCCCAGCGCAAGCTGCGGGTGCGCAACCCAGGCTGGTTTCTGGTCAGTCCTTCGGTGGCACTCTTGCTGCTGTGGATGATCGTGCCGCTGGGCATGACCCTGTACTTTTCGATGATCCGCTACAACCTGCTCTACCCCGGTGAAAACGAATTTGTCGGGCTGGAGAACTTCACCTATTTCCTCACTGATTCGGGTTTCATGCCCGGCGCGACCAACACGTTGTTGCTGGTTGGCAGCGTGTTGCTGATCAGCGTGGTCTTCGGCGTGCTGATCAGCGCGTTGCTGGAGGCCAGCGAATTTCTGGGTCGCGGTCTGGTGCGAGTGATGCTGATTTCGCCGTTCTTCATCATGCCCACGGTCGGTGCGCTGATCTGGAAGAACCTGATCTTCCACCCGGTTTCGGGGATCCTCGCCTACATCTGGAAGCTGTTCGGCGCGCAACCGGTCGACTGGCTGGCGCACTACCCGCTGCTGTCGATCATCATCATCGTTTCGTGGCAATGGCTGCCCTTCGCGATCCTGATTCTGATGACGGCGATGCAGTCGCTGGATCAGGAACAGAAGGAAGCCGCACGCCTGGACGGTGCCGGCCCGATCGCGATCTTCTGGCATCTGACGCTGCCGCATCTGGCACGGCCGATCGCCGTGGTCGTGATGATCGAAACGATCTTCCTTCTCTCGGTATTCGCGGAAATCTTCACCACCACCAATGGCGGCCCCGGCTACGCCTCGACCAACCTCGCCTACCTGATCTACAACCAGGCGCTGGTGCAGTTCGACGTCGGCATGGCTTCGGCGGGCGGTTTGATTGCCGTGGTCATCGCCAACATCGCCGCGATCATTCTGGTGCGGATGATCGGCAAAAACCTGACTGACAAAGCGTGAGGCCTGCCATGACGCTCCAACAATCCCGCCGCCTGCAAAGCCTGCTGCTCGGCACGCTGGCCTGGGCCATCGCGATCGTGATTTTCTTCCCGATCTTCTGGATGGTGATGACCAGTTTCAAGAGCGAAATCGACGCTTTCGCCACGCCGCCGCAGTTCATCTTCACACCGACGCTGGAGAACTACCTGCACATCAACGAGCGCAGCGACTATTTCAGTTTCGCCTGGAATTCGGTGGTGATCTCCTTCAGCGCCACCGCCCTGTGTCTGTTGATCGCGGTGCCGGCGGCCTACTCGATGGCGTTCTACGAAACCCAGCGCACCAAAGGCACGCTGCTGTGGATGCTCTCGACCAAGATGCTGCCGCCGGTGGGCGTGCTGATGCCGATTTATCTGTTGGCCAAGAGCTTTGGCCTGCTCGACACGCGCATTGCGCTGATCGTGATCTACACGCTGATCAACCTGCCGATCGTGGTCTGGATGGTTTACACCTACTTCAAGGACATTCCCAAAGACATCCTCGAAGCCGCCCGGCTTGACGGCGCGACGCTGTGGCAGGAAATGGTGCGCGTGCTGCTGCCGATCGCCAAGGGCGGCCTCGCCTCGACCGTGCTGCTGTCGCTGATCCTGTGCTGGAACGAGGCGTTCTGGTCGCTGAACCTGACCTCGTCGAATGCCGCGCCACTGACTGCGTTGATCGCCTCGTACTCAAGCCCCGAAGGTCTGTTCTGGGCCAAGTTGTCGGCAGTCTCGACCCTCGCCTGCGCGCCGATTCTGATCTTTGGCTGGATCAGCCAGAAACAACTGGTGCGCGGGCTGTCGTTTGGTGCCGTGAAATGAATACCCCTGAGCGAACACATTCCCCTGTAGGAGTGAGCCTGCTCGCGATTCGGCCGTGTCAGTCGACATCAATGTTGAAGGACATTCCGCTATCGCGAGCAGGCTCACTCCTACAGAAAAGCGCGTCCGGCTTAACAGAATGAAAACCACGGAGGCCCATCTCATGGCCAACCTGAAAATCAAGAATCTGCAAAAAGGCTTCGAAGGCTTTTCCATCATCAAGGGCATTGACCTGGAAGTGAACGACAAGGAATTCGTGGTCTTCGTCGGCCCGTCGGGCTGCGGCAAGTCCACCCTGCTGCGGCTGATCGCCGGGCTGGAAGAAGTCAGCGGCGGCACCATCGAACTCGACGGCCGCGACATTACTGAAGTCAGCCCGGCCAAGCGTGATCTGGCGATGGTGTTCCAGACCTACGCGCTGTATCCGCACATGACCGTGAAGAAGAACATGTCCTTCGCCCTCGATCTGGCCGGCGTGCCGAAAGCCGAGGTCGAGCGCAAGGTCGGCGAAGCGGCGCGCATTCTCGAACTCGGGCCGATGCTCGAGCGCAAACCGAAACAGCTGTCCGGCGGCCAGCGCCAGCGCGTGGCGATCGGCCGTGCCATCGTGCGCAACCCGAAGATTTTCCTTTTCGATGAGCCGCTGTCCAACCTCGACGCGGCGCTGCGCGTGCAGATGCGTCTGGAGCTGCTGCGCCTGCACAAAGACCTGCAAGCAACGATGATCTACGTGACCCACGATCAGGTCGAAGCGATGACCATGGCCGACAAGGTCGTGGTGCTCAACGGCGGCAGGATCGAACAGGTCGGCTCGCCGCTGGACCTCTATCACCACCCGGCCAACCTGTTTGTCGCCGGCTTTCTCGGCACGCCGAAGATGGGTTTCCTCAAAGGCAAGATCGCGCGCATCGACGGCGCCAGCTGCGAAGTTGCGCTGGACGCCGGCACCCGCATCACCCTGCCGTTCAATGCCGCCAACCTCAGCGTCGGCAGCGCGGTGACGCTGGGCATTCGCCCGGAACACTTAGAGCTGGCGCAAACCGGCGACTGCACGTTGCAGGTGACTGCCGACGTCAGCGAACGCTTGGGCAGCGACACCTTCTGCCACGTCACCACCAGCGCCGGCGAAGCCCTGACCATGCGCGTGCGCGGCGATCTGGCCAGCCGTTATGGCGAACAATTGAACCTGCGCCTGGACCCGACTCACTGCCATCTGTTCGACGCCGACGGTGTGGCGCTGACCCGCCCACTGCGCGCTGCCGCCTGATTTCGAGACTATCCGATGAAACTCAACCAACAGAACCTCAATCGCCTCGCCGCCGAAGTGCAACTCCCCGGCTACGACCTCGGCGACACACGCCAGGGCATCGCCCATATTGGCGTCGGTGGCTTCCACCGCGCGCATCAGGCCTATTACACCGATGCCTTGATGAACACTGGCGAAGCGCTCGACTGGGCCATCTGTGGCGTCGGCCTGCGCCCGGAAGATCGTCGCGCTCGCGATGATCTGCGCGAGCAGGATTATCTGTTCACTCTGTTCGAACTGGGCGACAGCGACGACACCGAAGTGCGCGTCATCGGCGCCATCCGCGACATGCTGCTCGCCGAAGATGGCGCACAGGCGCTGATCGACAAACTGGCCGAACCGCAGATCCGCATCGTCTCCCTGACCATCACCGAGGGCGGTTACTGTATCGACGACAGCAACGGCGAGTTCATGGCGCATCTGCCGCAGATTCAACACGACCTGGCCCATCCCGAAGCGCCGGGCACCGTGTTCGGTTTCCTCTGCGCCGCACTGGCCAAACGCCGAGCGGCGGGCGTTCCGGCGTTCACGGTGATGTCCTGCGATAACCTGCCGCACAACGGCGCGGTCGCTCGCAAGGCACTGCTGGCATTCGCCGCCCTGCGTGATCCGCAACTGCGCGAGTGGATCGAGCAGAACGTCAGTTTCCCCAACGCCATGGTCGACCGCATCACACCGATGACCAGCACCGCACATCGCCTGCAACTGGCCGACAAACACGCCGTTGACGATGCCTGGCCGGTGGTCTGCGAACCGTTTGTGCAGTGGGTGCTGGAGGACAAATTCGGTAACGGCCGCCCCGCATGGGAAAAGGTCGGGGTGCAGTTCACCGACGATGTTTCGCCGTATGAAGAAATGAAAATCAAGCTGCTCAACGGCAGTCACTTGGCGCTGACGTATCTGGGCTTTCTCAAGGGTTATCGCTTCGTCCACGAGACCATGAACGACCTGCTGTTCGTCCGGTATATGCGCGCCTATATGGACCTCGACGTCACGCCGCAACTGGCACCGGTACCGGGCATCGATCTGAGCGAGTACAAGGACACGCTGGTGGCGCGATTTTCCAATCAGGCGATTGCCGATCAGCTTGAGCGGGTGTGTTCGGATGGCTCGTCGAAGTTTCCCAAATTCACCGTGCCGACGATCAATCGGTTGATTGCCGATGGCAAAGAGACCAAACGCGCGGCACTGGTCGTCGCGGCGTGGGCCTTGTATTTGAAGGGCGTGGACGAGAACGGCGATACGTATTCGATTCCGGATCCGCGAGCGGCTTTCGTTCAGGGACTGGTAGCGGACGATGAGTTGATCACGGAGCGGTTACTGGGCGTTGAAGAGATTTTCGGCACGGCGATCGCGAATTCGGCGGAGTTTGTTGCGGCGTTCGAATGGTGCTGCCAGAGTCTGCGCGAGGTTGGGGTTTCGCGGACTCTGGAACGGGTGCTCGGCTGAAAAGCCCCTCACCCTAGCCCTCTCCCGGGGGAGAGGGAACCGACCGCGGAGTTCTTCCGTTATTCATCGACCTGAAATTCCGAGTCGAATACAAAGCTTGAAAAGCATGAAAATCTGCTCCCTTTCCCCCTCGCCCCCCTGGGGGAGAGGGAACCGACCGCGGGGTTCTTCCGTTATTCATCGACCTGAAATTTCGAGTCGAATACAAAGCTTGAAAAGCATGAAAATCTGCTCCCTTTCCCCCTCGCCCCCTTGGGGGAGAGGGAACCGACCACGGGGTTCTTCCGTTATTCATCGACCTGAAATTCCGAGTCGAATAAGAGTTTGAAAAGCATGAAAATCTGCTCCCTTTCCCCCTCGCCCCCCCCTGGGGGAGAGGGCTGGGGTGAGGGGGTAGCTCTTGATCTTCAGCGCAATCTGACAGGCCCATACATGACAACAACAAAGCTCTTCCTGGGTATCGACTGCGGCACCCAAGGCACCAAAGCGATCATCCTCGATGCCGACAGCGGTCAGGTGCTCGGTCTGGGCGCGGCGCCCCATACGATGATCAGCGGCGCCAATGGCCGCCGCGAACAAGACGTCCAGCAGTGGCTCGACGCTTTCGTCAGCGCCACTCGCCAGGCCTTGCAGGCGGCCAATGTCAACGGTCAGGCGATTCTCGGCGTCGGCGTCTCCGGGCAGCAACACGGTCTGGTTCTGCTCGACGAGAAAGGGGCAGTGCTGCGCCCGGCCAAGCTCTGGTGCGATACCGAAACCACGCCGGAAAACGACCGCTTGCTCGCGCAACTGGGCGGTGAGCAAGGTTCGCTGGAACGCCTCGGCGTGGTCATTGCGCCGGGCTATACAGTGTCGAAACTGCTCTGGACCAAAGAGCAGCATCCGGAAGTTTTCTCACGTATCGCGCGCATTCTGTTGCCCCACGACTACCTCAACTACTGGCTTACCGGCCGCGCCTGCAGCGAATACGGCGACGCGTCCGGCACCGGTTATTTCAACGTACGCACGCGTCAGTGGGATTTGCAGATCCTGCGCGACATCGACGCCAGCGGCCGTTTGCAAACCGCGCTGCCGGAGCTGATCGACGCGCACGCCGCCGTGGGCACCCTCCTGCCAGCGATTGCCGAGCAACTCGGCATCAACCCCAACGCAGTCGTTTCGAGCGGCGGTGGCGACAACATGATGGGCGCCATCGGCACCGGCAATATCCAGCCCGGGGCGATCACCATGAGCCTCGGATCGTCCGGCACGGTCTACGCCTTTTCCGACGCGCCGAAGGTCAGCGCCGATGCCTCGGTCGCCACCTTCTGCTCGTCCAGCGGCGGCTGGCTGCCGCTGATCTGCACCATGAACCTGACCAACGCCACCGGCGCGATTCGTGAATTGTTCAAGCTCGATCTGCCGACCTTCAATGAATTGGTCGCGCAGTCGCCGATCGGCGCCGAAGGCGTGAGCATGCTGCCGTTTCTCAACGGCGAACGCGTCCCAGCCCTGCCCCACGCGACCGGCAGCCTGCACGGGCTGACCATGGACAATCTGACCCAGGCCAATCTGTGCCGCGCCGCCGTCGAAGGCACCACCTTCGGTTTGCGCTACGGGCTGGATTTGCTCCGTCAGAATGGTTTACAAAGCCTGCGCATCTGCCTGATCGGCGGCGGCTCGAAGAGCGCAGTGTGGCGGCAGATCGTCGCCGACATCATGAACGCCCCGGTGATCTGCACCGAACAAAGCGAAGCCGCCGCACTGGGCGCAGCGATTCAGGCAGCGTGGTGCGCGTTGCGTTTGAAGGGTGACGATGTCTCCCTGGCCGCTCTGTGCGAACGCTGCGTGAATCTCGACGCGCGCAGTGAAACCCTGCCGATTGCCGCCAATGTCGCGGCGTTCCAGCAGGCCTACGAACGCTATCAACAGCATGTCGCAACCCTATAACGAGCAAACAACTATGTACCTGGTGTGTGGCGAAGCCCTGTTTGATTTCTTCAGCGAAAACGATGCCAGCGGTCTGGCCTCGAAAGTCAATTTCAAAGCGATTGCCGGCGGCTCGCCGTTCAACGTTGCCGTCGGTTTGCGCCGTTTGGGCGTGGACTCGGCGTTGTTCGGCGGCCTGTCCACTGACTACCTCGGCCGCCGACTGCAGCAAGTGCTGCAGGACGAAGGCGTGCGCCCGGACTATCTGGTGGATTTCGCCGCGCCGACCACCCTGGCAATGGTCGCCGTGGGCGCCAACGGTTCGCCGCATTACAGCTTCCGTGGCGAGGGTTGTGCCGACCGGCAGTTGAGCGAGGCGCATCTGCCGACACTCAGCGACGAGGTTCGCGGCCTGCACATTGGCTCGTTTTCGCTGGTGGTGCAGCCGATTGGCGACACGCTGCTGAGACTGGTCCAGCGTGAAAGCGGCAAACGCCTGATCAGCCTCGATCCCAATGTGCGCCTCAATCCCGAGCCGAACATCGATCTATGGCGCGAGCGCATCGCCACGCTGGTGCGACTGGCCGATCTGATCAAAGTCAGCGACGAAGACCTGAGCCTGCTTTATCCCGAGCAGGATCCGCAGCAGGTGATTGAAGGCTGGCTCGAACATCGCTGCCAGATCGTCTTCCTGACGCGCGGCGGCGACGGCGCGACCGTGTTCAGTCGCGCCCACGGCTCATGGTCGGTGCCGGCCAACCCGGTAACGATTGCCGATACCGTCGGCGCCGGTGATACCTTCCAGGCAGCGCTGATCACTTGGCTGACCGAGCACTCGCTGGACTCGGTCGCAGGCGTGCAGCAGCTCAGTCGCAAGCAAATTGACGGCATGCTCAGGTTCGCCGTGCAAGCCGCCGCGCTGACGTGTAGCAAAACCGGTCCGGATCTGCCCTATCGTCATCAATTGAGCTGAGCGCGTAGACTGTCGGCCTTTTTGCGCACGACGGAAACCAGCTTTTGAACCGCAGGCACATCTTCGCCCTCCTGACCCTGGCCACCCTGCTGAGCGGTTGCGGCACCTCGCCGCCCCGCTCGCCGGAAGACATCTGCGCAATCTTCCGCGAGAAAAGCGACTGGTACGACGCCGCGCAAGTCACGCAGAAACGCTGGGGCGTGCCAATCCAGGTGCCCTTTGCGATCATGTATCAGGAATCCGGCTATCGCTACGACGCCAAGACGCCGCGCAAATACCTGCTCTGGGTGATTCCGTGGGGCCGCGTGTCGACCGCGTCCGGCTACGCGCAAGCCAAGGACGAAGTCTGGGCCGACTACCAGAAAAGCACCGGTCGCAACTGGGCCGACCGCGAAGACTTCGACGACGCCATCGACTTCGTCGGCTGGTACATGGACAAGACCACCTCGATCAACGGCGTGTACAAATACGACGCCTACAACCAGTACCTGAACTACCACGAAGGCTGGGGCGGCTTTCGCAACAAGACCTACGCGAGCAAAGCGTGGCTACTGCCGACCGCACGCAAGGTGCAGAACCGCTCGGATCTGTACGCGCAGCAATATGCCGGGTGCAAGGAAGACCTCAATCGCGGGTTCTGGAGCCGGTTCTGGCATTGGTTGTAGGGTGATCCGAACGCCTCATCGCGAGCAGGCTCACTCCTACAAGAGATCTTCGGTGGACGCGGTAATCATGCCCGCCACCCATCCAATGCAGGAGTGAGCCTGCTCGCGATAGCGCCCGATCAGACACTAAAAATCCATTCACTGCCCGGCTTCACTGGCCGAAACCGCCCTCCTAAGGGTTTTCCCTATGGCACTGAGGCCTCACGCCTACGCCATTTGCGCCTTGAATGAGGCCGTCTAATCCTGCAACATCCATCACCTGCTTATTCAACGGACGGAATTCAAGGCATGCTGGACGCCAACGCAACCCACATCACCCTCTCGATCGAAGACGCCAACGCCGACCTGCAAGTCCTCAGCTTCACCGGTCGCGAAGCCCTCAACGAACCGTTCCGTTTCGACCTCGAACTGGTCAGCGCCCGCCCCGATCTGAAGCTCGAAGAGCTGCTGCACAAGCGCGCCTGCCTGACGTTCGGCGCCACCGGCGAAGGCAAGATTCACGGCCAGGTCTATCGCATCGAGCAGGGCGACTCCGGCAAGACCCTGACCCGCTACAGCATCAGCCTGATGCCACAATTGGCCTATCTGCAGCACAACCATGATCAGCAGATCTTCCAGCAACTGACGGTGCCGAAAATCATCGCTCAGGTGCTGGAAGATCGCGGCATTCTCTCCGACGCCTATAGCTTCCAGCTTGGCGCCGAGTACCCGGAACGCGATTATTGCGTGCAATACGACGAGTCCGACCTGCATTTCATCCAGCGTCTGTGCGAAGAGGAAGGCATTCACTTCCACTTCCAGCACAGCAGCAGCGGCCACAAACTGGTGTTCGGCGACGACCAGACCGTATTCCGCAAACTGAAACCGGTCAGCTACCAGCAGGACTCCGGCATGGCCGCCGAGAAGCCGGTGATCAAGCGCTTCAACCTGCGCCTGGAAACCCGCACCACCCGCGTCAGCCGCCGCGACTACGATTTCGAAAAACCCAAGTTGCTGCCGGAAGGCGCGGTCAAATCCGAATTCGCCCCGGATCTGGAAGACTACGATTACCCCGGCCGCTTCACGACTCGCGAGCGCGGCAAGTTCCTCTCGACCCGCGCCCTGGAGCGCCATCGCAGCGACTACAAACTCGCCGAAGGCAAAGGTGACGAACCGACCCTCACCAGCGGCCATTTCCTCACGCTCGCCGAACACCCGCGCGCCGAGTGGAACGACCTGTGGCTGCTGCTGGAAGTCTTCCACGAAGGCAAACAGCCGCAGGTGCTCGGAGAAAACGTCACCAGCGACGTCACCGACAACAAAAGCGATTTCCACCAGGGCTACCGCAACAGCTTCCTTGCCACCCCGTGGGACGCGCACTACCGCCCTGCCCTCGAACACCCGAAACCGAAAGTCCTCGGCAGCCAGACCGCCGTCGTCACCGGCCCGCCCGGTGAAGAAATCCACTGCGATCAGTACGGCCGCATCAAAGTGCAATTCCACTGGGACCGCGACGGCCAGTCCGACGACAAAACCACCTGCTGGATGCGCGTCGCCAGCGGCTGGGCAGGCAGCGCCTACGGCGGCATCGCCATCCCGCGCATCGGCATGGAAGTGCTCGTCACCTTCCTCGAAGGCGACCCCGACCAGCCCCTCGTCACCGGCTGCCTGTACCACAAGGAAAACGTCGTCCCCTACGACCTCCCGGCCAACAAGACCCGCAGCACCTTCAAAACCCTCAGCTCCCCGGGCGGCAAGGGCTACAACGAATTCCGCATCGAAGACAAGAAAGGCGCCGAACAGATCTACATCCACGCCCAGCGCGACTGGGACGAAAACATCGAACACGACCAGAAAATCCGCATCGGCAACGAACGGCATGACACCGTTGAAGCTAATGTGTTGAGCGAATTCAAGGTTGAAGAGCACCGGATTACCCATCTGGATCGCATCAGTGAGATGCGCGCGGATGATCACCTGACGGTCGGTGTGACGCAGCATGTGAAGGTTGGGACTGGGCAGTTTGTGGAGGCCGGGACCGAGATTCACTATCACGCTGGTGAGAAGGTTGTGGTTGAGGGCGGCATGGAGCTCACGGCCAAGGCTGGCGGGAGTTTTGTGAAGGTTGATGCCGGTGGTGTGACGATTAGTGGGGCTGAGGTGAAGGTGAATACCGGTGGTGCGCCTGGATCAGGTACAGGTATTCAGATACTTGCACCATTCATTCCGGGCCTCGCAGCCGTTGATAACGCCGGACGCCTGATGCAAACCCGCGCTAACCAAATGATGCAAGCGGAGTCCCTCGCCGTGACGCCGAAACTCAAAGCACCTACCGGCATCTGCGTCGAATGCCTGAAAAAAGCCATGCGCGAAAAACTTGCCCTGCAATCGGGGGCCAATTGATGACGAAGAGTGGCGCAGCGAAAGCCTGGAGCGAAGCGCAAAAGAACGCTCAGTCGATATTTGCGATCGTTGAGACCGGTCTGTTGCCGGAACCCGCTCGATTGCAGTTCGTCAGAGCTGACCCGTCTCGACGGCCGTTGATGGTGCAACCGGAATTCTCCGAACTGCGCAACTACGGTCCTTGGCTGGTCGACGTTAGCCACATGGAATTCGAGGCCTTTCTCGCTCACGAACACTTCACCGGCTGCACCGCGATGGCCAGTTGGATTCGTACCGACTGCCCAGCCGACAAGCTCGCTGCTCACCTGAGTGATGCGTTGCTGGCAAAAAATGAAGCTGGCGAAGTCCTGATGATCCGTAGCTACGCGCCAGAAGTGGTGCCGATGCTGCACGCACGCGATGATCTGTCTTGGCATGCGTGGCTGTTTGGCCCACTGCAGGAATGGTGGGTGCCAGCAGAGGAAGATCAATGGCAGTGTCTGAAGGGGCTCAACCTCGAAAAGCCCGGAAGATACGAGCCTATTTTCCTCGACGGAAAGCTGTGGACGGACATGGAGATCGATCCTCTGCCCTACAGCCTCACCACTGAACTGGAAAAAGAAGCGCCTGAAGTGTTTGCCAGCACCTGCCACGGTGCACGGTTGAAGCAAGTGAAAGAAGCGCTGGACTCTGGCCGCAGTGAAGGTTTAACGGATGCGGAAGACGTCACGCTATTTGCCAGCCTGCGATTGATGGACCGCGAATTTCCGGCGAATTGGCCGATGTGGGAAAAGGCAAAAGAACGGGCAATTGGAGAAAAGTTGCCGCTTGGCGTGGTGATGCGAGAGTTCTCGGAATGAGTGTCGTGATGAACATGTTGATCAGCGCTATCTGTCTGTCTCAAAGTTTTCTGGATATTCAAAATGCATTGCTGGATAAGGAATTTACGTAAATGACCGTGGCCACGAATACTGAGCGGCAAAAAATCTGGCGTCGCCGCAATCTTGTCATCGGGGTATTCGTTTTACTGCTGCCTTTCATTGGATCGTATCTTTATAACCAGTTTCGTACGCCGGGTGCGATGTTGACGTCTGAAAATTATATGGAGAGACCCATTTTTAGTTTTTGGGTGAATGATTTCTGGGGGGGAACTTAGCAGCAATGGGTAGCGGTGGCATTACGTGTTGCCAGGCCATCAAAGGCCCCACCGTAAAGGTGTCTTGGATCCTAAGCATTACAGAAGAACAATCAGAACAAGGTCTAAAACAAGAAACTCATGAGACAACGTTGACGCTACCAGAACAGCGTCGAATTGATCGTTATCTCCATGTGCGCTTTCTTCCTGGGAACATAGTGGAAATTAAATGGAGTCCAAATCTCGACAACCCTTTTAATACTGCCCCAGTCTCTGGACCGATTAGCAAACAAGGACGTTTACAATGACCAGCATAACGAATCTGGATCGAGCTCAATCAGTTAGTTCGAAGACATGCGCTAACAAAGGCACCGAAAAGAATCCGGTTTTGCCCTGCGAATCCACGCTTCACGTTGGATTCTTTTTTGACGGATTTAGTCGAAACTTGATGGACGACATTAAGGAAAGCCGTCTAACCAATGTGGCGAGACTATTTCTTGCGTACGCCATCGACCAAACCAGGTCAACTGAACAGCCTAGCGCGCACTATCGAAAATTCTACATATCAGGCTTAGGTTCAAAATTCGACGAAACCTTAGGCGGCGTTACTGAACTGAGCAATACGGGGTTAGACGGTGCCCTAAACAGAGCCAAAGACAGCGCCATAAAATCACCTGAAGACACGATAAAAAACAGCCCGCTCGACGCTGTCAAGGATGTTATTACGGGTAAAAAATGGTGGGAGAGCGCAATCAGCAATTTGAAAGGTGGTAGTTTTGCATCTAGCATCGCCAAAGCCGTGGCTCCAGCAACACTGGATATTTTTGGAGTTACTCGCGATAACGAAGCTGCAGCAACCTTCTTCAAAACCGGCGTTGATACAAGACTCGAAGCCGCATTCAAAGTTTTGGAGGAAGCATTAACCAATATCAAAGGCAAATCCGGCGCACCGGTAAAACGCATTTCGATTTCTGTTTATGGCTTTGATTTTGGCGCAACACTAGCTCGGGCTTTTGCTCACAAGCTATTTGAAGAATGTGATCCAGCGACAACAAACTTTAAGGGCGCAAAGCTCGAAGTTAATTTCGCCGGCCTCTTCGATTCAGTGGATCGCAGTGGTGAAAACTCCATCATCCTCGAATACTTGATTCCTTTCGTAAACGTTGTCGATGACGGAGAGTGTCTGCCGGGCCCAGTAAGATCTGCTCTTCATCTCGTCGCGGCTCATGAATGTCAAGACTCTAGGCGTTCGAGATTGATTGGGACTGGGGCATCAACTCCAAAATGGGAAGAGCGCTTAGTTCCGGGCACCTCTTATGATGTTGGTGGAGGCTTGAGAAAGGATGACGTACCACATAGCACTGAACTCCACTTAGCAAGCCTTCACGAAATGTACCAAGCGTCGCTTCGTGCTGGAGTGCCCTTCCCCACTCTCAATGAATTGAGAAAAATCGACCTTGGCGTCGCAAAACTATTCACTTTGAATGATCATATAAATGGCACTAGTGCTATCGGGGCCAGCAATAATTACATGAGTAAAGCTGGCAATAAAAAACTATCTGCGGAAGCCTTTCTTGCTCACCGACGTTTATATATCCAACGTTTACGTGGTCTATGGGAGCTTTATCGGGGGCAACACAAAGCCTACGACGACGAGGAAGAGCGCCTTCAACGCCCTATCCTCGGCAAACAAGGCTCAATCGCACGAGCCCTTGGAATGAGCAGCGAAAGCGATGCTCAAGCTGCTAAACGCGATCAAGCACTCAAGCAAACACAACAAGGTAAGGCTGCCCTTCGCTCCGAACTCAGTTGGCTTGAGGACGTAGACCGCGAAGCCTGGAGGTTGAAAACCAGCTTTCCCTCTGCCCCCGTAAAAGCGCTGTTGGACGAGTGGTTTGCTCCAGTTCCCAAAGGCCTTGATTTCGACGTTGAAGATCTACTCGAATTTTACGTAAACGATCAATACATGATCCAACAGATACCTCGGGGCACAGGTATTCCGATACCTAAATACTTTCGCGTTCGAGAGTTCGATATGCCGAGCCTGAATAAAACCAAAGGGATGGCCCCAGACTATCTGGAACAGATGATGCGGAAACCTTCAGCAGAGGTTCCCGGTACATCAACCTAAAGTCAGGAAGATTCATTTCAGTCTCAAAGACTGAATATTGCTTTTCTAGTTTGGATTTCATGCGCTTGATAGATATTGCTGCGGACGCACGTCGAAAACGAACATGGCGAAGAAGGCGAATAGCCCTGGCTGTACTGGTCTTGCTGCTTAGCTACGCCACCCCAAAAATCATTGATCTATTTCGTACGCCCGGCGCCATGCTGACATCAGAAAATTACACAGATCGGCCAATATTCAGCTTTTGGATAAATGACTTTTGGGGTGGCAATCTGTTCGCAATGGGCGGCGGTGGAATAATGTGCTGCTCCAAATTTGAGGGAGACACAGCTAAAGTTACCTGGATATTGGACATGACCCAACAGCAGCAAATACAGGGCTCGGTAGAAGAGCGCCATGAAATTCAGCTTTCGCTTCCCCAGCGCGGCCCGCACGATCAGTACCTGCATGTGCGCTTTGATCCGGGTAATAAAGTACGGCTCGGATGGAGTCCTGACTTGTTTAGCCCATTTGAATCCCGACCAACCAAAGCTGTTTCGGAAAGCAGTGAGGCGCAGTAAGGATATGCGATTCAGTCAGACGCCCATGTCCAGTCGCTCGAAGATATTGATCTGCGCGACAGTGCTGCTGGCCGCTTTTTGTGACATCTCTAATTCATGACCGTGTTCGTACGCCCGGGGCTGCCCTTACATCCCACAACTACACTGATCGTCCCATCGGCAGCTATTGGGTAAATGGTCACTGGGGCGGTAACGGAGGCGTGACCTGCTGTTGGAGCATCGATGGCAACACCGCTAAAGTTGTGTGGATTCTGAGCATGTCTAAAGCTCAAGAGGATCAGGGGATGAAGATCGAAAGACACGAAGTGCAAGTGCACTTGCCTTCACGCAACCGTGGCGATGACACGTTGCATGTCTATTTTCTACCGAACAATCGTATCGAGTTGATGTGGGCATCGACGGTGCTGGATCCGCGTCATCACTCAACGGAATCCTTGCCACGCTGAAACACGGGTCGTTTCTCACTCCGTCCCGTGGTTGCGTCCTTTCAATTCCTCATCGAACCGGCGCCTTCCAACTCAACATCTGCTGCTGCGCCACCTGCAGCAAATCATTGGCATCCTGCGTCAGTAGGTAAAGCGCATGGGTGATGTGTGGAATGTCCTGCACGTCGGCGTGCTTGAAGCATAGGCAATGCAAGGTTTCGAGCAGATCGGCAGAGGCACGGATGCGTTGAACGGCAGCTTCGAGGATGTCTTTCGGGTGCGCTTGGGTGTCGAGAGCAGCGTCGGGGTTTCGGTGACGTTGGTGCTGGGGGGAGATAGCGGCTTTGTAGCGGCTTAATTATTGGCATTTTGATTACTCAACTGTATTAGAAGGTAACCGCCATAGCCGTGACCAAACGTTGGGAGGCGCCCGTGTACAGGCTTGGTCAACCGAGAACAGTTCAAAACTCAGCTCGCCCGAACGCGTCCTTCACACAGCCGCGACAGCAGTGCACTTCGCGAACCAGAAGATCCGCGCAGGGCAAATGATGGGACATATGCAACGAACTTTTCTCAGGTGACCCAACCCGAACCACTGATTTTGCAGCGGCACCGGACAATAACCCTCCCTTCCACCTGCCGAAAGCAGACTAGCTCTTGTAGGAATTCGCCAAACCTTCTAAAGAAAACCGCCGCAATCCCTAACAGCCGGCGTTCAGCTCGGTTATCCATCCCTTATCGCCGTATTCAAAAACTCTACTGAACCGCACGCCCTCAGCCATTCTGGCTGGCGCCCAGTGCGGCAGGTTCGAGTGAATCACGCCGAATTCTAGAACCGCCACACGGGAGTCCTCTCATGAACATTCGCGCTTTATCGCTCAGCGTCGCCCTCGCCTGCATCGCATTTGCCGGGCTGGCCCAGGCCAATGACACCTCTGCCACATCCAAGGTGGTGTCGTTGACTGAGCCACCAACGCAATTGTGCAAAGTGGTTACGGCCGATATGAAGTACATCGACAAAGCCGGTAAGCCCGAGGAAATCAGCTACCGGAAATTGTCTGACGCGTGCAAATTCCAGAACTGACAGAAACGTCTGATTTGCGGGTTTGCGGTAGGCGTGGAGTGGTTTCGGCGGGTATGCTCGGGGCCTTCCCTACTGCCGCAAGGACTGGCCATGCAGTTGTCGTTTCGCACGCTGTCGAGCTTCACTTCCATCCTGTGTTTTCTGCTGGCGCTGGTCTGGGGATTTTTTCCGGAGGTGTTGCTGGCGATCTGGAGCATCGGATATTCGGAGGGTACCGGCGTAGTCGCTCGGCGCAGTGCGGTGCTGTTTGCGGCGTTGGGGGTGATGTTTTATTTGCTGCGCAATGCTCCGCCGTCAGTGACACGCAGTGCACTGAGCAATGGTTTCATCGTCGGCTGTTTCGGTTTGTCGGCGTTGGGTTTTGGCGAGTGGCTCAATGGCCACGC
This sequence comes from Pseudomonas moraviensis, assembly GCF_900105805.1. Taxonomy (NCBI): domain Bacteria; kingdom Pseudomonadati; phylum Pseudomonadota; class Gammaproteobacteria; order Pseudomonadales; family Pseudomonadaceae; genus Pseudomonas; species Pseudomonas moraviensis. Next base: position 1,541,098 of record NZ_LT629788.1, on the reverse strand, counting down.
CGGCCCCGGGATTTTGCTCGCGGTGCTGGTCGAGTTCGCGCTGGGCCTTGGTTTTGTGCAGGCCCGGCGCGTGACGGTCGAACTGGGTGAAACGGTGGGTTAAACGGCTCGAGAACGAGCGCTGGTTTGATGTGTCGCGGTTTGCTGTGCGAGATCGGAACGCAGGCCAGCGACCAGGTTGTTGATTTCACGGCAGCTGTTCAGGCGGCTGGCGTCGATTCCGCTGACGTAGAGATCGGCTTGGTCAGTCCGATGATCGCCAAATACTTTGACGGACATCGACAAATCGGGTGACAGCGTGCACTGGCAGCGTTTCGGCAGGAAGCTGCTTTCAATGATATTGCGTAATTCCAAGGCAGATAAAAACATGGCGAACCCTCTCCTTTCTGTACGATTGCCAATCAAGTATTCACGCTGACCCTTTGCTGCGCCTTCACGGGTGTGCCCCCGCTGTTTCCCTGGTGCGGCAAGTGGTGGTACTGCGAAATGCCTATTGGAGTGTAGGCGCCCAAATCCTGTGCGCCGCACTTGAATAACGCATAAAACGTGCCTTTGGTCGGCCCGTTTCGCCTCTAGCTAAATCAAGCACTTGGAAGCGTCGCCAGCATTTTGCTATTTGCAAAATGCATGAATCGACCACCCATCCCCTGCAATATGCAATCCCGGGTGAATTTGCTTTCGAAGACCATGGCGGCAAGAATGTCTTCCATTCCAGTTCAACCCGCACGGAGGCTTCCATGAATTCCTTACGCATTTTCGCGATCACTGGCCTGTGTATCGCCAGCCTGTCCACGCTTGCCCATGCCGCCAAGCTCGAAGACGTCGCGCCTTATCCCAAAGCCGAAGCCGGGTTCACCCGACAGGTCATCCATCTGCCCAAGCAAGAGCAGGAGGAGAATTTTCAGGTTGAAATTCTCGCCGGCAAAACCCTCGAAGTGGACTGCAACCGCCAGCGTCTGGGCGGTGTGCTCGATGAAAAGAATCTGCAAGGCTGGGGCTATCCGTTCTACCGTCTGGAAAAAGTCATTGGCCCGATGAGCACGCTGATGGCCTGCCCGCCCGGCAGCCAGAAAAAGCGCGCTTTCGTTCCGGTGGTCGGTGACGGTTTCATGTTGCGCTACAACAGCAAGTTGCCAGTCGTGGTGTACGCGCCCTCGGACGTCGAAGTGCGTTATCGCATCTGGTCGGCGTCGGACAAAGTCGGCACCGCTCTGCAGGAATAACCGCTGGGCACCATCACGCCGGCACGCTGCAAGCAGCGGCGCGCTCGGCGACATGGCGCAGGCTGTCAAAGTTGATATTGGCCCCTGAATCGATGGCGACGAAGGTCTGGCCACTGGCGCCATTGCGCGCCACGTACTGCTTGATCCCCGCAACAGCCAGGGCGCCGGATGGCTCGGTGATCGAGCGAGTGTCGTCGTAAATGTTCTTGATCGCCGCGCAGAGCTCGTCATTGCTGACCTTGATTACCTCATCTACACAAAAACGGCAGATCTCGAAGCCATATGCACCGATCTGCGCCACCGCCACGCCATCGGCGAAGGTTCCGACGCTCGGTAGAACCACACGCTCCCCCGCGCGCAAAGCGGCTTGCAGGCAGGCCGAATGTTCGGACTCGACGCCAACGATCCGTACTTCCGGACGCAGGTATTTTACGTACGCCGCGATGCCGGCGACCAAGCCTCCGCCGCCGACCGGGACAAAAATCGCATCCAGCGCGCCTTGATGCTGGCGCAGGATTTCCATTGCCACGGTGCCCTGTCCGGCGATCACATCTGGGTCATCGAAGGGTGAAACGAACGTGCATCCGGTCTGCTCGGCCAATTGCAGCGCATGAGCCAATGCAAAGGGGAAACTCTCGCCGTGCAGCAACGTTTCGGCACCGCGACTGCGCACGCCGAGCACTTTGAGCTCAGGAGTGGTAGACGGTATGACGATCGTCGCAGCGATGCCCAACTCCCGCGCCGCCAGCGCTACACCTTGGGCATGATTGCCCGCCGATGCAGTGATCACACCTCGCGCTTTCTGCTCATCTCTCAGTTGCACGAGTTTGTTGTACGCACCACGGATCTTGAAAGAAAACGTCGGTTGCAGATCTTCGCGCTTGAGCAGGACCCGATTGCCCAGCGCTTCCGACAACGCCGGAGCTGACTGCAACGGCGTGCGCACCGCAATATCGTACACCGGCGCGGCCAGAATCTTTTTCACGTAGTGCTCAAGCAGGGCTTGCTGGTCGGGGCTGTGCGGCATGGTCGTCTCCTGACATTTTTCAGAACCCCGGAGACAGAAAGTAAAAACCCGCCTCTAGGGCGGGTTGGGTGCTGCAGTCGTGAGCTAGCCCGCCAAATGAGGAATGGCGGTAATAATCATTGGCTGGCAGCGCGATACGGTGAAAGTCATAGGCTGGAAATTAGCCTGCGCGGTGCTGGCAAGTCAATGGCCAATTCCTGGCGGCGGCGTTAGTCTGGCGACTCTCTCATCACACCAAGGAAGGATTGCATGATGTCTATCGCCCTGCCCCTCACGGCTTTGCTCGCTTTTACCGGTTACACCGTTTCTGTGATGCTCAAGGCCGAACAGTCGTTGATCGACTTCGGTATCAGCCTGATGTCGCGGCCCGATACCGCGCAGGTGGTGATTGATCTGTACCTGCTGGCCACGCTGGCGGGCGTGTGGATGGTCAAGGACGCGCGGTCGCGTGGGCAGTCGGTTTGGTCGGTACTGCCGTATTTGTTGCTGACCGCGGTTTTCGTGTCGATCGGGCCGTTGTTGTATCTGGTGGTGCGTGGGGTTCGCGAGCGGCGCAAGGCAGTGGAAAAGTGCAGCCAGATACTATGAACACCTGAAAACCCTGTAGGAGTGAGCCTGCTCGCGATGGCGGAGTGTCAGCCAAAGATGAGGTGACTGACGCTCCGTTATCGCGAACAGGCTCACTCCTACACTGGAATGTCATGGGATTCAGCCTTTTTTACTGCGACGAACGCGGCGGTTTCATAAGGCACTGTCACCGTGTCCCTGCCGCGCAATTCTGGTTCTGCGGCAATCAACGCACGAATCTGCTCATCAACCTGCGCCCGCTGCGCCTCCGGCAGCGCGGCGATGAAACTGGTCGAGCGCACTCGATTGAAGATCACGTCTTCCGGCGAGCCGGTATGACCATGGTGAAACCGCTCAACCTGCAAGGGCGCGAATGCAGGGTGCGGAAACGCTTCGCGCCAGACGCCGGTGTAATAGCGCGGTGTGTCACCTTCCAGCGCATTGACGATGGCATCCAGTTTCGGCACCCAACTGACTTCAGTGTCACGCAGGTTCCAGATCAGCCCCAACTTGCCATCTGGCTTGAGCACCCGGGCGATTTCGCTCAGCGCCTCGGCGCTGGCAAACCAGTGAAACGCTTGCGCACAGATCACCACATCCACTGAGGCGTCGGGCAACGGCAGGTCGGTTGCGGTGCCGCTCACCGCCAAGACCTGGGGCCATGCGTCAGAGAGTTTTTCCAGCATCTGTGCCACCGGTTCGACGGCGATGACTTGCGCGCCGGTCGCCAGCAGCCGGCCAGTGAATTTGCCGGTTCCGGCACCCAGATCAATCACGGTTTTATGTCCATCCAGGCCCAGCGTCGCGGTCAACCATTGACTGACCTGCGGCGGATAGTCCGGCCGCCCTTTGACGTAGGTGTCGGCAGCGCTTTTGTAGCCGGCAGCGGCTGAGTGATGGACCTGATCGTTCATGACAATGCTCCTTCAGGCAAAACATCGGATCAACGGCAGACGCTTCCGAGCATAGCGCTTGAATTTACGCTGAACTTGAACAGTCACTGATAAAGCAATGAATAAAAATTCACCCTGTGGGTGTTCAAAGTGAAACACAACCTTCTGTGGAGCCTTCCATGAATATCCGTCCCGTTATGTTCGCCGCCCCGTTTCTGCTGGTCGCGGCGATGTCCAGCCAATTGGTCGTGGCCAGTGGTGGCGAAAAAGACCCCGTCCAGAAACCCGAATGCCCGAAAGGCCAGGTCTGGGACAGCAAAACGCAGAAATGCGTGCTGCAAACCAGCAGCCTGCTGCCGGACGCCGACCGTACTATTTATGCCTATCGCCTAGCAGATGGCAACGCTGTTGAAATCGCGGTTCATCGGTTAGTGCCCTGAGGGAATCAGGCATCCACTTTGAAAGTGTCGAGGGAAAACCAGTCCGGCGTCGGCATGTGGAACTCCAGGCGTGCGATCCCCGGTGCATCAAAGGCAACATTGACCGGTTTGCCGTACGACATGCCTAACGTCCGACGCCCCAGGAGCATCCCATTGCTGGCGAAGTAAGCCACGGTGCTGTCCTCATAGTTCACGCTTAAATGAAAGAAGCTGATTCGCGAGCATGTATTTTTCAGCTTTATTTCTACGACTTGCGCAGCCTGGCCAAACGCGTCGCGACCGATGCTCAGTACCTGACCTTCGATTTGGCCGGGAAAGGATTCGCCGATGTCGGAACGCGGCATGATCGCGCATTCGCCGTCACCGGATTTGAACGTGATCTGCATAGTGGGCGTTTCCATGATTGCGCCCTGCCGTGCCGTCTGATTCGGTACCCCGGTGAAATCTTCCATTAGTGTCGCTGGAGAATTCAGCACGGTAAATGTCGGCGCGTTGAACACCACCGCCGTGGTTTCATCATCGAGCCCGTCATAGGCAACTTTCAATTCCATGCGCAGGGGCGTACCTGGCTTGAGCTTCAGAAGTTCGCTGCGAGGCAGCGCATTATCCAGCCCACTGTCTTTCTCCGGCGCTGTCACTGGAGCAGCCTTGGCGATGACAATCGGGTGATCGTCACCGTTGATACCGGTGCCGTACAAGCGGAACCAACGCAACTGCCCCACCGCCATCGATGGCCACACCGCACATTGCGCCTGCGCACCACCGCTAAAATCAGCCAGATCAAGTATCCCGTTGCGGGCCTGAGGAATATCGGGTGTCGGCAGCCGTCGATCCCGATCCTCGATCCGCTTGAGCACCACGTCACGGTGCATGGAGGGTTGAGGGGCCGCACCACGCAGCAGCTCCCATGACAGCTGGATTGTCTTGCCATGACTGGCCGCCAGCACTGGAGACTCGATCAGAAAGTTGGCCCGGTGATTCTTGTTGAATGCGGTTGGAGCAAAGACCGGCGAGACGGGCCCGGCTGCGCCCTGGATCAACAATCGCGCTTCGTCACCCGGTTGATCCTCCAGATACTCGACTCGGGCTGTCACGCCGTTGGGCACATCCAGAGGGTCGATCAGGTAACCGGAGCCCACCAATGCAGGTGGCGGAAGTGTCACAGCGGGTTCGCCAGTGATGCTGGCTTTCAGGGCGTAGGACCGATCGAGCTCGGCCCCTTGGCTGACGCGCCTATAGGTAAACACTGCATGGCCCTTCGCGGCGGCGGCAAACGCTGCGTAAGGCACAGGGATCGAGTAGGAAAACGGCGCATTCTTCACTTTTTCGCTCAGCGTCAAATGGTCCAGTAACACTCCGTCCTCAGCGTAGAAGCGCCCCGTCAAACGGATTTCATCGTCTCTGAGCCAACTGCGCGATACATAGATTTGTGCAATCGCTGGTCCACCAGCCAGCTTGTTCAGGTCGATGATCCTGACGTCATCGTCAGGATCATCGGGCTTCTCGCTGAGGATCGGCGGGTCATACCAATTGCCCTTCCGATTGACATAAAGGTACTGGCTGGCCGAGGCAGGACTGTTGACATCCGGACTGTTGCCCACGCGATCAAGTACCGTGAAACGCACTTCGAAGCGCGGACTGTCACCCGCCTCGTCGAAGGTTGCCTCATCGATGATCATCTGGATGGGCTGCTGTCGATTCGCCTCTTCCTCACTGACCGGGTGGCGCAAGGTTTTACCATTGCAATACAACACGATGGTGTCGAACGCTCTCATCAACGGGTAGGCCACCCTGGCGCTTACACCTGCAAGCGCGCGCTCAGCGTCGATACCTTCATCCACTGCATCCTGATCCACTTCAAGCACCAATTCGGAATGGCCTGCCTCCTCAGGAAAACGGTCCACGTTACCCGGACGCTTGTCGTGATAAATGACCGTCAAAGGCGCCGAAGTTTCGAGCTCCATGCCTCCTCGCTCCAACCCGTACTCGAGAACGTTCAGCGGACTCTTCCATTTATCCGCAGCCACATAAACGATTACCTGTTGAGTCGTCTCGCCGATGGCGATGGTTTTGTCAGCAACCCGCTCTCCGTTCAAGCGCACGACATAGGTGTCATCGTCCTGCGCGGTAGTGGCGGGTTCGATGAACACCTTCACCCCCTCGGGGTACAGATAAGTGAGTGCCAGAGGCAGCCCGGCGTCTGCATTTTCCGGTCCGAGGACTGGCTGACTCATGCCAGGGATTCGTGGTTTTTCGAGGGTTTTGACGTTCATGGTGGTCATCCTTTTCCAATCGGGATCCGATGCGATGGGTGGCGAAGAGGCATGTCCTGCGCATGAGACACCCATCGGCTGCGGTTGCCTACTGTCAAACCTGACAGGTACCCCTATGAAACCGGTGCAAAACGTTTCCATTGGTCGGAAAACACAATCCCACTGTGAAGCGAGCCTGCTCGCGATGACGGTATATCAGCTGAATATGCGCTGACTGACCCGACGCCTTCGCGAGCAAGCCAGCTCCCCCACGTCACTACTCAGAGACATGAATCTCAGGCGTTGGTGGGCAACCACAACCGGAACCGTGCGCCCCCCAACGGCGAGGGCTCCACGGTCAACACGCCCCCCTGCGCTTCCAGTGCCCGGCGGCTGATCGCCAGGCCCAGACCAAAACCACCGGTGGCGCGATCACGGCTGCGGTCGAGTCGATAGAACGGCTCGAATATCCGCTCTCGCTCGTCGTCGGGAATCCCGATGCCGTCGTCATCGACCCAGATCTCGCAGCCCTCGGCATTCACCTGCACGCCAATCTGGATGCGCTTCCCGCAATAGCGCATGGCGTTGCGCAGCAGGTTCTGGATCGCCCGCGCCGTCAGGCGTGGATCGAGCGAAAAACGCTCCAACTGACCGTGCAGCAACACATCAATAACGATCTCCGGCGACTCCAGCTCTTCATCGACGCTCCCGAGAATGCTGTCGATGAACTCGTCCAGCGAAACCTCGATACGCTCGGGCGATTGCGCGGGGTTCTGCAAGCGGCTGTAGGAAAGCAATTCCAGCACCAGTTCATCCAGCTCACGAATATGCGCGACCAGGCTCTGCAAGCGCTCGCGGCTGGCGGCCGGCAAGTCTTCGGAGAGCGCCAGCGCCAGGCCGAAATCCAGACGCGTCAGCGGCGTACGCAGTTCGTGGGAAACAGCGTTGAGCAGGTCGCGTTGCTGGTTGAGCAGGTTTTCGATATCACCGGCCATGGTGTCGAACACGTTGGCGAGGCTGCCGATGTTCGAACTGGGCGCGATTTTGGTCCGTTCGCTCAAATGGCCTTTGCCGAAGCGCTCAGCGGTGCCTTTCAAGCGTTCCAGATCGCGCCAGTGCGGGCGCAGCCAAAGCAGCAGGCAGCCGAGCAACATCGCGCCGATCAGCACGTTGATGCTCCAGTACAACAGGTCAACGTCGACCGGATCCGGCGGCACGACCATACGCACGGCCATTTCTGCATTCAGCGGAGTGACCGCCAGCGTCCGCCAGCCCCAGTCGCCGATACGCACAACGTTTTCACCACGGTGTAATCGTTCCTGCTCAATGGGCGTGAATACCGGGTCGTCGATTGGCGTCAGGACGATGTGCAAAGGCTGGAACTCCTTGTCCATCGACGCAGCAATCGCCGGCCACTGTTCTTGCGGCGCGGCATGAAACTGACGGGTGATCAGTGATTGCAGGCCTCGGGAGAACTCCAGGTTGTAGGTGACGAAGCGATCCCGAAAAACCATCACCACCAGATCCGGCACCAGATAGATCGCCGCGCTATAGGAGACGATCGTCACCAGATACAGGCGAAACAGGATGCGAAACATCAGTTCAGCATTCCCATTCCGAGCGGCTGAACAGATAGCCCTTGCCCCACACGGTCTTGATCTTGCGCGCCTCGCCGGCGTGATCATCGAATTTGCGCCGCAGCTTGGAAATTGCCACGTCCACCGAGCGGTCGGTGCCGTTGAATTCGATACCGCGCAGTCGCTGCAGAATCTGATCGCGACTCAGCACTTCGCCGGCGTGCCGCGCCAGCACCACCAGCAAATTGTATTCGCCGCTGGACAGCTCAACCGCTTGATCGCGCCAGGTCACGGTGCGTTCGGAGAGGTCAATGCACAGATTGCCCATGACGATCCGGTCATTGACCGCCAGCGGTTCGCCGAGGCTGCTGCGTCGCAGCAACGTGCGCACCCGCGCCAGCAGCACCCGTGGCTCGCAGGGTTTGGTCACGTAGTCGTCAGCGCCCATTTCCAGGCCCAGCACCTGATCATGACTGTCATCGCGGGCCGTGAGCATGAGGATTGGCAGCGTCGCCGAATCGGCGCGCAACAAACGGCAGACTTGCAGGCCATCGAGGCCCGGCAGCATGAGGTCGAGGATCACCAGATCCGGCGGACTGATCCGCGCCCGCTCGCGCACATGGTCGCCACGGCCAATGACGCTGACGGAATAACCGTTGCGTTCCAGGTAGCTGGAAATCAGTTCGGCGAGGGCGGTGTCGTCTTCGACCAGGAGGATGTTGGGCATGGGGTGTTCCAGAAAAATGCTGGGGCGACAGTCAGGGCTCATTCGCTCGCACATTGAAATGTGCGAAAGCGATCGAACTGTCGCAATAAATTTCAAGGCCTGCAGGATATACGCCCTCAACCGCCACTGAGCAAAACCCTTACACAATTTCACACAGCAACTACAAAGCTTCACCGCTAACCTCCCCGTCTGGCCGTAGGATGCGGCCTTCAATATTGGGGGTTGTACATGTCTGGAAAACTGCTGGCCGGGCTCGGCCTGATCGCATTGGCGCTGACGCTGAGCGCTTGTGATTCGTCCTCGAATGCCGAAGAGCAAGCGCCACCAGCCACGGTACGCATCGAGACCATCAAAACCCAGCCACTATCGATCAGCAGCGAATTGAGCGGGCGCATCGCCGCGCCACGGATTGCCGAAGTGCGTGCGCGAGTGGCCGGCGTGGTGTTGCAGCGCACTTATCGCGAAGGCAGCGACGTGAAAAAGGGTGATGTGCTGTTCCGCATCGACCCGGCGCCGTTCAAGGCCGATCTCGACAGTGCCGAAGCCGCACTGCGCAAAGCCGAGGCCAATGCCTTTCAGGCCAGATTGCAAGAACAACGCTACGGGCAATTGATCGAAGACAAGGCCATCAGCGGTCAGGACTACGACAACGCCCGCGCCGCTGCCCGGCAAACGGCAGCTGATGTCGCGGCCAGCAAGGCAGCGCTTGAACGGGCGAAACTGAACCTCGGCTACGCCACTGTCACCGCGCCGATTTCCGGGCGTATCGGCCGCGCGCTGGTCACCGAAGGTGCGCTGGTCGGGCAGAACGAAACCACGCCGCTGGCGCTGATTCAGCAACTCAACCCGATCCACGCCGACCTGACCCAGTCGACCCGCGAGCTCAACGAACTGCGTCGCGCATTCCGTTCCGGGCAGTTGCAGGAAGTCGGTCAGGATCAGGTCAAGGCCACACTGATTCAAGATGACGGCAGCCTGTACCCGCTGCCCGGCAAACTGTTATTCAGCGACATCACAGTCGATCCGGGCACTGGTCAGATCATCCTGCGCAGCGAATTCCCCAACCCCGATCTCGACTTGCTGCCGGGCAGCTTCATCCGCGTACGCCTTGAACAGGCGACCATCCAGAACGGCATCACCGTGCCGCAACGCGCGGTGCAGCGTGACAGCGCCGGCATTGCCCAAGTGCTGACCGTCGACGAACAGATGCGCGTTGCCGAGCAACCGGTGCAACTGGGTGCGGTGCAGAACAATCGCTGGATCGTCACCGGCGGCCTCAAGCCCGGCGACCGTATTGTCATCGAAGGCCTGCAACACGCCCGTCCCGGGGAAAAAGTACAGATCGACGAAACCCCTCTTCCACTTGCCCAGACCTCTGGTCAGTAAGCAGGACGCTTTTCTATGCCGCAGTTCTTTATCGACCGCCCGGTATTCGCCTGGGTGGTCGCGTTGTTCATCCTGTTGGCCGGTGCGCTGGCCATCCCACAGTTGCCGGTGGCGCAATACCCCGACGTCGCGCCGCCGCAGATCGAAATCTACGCCGTCTACCCTGGCGCCTCGGCGCAAACCGTCGATGAAAGCGTGGTCAGCCTGATCGAGGAAGAGCTTAACGGTGCCGATCACCTGCTCTATTTCGAATCGCAGAGCAGCCTTGGCAGCGCGACGATCAAAGCCACGTTCCAGCCAGGCACCAACCCGGAGCTGGCGCAGGTCGACGTGCAAAACCGCCTGAAGGTTGTCGAGTCGCGTCTACCGCAAGCGGTCAACCAGCAAGGTCTGCAGGTGGAGAAGGTTTCTTCCGGTTTTCTGTTGCTGATCACCCTGACCTCCAGCGACGGTAAGCTCGATGACGTCGCGCTCAGCGATTACCTGGCGCGCAACGTGATGAACGAGATCAAGCGTCTGGACGGGGTCGGCAAGGCGCAGCTGTACGGCGCCGAACGGGCCATGCGCATCTGGATCGATCCGCAGAAGCTGATCGCGTTCAATCTGACACCGGCAGACGTCAACTCAGCCATCGTGGCGCAGAATGCCCAGGTGTCCGCCGGCAGCATCGGTGATCTGCCGTCACCTTCAACGCAGGAAATCACCGCGACGATTCTGGTCAAAGGGCAATTGTCGACACCCCAGGAATTCGCCGACATCGTGCTCAAGGCCAATCGCGATGGCTCCACGGTGCGCATCGGTGACGTCGCGCGGGTGGAGATCGGCAGTCAGGAATACCAGTTCGGCACACGCCTGAACGGTAAACCGTCCACCGCCGTCGGCGTGCAACTGTCACCAGGTGCCAACGCGCTGAACACCGCGACGCTGGTGCGGGCGAAGATGGACGAGCTGGCGCGCTACTTCCCGGTCGGCGTGGAATACAAGATTCCTTACGACACATCGCCCTTCGTCAAGGTCTCGATCACCAAAGTGATCTATACCCTCGGCGAAGCGATGCTGCTGGTGTTTGCGGTGATGTTCCTGTTCCTGCAGAACGTGCGCTACACGCTGATCCCGACGCTGGTGGTGCCCGTGGCGCTGATGGGCACGTTCGCGACCATGCTGGCGCTGGGGTTCTCGATCAACGTGCTGACCATGTTCGGTATGGTGCTGGCCATCGGCATTCTGGTCGACGATGCCATCGTCGTGGTGGAAAACGTCGAACGGATCATGGCCACCGAGGGCTTGTCACCCAAGGAAGCCACGCGCAAGGCCATGACGCAGATCACCGGGGCGATCATCGGCATTACTCTGGTGTTGGTCGCAGTGTTTATTCCGATGGCGTTCATGCAAGGGTCGGTCGGGGTGATCTACCAGCAGTTCTCGCTATCGATGGCCACCTCGATCCTGTTCTCGGCGTTCCTCGCCCTGACGCTGACGCCGGCCTTGTGCGCGACCTTGCTCAAGCCTGTTGGCAAGGGCGAACATCACGAGAAATCGGGCTTCTTTGGCTGGTTCAATCGTCGTTTCGAGCAATTGACCGATCGCTATCAGGGCTGGGTCGGCTATGCGCTGAAGCGCACCGGTCGCTACCTGTTGATCTACGTCGTCCTGCTGATCGGGCTCGGGATATGTTTTGCGCGCCTGCCCTCCTCTTTTCTGCCGACCGAGGATCAGGGCTACACCATTACCGATATCCAGCTGCCACCGGGGGCGACGAAGAACCGCACGGTGCAAGTGGCCGAACAGCTCGAAGCGCACAACGCGGGTGAGCCGGGGATCAGTGACAGTGTGGTGATTCTCGGTTTCAGCTTCTCCGGTAGCGGACAGAACGCAGCGCTGGCGTTTTCGACCCTCAAGGATTGGTCGGAACGCGGCAGTGAGGATGCCGCCAGTTCGATCGCTGACCGGGCGAACGCTGCCCTCAGCCAGATCAAGGACGCCATGGCGTTCTCGGTACTGCCGCCGCCGGTGGATGGGCTCGGCACGTCCAGCGGTTTCGAGTTCCGCTTGCAGGATCGTGGTGGGCTCGGGCATGCGACGTTGATGCAGGCGCGTACGGAACTGCTCGCCGCGGCCGAGAAAAGTCCGGTACTGATGAACGTGCGCGAAAGTGCGCTGGCCGAAGCGCCGCAAGTGCAGCTGATCGTCGACCGTAAACAGGCGAATGCCCTGGGCGTTTCGTTTGCCGACATTGGTAACGTGTTATCCACCGCAGTGGGGTCCAGCTACATCAACGATTTCCCCAATCAGGGCCGCATGCAGCGGGTGGTGGTGCAAGCTGAAGGTGATCAGCGCAGTCAGGTGGATGATTTGCTGAAAATGCACGTGCGCAACAACGCCGGGAGCATGGTGCCGCTGTCGGCGTTCGTCCAGGCCAACTGGATTCAAGGCCCGGCGCAGCTGACCCGCTACAACGGTTACCCGGCCATTGCTATTTCCGGCGAACCGTCAGCGGGGCACAGTACCGGTGAGGCCATGGCGGAAATCGAACGGCTGGTGGCGCAAGGGCCGAAAGGTCTGGGCCAGGAATGGACCGGCCTGTCGTTGCAGGAACGCTTGTCCGGCAATCAGGCGCCGATCCTGCTCGGTTTGTCGTTGCTGGTGGTGTTCCTGTGTCTGGCGGCGCTGTATGAGAGCTGGTCGATTCCAACCTCGGTGTTGCTGGTCGTGCCGCTGGGTGTTCTCGGTGCGGTGTTGGCTGTAACGTTGCGTGGGATGCCTAATGATGTGTTCTTCAAAGTTGGTTTGATCACGATCATCGGTCTGTCGGCGAAGAACGCGATCCTGATCATCGAGTTCGCCAAGAGCCTGTATGACGAAGGTCATGACCTGATCGATGCGACGTTGCAGGCAGCGCGTCTGCGTCTGCGACCGATCGTGATGACGTCGCTGGCGTTCATTCTTGGCGTGGTGCCGTTGGCGATTGCCACGGGTGCCAGTTCGGCCAGCCAGCAGGCGATCGGCACTGGCGTGATCGGCGGGATGATTACTGCGACGCTGGCGGTGATCTTCGTACCCGTATTCTTCGTCGTAGTGATGAAACTCGTACAACGATTCACCAAACCCCACTGATCCAAATGTAGGAGCTGTCGAGTGCAACGAGGCTGCGATCTTTTGATCTTGAAAAGCTAAAACCAAAAGATCGTCCGATCGCGGCCCGAGCCATCGGCAGCTCCTACAAAAGCAGTGTTGCGTACGCTATGGTGCAGAGACCATTCTCCAACGTGAGTCTCCATGCGCTTCCTCGCCCGCACCCACCCTCGCCTCTCCGCCGCCGCTCTGCTCGGACTCGCCACCGGCCTGCTGTTCCCCGCCGATTCGATCGTCAGCAAAATCCTCATCGGCTGGAACGCCGGTGTCTGGACTTACCTGATCCTGATGTTCTGGCTGACCGTGCGCGCCAAGGCCCCGGACGTCAAACGCATCGCTGAAGTCGAAGACGAAAACGCCGGCCTGGTGTTGTTCGTGGTGTGCATTGCCGCGCTGGCGAGTCTGGCCACCATCACCTTCGAACTGGCCGGCAGCAAGGATCTGGATAGCACCCACAAACTGCTCCATTACGCGTTCACAGCACTCACGGTAATCGGTTCATGGCTGCTGATCGGGGTGATTTTCTGTGTGCACTACGCCAGGCTGTTTTACACCTGGGACGGCAAGGACCCGGCCCTGCGTTTCGCCGAAGGTCTGACCACCCCTAATTATTGGGATTTTCTGTACTTCTCGTTCACTGTCGGCGTCGCGGTCCAAACGTCGGATGTGGGCGTAGCGACGCGGGGCATCCGCAAAATCGTACTGGCGCAGTCCCTGATCGGCTTTGTGTTCAACACTGCGATTCTGGGTTTTTCGATCAACATCGCCGCCGGATTATTCGGGTAGGCAGCGCCCGCCCGTCGGTATCAGCGGGCAATCTCACGATCATTCACTTGACGCCCTATTTGTTTCTGGTGTTTCCTGAAACCGGTTTCAGGGCATCTTTCCGCCTTGGGCCTATAAATCCAATAACAAGGTTTAAGACCGTGCACGACTTTTCCGCCGCCCAGCGCAGCCGCGTCACCATGCTCGATGTCGCCGAACGCGCAGGCGTGTCCAAGGCCAGCGTATCGCGCTTCATCGGTGATGACCGCGCCCTGCTCTCCGAAGCAATCGCCCTGCGCATCGAGCAGGCCATCAGCGAACTTGGCTACCGCCCGAACCAGATGGCCCGTGGGCTCAAACGCGGGCGCACTCGCCTGATCGGCATGCTCGTCGCCGATATCCGTAACCCTTATTCAATTGCCGTGATGCACGGGGTGGAAACCGCCTGCCGTGCGCACGGTTACAGCCTGGTGGTGTGCAACACCGACCGCGATGACGAGCAGGAACGCCAGCATCTGGCGCTGTTGCGCTCGTACAACATAGAAGGGCTGATCGTGAACACGCTTGGCCACCACCGTGACGAATTGCACGAACTGCGCCGCGAGATGCCGCTGGTGCTGGTGGATCGCAAGGTGGACGGCCTCGACAGCGACATGGTCGGGCTGAATAACCCGCAAGCGGTGGAGATGGCGCTCGCGCACCTCGGGCAGCGAGGGTATCGCGATGTTCTATTAATCACCGAACCGTTTGATGGCACCAGTTCGCGGATCGAACGGGTCAGCAGTTTCCAGGCGCAGATCGCGCAGCGCTCGGGGTTAACCGGGGCAGTTGTTGAAACCGGTGAGGGTCTGGCGAGCCAACTTCAGCAGTTCATGAACACGACCAATGCAGGGCCGAAAGCACTGTTTTGCGCCAATGGTGTGGCAGCGTTAGCCGCGACTACAGCGTTGCGCCAAATCGGTTGCCGGTTGTTCGAGGATGTGGGGCTTATCGCCCTGGATGATCTGGATTGGTATCCGTTGGTGGGCAGCGGGATTACTGCGCTGGCGCAGCCGACGCAAGAGATTGGTGCGTGGGCGTTTGAGTGTCTGCTCAGGCGCCTGCGCGGGGATAACGAGGTGGCGCGGGTGATGGATTTTGCGCCGGAGCTGATTGAGCGGGGGTCTACTCTTGGGATTTGTGGTGTTTGAGCTGACGCTATCGCGAGCAGGCTCACTCCTACAGGGGAATGCATTGCAAACGTAGGAGTGAGCCTGCTCGCGATAGCGTCCGAGAGAACAACGCAGAAACACCCGATATTTTTTTGAACAAAAATGAAACCGGTTTCAGAGGTCAATAACAATGAACAAACCAGCCGTTTCCATCAGTCTGTCCAGCTACGGTGCCGATCTTGTGCGCCAGCGTGGCCAGGATTCCTTCATCGATATTCTCGCGGCGGCCGGGGCCAATCGCATCGAGTGGCGTGAAGAGCTGTTGACCCGTGAGGATCCGGCGCAACTGGCCCAGGCCACGCAAGCGCAAGGCCTGCAAAGCATTTATTCCTCGCCCACCGAACTGTGGCTCGCAGGGCAAGCGCAGCCGAATCCCGAATTGATTACTGCGCTGCAACAGGCCCAAGCGTTCGGGTCGAAATGGCTGAAAGTGTCGCTCGGCTACTTCACCGACAACTCTGATTTGCAGGCGCTGGCCGAGCGACTCCAGCAAAGCCCGGTGCAATTGCTGGTAGAGAACGACCAGACCTTGCATGGCGGGCGCATTGAGCCGTTTCAGCGTTTCTTCGCCGCCGTCGAACAGCACCACCTGCCGATCAAAATGACCTTCGACATTGGCAACTGGCATTGGCAGGACCAGTCCGCCGCCAGTGCCGCCCGCGCGCTGGGGCGACATGTCGGTTATGTGCATTGCAAGGCCGTTGCGCGCCGAGCCGACGGCAAACTGGTCGCCGTACCGCCAGCCATCAGCGACCTGCATCTGTGGGAACAACTGCTGCGGCACATGGACCAAGGCGTTATGCGCGCCGCCGAATACCCGTTGCAAGGCGATGACCTGGTGCAACTGACCCGCGAACACGTCGCCGCCCTCGCCCGCCTGGGGCAATCGCGCCTGGAGCCAGCTCATGTCTGAGATCGATATTCTTTCTTTCGGTGAAACCATGGCGATGCTGGTTGCCGAGCAGACCGGTGATCTGGCGAAGGTCGAGCAGTTTCATAAACGTATTGCCGGGGCCGACAGCAATGTCGCGATCGGCTTGTCGCGGCTGGGTTTCAATGTCGCGTGGCTGAGCCGCGTCGGTAATGATTCACTCGGGCGCTTTGTGGTCGAGACGCTGATCAAGGAAGGTCTGGATTGCAGCCACGTTGAAATCGATAAAACCCATCCGACCGGGTTCCAGTTCAAATCGCGCAATGACGATGGCAGCGACCCGCAAGTCGAGTATTTCCGCCGTGGCTCCGCGGCCAGTCATCTGTCGCCGCGCTCCGTCACCGACAACCTGCTCAGCGCCCGCCATCTGCACGCCACCGGCATTCCGCCGGCGCTGTCGGCTTCGGCGCGGGAAATGTCCTTCGAACTGATGACCCGCATGCGCAACGCCGGACGCAGTGTGTCGTTCGATCCGAACCTGCGCCCGAGCCTTTGGGCCAGCGAGGGCGAGATGATCCGCGAGATCAACCGCCTCGCCGCCCTTGCCCATTGGGTGCTGCCGGGTTTGAGCGAAGGTCGTTTGCTCACCGGTTTTGACGACCCGGCGGACATCGCTGCGTTTTATCTTGATCAAGGTGCGGAAGCGGTGGCGATCAAGCTCGGGCCTGAAGGCGCTTACTACCGGACGCAGCTGGATCAGGGTTTTGTCGCCGGCGTGCCGGTGATCAACGTGGTCGATACGGTGGGTGCCGGAGATGGCTTTGCGGTGGGGATGATCAGCGCCCTTCTCGAGCATCAAAGTTTTGCCGAGGCGGTGCAGCGGGCGAACTGGATTGGCAGTCGCGCGGTGCAGAGTCGCGGGGATATGGAGGGCCTTCCAACCCGTCTGGAGTTATCGATTGAATTTGAATCCGCCTTCGCGAGCAGGCTCGCTCCCACAGGGCAACGCGTATCAAATGTGGGAGCGAGCCTGCTCGCGAAGAGGCCTGCCTAGGCAACGCAAATTTTTGAACCTGCTGCGACAAAAACAACAAGCTCAGGAGTCACACCGATGAAAACCGCAACCCTCGCCACCCGCCGCTGGTGGTACATCATGCCGATCGTGTTCATCACATACAGCCTGGCCTATCTCGATCGCGCCAACTACGGCTTCGCCGCTGCGTCGGGCATGGCCGAAGACCTGATGATCACACCGGGCCTGTCCTCGCTGCTCGGTGCGTTGTTCTTTCTCGGTTACTTTTTCTTCCAGGTACCGGGCGCGATCTACGCGCAAAAGCACAGTGTGAAGAAGCTGATTTTCGTCAGCCTGATCCTCTGGGGCGGTCTCGCCACGTTGACCGGCGTGGTCTCCAACGCCTATTGGCTGATCGTCATCCGCTTCATGCTCGGCGTGGTCGAAGCGGCGGTGATGCCGGCGATGCTGGTCTATCTCTGCCACTGGTTCACCCGGGCCGAACGCTCGCGCGCCAATACCTTTCTGATCCTCGGCAACCCGGTGACCATGCTGTGGATGTCAGTGGTCTCCGGTTATCTGGTGCAGCATTTCAGCTGGCGCTGGATGTTCATCATTGAAGGTCTGCCGGCGGTTCTGTGGGCCTTTATCTGGTGGCGACTGGCCGATGATCGTCCGGCCCAGGCCAAGTGGCTCAACGATCAGGAAAAACACGATCTGGAAAGCGCCCTCGCCGCCGAGCAGGTCGGTATCAAAGCGGTGAAGAATTACGCTGAGGCATTCCGTTCGCCGAAGGTGATCATCCTGGCGCTGCAGTTCTTCTGCTGGAGCATCGGCGTTTACGGCTTCGTTTTGTGGCTGCCGTCGATCCTCAAGGCAGGCGCGCAGATGGACATGATCGAGGCTGGCTGGCTGTCGGCGCTGCCGTATCTGGCGGCGGTGATCGGCATGCTCGCGGTGTCGTGGGGCTCGGACAAATTGCAGAAGCGCAAACGCTTCGTCTGGCCGCCGCTGCTGATCGCCTCGATTGCGTTCTACGGCTCCTATGCCTTGGGCGCCGAACATTTCTGGTGGTCGTACACACTGCTGGTGATCGCCGGCGCCTGCATGTACGCGCCGTACGGGCCGTTCTTCGCCATTGTTCCGGAAATCCTGCCGGCCAACGTCGCGGGCGGTGCCATGGCGCTGATCAACAGCATGGGCGCGCTCGGCTCGTTCGGCGGTTCATATCTGGTCGGTTATCTGAACAGCTCCACCGGTTCGCCCGGCGCTTCCTATCTGTTGATGAGCGGCGCGTTGCTGCTGTCGGTGGTGCTGACGATTTTCCTCAAGCCCGGCGCCAGTGATCGCGTCGTCGCCAAAGCCGTCGCCACACCGCGTGTGCCGGCGCATTCCTGAAAGGATTTTTGCCATGAAAAAACAGGTCGTGCTGTACAAGAAACTCTCGCCCGCGCTGATGGCGCGCCTGCAAGCGCAGTTTGACGTGACGCAGATCGAAAGCCTCGACGCCGATGGCCTCATGCAGTTGCGCGATGCCCTGCCCCGCGCCCACGGTTTGCTCGGCGCCAGCCTCAAACTCGATGCGGCGCTGCTGGATCTGGCGCCGCAGCTGGAGGCGATTGCCAGCGTTTCCGTCGGTGTCGATAACTACGATATTGATTATCTGAGCCGGCGCGGGATTCTGCTGACCAACACGCCGGATGTGCTCACCGAAACCACTGCCGACACCGGTTTCGCGCTGATCCTCGCCGCTGCCCGGCGCGTGGTCGAACTGGCGAACATGGTCCGTGGCGGCCAATGGAGTCGCAACATCGGCCCGGCGCATTTCGGCACCGATGTGCATGGCAAGACCTTGGGCATTATCGGCATGGGCCGTATCGGCGAAGCGCTGGCGCAGCGTGGGCATTTCGGCTTTGGCATGCCGGTGATCTATCACAGCCAGTCGCGCAAGCCGGCGGTCGAGGCGCGTTTTGATGCGCAGTATCGAAGCCTCGAAGAATTGTTACAGCAGGCTGATTTCATTTGCCTGACCTTGCCGCTGACGGCGCAGACCGAACGCTTGATCGGCACCGAACAGTTTGCGCTGATGCGCCCGGAGAGCATTTTCATCAATATCTCTCGCGGCAAAGTGGTCGATGAAGCAGCGATGGTCGAGGCATTGCGCAACAAGCGTATTCGCGCGGCGGGGCTGGATGTGTTCGAGCGCGAGCCGTTGAATCATGATTCACCATTGTTGCAGTTGAGCAATGTGGTGGCGACGCCGCACATGGGCTCGGCGACCCATGAGACGCGCGAGGCGATGGCGCGGTGTGCGGTGGAGAATCTGTTGGCGGCGCTGGGTGGGCAGCGGCCGGCGAATCTGGTGAATGCCTCTACTTGGCAAAACTGAGATCTCTGGTGTCAGTAAAGCCGCCTTCGCGAGCAGGCTCGCTCCTACATTTGAAATGCGTCCCCTTGTAGGAGTGAGCCTGCTCGCGATGAGGCAGGAACAGGCAACCCAAAACATCAGGCACTGCGCGCCTGCAGAAGCTGCACCGCACACAACGCAATCCGCGCGCAGGCATCCGCCAGTTTCACCCGATCCACCACCAGCCCTATGCGGATATGCCCCGCCGCGCTCGGCCCGAACGCCTCGCCTGCCAACACCGACACCCCGTAACCTTCCAGCAACCGCTCGGCAAACGCCTGTGCGCCGAGGCCAGTCTGGCGCACGTCGACCATCACGAACATGCCGCCATCCGGGCGGATCGGCTGCAAACCGGGGCAACCCTGCAACCGTTCGCACACCAGATCCCGGCGCAAGCGGTACTCCTCGCGCATCTGCGTGACTTCCGGCAGATCGGTTTGCAGCGCCACTTGCGCGGCCTTCTGGACGAAATCCGGCAGACCGAAGAGCATGCTCAGTGACAGGTTCACCAGATGTTCCGCCAAGGGTTTCGGGCCGATCATCCAGCCGATGCGCCAACCGGTCATCGCGTGGGATTTCGACAGACTGTTGATCGTCGCGGTGCGCTCGGCCATGCCCGGCAGGCTCGCCGGACTGATGTGCTCGCCTTCATATAACAGCTCGCTGTACACCTCGTCGCTGATCAGCCACAGGTCATGCCGAATGCACAGCGCCGCCAGTTCCTGCCAGATCAGCAGGGACAAGCTGGCGCCGCTGGGATTGTTCGGGCTGTTGAGCAGCATGGCGCGGGTTCGCGGGGTGATGCGCGCGGCGACATCGGCCGGGTCGACTCGAAAACCGTTTTCCGAGCGCACCGGCACAGGCACAACCGTCGCCCCGCAAGCGCCAAACACGCCTTCGTAGGTGACGTACATCGGTTCGGCGACGATCACTTCATCGCCCGGATCGAGCAGACATTGCGCCACCGAATAAACTGCGCATTGCGCGCCGGGCAGGACGATCACCTGATCAGGATCCACCCGTTGACCACTGCGCTGGCGATGACGCTCGGCAATCAGCCTGCGCAACTCGAATCGACCACGCACGTCGGCATAGTGCGTATCGCCGGCCAGCAGGCTGTCGATCGCGCCATGGACGATCGGTAACGGTGTATCGAAATCCGGATCGCCGACACTCAACAGCAAAACGTCGACGCCCTCGGCGCGCAGTTCCAGCGCTCGGTCGTGAATCTGCCAGGCGGCGGCTCCCTCCCCGGCGATTCGTTGGGTCAAGGCTGAATAGCGCATGTACGTCTCCTGAGGGCGCGGTCTCCAGCCTTCACCGTATCTCAAATCACGAAACGCGCCAGCCGTTTTGTCCCCAGGATGAATCTGAGGAGAAACTTCGCAGGATGCTCGATCACCGGTCCGGTGCCTACCTGTCAGAGTTGACAGTAGACCGATTGCAAGAATATTCCTCTAATGAACCCGCGGCAAAATGTTCAACCGTTTCTCATCAAAACAACGGAGTGTTAAAACGATGACAATTAATGAAAATATTCTCGATCTGGACCCACCGCGGATTCCTGATGCGTTACCAAATTTTCCTGACAGTCAAGTTAACTTGTTGCCATTGACTGCGCTGGAGTCGCCCTTGCTGGTGTTAATTCCAGAATGGTCGGATTTACCAACAACTCCAGGCATGCAAGTCGTGGTGAGTCTGTTGTTCAATGAGCAGCAAGTGGCGCAGTACCAGTACACGACGCCTATTAACCCAGCGCTTTTCCCACTGAACGTGCATATTCCTAAGCATCATTTAGTAGAGGGCGCACACCGGGTTTCATACATCATGACAGTTTTCGAACGCCCAATGCCGTCGGCGAGCACGCCGATCACCGTCGATACAAGCGCTCCAAACCGCGGCAACCCGGGACACGCTCCGAACTTTCCGCTAGATGTCATCCGTGATGGGATTACACAGAGCTATCTAGACGAGAACGGTGATGAAGTTCTGGTAACTATTCCCCGGTATCTGCAGCAACAAGCCTGCGACAGCATCGAGCTTCACTATGGTTCACTAACAGATAAACCTGTCATCGTTAAAACGGTGCATGACTCGATCTCCCCTACCAAAATCAAACTGAGTGGCGAGATTATCCGTAGATACGGCTCCGGCATGATGCTCGCCTTCTACACGCTGGGCGATCGTGCAGGAAACCGGGGAAGTTTTTCTGAATTCGTGCAGATCAAGGTGAACCTTTCTTGAACGGTGATTGCCTGACGTGGGCCGGATGAAAACTGTTTCAGCCCACTTCAGGCAATTCCGTATTTCTCAAATCACAAAACGCGCCACCATAGCGTTCAAATCCACCGCCAGTCGTGACAGTTCATGGGTCGCGGCGCTGGTCTGGTTGGCGCCGGCGGCCGATTGTGTGGCCAGATCGCGGATGTTGACCAGGTTGCGATCGACTTCCCGCGAGACCTGCGCCTGCTCTTCTGACGCACTGGCGATGACCAGGTTGCGTTCGTTGATCTGATGAATCGATTGAGTGATCTGCTCCAGCGCCACGCCGGCCGCGCGGGCCATTTCCAGGGTGGACTGGGTGCGCTGATTGCTTTGCTGCATCGATGAGACCGCTTCACCCGTGCCGTTCTGGATGCCTGCGACCATTTTTTCGATTTCCTGAGTCGACTGCGCGGTGCGATGGGCCAGTGCCCGTACCTCGTCCGCCACCACGGCGAAGCCACGCCCGGCTTCCCCGGCACGGGCCGCTTCGATGGCCGCGTTGAGTGCCAACAGGTTGGTCTGCTCGGCGATGGCGCGAATCACGTCCAGCACTTTGCCAATGTCGCGACCTTGCGCGGCGAGACCTTCGATCATCTGCGCGGTGTTCTGCACGTCGTGGGTCATGGTCTGGATCGCGTCGACGGTTTTCACCACTTGATCGCGCCCTTCGCGGGCGGCGTGGGTCGACTGATTGGAGGCTTCGGAAGTCGACACGGCGTTGCGCGCGACTTCTTCCACCGCAGCGGTCATCTCGTTGACGGCAGTGGCGGCTTGTTCGATTTCATTATTCTGCTGCTGCAAGCCACGGGAAGCTTCTTCGGTGACGGCACTGAGCTCCTCGGCAGCGGCGCCCAGTTGCGTGGCAGAGCCGGCAATCTGTTCGATGGTTTTGCGCAGGTTGGTCTGCATCGCGGCCAAGGCTTCGAGCAGACGCGCCGGTTCATCCTTGCCGTCGACTTCGATGGCTTTGCTCAGGTTGCCGCCGGCAATTGTCTGCGCGGCGAGCACTGCGCGGTTGAGTGGCGTGACGATGCTGCGGGTCAGCAACCAGGCGAGCAGCACGGTGGCCAGCGCGGCGATCACGGCAACGATGATGATCCCGGTGATGGCGCTGTCATAGTTCTCACCGGCCTGGATGGCCGCCGCTCTGGCCCCGGCCGTATTCATGCCGATCAATTTGTTGAGCTGCTCGCCCATTTGATCGGTGCCTTCCTTGATGCGCGTGTTGATCAACGCACGCATCGCTTCCAGATCGCCCTGGCGCGACAGCTCAAGCATCCGGTTCTGCGCTTGCAGGTAATTATCGAGGGTGGTCGAAAACGTCTGGAAGACTGCGCGCTCGTCAGGGCCTGCCGGCAGCGCGGCGTAGCTGGCCTGGGCTTTGCGCACCTTGTCGACCAGCACAGCGATGCGGGTTTCTGCTTCTTGCAAGCTGGCCGGTTCGCGATTGACCAGCACACGGAACGAGAGAATGCGCATGCGCAGGACGTTTTCCGTGACCACGCTGAGGTGGGTCACGCTGGGCAATTGGTTGGTGTCCATATCGATCGACGCCTGACGAATGACCGTCATGCGGCTGACGGCGAACACGCCGAGGACGATCACCAGCAAGGCGATAAAGGCAAAACCGAGGAACGCACGGGGCGCGATATTGAGGTTACGCAGGGACATGGTCGGACTCTCGATAGAAAGAAACTGCGAGCGTCCATGCCGTGAGCACTGGCCCTTGGCGGGCGGCAGTCCGGCGTCACTGGGTTATGGTTTTGTGCGCGCCTGACCGTTGTATCGGCCAGGCTTGAGGAAGGTTTCGGGTTCGCAGCAAATATTTTTCCGGACGTTACAACAATCAAACACTGCTGCGATCCTTTGACTTTTAAAAGCAGGATCAAAAGATCGCAGCCTCGTTGCACTCGACAGCTCCTACATAGGCAAGCCGATCAGCGGTGGGTGGCGAGTTGCCAGACCCGAGCAATATCGGTGGCACGCTCACTCAGCAGCCGTGGGGCTTCGGCGCAGGCCTGTTCCAGAGTCATCGGCCCGCTGGTCACGGCGAACGCGGCGTCGATTCCATGTTGATAGAGTTCCTGATAGCCCTCGCCCAAGGTTCCGGCAATCACAATCACCGGCACGGCATGCTGTCTGGCTATCCGCGCAACACCGAACGGCGTCTTGCCGCGCAGGGTCTGCGCGTCGAACCGACCTTCCCCGGTGATCACCAGATCGGCGCCATTGACCGCCTCAGCAAGCCCGACCAATTCCGCCACCACCTCGACGCCCGCCTGAAACTGCGCGCCGAGAAAAGCCTTGGCCGCAAACCCCAGGCCACCCGCCGCGCCGCTGCCCGGCTCATCGCGCACATCCTTGCCCAACGCCTGCGCGCAGAGTTCGGCGAAGTGCCCCAGTGCCTGATCCAGTTGCTCAACCTGCACAGGCGACGCGCCCTTCTGCGGACCGAAAATGGCCGAGGCACCCTGCGGGCCGCAGAGCGGATTGTTGACATCAGCGGCGATGTCGAAATGCACCTGCGCGAGACGCGGATCGACTTCGCTCAAGTCCAGCTTCGCCAATTGCGCCAAGGCCAGCCCACCGGGCACCAGCGGCTGATCCTGCGCATCCAGCCACTTCACGCCCAAGGCCTGCATCGCCCCGGCCCCGCCGTCGTTGGTCGCGCTGCCGCCAATCGCCAGAATCACCCGTTGCGCCCCCGCATCCAGCGCAGCACGAATCAATTCGCCGGTGCCGAAGGTGCTGCTGATGCAGGCATCGCGCTGTCCCGGCGACACCAACTGCAGGCCGCTGGCCTCGGCCATTTCGATGATTGCCGTGTGACTGTGCGGCAACCAGCCCCACGCCGCGTCGACCGGCGTACCCAACGGGCCGCGCACGCGGGTGCGGCGCAGTTCGCCTTCGCAGGCCGCGAGAACCGACTCGACCGTCCCTTCGCCACCATCGGCCATCGGGCACTTGATCAGTGTCGCCTGCGGCCAGACCTGAGCCAATCCGCGGGCGATGGCTTCGGCAACGCCTTGGGCACTCAGGCTGTCCTTGAACGAATCGGGGGCGATGACGATCTTCATGGGAATTCTCCGGTTGCATTGGCGTTCATGCTGCCAGTCGCCATGGGCGTTGACGCCGGTCGGGTGCACAAGGGCTGGAGGTGATTGTTGTTCATTTTCACAAAAGGCTCTGCGGTGAATGTACCGCCGCCATCGCGAGCAGGCTCACTCCTACAGGGGAATGCATTCTGCTCGCGATGGCGTCTTTGAAGACGCCCAATTAACCCGGATCTGTCTGCGGCAGTAGCTGCACCCCAAGATACAACGCCAGCATCCCGTCCAGCTTCAACGGATCAACCCCGCTCAACTCGGCAATCCGCTCCATCCGATAACGCAAACTGTTGCGATGAATCCCCAGGGCATCGGCACACGCCTGACTCTGACCATCGTGCTCGCACCAACTGCGCAAGGTCGCGAGCAACTGGCCGTTGCTGTCCTTGGCAATGACCTTGCGCAGCGGCTTGAGCAACTCGTCCAGCGCATCATCGTTGCGATGGCGCCACAGCATGACCGGCAAGCGGTAACGATTGAGCGTCAGCAGCCTCGAATTCGGCAGCACATCACGTCCATAAGCAAGCAAATCGCCGACTCGTCGATAGCAGCGACGCAACCCGGCCAGACCATCCGCCTGCCCGCCGACGGCGATACGCAGAATCTTCCAGCCAAGGCCGTCGAGTTTTTCCAGCAGGCGATCATGCTCGACGTGCTGGCTCGCCGGGCGACACCAGAGCAGCGACGACTTCGCCGAACTCACGCACCAACTGTCGGGATAACGCGATATCAGCCATGCGCTCAACGCCTCGACGGTTTGCCCGGGGCCGTGTTCGAGGCCCAGCTCGAACAGATAGGGCACCCGCGTCAATTGTGGTTTCAGCCCGAGCTGCTGCGCCTCGTCGACCAGACGCGGCGAATCCCCCGCCTCGCTCAACAACAGCGCCAGCAGATCATCACAACGCTGGCGCCGCCACTGCTGCTCGACCTGCTGATTGCGCTGGCCGACGAGCATTTCGGCGGTCATGCGCACCAGTTCGGCGTAGGTGCGCAATTGTTCCGGCTCGCCGGTGATGCCGAGCACGCCGATCAGGCGCTGGTCGAGCAGCAGCGGCAGATTGATCCCCGGCTGCACGCCTTTGAGATGCACCGCCGTCTGCGCATCGATTTCCACTACACGCCCGTTGGCCAGCACCAGTTGCGCGCCTTCATGACGGGTGTTGATCCGCTCCGGTTCGCCGCTGCCGAGGATCAGGCCCTGACTGTCCATGACGTTGACGTTGTACGGCAAAATGGCCATGGCCCGGTCGACGATGTCCTGGGCAAGGTCGTGATCGAGTTCGAACATAGCGGCGACAATCCTTCATTTCAGGCACAAGCGGTTGTTCAGCCGCACAGGGTCTGGCGACAAACCCTGTGCTCAGGCACAAAGACAATCCGGCCAAAGGTGGCCGAGACTCTCAGGGCGATCAACGTTACCCTTTGCATCGCAAAAAATCATAATAAAGAGAGAGCCGCTATGTCGCAGAGCGCCGCAGCTACCCAGACCATCGACGACGGTAAAAACGCCGTCTACAAACGCATCACCCTGCGTTTGATTCCCTTCATTTTCATCTGCTACCTGTTCAACTACCTCGACCGGGTCAACGTTGGTTTCGCCAAGTTGCAGATGCTCGATGCACTGAAGTTCAGCGAAACCGTGTACGGCCTCGGCGCCGGGATTTTCTTCATCGGATACGTGCTGTGCGGCGTGCCGAGCAACCTGGCACTGACCCGTTTCGGCCCACGGCGCTGGATTGCGCTGATGATGATCACCTGGGGCACGCTGTCGACTTGCCTGTTGTTCGTCACCACACCCACCGAGTTCTACACCCTGCGCTTCTTCACCGGTGCGGCTGAAGCCGGTTTCTTCCCGGGCGTCGTGCTGTATCTCTCGCAGTGGTTCCCGACCTTCCGCCGTGGGCGGATCATGGCGCTGTTCATGTCGGCAATTCCGGTCTCAGGTTTGCTCGGAAGCCCGTTTTCCGGGTGGATCCTCAACCACTTCGCCGCTGGCCAGGGTGGCCTGGCCGGCTGGCAATGGATGTTTCTGCTGCAAGGCATTCCGACCGTGATCCTCGGCGCGCTGGCGTATTTCCTGTTGAGCGACAGTTTCGCCAACGCCAAATGGCTGACCGCCCACGAACGTTCGGTGCTCGAAGCCGACCACGCCGAAGATCTCGCCAACAAACCGAAGACCGCGACCGACTCGCTGCTCGCGGTGTTCAAGAACCCGGCGATCTGGGCGTTCGGCCTCATCTACTTCTGCATCCAGAGCGGCGTCTACGCGATCAACTTCTGGCTGCCTTCGATCATCAAGAACCTCGGCTTCAGCGATAACCTGGTGATCGGCTGGCTGAGTGCGATTCCGTATCTGCTGGCGGCAGTGTTCATGCTGGTGGTCGGGCGTTCGGCAGACTTGCGCAAGGAGCGTCGCTGGCATTTGGTGGTACCGATGCTGATGGGGGCGGTCGGGCTGGTGATTGCAGTGAATTTTGCAGCGAATCCGGCGATTGCGATTCTCGGCCTGACCATTGCGACGATGGGAGCGCTGACCGGCCTGCCGATGTTCTGGCCAGTACCAACGGCCATGTTGAGCGCGGGTGCGGCGGCCGGTGGCCTGGCGTTGATCAACTCGATGGGGCAGATGGCGGGGTTCCTCAGTCCGTACCTGGTCGGTTGGGTCAAGGACAGCACCGGTTCGACGGATGCGGCGTTGTATGTGCTGGCGGCGGTGATTGTCGGCGGGAGTCTGTTGGCCTTGCGGATGACGCGGGCGTTGCGGGCCTAATCAGACGCGCAGATCAAAAGATCGCAGCCATCGGCAGCTCCTTCTCTGGAATGCGTTCCCTGTAGGAGCTGCCGAAGGCTGCGATCTTTTGCGTTTAACCGGTGCAATAATTCACTTTGCGGGCTCTGACGCTTCTGGTATTTGATTAACCCCTTCCCACCGACAAAAGGATTTCGGCATGAGCTTCCGCACACTGGGCCACTCGGGCTTGCAGGTCTCTACCCTCACCCTCGGCACGATGATGTTCGGCGAACAGACCAGCACGGAAGATTCGCTGCGCATCATCGACAAGGCATGGGATCAGGGGATCAATTTCATCGACACCGCCGACGTCTACACCAACGGCCGTTCCGAAGAGATCGTCGGGGAGGCGATTGCCCGGCATCGGCATGAATGGGTACTGGCCACCAAGGTCGGTTTCGGCCCAGTGGACGGTGTGCCGAACCGCAGCGGTCTGAGCCGCAAACACATCTTCAACGGGCTTGAAGCCAGCCTCACGCGGCTGGGAACTGACTACGTCGACATCTATTACCTGCACCGCGAAGACCACAACACCCCGCTTGAAGTCAGCGTGTCGGCGATTGGCGACCTGATTCGCCAAGGCAAGATTCGTTATTGGGGCTTGTCGAATTACCGAGGCTGGCGGATTGCCGAGGTGATTCGCATTGCCGACAAACTGGGCGTGGATCGGCCGGTAATCAGCCAGCCGCTGTACAACATCGTCAACCGCCAGGCCGAGACCGAGCAGATCACCGCTGCGCAAACCTACGGCCTCGGTGTGGTGCCTTACAGCCCGCTGGCCCGTGGCGTGCTCAGCGGCAAGTACGCACCCGATGTGACCCCAGACGCCAACAGCCGCGCCGGGCGTCAGGACAAGCGCATTCTGGAAACCGAATGGCGCGTGGAGTCGCTGCGCATTGCCCAGCAGATTCAGCAATACACCGAGCAACGCGGCGTCGGCATGGTCGAGTTCGCGATTGCCTGGGTATTGAACAACCGCGCGGTGACCTCGGCGATCGTCGGTCCACGCACTGAACAGCAGTGGGACGCCTACACGCTGGCGCAGGCGGTGCAGATCACCGCCGAAGACGAGGCGTTCATTGATTCGCTGGTGACACCGGGGCATGCCTCGACACCGGGTTTCAACGATGTGAGCCATTTTGTGTCGGGACGCAAACCGATTCAGTCCTGACATTGCCCCGGCCCTCTCCCGAAAGAGAGGGCTGGCCGGTGGAAACGAAACAAGGCCTTTGTAACAAAACCTATATACTCGGCCGCTTTATGGAACCGAGCTTCAGCAGCCACGACCTACGGTTGCTCGCTCGAAAAGTCAGCCAGGATAGTCAATGTTCAATCGGCCTCTCGAGTTTGCCTGCAAGCCTCTGCGCGCGATGTTCAAAGCGTTCGATAACAAAAAGGCATACGACACCTCCCCTTCTGCGCCGCCAACCAGCGCCAACCCGCGGATTGCCGCCCTTGAATACCGTGCGGACATCGACGGGCTGCGGGCAATCGCAGTTCTGCTCGTTCTCGTCTTCCACGGCGGCCTGACGCTGTTTCCGTCGGGCTTTATCGGCGTGGACATCTTCTTCGTGGTTTCGGGATATCTGACCACCTCGATCATCATGAAAGCGCTGGAGAACGGCACGTTCAGCTTCACCGGGTTCTACACCCGGCGAATCTGGCGCCTGCAACCGGCAGTCATTGCATTGCTGGTAGTGACGTTAGTCGTCAGCACGCTGCTGTATTTGCCCGATGACTACATCGACTTTCTGAAAAGCGGGAAATACACCTCGCTGCTCATCTCCAATCAGTACTTTTCCAAAGTGACTACGGGTTATGCGACGCCCGACGCGGCGAGTCTGCCGCTGTTGCACACCTGGTCGCTGGCCATTGAATGGCAGTGGTACCTGCTACTGCCATTGGGCATCTGGCTGCTTGATCGCTATGTGCCGGGAAAAGCGTTCAAAGCCGTCGTGCTAGGTTTGACTGTGGCCGCCACGGCGCTCGCGCTGTACCTGTCGCGGGCCTATCCCGACCTGAACTACTACTTCTTCACCGCGCGAATCTTTGAATTGATGATCGGCTCGTGTGCGGTCATTTTCAGCTCGGACAGATTTCGCCTGGGCCGTTTGAGCGCTTCTCTGGTTTGCGCGCTTGCACTGGCAACAATTTTCTACTGTGCGATTCAGGATGACATCCTCGGTGGCTTCCCCGGTCCCCATGCTGTCGCGGTGTGCATTGCCACCGCGGTGCTGCTGTTTCGCGGTATCGGTGACGTCAGCATCACCTCGAATGCCCTGGCATTTAAACCGTTGGTATTTATCGGCACCCTCTCCTACTCGCTGTATCTGTGGCACTGGCCGATTCTCGCGGTGCTCGCTTATCTGGGCATCGCGCTGACGCCAAGCGTGACGGTCGTGTACTTCATCGCCACGTTCGTGATCGGTTACCTGTCGTTTGTGCTTGTTGAAAACCGCTTTCGCAAGGCGCGAGCCGGTTTCGCCAAAACCCTGCTGTTGATGATGGTACTGCCCGCGATCTGCCTGTCGCTGCTGCACGCGGCGGGTAGAAACCATGAGGGCTGGCCTAACCGGTTTGGTGAAGACTCTGTCGCTATGTTCAGCACGTTGAAAGCCTATGTACCGCTCAACCGCGAGGATTGCCTGGGCACCAGTGATGGCACCAATCCGGGTTGCATCATGGGCGCGACACAGGCGAAACCGCAGGTGATGCTGATCGGCGATTCTTACTCGAACCACTATTGGGGCTTTGTCGAAACACTCGCCAAGGATGCTGGGCTGTCGGTGCTGGCGCAGGGATATCCCGCCTGCCTCGCACTGCCCCGGATTTATCTCTACAACTGGTACAAAGCCAAAAATGCGCTGTATGAGAAATGTCACGCCGCGGCGCAACGCTACTACGACCTCATCGCCAGCAATCGTTTTCAGTACGTGATCATCGGCCAGTTCTGGGAGGCTTACCTCACCGATTCCATCGTCACGAAACTCGATGACCCGCGCAGCCTGGCGTTGTCCCAGCAACGACTGGGGATGGCGCTTCGAGAGGCGCTGGACATCATCGTCAAATCCGGTGCGCGGCCGATCCTGCTGATGAATACCCTGCCCATGCCCGCGAGAATCAACGAGTGCCTGCTCCGACAGGTCAAGCTGCGCGGGATGATGGGCAGCGCTGAACAGAGCCGTCTGTGTGCTGCCGTGCCATGGTCAGGCCTGGAGGATCCGTTCATGGCGAAGCTGTTCACCGAACTGCAGACGGACTATCCACAATTGATGGTGCTTGATCCAAAAACCGTGCAATGCAAAGACGGCACCTGCATGACCACGGTCGATGACGTGCCGGTGTACCGCGACATCGGTCATGTGTCCGATTACGCCTCGTACAAGTTTGGGGAGCTGTACCTCAAACGCTTCGGCAATCCGTTGAAGGCTGATTGATAACGGGCGCTAACCAACCAGAGCTCGCCAAGGCAGATTCGCCAACTATGCTGAATCTGCCAACAGGTCCGGCGCCCGCGCGCCTGCTTTGCGTTTGAAATAATGAGCACTTGCTCAATATTCGCCACGAAAAACCCGTATCCTGCGCACCCGTTCAACCCTCAACACGCGAGGACAGTTTGTCTAAAGGTATCGCTTTATCAGTGTCAGCCTCGGTGCTGTTTGCCGTCATGTATTACTACACGTCGCTGCTTACGCCTCTGAGCGGTGTGGAAATTTTCGGCTGGCGGATGCTCCTGACCGTGCCGTGCATGACCTTGTTCATGCTGGTATCCGGGGAATGGCGTCGGGTAGTGGAGCTGATCCGGTTGATGGCGGCCAGGCCGAAACTGATCGCCGGGCTGCTTGTTTCGTCGGCGCTGCTTGGCGTGCAGCTATGGCTGTTCATGTGGGCGCCGCTCAATGGCTACAGCCTCGATGTATCGCTGGGTTATTTCCTGCTGCCACTGGCAATGGTGCTGACCGGGCGGATTACCTACGGCGAAAGCCTGTCTTACCTGCAAAAAATCGCAGTGTTCTTTGCCTGCCTCGGCGTGGTGAACGAGCTGTATCAGGTCGGTGGATTGTCCTGGGCGACGCTGGTCGTCGTGGTCGGCTATCCGCTGTACTTCGTCCTGCGCAAATACCTGAAGACCGACAATCTTGGCGGCCTGTGGGTCGACATGACCTTGATGCTGCCGATTGCTTACTGGTTTGTGCAGGGCGGCGAACAAGGTCTGGGAGTATTCGATCAGTATCCGGGCCTGATGTGGCTGATTCCGCTGCTCGGCCTGATCAGTGCTTCCGCGCTGGTGGTGTACATCATTGCCAGCCGCCTCCTGCCTTTCAGTCTGTTTGGCTTGTTGAGTTATGTTGAGCCGGTGTTGTTGCTTGCAGTGGCGTTGTTGCTGGGAGAAAGCATCAAGCCGGGCGAGTGGCTGACTTACATCCCGATCTGGCTGGCGGTGGTGGTACTGGTTTTCGAGGGCTTCAAGCATTTGACGCGCCAACGCCGCTCCTGAAAGCAAAAGATCGCCGCCTTCGGCAGCTCCTGCATTTGGAATGCGTTTTTCCTCTAGGAGCTGCCGAAGGCGGCGATCTTTTGAACCTGAAAAAAATCCCGGCCCTGCATCTCTGCAGGCCGGGATTTTTCATTTCAGGTGCGGATTACTCAGTGGTCAGCACACCACGACGCACCTGGTCACGCTCGATCGATTCGAACAATGCCTTGAAGTTGCCTTCGCCGAAACCATCGTCACCTTTACGCTGGATGAACTCGAAGAACACCGGGCCCATCAGGGTCTCCGAGAAGATCTGCAACAGCAGACGCTTGTCGCCCTGCTCCGACGCACCGTCGAGCAGAATGCCGCGTGATTGCAGTTGATCGACCGGCTCGCCGTGATTCGGCAGACGTCCTTCAAGCATTTCGTAGTAAGTGTCCGGCGGCGCAGTCATGAAGCGCATGCCAATCTTCTTCAACTGATCCCAGGACTTGATCAGGTCGTCGGTGAGGAAGGCAACGTGCTGGATGCCCTCGCCGTTGAACTGCATCAGGAACTCTTCGATCTGCCCGGCGCCTTTGGACGACTCTTCGTTCAACGGGATGCGGATCATGCCGTCCGGTGCGGTCATGGCTTTCGAGGTCAGGCCGGTGTACTCGCCCTTGATGTCGAAGTAACGGATCTCGCGGAAGTTGAACAGCTTCTCGTAGAAGTTCGCCCAGTAGGCCATGCGACCGCGATAAACGTTGTGGGTCAGGTGGTCGATGATCTTCAGGCCGGCCCCGACCGGGTTGCGATCAACGCCTTCGATAAACACGAAGTCGATGTCGTAGATCGAACTGCCTTCGCCAAACCGGTCGATCAGGTACAGCGGCGCG
The DNA here is from genome assembly GCF_900105805.1 of Pseudomonas moraviensis. Classification (NCBI taxonomy): domain Bacteria; kingdom Pseudomonadati; phylum Pseudomonadota; class Gammaproteobacteria; order Pseudomonadales; family Pseudomonadaceae; genus Pseudomonas; species Pseudomonas moraviensis. The sequence goes on along the minus strand of NZ_LT629788.1, from coordinate 1,508,090 downwards.
CCGCCAATGCCTTTGATCGCTGGCAGATTGAGCTCCATCGGACCGGTTTCGATATGGATCGGCTGAGCGCCGAGTTCCAGTGCACGGCTGTAGGCTTTCTGCGAATCCTTGACGCGGAACGCCATGCCGCAAACGGACGGGCCGTGTTCGGCAGCGAAGTACGAGGCGACGCTGTTGGGTTCGTTGTTGAGGATCAGGTTGATCGCGCCCTGACGATACAGGTGCACGTTCTTGGAACGGTGGGTCGCGACCTTGGTGAAGCCCATGATCTCGAAGATCGGCTCAAGCGTGCCAGGAGTCGGCGCTGCGAACTCGATGAACTCGAAGCCCATCAGGCCCATTGGGTTTTCGTATAAATCTGCCATGGTGACGCCTCATCATTTCTTATCAATTAACCAGGGTTATTTGTCAGGAACGCGAGGCAGAGGGAGGCGCACAGGAGATGCCACGCACGCTGCGGGCGAGGAAGTCTCCGTAGATCAGTTGAAACCCGAATATCTTCATTGTCGACCCAAGGCTCTTGTGGGCGAGGCTTCTGCTGCCAGAAGACGATTATTATTGTATGCGTAACCCGATTCTACACAGCGTAACCTGGCTTGTCTGCCCTCCCTTTAGAATCCGCTTTTTTGCCTACTGTACAAGAGCCATCTGCCATCTATTCTCCCCTCTGGCTCAATTGTTTACCGGGCCCGACTCCAAGCCACAGGATGTGCCCATGCCGTTGACCCGCAGACCCCGCCGCAAACGCAGCACCCGCATTGCAGTAACGCTGCTCAGCGGTTTGCTGCCCATCGCGCTGGGCAGTGTGATCCTCTATATGCAGGCAGAACGCACGCTGCAGCAAAGCGCCGGGGAAACTGCCGAACAAGCGTTGCGCCAGTTCGACCTGATGCTCGATAACACCGCAGAAGCCGCCCGGGCTTTGCTTCCGCTTGCCGGAAAAAACTGCGAAGAGGTGAAGCTGGCCCTGCGCGAACAAGTGACCCGCCGGCCATTCGTGCGCTCGACCAATCTGGTCTGGGATAACAATCTTTACTGCAGCTCGCTGTTCGGTCAGTTCGAGGAAGCCGTGAATGCCGGGGATTATCATCAGGGCCGGCTGTGGTTGATGAATGGTAACCCTGTGACACCCGATACGGCGCTGCTGGTCTATCGCCTCAGCGACGGTCGCGGCGGCGCGCTGACCACGCTCGATGGTTATCACCTGAGCAATATTCTGCGCCTGATCGGTCGCCAGACATTGCTGATGCTGCAAGTGGGCGATAACTGGTTGTCCGCCGACGGCAAAGTGCATCAGGGGTCGCTGCCGACCTTGCCGGTCGCGCAGAGCATGCTTGAGTCCCGGCAATATGGTTTCAGAGTTACGGCGGGTTTCCCTCGAGGCGAAACCTGGCGGTACATGGCGGCTGAGTATCCGCCACTGTTCAGTCTGCTGATCTTTTTCGGCGTGGTCTCCGGCGCGATCGGACACTTCGTACAAAAACGCTCGAGCTCCCCCAGTCACGAAATGCTCCGTGCGCTGGAAGCCGGTGAATTCATTCCATACTTCCAGCCCGTGGTTAACGGCGACAGCCAGCAATGGTCAGGTGCCGAAGTATTGATGCGCTGGAACCACCCGAAAGAAGGGCTGGTGCGTCCGGATCTGTTTATCCCGTTTGCCGAACACTCGGGCCTGATCGTACCCATGACCCGCGCCCTGATGCAGCAGACAGCCCTGCTGCTAGGGCCTCACGCGGCGACCTTCGCCAAGCCGTTTCACCTGGGGATCAACATCACCGCCAGCCATTGCCGGGACCTGGAACTGGTGGAAGATTGTCGCGAGCTCCTTTCTGCATTCGCGCCGGGTAGCGTGCAACTCATACTGGAACTGACGGAGCGCGAGCTGATCGAGCCGACCGACATCACATTGCAGCTGTTTGAGCAGTTGCGTGCGTTGGGCGTAAAAATCGCGATCGACGACTTCGGCACCGGCCACTCCAGTCTCGGTTACCTGCGTACTTTCAATGTCGACTTTCTCAAGATCGACCAGAGTTTCGTGGCTATGGTCGGCATCGATGCCTTATCGCGGCACATACTCGATTCCATCATTGAGCTTGCGGCCAAGCTGGAGCTGGGTATTGTTGCCGAAGGTGTCGAAACCCAGGCTCAGGCCGATTACCTGACCGAACATCACGTTAACTTTCTGCAGGGTTATTTTTACGCTAAACCAATGCCAGCCGCAGATTTCATCGACGCATTAACTCATCATTAACTCCCCCGACCATCCTGCCGAACAGGCGCACCAATTTGATACAAAAAATCATTGTTGTTACATGACGACAACATCAGGATTTACTCTTGTCGCATTAACTACTACAATTTTTTCAACCTCAGCCGGATTGGCAGGTGAGCCATTTATCACCGAGTCGCTTCAAGGCTCTTGGCTTATAGCTTTGTTTGCGGTTGGTATCAGCCAAACACACTATTGGAGTAAAGATATTGTCCAGACTCGCTGAATTTCGTGCAGCTGAAAAGGCCCTTCAGGAACAGCTCAAACAGCTGGAATCGCTGAAGAACGATGCCGGGCTCAAGAAAGAAATCGAATTCGAAGAGAAGCTCCAGGGACTGATGAAAAGCTACGGCAAAGGCCTGAAAGACATCATCGCCATTCTCGATCCGAACCCGGCAAAGTCCGGCCTGCAAGCGCCTGCAGCGCCCAAGACCCGCCGCGCTCGCGTGGTCAAGGTTTACCAGAACCCACACACTGGCGAACTGATCGAAACCAAGGGCGGCAATCATCGCGGCCTGAAAGCCTGGAAAGAACAGTACGGTGCATCCACCGTTGATTCCTGGTTGCGCGGTTAATCTGACGCCAGCAAAAAGCCCTGCTCGATGCAGGGCTTTTTTATTGACAATATCTAACAAATGAAATGATTTTCATCAAATAAGTTAGAATTTTGTGTAACGTTAGTGAGTCAGTCGCTTAAACATCCTGCTGCGCGATGTTGCCGTGAGTACCTGATAAAACTTTGTGCTTAATCCTTTCCGGTATTCAATTTTCAGTGACTTAGTACGAACGTCTATAGTTTCAGGCTGTTGCGAGCAGCCACTATTTCGTCCTCGCTCGCCTTATAAACCTCTGCCTGGCCGGCGTATGAAAGTACATAAGCCTTGTCCGATTGCACAGCTGCCACCAACGTTTGTGATAATACGTGCCGGCCATTTTCGGTTACCGTGCAGGTCGTCTCCAGCCCGGTCAATGAACCCAGTGCTGCGGGATGAATCCTGTTGCACACGCTTTGATAACCACTGCGGAAAAAATCCTTCTGAATGGATTTGCGCATCTCCAGCAGCACACCCTGCAAATTGACCTGATGTCCCGCCTCCACCTGGCTCATGGTCAACTCCATCACCATCACCTGGTTACCATCGGCATCGTGCTTCACCGCCCTTTGTCGCGAGACCGGCGCCGCGGTGTCCGGCAAGGCTTCAACTTCCCAGCCTGCCGGCCAGGTGATGGCTGGTTCGGCCACCGCCGGAAAAACCACGGTCGACGACAAGACAAAAAAAACAAACACGGATTTGAACAGTCGGATCATTGCCGGACGCACTCGTAGGTAGAAGACAAAGTCTGAGCCCCGCCTTCGTGCAGGGCAAGCCCGCCTTGCATTTGGCGATGCCGGCCGGCATGCGTATCATTGCGCCCATACACTTGCCCATTGTTATTGGAGGGCCCATGAGCCTCAACGAACTGAACACTTTTCCCGGCGTGACTGCTACGCCAGACAGCGCAACCCGCAACTTCGTGTTCAACCACACCATGCTGCGCGTCAAGGACATCACCAAGTCGCTGGATTTCTACACCCGCGTGCTGGGTTTTTCGCTGGTCGAGAAACGTGATTTCCCGGAGGCCGAGTTCAGCCTGTACTTTCTCGCGCTGGTCGACAAAGCACAGATCCCGGCTGACGCCGCTGCACGCACCGAGTGGATGAAATCGATCCCGGGCATTCTCGAACTGACCCACAACCACGGCACCGAAAACGATGCCGACTTCGCCTATCACAACGGCAACACCGACCCACGCGGCTTCGGCCACATCTGCATTTCGGTGCCGGATATCGTCGCGGCATGTGCACGTTTTGAAGAACTGGGTTGCGATTTCCAGAAGCGCTTGACCGATGGCCGCATGAAGAGCCTGGCGTTCATCAAGGATCCGGATGGTTACTGGGTCGAGATCATTCAGCCTGCGCCGCTGTAAAAGCTGAAAGCCCCTCACCCTAGCCCTCTCCCAGAGGGAGAGGGGACTGATTGGGGATGTTGGAGAATTACACCGACCTGAACGATTGGCGGTGAACCCATAATCGACTGGATCTTTCCGGTTGACAGAAAACGCCAGACCGCTCGGTCGGCTCCCTCTCCCTCGGGAGAGGGCTGGGGTGAGGGGCAGCTTTACGCGCGCATAAAAAAACCCATGATCACTCATGGGTTTTTTCGTTTTCGAGGTGGCAATTACGCCGGTGCCGAAGTCCGGATCAAGTGATCGAACGCACTCAGCGAAGCCTTGGCGCCCTCGCCTACCGCAATCACGATCTGCTTGTAAGGCACAGTCGTCACATCACCGGCTGCGAAGATCCCCGGGATCGAAGTCTCGCCACGGTTATCGACAATAATCTCGCCACGCGGCGACAGCTCGATGGTGCCCTTCAGCCAATCGGTGTTGGGCAGCAGACCGATCTGCACGAAGATGCCTTCCAGTTCGACCGTGCGCAGCTCATCAGCGCTGCGATCCTTGTAGCGCAGGCCGTTGACCTTCTCGCCGTTGCCGGTGACTTCAGTGGTTTGCGCACTGGTGATCACGGTGACGTTCGGCAGGCTGTGCAGTTTGCGTTGCAATACGGCGTCGGCGCGCAGTTGCACGTCGAACTCCAGCAGCGTGACGTGCGAGACGATACCGGCCAGATCGATGGCTGCTTCAACGCCGGAGTTACCGCCGCCGATCACCGCCACACGCTTGCCCTTGAACAGCGGGCCGTCGCAGTGCGGGCAGTACGCCACACCTTTGTTGCGGTATTCCTGCTCGCCCGGGACGTTCATTTCGCGCCAGCGTGCGCCGGTCGCGAGGATTACGCTCTTGGCTTTGAGGGTTGCACCGCTGGCGAAGCGGACTTCGTGCAGCTCGCCATTCTTGCCCGGGATCAGCTTGTCGGCACGTTGCAGGTTCATGATGTCGACGTCGTACTGCTTGACGTGTTCTTCCAGCGCCGTGGCCAGTTTCGGGCCTTCGGTTTCCTGTACGGAAATGAAGTTTTCGATGGCCATGGTGTCCAGTACCTGACCGCCGAAGCGCTCAGCGGCGACACCGGTGCGGATGCCTTTGCGTGCGGCATAGATCGCGGCCGAAGCGCCGGCCGGGCCCCCGCCGACGACCAGTACATCAAAGGCTTCCTTGGCGCTGATCTTCTCGGCCTGACGCACGATGGCGCCGGTGTCGAGTTTGGCGAGGATTTCTTCCAGACCCATGCGGCCCTGGCCGAAGTTTTCGCCGTTCAGGTAGATGCTCGGCACAGCCATGATCTTGCGATCGTTGACTTCGTCCTGGAACAACGCGCCGTCGATGGCGACGTGGTGGATGTTCGGGTTGAGCACGGCCATCAGGTTCAACGCCTGGACGACGTCCGGGCAGTTCTGGCAGGACAGCGAGAAATACGTCTCGAAGCTGAACTCGCCTTTGAGCGAGCGGATCTGCTCGATCACTTCAACGCTGGCCTTCGACGGATGGCCGCCGACTTGCAGCAGGGCCAACACCAGGGAAGTGAATTCGTGGCCCATCGGGATACCGGCAAAACGCAGGCTGATGTCGGCTCCGGGGCGGTTGATCGAGAACGATGGCTTGCGCGCGTCGTCACCGCTGTCGATCAAGGTAATCTGGCTCGAAAGACTGGCAACGTCTTTCAGCAGGTCAAGCATTTCACGGGATTTCGCACCGTCGTCGAGGGATGCAACGATCTCGATCGGTTGGGTGACCCGTTCCAGGTACGATTTCAACTGGGCTTTAAGATTGGCGTCCAACATACGGGCGATTTCCTTTGTTTGAGGCGAAAAAAAGCCCGAGCGAATCTCGCCCGGGCATTTTTATTGGGCGGTGCAGCTAACTTAAGAAGGTGCGGCGTACCGCCCTGCGTTGCATGTCACAGACTCAGATCTTGCCAACCAGGTCCAGGGACGGAGCCAGAGTGGCCTCGCCTTCTTTCCACTTGGCCGGGCAAACTTCGCCTGGGTGTGCAGCGACGTACTGAGCAGCCTTGATCTTGCGCAGCAGCTCGGAAGCGTCACGGCCAACGCCGCCATCGTTCAGTTCAACGATTTTGATCTGGCCTTCAGGGTTGATCACGAAAGTGCCACGGTCAGCCAGGCCAGCTTCTTCGATCAGCACGTCGAAGTTGCGGGAGATGACGTGGGTCGGGTCGCCGATCATGGTGTATTCGATTTTGCCGATGGCTGGCGAAGTGTTGTGCCAGGCAGCGTGAGCAAAGTGGGTGTCGGTCGAAACACTGTAGATTTCCACGCCCAGCTTCTTGAACTCAGCGTAGTTGTCGGCCAGGTCTTCCAGCTCGGTCGGGCACACGAAGGTGAAGTCGGCTGGGTAGAAGAACACTACGGACCACTTGCCTTTCAAGTCAGCATCCGAGACTTGAACGAAGTCGCCGTTTTTGAACGCGGTAGCTTTGAACGGTTTTACTTGGCTGTTGATGATAGGCATCGATGACTCTCCGTCAGGGGTTATGAAGTTGATGGGTGAATCCTACCCACTCACTCGACGGAAGGCTCATTGGCAAACCTGATACTGCTGATTTGTTTTCGCTATTAGCTGACTGTATTAATAGAAGAAAACGATCTCTACGGTTGATCCGGCTTATCCATAATCCGAGCCATTCCCTGGAATGGGCTGACCTCAACATAGCGCATGGCGGATTTCATGTCCTTCCAGCCGACGTAACTCATCAGCGATTTCAGATCCCAACCGCTTTGATGCGCCCAAGTTGCAAAGCCGCGTCGTAACGAGTGACTGGTATAACCGGCGGCGGCAATCCCGGCTCGCTGCAAGGCCTGACGCAGCAGAGGAATGATGCTGTTGGCGTGCAGGCCCTCTTCGCTCAGATTGCCCCAGCGATCAATGCTGCGGAAAACCGCGCCGCGCACCAGCGCTGCCTCTGTGATCCAGTCGATATAGGCCTGCACCGGGCACAGCTTCAACAAGGCCGGGGCTTGATAGGTCTGTCCGAGATTTTCCCGATCACCCTTACTGCGCGGCAGATACAACGTGATTCCCTTGCCGGCACTCGCCTGCACATGCTCGACCTGCAAGCGGCACAACTCGTCGCTGCGGAAGCCCCGCCAGAAACCCAGCAGAATCAGCGCACGATCACGATGGGCCTTGAGCAATGTCGGGCGGTCCTGCTCTTGCCGGGCGGTCTGCGCCTCGTGCTCCAGCCAATCGATCACTCGCTGCAGATCCTGCAGCTGCAACGGCTCGGCCTGTTTTTCCTGCGCTGGATGCAACGCGCGAATCCCCTTGAACACCTTGCGCACCACTGGCGCCTTGGTCGGGTCGGCAAACCCTTGGCTGTTGTGCCACTGCGCCAGCGCCGACAGACGCAATTTCAGCGTATTGATCGACAACACGCCGGCGTGCTCCACCAGATAACGCGCAACGCTGTCGGCGGTGGCCGGCAAGAAACCGCCCCACGACACCTCGAAATGCTCGATGGCCATGCGATAGCTGCGGCGGGTGTTGTCACGGGTGGCGGCTTGCAGATAGCGATCGATGTCACTCATGGGCGGTTTTCTCGCTGGTGTACTGGATCAGGCATGCAGATGCGCATTTTGCCGTCTGACATTGGGTAATACCAGTATATCCCGCCTGTTTTATTTCAATGATTTACCTCTATTCTCAGCGTGGTACACTCCGTACTTTAGTGGCATGTACCACAGTACGTAACCGTAGGAGTTCACATGGCCCGTGGCGGCATTACCAAAGCACTGGTGCAAATCGCGCGCACTGCGATTCTGGCTCGCGGCGAACACCCGAGCATCGATGCAGTACGCATCGAAATGGGCAACACCGGCTCGAAAACCACGATCCATCGCTATCTGAAAGAATTGGACGATGGTGCCCAGCCGACGGAAGCGTCGGCAGAACCAATCGATGATGAGCTGACCGCCCTCGTCTCTCGCCTCGCCCAGCGCCTCAAAGAGCAGGCGCAAGAGCCCATCGAGCAAGCACGCGAGCAGTTCGAAGAGCAACGCGAAGCACTGGAAGCCGAGCTGAAACAGGCTCGCCAGGCGCTGGAAAAACTCGAACACGACCACGATATTCAGGGTGCCGCGCTGCAACGCGAATCCGAAGCGCTGACCAGCACCCGCTCGATGCTGCAAACCGAACAGACGCGCAACGCTGGCCTGAATCAGGCATTGGCCGACTTTGAATTGCGCTTGCAGGATAAGGACGAGCAGATTCGCTCACTGGAAGAAAAACACCTGCACGCCCGCGATGCGCTGGAGCATTACCGCAATGCGACCAAGGAACAGCGCGAGCAGGAGCAGGCCCGCCATGAAGGGCAGCTCCAGCAGATACAGGCAGAATTGCGTCAAGCCCAGCAGAGCGCGCTGGTGCGTCAGGATGAGATCACACAGCTGCACCGCGACAACGAACGTCTGCTCACCGAGAACCGTGGCACCCAGCGTGAGCTGAACCTGCTGCAGGACCAGCTCAAGCAGAGCAATCAGCGTCAGGATCAATTGCTCGAGCAGGCCACGCGCATGGACAGCGAGCGCACCCTGCTCCAGGAACGTCTACGCGTGGCGACACTGGAAAGCCAGGCGCTCAAACAGAGCGTCGACGAGCAGACGCAGCTCAATCAGTCACTGGAAAAGGAATTGCTCAAGGCTCAGGCAAGCCTGGAAGACAGCCAGCGTCTGGCGGCTGCCGTTGCAGCAGCGCCAGACTCGGCCAAAGCGAAGGATGTTTAAGCGCTGACCGGTGTGCGCATGGTGACGAACTCTTCGGCGGCCGTCGGGTGCACCCCGATGGTGTCGTCGAAGTCGCGCTTGGTCGCGCCGGCCTTCAAGGCAATCGCCAGGCCCTGCACGATCTCGCCAGCGTCCGGGCCGACCATATGGCAGCCAAGCACCTTGTCAGTCCTGGCGTCGACCACCAGTTTCATCAGGGTTTTCTCCTGACAGTCAGTCAGGGTCAGCTTCATCGGCCGGAAGCGGCTTTCGAAAATCACCACCTCATGGCCGCATTCGCGCGCTTCCTCTTCGCTCAGACCGACCGTGCCGATGTTCGGCAGGCTGAACACCGCCGTCGGGATCATCTTGTAATCCACCGGGCGATATTGCTCTGGCTTGAACAAGCGTCGAGCCACGGCCATGCCTTCAGCCAGTGCGACCGGGGTCAATTGCACGCGACCGATGACATCGCCCAGCGCGAGAATTGACGGCTCGGTGGTTTGATACTCGTCGTCGACTTTGATGAAGCCCTTGTCGTCGAGCTGCACATCGGTGTTTTCCAGGCCAAGGTTGTCCAGCATCGGACGTCGGCCGGTGGCGTAGAACACGCAATCGGCTTCGAGTACACGACCATCCTTGAGCGTTGCTTTCAAGCTACCGTCGGCCTGCTTGTCAATGCGTGCGATGTCGGCATTGAATTGCAGATCGAGACCGCGCTTGGTCAACTCTTCCTGCAGATGCTTGCGTACCGAGCCGTCGAAACCACGCAGGAACAGATCGCCGCGATACAGCAGCGTCGTGTTGGCACCGAGGCCGTGGAAGATTCCGGCGAACTCGACGGCGATATAACCGCCACCCACCACCAGCACCCGCTTGGGCAGCTCTTTGAGGAAGAACGCCTCGTTCGAACCGATCGCGTGTTCATGCCCTGGGATCTCAGGGATCTGCGGCCAGCCGCCGGTGGCGATCAGAATGTTCTTCGCGGTGAAGCGCTCACCATTGACCTCGACCTCGTGCGGCCCGACGATTTTGGCGTGCGCCTCGTGCAGGGTCACGCCACTGTTGACCAGAAGATTGCGGTAAATGCCGTTGAGGCGATTGATCTCGCGATCCTTGTTGGCGATCAGCGTGGCCCAGTCGAAGTTCGCTTCGCCCAGGCTCCAGCCAAAACCGGACGCCTGCTCGAAGTCCTCGGCAAAGTGCGCGCCGTAAACCAGCAGCTTTTTCGGCACGCAGCCGACGTTGACGCAGGTCCCGCCCAGATAACGACTCTCGGCCACCGCCACTTTCGCCCCGAAACCGGCAGCAAACCGCGCAGCCCGCACACCGCCGGAACCGGCACCAATCACATAAAGGTCAAAATCGTAGGCCATTTCTATCTCCTCGGCAGGCCATCAGCATACCCGCAGTCATCCATTGGGCAAGCACTGCCGTTTATATAAGGACGGAAAATGAAAAAGCCACCCGAAGGTGGCTTTATCTTGCAGACGGGGCAAAAGCTTTTAGTAGGCCTTGCCAGTCTTGTAGAAGTTTTCGAAGCAGAAGTTGGTCGCGTCGATGTAGCCTTCAGCGCCACCGCAGTCGAAACGCTTGCCCTTGAACTTGTAGGCCATGACGCAGCCGTTCTGGGCCTGTTTCATCAGGGCGTCGGTGATCTGGATTTCACCGCCCTTGCCTGGCTCGGTCTGTTCGATCAGGTCGAAGATGTCCGGGGTCAGGATGTAACGACCGATGATCGCCAGGTTCGACGGCGCGTCTTCCGGCTTCGGCTTCTCGACCATGCTGTGCACGCGATAGATGTCGTCGCGGATCATTTCGCCAGCAATCACACCGTACTTGTTGGTTTCTTGCGGATCGACTTCCTGGATGGCGACGATCGAGCAGCGGAATTGTTTGTACAGCTTGACCATCTGGGTCAGCACGCCGTCGCCGTCGATGTTGACGCACAGATCGTCCGCCAGTACCACGGCGAACGGTTCGTCACCGATCAGCGGGCGGCCAGTCAGGATCGCGTGGCCCAGACCCTTCATTTCGGTCTGACGGGTGTAGGAGAACGAGCACTCGTCCAGCAGCTTGCGGATGCCGACCAGGTATTTTTCCTTGTCGGTGCCCTTGATCTGGTTTTCCAGCTCGTAGCTGATGTCGAAGTGGTCTTCCAGAGCACGCTTGCCACGACCGGTAACGATGGAGATTTCAGTCAGGCCCGCGTCCAGTGCTTCTTCAACGCCGTACTGGATCAGTGGCTTGTTTACCACCGGCAGCATTTCTTTAGGCATGGCTTTGGTCGCTGGGAGGAAGCGAGTGCCGTAACCGGCTGCTGGAAACAAGCATTTCTTGATCATATAAGTCCTTGAAAAGGCTGTGTGTACGAGTTTCGAGGCAGTCTAATCAGGCGGCGTGCGCCTTACAATGCCCCGCGCTGGCTAACCGATGCCAACATAGAGAAATATTCGCGCGGATAGTTCCGTCGAGGTTTTTCAGCGGCGAATTCAGCGTAGCCCAGGATCGTGAGCATCGGGGTCACCATACGCTTATCAGCTCCCAATGCGAGCATTTGCCGCTATCATGACGCCTTTGAACCAGCGAATGAGACAGACTAGATGGCCGCGGTAAAAATCATCAACGGGTATGTGATCGACAAGAAAGACGGCAAGTGGACGCTGACCACCACCAATGGCGAACACATCGCCGGGCCTTTCGACAGTGAACAGATGGCGACGGATGTGGCCTCGGTATTCACCGATACGCCTGCATCATCCAAGCGTCGTGGCAAAGATCAGGACTGATCCCGTTGCCGCACGCCCCAGGCCCTGCCAGCACGCAGGGCTTTTTTGTGCCTTGTTGGCAAACAAGTGGCCAATCGCTATAACCTTTTCATCGCGGCGCTGTCAGAGCCTCCAGTCCCCCACTTGAAGACCACGCAACCATGAACCTGAACAAACTGCAGCCGCTCTTCGCGGCATTGGTACTGAGCGGCTGTGCCACCTCGCAGCCGACCTATCTGAACAATGGCGAACAGGGCCTGAGCATCGATTGCTCCGGCGAAGCCAACTCCTGGGCAATGTGCTACGAGAAAGCCGACGCTTCTTGCGCAGGCACCGGCTATCGCATCGTCGGCACCGACGGCACACCGGCGCCAAAGGAAGATGATAAAACCCTCGGCGTCGACGTCGGCAATTACAAGACCCGCAACGTCGTGGTCGTATGCAAATAGTCGCTACATGTGGATTTCGGCGAACTTGATCCCGAGGCCACGGACGACCTCGATCAACTCGTCGAGCCGACTGAAAGACTCGACTTCATCATTGTCGTCCACCAAGAAGTAGCTGCGCCCTGCACTCTTCTTGAAAAACACGATCCATTCACCGGGATTCGCCGGGTTCTGGATGATATGGGTGGCAGAGACAAGGCCCTCTGCATGGCGCTCGCGCACGTGCTCTCGCTTCATCGCAACTCCAAAAATGACAATGCCGTCACAGCAGGACTGTGACGGCATCGGATGCTGATGTTCAGTAGTCTATCAGCCGGAAATACAGGCGTTCGCGGCTTTCTGCACATCGTGGGGGCGAACCGGCACATTGGACATTCGCTCGTGCAGTTTGATGCTGCTGCCGCCAGCACGATCTTCGATATCAAACACCGCTGCCGGGCCTGAAGACAGTTTGCCCGGGACGATCACCCGAACCCCATCCTTCTGCGGCTGGACCTGCAGCGCACCACGGCTGTCAGCAAGCTTGTCGGTCAGGCACTGCGCGTACTCCTGAGGCTTTTTGCCGGAGATCACGCTCATGGTTGGCAGCGTTTCATTGATTTCGGAAACATTTGCACAACCGGCCATCGCCAGAATCAACGGCACACACGCCACACCCCACTTCATATAAATCCTCCGTTAAAGACCGTCCGACAGCATGAATGCCGCTTTTCTCCGGGGCCTTGCGCATTTAACCCGCATGCCATTGCGAATATCTGTTCAAAATTTGTCAAAGCATCGCCCGACGGCCAGATAATAACCCGTGCGGGCTGATAAACTGCGTCCATCGACAAGCTATCGTTTTGATTTAGTAGAAAAAGCCCTTCTGGAGGCGCCCATGAAATTCATTCACCAGCGCGAGCACCTCAACGAAGACGACATCGTCGTCATTCAATGCTCGCAGATGTGCAACATCCGTTTGATGAACGACGCCAACTTCCGCAGCTTCAAAAACGGCGGCCGTCATACCTATCACGGCGGCGCGTTCGACACCTTCCCGGCGCGCATCACCGCGCCGAGCACCGGCTTCTGGAACATCACCATCGACACCGTCAATCGCCGCGCAATCAGCGTGACGCGCAAGCCGACGCTGACCCATTCGATCAAGATCATCCGTCGCTCCAGCACCAAACTGAGCTGAGACGCGCAGCCTATTCTGAAAGGAAACCACCACCGTGGCGCAAACAACCAAATATGTGATCAAGTACAAACTGGACGGCGAGCAGCGTTTCGACTTCGCAGAACTCAAAAACGGCACTGACGAGGAAGCGAAAGCGGCGCTGAAAAAAATGCACGCTGATGAAGAGCTCAGTGACATCAAGGTCAGCAAAGCGCTGTAACCGACACCATGCAACCGACCACCTTTGACCTGTTCGCCGACAACGAACCCGTACAGCAACCCCGCGCCGAGCAGATTGGCGAGCAATCGTGGGTGCTGCGCGGGTTCGCCTCGCCTCGGGTCGAGCAACTGCTGACGGCGCTCGAGGCCATTCTTGCTGCCGCTCCGCTCCGCCACATGGTGACGCCGGGTGGGTTCAGCATGTCGGTCGGCACCAGCAGTTGCGGGCAACTGGGCTGGATCACCGATCGCAGCGGTTACCGCTATTCCAGCGTCGATCCACTCAGCGGCTTGCCCTGGCCGTCGATGCCGGCGGTGTTTGCCGATCTGGCGCACGAGGCGGCAGCGCAAGCCGGCTTCAAGGATTTCCATGCCGATTCCTGCCTGATCAACCAGTATGTCCCCGGCGCCAAGATGTCATTGCATCAGGACAAAGACGAAAAGGGCTTTGCTGCGCCCATCGTTTCATTGTCGCTGGGTCTGCCGGCGATGTTTTTGTTTGGCGGCTTCGAGCGCAGCGATAAAAGCCAGCGCATCCCGCTGCTGCATGGCGACATGGTGGTCTGGGGCGGCGCGGATCGCCTGCGCTATCACGGCGTGCTGCCGGTCAAACCCGGCCATCACCCACGCTTGGGCGAACGACGTATCAACATCACCTTCCGCGTCGCCGGGGATCAGTAAAAGTTTGACCGCAAGGCGCGGAGTGTTGCGAGCTACGATGCTGGTTAACCTGAGCCAAACAGGTCAACGGATTACTCGTCATGGAAACGCTTTCGAACACCATCAACATTGAAGACGATCCACGTTGGGCCGCCGTGGTTGCCCGCGACCCGAGTGCTGACGGGCAATTTGTCTACGCGGTAAAGACCACCGGCGTCTATTGCCGTCCGAGCAGCCTTGCGCGCTTGCCCAAACCGCAGAACGTCGAGTTTTTCGATACCCCTGAACTGGCCGAAGCTGCCGGGTATCGTCCAAGCAAACGCGCCAGCAAGGTCCAGAATGACGCGCAGCAAGCAGCGATCATTGCTGCGGCCTGTCGGCAGATCGAGGCGTCCGAGACGTTGCCGGCGCTCGACAACCTAGCGGCCAGCGCCGGGCTCAGCCCTTTTCATTTCCATCGAATATTCAGAGCTGCGACAGGCCTGACGCCCAAGGCTTACGCCACGGCGCAACGCTCGCGCAAGCTGCGTGCACGACTGGCGGACGGCGGTTCGGTGACCGATGCGCTGTATGACGCGGGCTTCAATTCCAACAGCCGTTTCTACGCAGCAGCCGATCAACTGCTGGGCATGAAGCCGACTGACTACCGCGGCGCCGGACAGAACAACGACATTCGCTTTGCCGTCGGCCAATGTTCGCTTGGGGCGATTCTGGTGGCGCAGAGTGAACGGGGGATTTGCGCGATTCTGCTGGGCGACGATCCACATAAGTTGGTCTGCGACCTGCAGGATCAATTTCGCAACGCCAACCTGATCGGTGCCGACCGTGATTTCGAACAGTTGATCGCCAGCGTCGTCGGCTTTGTCGAAGCACCGGCGACGGGCCTGACCTTGCCGCTGGATATACGCGGCACCGCGTTTCAGGAGCGCGTCTGGCAGGCGCTGCGCGAGATCCCCGCAGGCAGCACCGCCAGTTACGCCGAGATCGCGCAACGCATCGGCGCACCGACTTCGATGCGCGCGGTGGCTCAGGCGTGCGGCGCCAACCGCTTGGCGGTGGCGATTCCCTGCCACCGCGTGGTGCGCAGCGACGGCAATCTTTCCGGCTACCGCTGGGGCGTCGAGCGCAAGCGTCAGTTACTGGCGCGCGAACTCAACGATTGACGTCGACCACCACCCTGCCCCGCAGTTGCCCGGCAAGCAGTCTGGGCGCGGCCTCAAGTGCCTCGCGCAAACTGATTTCGTGACTGATCAGCTTTAGCAAGGAGAAATCCAGATCCCTGGCCAGTCGGTCCCAGGCCTCGATACGGCGCGCCTTGGGCTGAGTCACGCTGTTGATCCCGGCCAGCGTCACACCGCGCAGAATGAACGGCGCTACCGAGGCCGGAAAATCCATGCCCTGAGCCAGTCCGCACGCCGCGACCACACCTTCGGAGCGTGTGCTGGCGCAAGCATTCGCCAGCGTGTGACTACCGACCGAATCGACCACCGCCGCCCAGCGCTCCTTGGCCAACGGCTTGCCCGGCTCGGACAAGGTGGCCCGATCGATGATTTCAGCAGCGCCCAGTTGCTGCAGATATTCATGCTCGGACACCCGGCCCGTTGAGGCCACCACTCGGTATCCCAACGTGCTGAGCAAGGCAATGGCAAAGCTGCCGACCCCGCCATTGGCGCCAGTGACCAGCACTTCGCCTTGATCCGGTTTTACCCCATGACGCTCCAGCGCCAGAATGCACAGCATCGCCGTATAACCTGCCGTGCCAACGGCCATCGCTTGCGCCGGCGTAAAGGCCTTGGGCAGCGGAATAAGCCAGTCGCCATTGAGGCGGGCTTTCTGCGCCAGTCCGCCCCAGTGGTTTTCACCGACGCCCCAACCGTTGAGCAGCACCTGATCGCCGGCCTTGAAATCCGGGTGCGAACTGGACTCGACCGTTCCCGCCAGATCGATCCCCGGCACCATGGGAAACTTGCGCACCACCGGACTGCTGCCGGTGATCGCCAGCCCATCCTTGAAATTCAGCGTGCTGTACGCCACGTTCACGCTGACGTTGCCTTCGGGTAACTGTTGCTCATCGATTTGCTGCAGGTTGGCGCGATAACCGTTGTCGTCTTTGTCGATCAGAATGGCGTTGAACATGACGGCCTCTCGAAGATGATTTGAAAGAAAGCATGCCTTGAAATAGCACATCGCAACACATTGCCACACTCGACTTTGCGCTAACCGCTCAATCAGCCGGGTGAATCCATGGCGGGCGGCTATGCTTTTTCGACGGTTGTGTTTTTCCGGTTTCGCCTTGCAAACCGGCCTGTCGATGGAGCTGACGATGCTTTTCCTGCGCGCTTTACCCACGTTGCTGATGTTGTGTCTGCTGACGCTTGGCAATGCTTGGGCAGCCGCCCCTGCAGCAAAGCCGGATGCGGCGCCAAGCGAGCCGACCTGGCCGCAAGTGATCAGCAGCGGCAAGAGCAAGCTGACGGTGTATCAGCCGCAGCTCGACAACTGGGACGGCTACACACTCAATGCCCGCGCGGCCGTCGAAGCCACGGCCGCCGACGGCAAATCCACCTATGGCATCGTCGAGTTCAGCGCTCACACTCTCGTAGACAAGGCCACTCGCTGGGTCGCGCTCGATCAGTACCAGATCCTCAAAGCCGAGTTTCCCGCCGATGCCAAACAGGCCAATACATGGCTCTCAATCCTGAAAAAAGATGCCGAGAGCCGCAAGAAAACCATCTCCCTCGATCAACTGGAAGCGGCAGTCGGCGTGCTGAACGCCGAACGGAAAGCCGACGGCGCACCACTGGAAAACACTCCGCCGACCATCGTCAGCTCCGACAGCCCGGCAATCCTCGTGTACATCGACGGTGAGGCGGCTTATCGGCCAGTGGAAGGTACCGAGCTGCAACGGGTGATCAACACGCGCCCATTGCTGCTCAAGGATGCACAAGGCAAACACTACCTGCATGTATTCGACGGCTGGCTGGTTGCAGATAAATTGAACGGCGATTACACGCGCCTTGCTGCGCCGCCGGCCAATCTGGAAAAAGCCAGACAGGCGGCGATCAACAGTCGCCAGGTGGACCTGCTCACCGGGCAAAGCGATCCGAAGGACAAGGTCCCCAGCCTTGCCAAGCCGCCACAGCCGAAAATCTTCATCGCCACTACGCCAACGGAACTGCTGGTCACCGACGGCGCCGCGCAATGGCAACCGATTCAGGGCACCAGCCTGTTGTACGTGAGCAACACCACCGGGCACATCTTCAAGGAAATCGGGGATCAGAACAGTTACGTGCTGATTTCCGGGCGCTGGTTTCGCGCCAGCGACATGAACGGACCATGGACCTTTGTCCCGGCAGACAAACTGCCGGCCGACTTTGCCAATATTCCTGACGACAGCGCGAAAGAGAACGTCAAGGCTTCGGTCGCCGGTACGCCACAGGCTCAGGAGGCTGCGATTGCCGCCACCATCCCGCAGACCTCGGCGATCAGGAAAAGCGCGGTGAAGATGACCACACCGCAATTTGACGGCGAGCCGCAGCTCAAAGCGATCAGCAATACGCCACTGCAATACGTGATCAACAGCGCCACGCCGATCATTCGTGTCGACAACGACAGTTGGTGGGCCGTGGAGAATGGCATCTGGTTCAGCGCCACCTCGGTGGACGGCCCCTGGAGCGTGGCTACTTCAGTCCCAGCGGTGATTTATTCGATCCCGCCCGGTTCACCGATGCATTACCTCACCTACGTGAAGGTTTACGAGTCCAGTGGCGATACCGTGGTGGTCGGCTACACCCCAGGTTATCAAGGCTCGACGCTGGACCCGGCGACCGGCGTCGTGGTGTATGGCACCGGTTATCCGTACACGCCGTGGGTCGGCAGTGTCTGGTACGGGCCGCCGGTGACCTATGGTTTCGGCGTCGCGATCCGCTACACGCCGTGGACCGGCTGGACCTTCGGCTTCGGTTTCGGCTGGAGCTGGGGCGGCAGCACGAACGCGATGGGCTGGGGTTGGGGCGCGTATCCGTGGTGGGGAAATTACGGCTGGGGTTACGCATGGGGTCCGCGTCTGTACCCGGCGCCGCTGGCCTGGGGCGGCGCGGCCTACGGTTATCGCGGCGGTGCCGTGGCATGGGGCCCGGGTGGCTGGGCCGGGACCACCGGCAATCTTTATCATCAGTGGGGCGACCGCGCGACCGTCAGCCGTCACGGCGCTGGCTACAACGCCTGGACCGGCAATCGCTGGGCCGGTGAGGTCGGTGCCTCGTACAACTCGCGCACCGGTATTGCCGCCGCTGGCCAGCGTGGCGCGGTGCACAACGCCTATACCGGGAATTACGCCGGCGGACGCAGCGGCGTAGCGGCCGGACCGAACGGCGGCGCGATCGTTGGCGAACGGGTGACGGCCGGCAACGTCCGCACCGGAACTAAAGTCAGCGCCAATCGCGGCGCGGTCTACAACCCCAATACTGGCAACACCACGCAATACGGCGGCATTCACGGCCGCAACGGCGGCGCCGCCCGCGTCGGTGACAACGTTTATGCCGGGCGCGACGGCAACGTTTACAAGAAAACCGACAATGGGTGGCAGTCCGTGGCCGGCGGCGGTGCCAACCGAACCCAACCCGCGAACAACAATGCGCAGCTACAAAACCTCAATCGCGAATCCGCCGCGCGCAATCTCGGCAACCAGCGCACGCACAACTACAACCGGTCCTCGCAAATGATGAACCGCTCGTTTGGCGGCGGTGGAGGTGGCGGACTGCATCGACGCTGAAAAACTGCACGTGATGTTCAGAATTTCAGACTGGCCCCGCAGCCGGTTTTGCTGCTAAAACCGGTTGCCGTCCCTGCCCGTTTCATCGTTCGGAGAATTGCTATATGAGTCAGTGGCCAGACACCCGCATCCTTGATCTTCTCGGTATCGAACTGCCGATCATCCAGGGCCCGATGGCCGGCGCGACCAACTCTTCGATGGTGATTGCCGTGTGCAACGCTGGCGGCCTCGGTTCAATGCCGGCAGCGATGCTGAGCATCGAGCAACTGCGCGAAGAACTGAAAACCATCCGCCAGCACACCAGCAAGCCGTTCAACGTCAATTTCTTCTGCCATCAACCACCGACGCCCGATGACCAGCGAGCCCGTGACTGGAAAAACCTCCTCGAACCCTACTACCGCGAACTGGGCGCCGATTTCGAGGCCCCGACGCCGGTGTCCAACCGTGCACCTTTCGATGAAGCCGCGTGCGCTGTGCTCGAAGAATTCCGGCCCGAGGTGGTGAGTTTTCATTTCGGTCTGCCGGAGAAAAACCTGCTCGATCGGGTCAAGGCCACCGGGGCGAAAATCCTCTCGTCTGCCACCACGGTCGAAGAAGCAATCTGGCTGGAGCAGCACGGCTGCGACGCGATCATCGCCATGGGTTATGAGGCGGGTGGGCATCGGGGGATGTTCCTCAGCGAGGATCTGAGCACGCAGGTCGGCACTTTCGCGCTGGTGCCGCAGGTGGTCGACGCGGTGAAAGTGCCGGTGATAGCGGCTGGCGCAGTCAGCGATGCCCGGGGCGTTGCAGCAGCGTTCATGCTCGGCGCCTCGGCAGTGCAAGTCGGCACGGCGTACCTGTTTACCCCGGAAGCGAAAGTCAGCGCCTCGCATCACAAGGCTCTGCGGACTGCAAAAGACAGCGAGACCGCCATCACCAATATTTTCACCGGGCGTCCGGCACGGGGCATTGTCAATCGGGCGATGCGCGAACTCGGCCCGATGTCCGCGCAGGCGCCAGCCTTTCCGTTGGCCGGCGGTGCACTCATGCCACTGCGAGCCAAGGATGACGCGGACTTCGCCAATCTTTGGGCCGGTCAGGCGCTCACGCTGGGCAAGGACATCGGCAGCGCCGAACTCACCCGGCAACTCGCCGAAGGCGGATTGGCGAAACTCAATCGTCAATGAATTCATGCGGCGAGCGGATTTAATCCCTCGCCACTTGGCGGCGTCTCGCTATATATTTCTTTATATAGCGATAGCGCCCGTGTATCGGCGTTATCACAAACAGAGCACTAACCGCCGATCACGGAGCTTTCTACATGACCCTGGCTGCCACACGCGTTGCCCCTGCCTGCCTCGCTTCACTCCTAGCACTCTTCAGCATCGGCGCCGCGCAGGCTGACGAAGTGCAAGTGGCAGTTGCCGCCAATTTCACCGCGCCCATCCAGGCCATTGCTGCCGACTTCGAAAAAGACACTGGCCACAAACTGGTTGCTGCTTATGGCGCGACCGGGCAGTTCTACACCCAGATCAAGAACGGCGCGCCCTTCCAGGTGTTCCTCGCCGCTGACGACACGACCCCGGAAAAACTTGAACAGGAAGGCGAAACCGTCAAAGGTTCACGCTTCACCTACGCCATCGGCACGCTGGCGCTGTGGTCGGCGAAGGAAGGTTATGTGGACTCGAAAGGCGAGGTGCTGAAAACCAGCCAATACCAGCACCTGTCCATCGCCAATCCGAAAGCCGCGCCTTACGGCCTGGCCGCCACACAGGTGCTGGAGAAACTCCAACTGACCGACGCTACCAAAGCAAAAATCGTCGAAGGTCAGAACATCACTCAGGCTTATCAGTTCGTCTCCACCGGCAACGCCGAACTGGGCTTTGTCGCCCTGTCGCAAATCTACAAGGACGGCAAAGTCAGCAGCGGTTCGGCGTGGATAGTCCCGGCCACCCTGCATGATCCGATCAAACAGGATGCGGTGATCTTGAACAAAGGCAAGGACAGCGTCGCCGCCAAGGCCCTGGTGGATTATCTCAAGGGCCCGAAAGCCGCTGCGGTGATCAAGTCCTACGGATATCAACTGTAAATGTCATTGACCAGTGCCGATTTCGCCGCCATCTGGCTGACCCTGAAACTGGCGTCGCTGACCACCGTGATCCTGCTGGTAATTGGCACGCCGATCGCCTTATGGCTGTCGCGCACATCGTCATGGTTGCGCGGCCCGATTGGCGCCATCGTCGCCCTGCCGCTGGTGCTGCCGCCGACGGTGATCGGCTTTTATCTGTTGCTGGCGCTGGGGCCACACGGTTTTCTCGGGCAGTTCACCCAATGGCTGGGGCTGGGTACGCTGACGTTCAGTTTCACCGGGCTGGTAATCGGCTCGGTGATCTACTCCCTGCCGTTCGTGGTGCAGCCGTTGCAGAATGCCTTTTCGGCGATCGGCACTCGCCCGCTGGAAGTGGCCGCAACGTTGCGTGCCAATCCCTGGGACACGTTCTTCAGCGTGATCCTGCCGCTGGCGCGCCCCGGTTTTGTCACCGCAGCGATTCTCGGCTTCGCCCACACCGTCGGTGAATTCGGTGTGGTGCTGATGATCGGCGGCAACATTCCCGACAAGACCCGGGTGGTCTCGGTGCAGATCTACGACCACGTTGAAGCGCTGGAGTATGCTCAGGCGCACTGGCTGTCCGGGGCGATGCTGGTGTTCTCGTTTCTGGTGTTGCTGGCGCTGTATTCCAGCCGCAAGACCCGCGCAGGCTGGAGCTGATCGATGATTGACGTACGTCTGAAACGCGCTTATTCCGGGTTCGAGCTGGATGTCGATCTGCAGGTGCCGGGCCGCGGCGTCACCGCGCTGTTTGGTGATTCCGGCTCCGGCAAAACCACCTGCCTGCGCTGCATTGCCGGGCTGGAACGCGCAGAACAGGGCTTCGTGCAGATCAACGGCGAGGTCTGGCAGGACAGCGCCAAGGGCATTTTCGTAGCGCCGCATAAACGGGCGCTCGGCTACGTGTTTCAGGAAGCCAGCCTGTTTCCGCACCTGTCGGTACTGGCCAATCTGGAGTTTGGCCGCAAACGCATTGCCAGGTCGCAACGCCGGGTCGACATGAACCAGGCCACCGAACTGCTCGGCATCGGCCATTTGCTCGAGCGTCATCCGCAGCATCTGTCCGGTGGCGAGCGGCAACGCGTCGGCATCGCCCGCGCTCTGCTGACCAGCCCGAAACTGCTGCTGATGGACGAACCACTGGCGGCTCTCGACAGCCGGCGCAAAAGCGAAATCCTGCCGTACCTGCAACGCCTGCATGACGAACTGGATATTCCGCTGCTGTACGTCAGCCATGCGCAGGATGAAGTCGCGCGGCTGGCCGATCATCTGGTGTTGCTCAGCGATGGCAAAGCCCTCGCCAGCGGCCCGATCGGCGAAACCCTCGCGCGTCTGGACCTGCCCTTGGCGATGGGCGATGACGCCGGGGTCATCATCGAAGGCCAGGTCAGCGCCTACGATGCCACCTATCAATTGCTCAGCCTGCAATTGCCGGCCACGGAAATGAACATTCGCGTCACCCATGCGCCGATGGCCGTGGGCCAGGCCTTGCGCTGCAAAGTGCACGCCCGCGACATCAGTCTAGCGCTGCACAACGATGCCGCCAGCAGCATTCTTAATCGTCTGCCGGTGACGGTGGTCAGTGAACAGGCGGCTGACAACAGTGCCCATGTGCTGATCCGACTGGACGCTGGAGGCACGCCGTTGCTGGCGCGGATCACGCGGTTTTCCAAGGATCAATTGAACGTGCATGCGGGCCAGCGGCTATGGGCGCAGATCAAGGCGGTGGCGGTGCTCGCGTAAATCATTCGGCACGACGGCCAGCGCCTGCGGTCAATCCTGTTACAGACTGCCGTATGACCGAAGGAAACCGCCATGCCCGATACCGTGCTGACAGATGCCCTGCCCGCCGATCTGCATTACGTCGATGACACTCAGCCTGGTATCACCCGGAAAAAACTGCGCGGCAAGTTCGTCTATTTCGAACCGTCGGGGCAGCGCATCACCGACCCGGACGAAATCAAACGCATCAACGCCCTCGCGGTGCCGCCGGCGTATACCGATGTGTGGATCTGCGCCGATCCCTGCGGGCATTTGCAAGCCACCGGCCGCGATGCGCGCGGGCGCAAGCAGTACCGTTACCACGCACGCTGGCGCGAAGTACGCGACGCCGACAAATACTCGCGTCTGCGCGACTTCGGCCTGGCCCTGCCAAAACTGCGGCGCCAGCTTGAAGCGCTGCTCGATGCGCCGGGCTTCAGCCGTGACAAGGTCATGGCAACAGTGATCACCTTGCTCGACGCCACGCTGATCCGCGTCGGCAATACCCAATATGCGCGGGACAATCGCTCCTATGGCCTGACCACGTTGCGCAGCCGCCACGTCGAGGTCAACGGCAGCGCGATCCTGTTCCAGTTCCGTGGCAAGAGCGGCATCGAGCACCAGATCACGGTCAAGGATCGCCGCCTGGCGCGAATCATCAAGCGCTGTCTGGAAATTCCCGGGCAGAACCTTTTTCAGTACCTCGATGAACACGGCGAGCGGCATACCGTTACCTCGTCCGACGTCAACGCCTATCTGCAGAAACTGACCGGCGCTGCGTTCACCGCCAAGGACTACCGCACATGGGCGGGCAGCGCCCTGGCCTTGTCGGTGCTGCGCGAGTTGCAGCATGAGTCGGAAACCGAAGCCAAGCGCCACGTGGTCGAAGCCGTAAAGAACGTCGCCAAACAGTTGGGTAACACCCCCGCGGTGTGCCGCAAGTGCTACATCCACCCCGCCGTGGTCGAGCATTTCATGCTCGGCGCCCTCGCCGAACTGCCCCGCCCACGAGTACGCAAAGGCTTGCGCGCCGAGGAAGTGGCTTTGGCGATGTTTCTCGAACGCATGTGCGAAGTAACCGAGGCGTCCTGAGTCGCACGTACCCCCTTGTAGGAGTGAGCCTGCTCGCGATAGCGGTCTGTCAGCTGATGAAGATGTCGACTGACACACCGCTATCGCGAGCAGGCTCACTCCTACAATGAGTTTCGCCGTCGAGCTGAGCCGGGTATTTTTTGCACGATCGCGCAGGTCTTCTATAGTTGATCTGAAGGTTTGCGACACGCGGGCTTTGTGTTGCAACTCAGCCGTTTCAGCGAACGGAGGTGTTCCATGTCCGAGAAAGAGTCCATCACCACCCTCCTCACCCTGCTCGACGCCCGCCAGGCGCGCCTCGCAGCCGCCTGCAAAGAGATTGCCGACTGGGTTGATCATCAAGGCGGGCATCCGACGGCCCTGCGCATCCGCGATCGACTGCACGATATTGAAAAGGATGCGCCGCTGATCCGCGACACGCTGTCGACACTCAAGCCGATCGACCGGCCGTTGCCGCGGTTCAGGTAGTTTCGGTTCAAGCAACTTCAACCAACTGCTTAACCAACTGCGCGGCATCGGTGTAATTACAATTCTTTATTATTCATTGCGATTGAACATAGCTGCTTTAGTTATATCGCGATAAATGACTAGATCAAGTTCACGTAGAGAAATACCGCTCATCGGATCAGTTAAAAATAATCAAAACACCGTGAACCGATACGTAATCGAAGTAAGTGTCCATCGCGACAACGGACATCACTAGCGAAACGTTAAGAGATATCGGAGAGCTATCATGACCACCGGAAATAAAAATACAGGCAAGGCCGGCAACGATCGTGACAAGACGCAAGAGTCCGGGAAAAAAGGCGGACAGTCTGGCGGTAACTTCGCCAACGATCGTGAAAAAGCATCCGAGGCTGGTCGCAAAGGCGGACAATCCAGCCACAGTGGAGGTCGCAAATCGTAAATGAGCGGTACAAGGGCAGCTTTGCTGCCCTTTGTAATATTCGATGGAGCGCAATGATGACGACCGCCATTGATATTGTTCCAGGCAAGCTACACCGGCACGAAGGCGCTGAAGGCGTTCCAGAGGCAACGCGCAGTTCCTCCGAGAAACTACCGGACCCCTCGGTGTCACCGTGCATTGAAAGAAAACCTGGCCACCCGCAGCACGGCGATCGTGCCCAACATGCGTGTTACGAGCGCAGGCAGTTGATCGTTAACGCTGAAAACTCTCGAGAAACGGAAACGGCGCCAACCTATGAACGCTGCTCCTGACTGAGCTTACCAGTCCTGCGCAAGGAGCCCGTTCGCAGCGCAGCCGGCCCGTCGAGGAAATCGCCATGCCTGTCCACGTCATCAACTTTACCGGTCCGATCAATGCATCAACCTGTGGTCAACTGATTGACAAAGCCTCGTTGGCGGTAAAGGAAGATGCTCCCAGATTGATTCTGAACATCGCCACCATGGGTGGCGAATGCAGTTACGGCTTCACGATGTACAACTTTCTGATAGCGCTGCCCGTCCCGGTACACACCCATAACCTGGGCACGGTCGAGTCGATGGGCAATATCGTTTTCCTTGCTGGCCAACGCCGAACCGCCTGTACTCATAGCAAGTTTCTGTTTCACCCTTTTCATTGGCACCTGCAGGGAGCGGTCGATCATTCACGCATGTCGGAATATGCCATGAGCCTGGATTATGACTTGCACCTGTACGCGCAAATTGTCGCCGAGCGCACAAGTAACGGAAAAAACGCGCTGGAGACGGAGAAGTATCTGACGGCAGCGCCGCGCATCATCAATCCTGAAGAAGCCTTGCATGCAGGTCTGATCACGGCGGTTGAAGATACCGAGGTTCATGCGGACTTCGTCTGTTCGTGTATTTATTCGTAAGTTTGCAACTTACTGACGCGCCGTGGCAGTCGCGTTTGCCTTGCCCTGCAAGACGAATTTGTACTCCGCACACTCGCCATACAAACTCTAATCCCAACTAACAACCGATCGTCCCGGCAGCGTGCATTTTCTCTGAATTATTCATTTCCTCAGATATCCCTGTTCATAAGCATGGGGAGGAAATGTATGAGCGGAGCAGATCTGTACGTGATCGATTACCTGCTGCACGGAAAGCCCAGGTCATTCGTCATTCGCACAAAAAACATGAACAATGCCGAAGCCTGGCAGTGGGCAAGTTGTGACGCGGGTATAGCGCCCATTCCCCGCCCTGGTCGGCTGCCGTTGAAACGTTTTTCCAAACCGATGGCGGAACGCTTCGGCGTGACCGAAGTGCAATGGCGAGAATCGGTGTCTCTGGTCTGGGAGGAGGATCACGTGAAATGACAGAACACACCTTGAAATTCGATTTCGGCCGCTCCTGGGACGACGAGATGGCCGACAATGTCGCGATGTTCCGTGAGGCCGATCTGCTGGAAGAAGCGGCCTACAGAATCATCGAGCATGACACCGAAAGCCCTGAGGCCTGGGCTCGCTTCAGCGAAGCAAAGGCCTTGGCCGACGCCAAGCGAACGGCGGCCTATCAGGACTGGATGCGCATCAAGCGCGCGATGAGCAAGCCGCGCTCCAAATAGCAACCTGACAGGTCATGGTTTAAGGATCAGCAGCGGCTCGCCCTTGGGCACGATATAAGTCGCCAGTTCCACGCCCTTCTCGCTGCCAATGTTCTTTGCCACATGCGCCACGCCCGCCGGGATAAACAGCGAATCGCCGGCCTTGAGTGTCACTGGCGCTTGCCCTTCGAGCTGATACTCGAACGTGCCGCTGATGACATAGGCGACTTCAACGCCAGGGTGCGCATGCCGAGGCGCGCTGACGCCGGCATCGAAATCGATTCGCGCCTGAATCACTTCGCGATTGTCAGCGCCGAGATCCTGGCGAACCAGATCGGTGCGGCTCAAACCTTTCTGCCAGCTCGTCGCCGGCGCATCCGCCGCATGAGCGAAACCGGTAAGGGAGGCGAAGACAACGGCAGAAGCCAGAAACAGTGGACGGTACATGGTGGTGCCCTCTCAAACGTAGTGTTGGTGTGAGGGCTACTTTGGGCTCGGCATGTAAGGCGGATGTGTCTCGAAAGCCCGGTTTGGTGTTGCCGTGTGTATCCGCTGAGGGTTGATACACGCTTATACAAACGTATCGCGGGCCACAGCCACAAGCCATTGTCTGAATGCGCTGATCTTTGTCGAGTCAGCGGTTTCATGGGGTGTGACCAGATAGAAGCCGAGATCATCCTGCAGGCGCAGGTCGAACGGTGCGACCAATCGTCCTGCACGCAGATCGTCGTTCACGTAAGTCGAACGCCCGATGCACACGCCCTGCCCGTCAATTGCCGCCTGCACCGCCATCATCGCCAGATCGAAGGTCAGCTTCGCGCCAGCGGCCAACTGCGCAGGCTGGCCTGCGGCGCTGAGCCATGCCTGCCAGTCTTTAGCGGTGACACCACTGACTTGTACAAGGGTGTGGCTGGCCAGATCTTGCGGTGTGTGCAATGTCGTCGCCACTGCTGGACTGCACACAGGAAATACCTTATCCGCCATGAGAAAGTCCGCGCGCAGACCTTTCCATTCGCCCCGCCCGTAGCGAATCGCCGCATCGATACCTCCTCGGCGGAAATCCACCAGGTCGGTTGTGGCGCTGATGCGCACATCGATGTCCGGGAACGCCTGCTGGAATGCCGGCAGGCGCGGCAATAGCCATTTCGACGCAACCGAGACCAGCGTGCTGATGGTCAGCACGCTGGACCCGCGCGATTCGAGCAACTGTTGCGTCGAATGACGCAGCGCATGAAACGCCGAACGCACGCCCGGCAGGTAGGCCTGGCCGTCTTCGCTGAGCGCCAAACCATTCTTTAGTCGCAGGAATAACGTGACACCCAGCTCGGCTTCGAGGCGTCGTATCTGGTGGCTGATTGCTGTCTGGGTGACATTCAACTCGGCTGCAGCCATGGTAAAGCTCATATGCCGCGCGGCCGCTTCGAAAGCACACAAGGCGTTGAGAGAGGGAAGTCTGGCGATCATGGGGCCTGCATTACGCATGAGAATTTGTCATACGCTAGCACCGCAAATGACCTTTGCGGAAGTTTCGCCCGCAGAGGATCGTGGCGCCTCAAACTTCCGGGGACACGCCATGAAACTCTACTTTGCACCGATGACCTGTTCGCTTTCACCGCACATCGTTCTGCGCGAACTCGGCTTGCCGTTCGAGCTGATCCGCGTCAACAACCAGACCAAGCGCACGGCTGAAGGCCTTGACTTTCGCGATATCAACCCGAAAGGCTATGTGGCCGCGCTGCAACTGGATAACGGCGAAGTGCTGACCGAAGGCCCGGCGATCCTGCAATTTCTCGCCGACCAGGTCCCGGGAAACACCTTGGCGCCCGCGGTCGGTACATGGGAGCGCATACGACTGCAGGAGCATCTGAATTTCATCGGCTCGGAGATCCACGGCGCCAGCGCGCCATTGTTCAGCGCCGAAATCCCGGAAGCAGTCAAAGCGATTTTTCGGCAGAAACTGTGCAAGCGGCTGGATTACCTTGAGCGCATTCTGGCGGATCGGAACTATCTGATGGGTAGCTTCGGCGTCGCCGATGCCTACCTGTTCACGGTGCTGACCTGGTTGCCGACATTTGACATCGCTATCGCCGAATGGCCAGCGCTGACCAGCTACATGAAACGCATCGGTGCGCGACCCAGTGTGCTTGCGGCCATCGCGGCGGAAGCAGCAACGCAGCCAGTCTGAACGCGCACGGGCCATCGCCGGAGGGAATCTGTAAACTGGCGCGACCTTCATTCACTCGAACAAGAGATGCCCATGGCCAATCAAGACATCATCTTCACGCCCGATCCGGACACCGATTCGATTTCGTCCGACGTCGCCACCTTCGGCGGGATCATGGTCTCGACGCAGATCCCCACCCGCGCCGATGGCAGTCTGGAACTGGGCGGCATCACCGAGCAAAGCGAGTGCACGCTGCAAGCGCTGAAAGCCGCACTGGAGCGTGCCGGCAGTTCGATGGACCGCGTAATGCACCTGACCATCTACCTCACCGACATGGCTGATCGCGCGGCGTTCAACGAAGTCTATAAACGCTTTTTCGCCAAGCCATGGCCAGTGCGGGCAGCGGTTGGCGTTGCGTCGCTGGCGGTTGAAGGGATGCGTGTGGAAGTGACGGCGATGGCGGCCAAGGGCTGATTGAAATTGCACAGCGTCATTTCAATTACTCTGGAATGACACAACCCCTGTAGGAGTGAGCCTGCTCGCGATAGCGGTGTGTCAGACAAGATGATTTGACTGACCCGACGCTATCGCGAGCAGGCTCACTCCTACAATGGTTTGTGTGTAGCCGCGATTCCGAGTACACCGCGAAAAAATCCTGTGGGAGCGGGCTTGCCCGCGAAGAGGCCGGAACATTCAACACAACAGTCAACCGAACTGACCCGATCGCCAGCCACCATCGGGCAGCACACACGTGCCCGCCGCGCGTTTCACGGGTAGAATGCGCCCCTTGCCCGTGACCGCCTGACTAAAAAAACTATGTCCTTGCCCAAGCATCACCTGGAATTGCTCAGCCCTGCTCGCGATGTCGCCATTGCCCGCGAGGCCATCCTGCATGGCGCCGACGCCGTGTACATCGGCGGCCCGAGCTTCGGTGCGCGCCACAATGCGTGCAACGAAGTCAGCGAAATCGCCGAACTGGTGGAATTCGCCCGTCGTTACCACGCGCGCATTTTCACCACCATCAACACCATCCTGCACGACAATGAACTGGAGCCGGCCCGCAAGCTGATCCATCAGTTGTACGACGCCGGTGTCGATGCGCTGATCGTCCAGGATCTGGGCGTGATGGAGCTGGATATTCCGCCGATCGAGCTGCACGCCTCGACCCAGACCGACATCCGCACCCTGGAGCGAGCGAAGTTCCTCGATCAGGCCGGTTTCTCCCAGTTGGTACTGGCCCGTGAGCTGAACCTGAAAGAAATCCGCGCGATCGCCGATGAAACCGATGCGGCCATCGAGTTCTTCATCCACGGCGCGTTGTGCGTAGCCTTCTCCGGCCAGTGCAATATTTCCCACGCGCAAACCGGCCGCAGCGCCAACCGTGGCGACTGCTCCCAGGCGTGCCGCTTGCCGTACACCCTCAAAGATGAAAAGGGTGGCGTGATCGCCTACGAAAAGCAC
This sequence comes from Pseudomonas moraviensis, assembly GCF_900105805.1. Classification (NCBI taxonomy): domain Bacteria; kingdom Pseudomonadati; phylum Pseudomonadota; class Gammaproteobacteria; order Pseudomonadales; family Pseudomonadaceae; genus Pseudomonas; species Pseudomonas moraviensis. Next base: position 1,478,000 of record NZ_LT629788.1, on the reverse strand, counting down.
CTGCTGTCGATGAAAGACAACAACCAGAGCGCCAACATCCGCGCGCTGGTCGAGGCCGGCGTGCGTTCGTTCAAGATCGAAGGTCGCTACAAGGACATGGGCTATGTGAAGAACATCACTGCCTATTACCGCCAGCGTCTGGACGACGTGCTGGAAGACCGCCCGGACCTGGCCCGCGCCTCCAGCGGCCGCACCGTGCATTTCTTCCTGCCCGATCCGGAAAAGACCTTCCACCGTGGCAGCACCGATTATTTCGTTACCGATCGCAAGATCGACATCGGCGCCTTCGATTCGCCGACCTTCACCGGCCTGCCGGTCGGTACCGTGGAAAAAGTCGGCAAGCGTGACATGCAGGTCATCACCCACGAGCCGCTGTCCAACGGCGACGGCCTGAACGTGCTGGTCAAACGCGAAGTGGTCGGTTTCCGCGCCAACATCGCCGAAGCAAAAGGTGAGTTCGAAGAAGACGGCGAGAAGCGCTATCGCTACCGCGTCGAGCCGAACGAAATGCCTGAAGGTCTGTTCAAGCTGCGTCCAAGCCACCCGTTGAATCGCAACCTCGATCACAACTGGCAGCAGGCGTTGCAGAAAACCTCTTCGGAACGTCGCGTGGCCCTGAGCTGGTTCGCCCGTCTGCGCGAAGAACAGCTGGAAGTGACCGCGACCAGCGAAGAAGGCATCAACGCCAGCGTCACACTTAACGGTCCGTTCGGTGTGGCCAACAAGCCGGAACAGGCGCTGGAGCAATTGCGCGACCTGCTCGGCCAGCTCGGCACCACCCAGTACCACGCCACCGACATCAAACTGGATGCGCCACAGGCGTTCTTCATCCCGAATTCGCAGCTCAAGTCGCTGCGCCGCGAAGTCATTGAAGCCCTTACTGCGGCGCGTGTCGCTGCGCATCCGCGTGGCGGCCGTAAAGCCGAAACCACGCCACCGCCGGTGTACCCGGATTCGCACCTGACTTTCCTCGCCAACGTCTACAACCAGAAGGCCCGCGACTTCTACCACCGTCACGGCGTCAAGCTGATCGACGCGGCGTACGAAGCCCACGAAGAGCCGGGCGAAGTGCCGGTAATGATCACCAAGCACTGCCTGCGTTTCTCCTTCAACCTGTGCCCGAAACAGGCCAAAGGCGTGACCGGCGTGCGCACCAAGGTCGCGCCGATGCAATTGATTCACGGCGATGAAGTGCTGACGCTGAAGTTCGATTGCAAGCCGTGCGAGATGCACATCATCGGCAAGATGAAAGGCCACATCCTCAATCTGCCACAGCCGGGCAGCGTGGTCGGCCACATCAGCCCTGAAGACCTGATGAAAACCATCCCGCGCGCACCGCACTGAGTGGGCGGCGTGCGCGGTGCTTCGGCATCGCGTACGCCTGCTTGGCTGACTGGCTCTAGCGCAGCAAATCGCAGGCATAAAAAAACGCCAACTTCTTGCGAAGTTGGCGTTTTTTCGTAGATGGCAGGGGCGGCTGGATTCGAACCAACGCATGGCAGGATCAAAACCTGCTGCCTTACCGCTTGGCGACGCCCCTGTAGCTCTGGTCAGCGGCTCCGTGAGGATCACTGTGAGAACGGGGCGCAATTTATCAACATTCGTTTCGTTTGGGAAGCCCGAGACGAAATATTTTTTGTTTTAAAACAGCCACTTATTATTTTCCCGCGAAAACACTCGGTTTCGTTGCCGTGTATCACAGTGTGTACGCGTCCCGCTGCCATACACGCCCTTGCAAAAACCTCCTATGCCGACACAGAGCGGATACCTCGACACGCTCCAATGCACCCAAGGTTTCAAGGGTTCATCCAGCCCCTTGGCCACAGGCTCGCAAAGGAGACGTCAGCATGAAACAGACTCTGCACACCTCTAAAATCACCCACGCGCTCGGCTTGTCAGTCCTGGCGCTGTCAATGTTCGGCGCCGTCGGCGGCGCTCAGGCGCAAACCACAGAACCCGCCGCCGTCAGCTATTCAGCGCCCTCGCCTTTCGGCGCGCTGAAGCACATCAAGGCTGGCGTACTCGACGTGGCCTACGCCGAAACTGGTCCTGCCGATGGTCCGGTGGTGATTCTGCTGCACGGTTGGCCTTACGACATTCACAGCTATGACGAAGTCGCGCCCCTGCTCGCGGCCAAGGGTTATCGCGTGCTGATGCCGTACGCAAGGGGTTATGGCGATACGCAGTTCCTGTCCAAAGACACCCTGCGCAATGGGCAACCGGCGGCGCTGGCCAGTGACGTGATCGACTTCATGGACGCGTTGAAAATCAAACAGGCGGTGCTGGGTGGTTATGACTGGGGCGCGCGCTCGGCGGACATCGTCGCGGCATTGTGGCCTGAGCGCGTAAAGGCACTGGTGGCGGTCAGCGGCTATCTGATCGGCAACCAGGCCGCCGGCCAGAATCCATTGCCGCCCAAAGCCGAATTGCAGTGGTGGTACCAGTTCTACTTCGCCACCGAGCGCGGCCGCGCCGGCTATGCCAAGAACACCCACGACTTCGCCAAACTGATCTGGCAACTCGCCTCACCGCAGTGGAAGTTTGATGACGCGACTTTTGATCGCAGTGCCAAGGCGTTGCAGAATCCCGATCACGTCGAGATCACTGCGTTCAACTACCGCTGGCGTCTGGGCCTGGTACAGGGCGAAGAGAAATATGCCGCGCAGGAACAGAAACTTGCGACTGCACCGTCGATCAGCGTTCCGACGATTACTTTAGAGGGCGATGCCAACGGCGCACCGCACCCGGCACCGGAGGATTATGCCAAGCGCTTTACCGGGAAATATCAATTCCGGCTGATCGAGGGTGGGGTTGGGCATAATTTGCCGCAAGAGGCGCCGAAGGCGTTTGCGCAGGCTGTGATGGATGCGGATCGTCTCTGACAGACCCGACCTCAAAAGCCCCTCACCCTAGCCCTCTCCCGGAGGGAGAGGGAACTGATTGGGGGATGCTCAAGATTTACGCCGACCTGAAAGCGCTGTATTGAATCCATAATCGACATCCATCTTTCAGGACGATGTACAGCGCAAGATGACAGCCCCGCCCTCAAAAGCCCCTCACGCTAGCCCTCTCCCGGAGGGAGAGGGAACTGATTGGGGGATGCTCAAGATTTACGCCGACCTGAGAGCGCTGTATTGAATCCATAATCGACATCCATCTTTCAGGTCGATGTACAGCGCAAGATACCTCGGCTCCCTCTCCCTCTGGGAGAGGGCTGGGGTGAGGGTTTTTGGGGATTGCACCGGTCGATCTATTTAACCAGCCGCTTCTCCTTCGAAGGCCGATAACCAAGTACGAGCTGTAGCACTTGCTGAAATGGCTCGGTGAGACAAAACCGCAAGCCACCAGCACTTCCACCTGCGACAGTTCGGTGTGTTGCAGCAGGCGTCGTGCTTCGGTGATGCGCAGTTCCAGGTAATAGCGTTGCGGCGTGGTGCCCAGTTGTTCCTTGAACAAGCGCTCCAACTGACGCCGTGAGCGGCCGGCGTATACGGCCAGCTGTTCCAGTTCCAACGGTTCTTCGAGGTTGGCGTCCATCAGCTTGATCACTTCACGCAGCGGCGCGCTGACGCAGATGTTTTCATCGGGTTTGATGCGCCGGTAGCGCGACTCTTCGAAGGCGAGGATATCTTCAATGCCTTCGACCAACGCCTTGCCGTGCAAGCCCTTGATCCAGTCCAGCGCCATATGGAAGGCCCCGGACGGGCTCGACGCGGTGAGCCGATCACGATCGATCACGTAAGGCTCGCTGCTGACATGGGTGTTCTTGGCGATCTCAGTGAGTGCCGGGCGATGTTCCGGGTGAATCGCGCAGCGATAGCCGTCGAGCAAACCGGCGCGGCCGAGAAACCACGAGCCATTCCACAATCCGGCCAGGCTCACGCCCCGCTCCGCTGCGGCCTTGAGTAAACCGATGAATTCGTCGCTAGCGCGCAGTTCGGTGCGGTAGCCACCGCATATCACCAGCAGATCCAGCTCGTGAAGCGCAGCAGAATCCAGGCGCGCATCGGGGCGGATGACCAGGCCCAGATCGCTGATCACCTCGCCATCGCCAAGGCCGAAAGTGCGCGACGAGAAAAGCCCCGGGCGCAACAGGTTGGTGGTAACTACCGTGTCCAGCGCCTGGGTAAAGGCCGGAAGGGAAAAGTGTTCGAGCAACAGGAAACCGGTGCGGGTCACGCCGGTGGTATCGGTGTTCTGCTCATTCAGATAGCGAAGGTTCTTGCCCTTCATGCCACCGCTGAATTGACGTCGTTCAATCAAGGTCGGGTCCATCGGTCGTTGTTATGCGAGCGATAGTTGGCCGGTTCTGCGCAAGAGTCAATCATGGCTAGGGTTGAAGGACCATTACGCGGGTATGCAAGGCGCCGATCGCAATGCCGTCTATCGTTCCGAGAGTGACGTGCAATGGTCGCCCGGATGCTCTCGCTGCAGAAAGCCGCCGATTTCCGCTATAGCAAAACCAACGTCATACCCGGCACGAATCAATTCTGCGAACCTGAGCATCACTGAGGTCCCCGCATCCAGCGCCAACGCATTGACCATCAACTCACGTATGGGCGCGCACAGTTCGGCGTCGACACCGGTTGCGCACTCCTGCCCAGTGACATGGGTAATTCGTCTGCTCGCTGTGAAGCCGCTGGTGTATTCGTCAATGCCGAACAACTCTTCAAACAACATACCCAATGTACCTGCCGGTTGATGTTCCGGTCGGTTCCAGGATCTGAGCTCGAGCGACTCCCGTTTGGCCTTCTCCAAGTACCGCCTTATCTTTCCGGGAATCGTCGCTGCGGCTTTTACCCGATTGTAATATTGGTGGCTGGCCAGACTGGCAGCGTCTTTGACGACTTTCCACGCAACAAACCAGAGTTGAGTAACGCTGTAGGTGTGCAGGGCTGAGCGCAGGGTGCTTTTTATCTCGTCCCACTCTTGCTCGGCGAGTTCATGGCCGTACCGTTTGCAGTGGTCGCCAAAATATCTCATGACATCGGCAATGGCGTATTCCAGCCACAGATTGAAAATGCCGTCGACATCCGTATAGGTCCGTTCCGACAGAACTCGGATAACTTCGCCGCCGTCCACAGCAGTGGCGCCGGGCATCAGCACGTACGCCACCTGATCGCTCACTACCCACACGTCGTCCCCTTTCCAGTAATACGTTCCTGGCTTTGCCTTCGAGGGGTCCTCGAGAAGGACGCCCGCGTCCTTCAGAATCTTGAGAAAGTCGTCGAGATACCAAGGTGCCAGTCCTCGACAATCAGCCAGCGTAAAACCGGCCTGGGTCAGCCTTGGCGTGACCGCATTGTCCAGTGCTAGCAGTAACAGCGCCTGCGCGTCCGTGATCGCAGAATAATCCACAACCTGACAGGCTTGTTGGCGATGATATTCGGCAAGACGCGCCTCCAACTGTGCCGCTTTCGCTTTCTCAGCCTCCCTCGCCAAGGTATCCCGCTCATCCTGACAACGAGTGCAGAGCGTGGTCGAGCGTAATGCACTCTTCCAGACCTGGGAGCGGTTGCGGATTTCGACCCGTTCGTCGCATTCAGGACACGCCTGATTTTCATCGAACGCTCTGCAACGCTCACGTATGAAGGCCGCCATCGTGACGCCCTGAGGCAGTTGCAGCACCTCATTCAGTACATTCACTTTTTCAAGAAACTGCCCGGATTCATCCATCGCCCAGTAACGCTGGATCAACTCGATTTCTTTAGGGTCTTCGGTCAGTAGTTGTAGCCTGATTGTCATGCCAAGCGTCCTGTTGCATTCATGGTGAATTGATCTCGCCACCCGCCGATTTTGCGGATCGACTTCGTGCCTCAGCGTTGCGCAACACCGTTCGTGGTTCGATGCGCACGGCGCTCTTCCAACAACGTCCTGGGCAACACAAACCCTTCAAAACTGCGCTGGGTAATCGGGTTGTTGGCCTTCTGCGCGCCAATCCGATAACGCATCAACCCATCGGCGACTGAAAAAGTCAGGTCCACGCTGGTGTCGGTTCGGCCATTAAGGTGCCCGCGACTGAGCAACCGGAACAACGACCAACGCCCGCGATAGCTCAGGCTGGCGGTGTTGCCGGTGCTGTGCACCAGGGTCAGTTGGCTGCCATTGCTGTTGCCCAGGCTGTTGGGCCAGACCAGTCCGGTGCGTTGCGGCGCGCCGTGCTGGTAGGGGATCAACTGGCCGTCGACGCTGAGCATGCTGCTCAGGCGGGTGGCGCTCAGGGCCAGGGGTTCGATAGTGAGTTGTACGGCCAAGTGGCCGCGATGGTTGAAAAAGGTATCGCGGATACGCTCGGCTTTTTTCAGTTGTTCAAGCACGTCACTGCGCACAAGGTAGCCGCCGAGGCTGTCGGAATACAGGGCGTTGAGGTTGTCCTTGAGGAACACGTTCAGGTACTGATCGTGGAATTGCTGCAGTCGACCCTGTGGGCCGAAGAAGGCTTCGAAGTCTTCCAGCGAGGCGTCCTCGCCACTGGATTTGAACGGGTAGCGACCCGCCAGACGCTCGCGATAGAAGCTGTAGATTTCGCTGTCCCAGCGTTTTTCCAATTCGAGCAGGGCGGTGATGGTCAACATCTGAGAGCTCTGCGAAGCCAATTGGTTGACGTGTCGGTTCAGGGGCTCGGGCAGACCCGAAGCGATGCGTTGCAGGTTGCGAATCGGGTCAGGATCGGACCTGGAAAACCGGGTAAGCACCACCCCCAGCGCCGCCTTGCCGGGGCTCGGCTGGTCCTGCACACCTTTGACGTAGTCGTAGACGGCATTGATCGCCCGCAGGGTTTCTTCATAGTAGGACGGCTTATCCTGCTCGGCATTGAGCAGCCCGGACAGGCCCGCGAACGCGCGATGAATACCCAGCGCCTGAGTGCGCCCGGTCTCATCGCCAACGGGCAACGCCTCCTTGCCCGTGACCGGCGGGTAGATCAGGGTGTTGTCACGCACGGTTTCCAACAGGCGGCGCAGCGGCGCGGCCGGTCCGGTGACCTGCCCCAGCACCTCCAGGGTTTGGGCCAGATCGGTGAAGTCGGTCACAGCGAACTGGTTCAACGCGCGGCGCCAGCAGTCGACATAGTCGGCGCTGTACAAGGCCCGCAGTCGCTCAGTCAGCACCCGGCGGTCAGCCTCGGAATAATCCAGGCTGCGACGCTCGCCCAGTACCCATTGATCAATCAACGCCAGCTCGGTGACGTTCTGGCTGTTGGGTTCGAAATAATCACGAAAGCCCCGTGCGGTCAGCAGCGGCGGCAGTGCCAGGTTTTCGTCCAGTGCCGCGCCGCTGTCGCGTTCGTTCAGGGGGCGGTAGACCACGTCGAAGGCCGGGCCGATTTCATTGCGCAAATCCAGTTCGCCATGCAGGCGTTCCTGGGCCTGCTGGCGCAGGGCCATGTACACCCGCTGCGCCATCGGAAGTTTGCGCAGTTGCTGTTGGGTTTCTGCGATCAGTGCACGGTGTTCGGGCAGCTCGACATCGGCATAGGTCAGCGCGTAAGTCAGATGACGCATCAAAGCCGCCTGGCGTTGGCCCTGCCCCGGATAGGCCTGTTGCCATTGCTGGACCATCCATTGTGCAACGATCTCCGGACGGCGATTGTCGCGATCCTCAATCATGCGGTACACGCGCAGGGCGGCAAGTTGTCCGTCACTTCCCGGTTCGGCGCGGCGGATGACCTCAACGGCGCGTTCGGCAATCGCCGGCAGGAAACGCCGCGACAACAAACTCAGGTAGGCCTGATCGACCATCGGCCCGATGAGTTGCCCCTGGTACAAGCCCATGTCGGCCAATTTCGGCCAGGTGGCTCGATAGTCGCCATACACCGTGACCGCATCACGAATTTCATCCAGCGGCACCAGCAAGTTCAGCCCGGTCGGGTCAGCCTGGAGGTCGCTGGCCTTGGTGCTGAAGGCCTGGCTCTGGGCCAGGACTTGGTCGGCCTTGTCGCGGTTGATGCCGTAGTAGTACCACCAACCGCCCACCAGCAACGCGCTGGACATCCCGGCCAGTACTGAACCGCTGAGCAGCAGGCGGCGCTTGCGCCGTGCCACTTTGAAGTTGTCCCCGGCCAACCCCGCCTCCGGGTAGACCACCCGCTGTAACAGGTGCTGGGCAAAATACACCACCGAATGCCCCTGCGGCTTGGCCGAGCTGACCGGCGCGGGGAACCCGTAGGCCCGCGCAGAAGCCTCGACGAACAGGTTGGACACTATGCCGCGCTGGTACACCGACGACAGGTACACACCACGCACCAGGGCCGGCGTGGTGTAGCGATCACTGCCCAATACATCGCCGAGAAAGCGCAACAAAATCTCCCGTGAACCGCTGAGCTGACGCATCAGGCAGAACAGCCGCTCACGCACATCGGCTGGCCCGGGGTTACCCATGGCCAGCATAACCTTCATGTTCAGCGCATCGACGAAGCGGTCATAGGCGACCGTCAATTCACCCAGCCATGCATCAAAATCCTCGACGGACTCGAGACTGAAGGTAAATCCCTGTACCTCTTCCCGTGCCGATGCAGGGAGCTTGGCGAACAACTCTTCAAAGCCGTCGAGCAAATCGAACTTGCTCAGCACCACGTACAGCGGCAGGCGCGTGCCCAGCTCATGGCCCAGTTCGTTCAGGCGTGCACGCAGCAGATAGGCCAGGTTGCGGCGCTCGTTGGGCAGACGCTCGAACAGGCTGACCATGTCCACCAACAGCACCACGCCGTTGAGCGGACGGCGGCTGCGGCTGCGCGCCAGCCAGTCGATCAGATGGTGCCACAGGCGTTTCTCGGCGCCGGCAGGCAGCCCGATGGGTTGTTCGACTTGGGCAGCTACCACGGGTTCGGTGATCGCGTCAGTGTCCGCCGCCGCTTCTTCAGTGGGCGCAGCTGGAGCTGGCGTGGGCGGCGGTTGCCGCTCGGGCTGGCTGATGAACTCGCCGGGCGGGTCGATCAGTACCGCCTCATCGCCGATCCACCAGTCGATATCGAACGCCAGATCAGGATCTGCGGCCACTTGCGCTGCGCCACTGCGCGCGGTGCGGGTGAGGGCGAAACTCTGGCTGGAACGGCTGATAAAGCTGGACTTGCCGGCGTTCTCCTCCCCCAGTACCAGGTACCAGGGGATCTGGTGCAGGCTGCGGCCCTGATGGTTGTCCCGAACCCGCGCCAGGCTGTTTTCCAATGAGCGTTCCTGGGCTTGCAGGTACACCAGGCAAGGATCCTGCACCCGTTGTGCCTGTTGCTCCCGCTCCCGCTGCAACCGGCGTTGGCGACGGTGCACAAGCCCGGTCCACACCAACAGCGGCAGCGCCACCAGTACCACGCTGATTGCCAGGCGCAGCGACCAGGGCGCCAACGGCTGCTCGTCGCGCCAGGTCCAGGTCGGGCCCTGCCACCAGAGCCAGCCCAGCGCCACGACAATGATCAACATCCCGGCAGCAATAGTGATGAGTGCCCCATGGCGCTGGAGAGCGGAAAACCCACGCGCCAACGTGCCCAGCCTCTTGTTCATTAACTGTTCGCCCCTGAATTTTTCAAGATGAAATCATCTCCGCAGCATGTGCGAAAAATTATGTATGCCTTGGCGGATTTCATTCGTAAAGTTCCGGCGAACAGTAACAGCGCAAATAACTAACTTTCAATGCACGAAACGAAAGAAACAAAATTTTACATCTGATCGATGCAATTATCTTGACGAAGGATCTCCGCCAACCGAAATATCTAAAAATATTTACCTAGGCGCACTTTAATCAACTAAATCCAACTTCCTACAGAACTTTCTTACACAAAACCGCAACAACTTAAACCAACTAAAAAGGCTTGCGCCATGTCACTAAAAGATCGCTTCTCAGAAGAACTCCGCTATCTGCGCGAGTTGGGGCGCGAGTTCGCTGAAGACAATCCGCAGCTGGCGCCCTTCTTGGGTGAGCAGGCGTCGGATCCGGGGGCTGCGCAACTGCTGGAAGGGTTCGCGTTCCTGACCGCCAAGCTGGCCCTGAAGATCGAGGACGATCTGCCGCAGCTCACCCACCCGCTTCTGCAACAGGTCTACCCCAACTACCTGCGCCCGTTGCCCAGCCTGACGCTGGTACGGTTTGACCCGATGCTGCACGCCCTCAGCGGCCCGCAGGTGATCGCCAAAGGCACGCCGTTATTTTCGCAGCCGGTGGACGGTATCAGTTGCACCTTTCGCACCTGTACCGACGTAACCCTTTACCCCCTGCAGATCACCCACGCCAGCGTCTCCCATAGCGTGCAAAAGTCGATAGTGAGCATTCAGCTGAAGGCCCTGTCGGACCAGCCGTTGAGCGAGTTCATCGGCGATCGCCTGGACTTCCACCTCGGTGGCGGCGACATCAACGCGCTGACGCTCTACCAATGGCTGGCCCAATACCTGCACAAGATGGTGCTGTGCCTTGACGACAAACGCCTGGCCGTGCCCCCGGATGCGCTCGGCTTTGCCGGCTTCGAGCCCCACGACGCACTGCTGCCCGGCCTGGAGCAGCAGCTGGAGGGCTATCGCCTGCTCCAGGAGTACTTTTACTTCCCCCAGCGTTTTCACGGTTTCAGTATCAGCGGCCTGCGCCGCCTCTGGCCTCAGGCCACGGTAGGCCAGATTCGCCTGGAGCTGCATTTTTCCACCCCGCTGCCGGCCTCCGTCCACGTCAACCCCGACACGCTCTGCCTGTACTGCACCCCCGCCATCAACCTGTTCGAACACCCGGCCGAACCGATCCAGCTGAATGGCGAAGAACTGCACGAACCCGTGCAACCGCGCGGCCCGCACGCCCACGCCTATGAAATCTTCAGCATCGACGAGGTCAGCGCCCGACGTCGCAAACCGCAAACCCCGGCAGACAACTATCGCGTCGACTTTGCCCCGTATGAGTCGTTGCAGCATCAGGTGGAACCGGCCGGCGAGCGCACGGCGCGCTATTACAGCCACATCATTGAACCGGAGCTGCTCAAGGATCGCGCCAAACACAGCCTGCGCCTGATCCATGCCGATCAGCGCCCGTACCTGGGTGAGCGTGAAGTACTCAACATCCAACTGACCTGCAGCAATGGCGATCTGCCTCGGCAGTTGCAAGTTGGCGACCTCGACCGCACCACTCAGACCACGCCCTCGTTCGCCACCTACCGCAACCTCACCCGCCCCACTCGCGCCTACCCGCCGATGCTTGACGGCCAGGTGCAGTGGGCACTGATCTCCAACCTGGCCCTGAACAACCTGTCGCTATCATCGCCGGCGGCGCTCAAGGCGGTGTTGCAGGTGTACGACTTCATCGCAGCCCACGACCTGCCCCACCACCGCGCCACCCAACGCCGCCTGGAAGGTATTCGGCAGGTCAGCACCGCTCCGGTCGACTGGTGGATCCAGGGTGTGCCCGTGCGCGGCAGTTGCACCACCCTGACCATCGACCCCGCCGCCTTCAGCAACGCCGGCGACCTGCACCTGTTTGGCAGCGTGCTCTCGCATTTCATGGCGCTGTACGCCAGCACCAACGCGTTCCAGCAACTGGAAATCATCAACGCTGCCGACCATACCGCCTTCACCTGGCCCATGCGCACCGGCCAGCAACCGATCATTTAATCCGCCGAGATCTGTATGCCAACTCTGAACCCCACCACCACCTTTTCCAGCACCCACGGCGACGCCCTCGACGGCCGGCCCGACGGTGAGCTGTTCTGCAATCACGATCCACTGGAATTCCAGTTGCGCGGGCATAGCCTCAACCCGCTGGTCGACGTCGCCATGCCGCTGTTCGGGCTGGTGATGCGCCTGCGCAGGACCGACACCTACCCGTCGGTGGAACAGCTACAGGGACACCTCACCAACCAGATCAAGGCGATGCTGGAAGAACTGCGCCAGCACGGCTACAGCGAGGCCGAACTGCGGGTGTTCTCCTACGTGCTGTGCGTGTTTGTCGATGAGGCGGTGCTGGCCACGCCTTGGGGCACAGGGTCGGTGTGGCAGGCCAAGTCGCTGCTGAGCACCTTCCACCAGGAAACCTGGGGCGGTGAAACCTTCTTCACCCTGCTGACCCGCCTGCAGGAAACGCCGGAACAATACCGCGACGTGTTGCTGCTCATGTACCTGTGTCTATGCCTGGGCTTCAAGGGCCAGTACGCCGTGCAGACCCAGGGCGACCAAGCCTTGCAGCAGTTGATCAGCCGATTGCAGGGCGTAATCGGGACGCTGCACGATCCGGTGCCTGCGCAGTTGACCCGCCCGCTGGACAATGTTGCGCCGCGCCACTACCAGATGAATCGGCAATGGCCGTGGTGGACACCCTGGGCGGCGGCTCTTGTGATCTGCGTGGGAGCTTATGGGTTCTTTGCCATCCGATTGAACAGCATGACCCAGCAAGTAATGCAGTCACTGGAAGCCGTCTTGCTGCGTTGATGACTGTAGGATGTTTCATTGTTTTTTCGTAGTCCCTCCATGCAACTTGGTACCCGAAAAAAAGCATCCGTACGCACAACTAAGGAAACTTCCCACAGCACACACGGAAAGTGTGAAGGCGACAGGCAGAGAATGCCTCTTTAAAGTTCGAGGCCATTAAGACCTGCCACAGGGATTGCCCGCAGGAGTTGCCATGTCTCATCCGCGCGAAGTGCGCTTTACCTTCAGCTCGACTGCCGAGATCAACTTCGATGTAGTCTCGTTTGAACTCAACGAAGGACTGTGCGAACTGTATCGCCTGACCGTAGATCTGGTCAGCCTTTCGGACACTGCCGACTTCGCGCAACTGCTGGACCAACCCGCCACCCTGAGCATCTGGCAAGGCGAGCAACCGGTACGCCATGTGCACGGCCTGATCAGCTGCTTCGAGCAAGGCAAAACCGGCTTTCGCCGCACCTCCTACCGCGCCGTGATCGAACCGCAGCTGGCCCGCGCCACCCTGCAATCAGACTGGCGCATCTTCCAGCAGCGCAGCGTGCCGCAGATCCTCGAACAGTTGTGCACCGAACGCCGCTGGGGCGCCTGCAGCCAACACCTGACCGAGTCTCATCTGCCCCGCGAATACTGCGTGCAGGCCGGCGAACTGGATTGGGACTTCTACCAGCGCCTGGCCCGCGAAGAAGGCCTGCTATCCATCTTCCAGCACAGCGAGGGCGGGCATCAGCTGATCCAGGCCGACCATATCGCCAGCTTCGGTGTGATTGAGGGCGAACCGCTGGTATACGAGGCCAACCCCGGTGGCGACCAGGCCCAACCAGCGCTGCACAGCTTCACCTACCGCGAGCAGGTGCGCAGCGCCCAACAGACCCAGCGCGATTACACCTTCACCCACCCGAGCTACAACCTGGAACAGCACGAACAGGTGCACCAACTGGAGCACCAAAGCCCCGGCTACGAACGCTACGACTACCCCGGCCGCTACAAGCACGACGACGCTGGCAAGCCCTTCACCCTCACCCGTTTGCAAGGCCTGCGCGGTGATGCGCGCACCGCCGAAGTCACAGGCGACGATGCGCGCCTGGTGCCGGGGCTGGCGTTCGATCTGACCGGCCATTCCCGTGAAGACCTCAACATCGGCTGGCGCGCCGTTGCCATCAAACATGTCGGCCACCAGCACACCGCGATGGAAGAAGAAGCCGCCGGCAGCCAGGTGGGCACCCATTACAGCTTCACCGCCACGCTGATTCCCGACAACGTCGAATGGCAAGCACCGCCGCGCCCCAAGCCCTGCATCGAAGGCCCGCAGATCGCCACCGTGGTCGGCCCGCCCGGCGAAGAAATCTACTGCGACGAACACGGCCGCGTACGCCTGCAATTCCCCTGGGACCGCGAAGGCCAGGACGACGACCGCAGCTCCTGCTGGGTGCGCGTCACCCACAACTGGGCCGGCGCCGGCTGGGGCCACGTCGCCCTGCCCCGAGTCGGTCAAGAAGTACTGGTCGGCTTCGTGCAAGGGGATCCCGACCAGCCCCTGATCATCGGCCGCAGCTACCACGCCATCAACCGCGCACCGTACAAACTGCCGGAGTTCAAGGCCCTCAGCCCGATCCGCAGCAAAGAACTGCACGGTGAACGCCACAACGAACTGCGTCTTGACGACACCACCGGGCAAATCAGCGCCGCGCTGATGAGCGACCACCAAGCCAGTGCCCTCACTCTCGGCTATCTCACCCACCCACGACCCGGCGGCGGCGTGCCACGCGGCGAAGGCTTTGAACTGCGCACCGACGCCCACGGCGTACTGCGTGCAGGCGGCGGCCTATTACTCACCACCCAACTGCGCCCGCGCGCCGCCGAACACCACACCGACCTGCGGGAAACCGCCGAACAACTCGACACCGCCCGCCAACACCACGCCACCTTCGCCAGCGAAGCCCGCGACCACCTGGCCCAGGAAAGCGGCGACCAGGACGAAGTCGCCGACGCCCTCAAGGCCCAACACAGCGCCATCCGTGGCACCGGCGGCAACCCCAACGCCAACCACTACCCGGAACTTGCCGAACCCCATCTGGTGCTGCACAGCCCCGCCGGCATCGCCAGCAGCACCCCGCAATCGACCCACATCGCCAGCGGCGAACATCTCGCCCTGAGCAGCGGCGGCCACACCAGCCTGGCCATCGGCAAACGCCTGCTGGTCAGCGCCAGCCGGGGTGTGCGCACCTTTGTGCAGAGCCTGGGCTGGCGGTTGGTGGCGGCGTCCGGGGATATCGATATCCGGGCGCTGAAAGACAACATCAACGTGTTGGCCAAACTCAAGGTCACCGTGACGGCTGAGCGCATCACCCTGAGTGCCAAGGAAGAGATCGTGATTCAGGCGGCGGGGAGTAGCACTACCTACAACGCGGGTGGGATTACGCATGCCACCGGTGGGGTGTACACCGGGCATGCCGTGCAGTTTATCTATGAGGCTGCGAAGAGCACGGCGGCAGCGTTTCCGGAGGAGCCCAAGGTAGGTAAAGGGAATTTGGAGCTGCTCCAACAGTATGCGAACGGAGTCGCTTTCAAGGGGGGCGAGTATCAGGTTGAGGATGCGCTGGGCAAGGTGTTTAAAGGTTCATTGGGTGCGAAAGGATTTGCAGCGGTAGCCGGCGTCGCTCCAGGCCCGGCCAAAGTGCTGTTCAGCAAAGACCCCGTCGATGTCTGGACCGATCCCGGCTTTCCCGGTCCGCATGAGCAGATAGAAGCAGGCGCTACTGAAGCCTCAAAACCACTTCCGGCACAAATGCTAACCCTGCTGGACAAGGTGCTTAACGCCACCAAGCAAACACCAACAAGCCTTGCCACCGACCTGCTGAAAAAGACAGTGCCAATACCAAACGCTGCGGCCGCCCTTCCCTCCCGGTTACCTCAGTCACTCCTGAAAAACGCCGAGATGCTCGGATTGCCACGCAAGCTCTCGGAGAAAACACAATGACCGCAGCCACTGCGCGCCCGCCTCAATCAGCTACCGCACCGCTCAATACCACATCCAAAAATGACATTGATGCGGGGAAAGAAAAGCTCGACAAGTGGCTGCGCAAACTGACCAACGATGCCATTGGCTGGAATGCCGTACAAACCGCAGGCGCTGTGATTCCCGGTGTCGGCACCGTCTTCGCCGCCATTGATGCGATTGGTGACCTGCTCACCCTGATCGACGGTGATCAAAACGACTTCCTGACCTGGGTGAGCTTTGGCGTCAATGTCGTAGGCCTGATCTCCTTTCCGGGTGTCGGCCCGGCACGGCTGGCGGTGCGCACTACGCTTTCAACTGTCAGGCGCAATGGTCTACCCGCCATTTCGACGGCCATGCTCAGTGCATTGGAAAAGAACCTTAACGACAAAACTCGCGGGGCCCTGGAGGATTTTGCCAACGCCATCCAAGCGCGTCTCAGCGAACTACTCACCAAAATCGCTGCAGAAATCAGAAAAGCCTGCGCCGCCTTCGCCCGTATGCTCAGAAGTATTGCCAGCGAGCAAGGACAACAAGCGCTGGCCAAGAAAGCCAAGATCGGCTCTTTCTTCTTCGGCCCGGTGGTGGGCATTGCCGCCCAGTTCATGATCGACGACAGGCTGCTGTCCAAAGCCGTTTGCCAGAAGCTGCTCACCGTCGCCAATGCCGCCGACAGAATCGGTCTGGCGGTGGCGCAAAAAGTACAGGGGCTAGGAGACCCGAAAAAAATCGGCAGCATCGGCAACTTGATCATGGCCTTGGTCAGTGCATTGGCCGCCCGCAAGCGGCGCGGCACCCAAGCGGCCAATGCCTCCAATCACCAGAATAACCGGGCTCAAGCCACTCAAGGCCAAGGCCCACTGGTCAGTCAATCAACTCAGCGCAAATCCGCCCATGACCCAAATGGTTGTAAGAACTGCAGGCCTAGCATCCCAGTAGGGACTCGCCACAGCATCAGTTTCGCCACTGGCAGTGAAACACTGGAACATACCGACTTCTCCCTGCCCGGCCCCTTCCCAATCGAGTGGACGCGAACCTATCGCTCCAGCCTTGCTGCATTTGATCAGGGGAGCCTTGGCGCACGCTGGATCACGCCGTTCTCGATCCGCATTGACCAACATGAAGACGGTCTGAGCTACCACGGTCACGACGGACGTAGCCAGCGTTACCCTGATATCCAGCTCAGCAAGCACCACTACGACCCGATCGAAGGGACGCTGCTGATTCGCACCACGGCCAACACCTTGGTGGTCGTGCGCGGTCACGACAGCCAGGAGACATTTCAAAAGCAAGGTGATCGCTATCTGCTCAGCGGCATTACCCTGCGAGGTGGCGCACGCATCGCCCTGCACTATGAGCATCAACACGCAGGCCGAGCCGTGCTGTCAGACCTGCTCACCTATCAGAATGACACTCAGCACCAGCACATTCAGACCCGTCTCGACGAACACGGCCGTATCAATGCTCTGTGGTTGATGCACGAAGGCCAGCCTCACCGCCAACTCGCGGGTTATGACTACGACGAACATGGCGACCTGATTGCCGCCCGCGATGAACACACCGCGCAGTGGGACTACCAATATCAGCATCACCTGATCACCCGTTATACCGACCGCACCGGGCGCGGTATCAACCTGCAATGGCAAGGTGAAGGTGCCGACGCGAAGGCCATACACGAATGGGACGACGACGGCACCTACGACACCCGCTTGGAGTGGGATGAGAATATCCGCCTGACCTACGTCATCGACGCGCTGGGCCAGGAGACCTGGTACTACTACGACATCCTCGGCTACACCTACCGTGTCATCCATCCAGACGGCAATGAAGAATGGTTCTACCGCGACGATGCCAAGAACGTTGTCCGTCATATCCACACCGACGGCAGTACCGACAACTATGTCTACGATGACCGGAGCAACCTGCTTCAACACATCCGCCCCGACGGCAGCAGTGTTCATCACGCCTATGATGATCAGGATCAGCTCTTCAAGACCCGCGACGCTGAAGGCGGGCTGTGGAAGTACGACTACGATCAACGCGGCAACATCATCGAAACCATCGATCCGCTGGAGAACAAAACCCAGTACAGCTACAACAGCGATAACCTGCCCGTAGTCATCACTGATGCCAACGGCGGCAGCAAACAACTGGCCTACAACGCTGACGGCCAACTGATCCGCTACACCGACTGCTCGGGCAAGGTCAGCCAATGGGACTACGACGCCCTCGGCCAACTCAGCCGCTTCACCGACGCCGAAGGCAATGTCACCACCTACGAGTACCGCGCAGGGCAATTGGCGCGGCTCATCCACCCTGATAAAACCGAAGAACTCTTCGAGCGCGACGCCGAGGGCCGTTTGCTTAGCCACACAGACGCCCTGCGCCAACGCACCACTTGGCACTACAACGAAGCCGGGCTGATCCAGCAGCGCCAGGACGCCAACAGCACAACCCTCGATTACCGCTGGGACCGCCTCGGCCAACTGATCGAATTGCGCAACGAAAACAATAGCACCGCCAACTTCAAGTACGACCCGACCGGGCGCCTGATCAAGGAAACCGGCTTCGACCAGCAAACCACCCACTACCTCTACGACCACGGCAGCAACCAACCGACTCGCCGCGTTGATGGCGACCGGGTCAACGAGTTTGAGTACGACCCGATGGGCCGCCTGATCGTCCGTCATGCCGGGCACAAGGAAGGCCTGGAATGGCAGAGCGAAACCTTCGCCTATGACGGCAACGGCAATTTGCTGCTGGCCGAGAACGCCGCCTGCAAACTGCAATGGTTCTACGACCGTGCGGGCAACAACACCCGCGAGCACCAATACCTGCGCTACCTGCAGGAACCGCATGTAGCGGTTTGGAAGCATGAATACGATGCCCTCAACCAGCGTATCGCCACCACTCGCCCGGATGGGCATCGGGTCAGTTGGCTAACGTACGGCAGCGGCCACCTGCTGGCTTTGAAAGTCGACGATCAGGAGCTTCTCAGCTACCAACGTGACAACCTGCACCGCGAGATCAGCCGTGACCAAGGCAACGGTCTACAGCAACGCCAAGCCTGGACACCCAATGGTCAACTCCAGGAACAGGCACTGGGGAAACGCGGCGACTCTCAACGCCTGGTGGTGCGCAACTACCGGCAGGACGCCGCGGGCCAACTGACCCGCATCGACGACACCCGACGCGGCGCGCTCAGCTACCGCTACGATCCGCTCGGTCGCCTGCTTGCCGCCCAGACCATCAGCAGCGAAGAGACCTTCGCCTTTGACCCGGCCAGCAATCTGCTGGATCCGCAGGCACCGCGGCGTCCCAATCAATATGTCCCGAACAAACTGCTGGACAACCTGCTGCGTGACTACGTCGGCACCCACTACAGCTATGACGAGCGAGGCAACCTCAAGGAGCGCCTGCATAACGGCAAGAAATCCCACTTCACCTGGGATTTGTACGACCGTCTGATCGGCTACGCAGATGACCGACTCACCGTCAGCTTCGCCTACGACGCCTTGGGCCGGCGACTGTTCAAGCTGTCCAAAGCCAAGTACCACGACCGCCGTGAAGCCGGGCCAATGTGGAACAAGCTGGAACGCGCCAAGCTCGACGAACAGTATGGCTGTGGCTACACCATCTACGGTTGGGACGGTGACCTGCTGGCTTTTGAAAGCCGCAACAATGCCAAGAGCGAACGCTTGACCCACTACTTCTTTGAACCGGGCAGCTTTGTGCCGGTGGCTCAGGCGGTAGAGCAACGCAGCATCCAACTGCTGCCCGAACCGGTCTATGAGGGTGCTTACGACATCGACCGTGATCCGGTGTGGCAGCACAAACCTAAGCCTGTGACCTTCAGCGCGTTCGCCTGGTATCAGTGCGATCATCTTGGCACACCGATGGAGCTGACGGACGAACACGGCGATATCGCCTGGGCCGGAGTCTACAAGGCTTGGGGGTTGGCCAAGGAACAGCGCAGCGAGACTGCCAAACGTACCGACATCCGCAATCCGTTGCGCTTTCAGGGGCAGTACTTCGATGTGGAAACCGGGCTGCACTACAACCGCTATCGGTACTATGATCCGCAGGTCGGGCGATTTATTGGCAAGGATCCGATTGGGTTTGCGGGTGACTTGAATGTGTATGCCTATGCGCCAAATCCGGTGGAGTGGATCGATCCACTTGGCCTCGCCAAAAAGAAAGGCGGATCAGGCGGAACCCCAAAACAAGCTCAAAATAAAGTTAAAAGAGAGCAAGCGCCGCCTGAAATTGTACGAATTGACGGACCGGAACAGAGCGTACCCAACAGTCAGTGGCATGCACATTGCCCATGCGGGTCAGGCTACAATCTTGATGGGACAATTCATGACAAAGGAAAGGGCGATGTAACCTTCTCCAATAAAACAATCGACTGGCTAAATAATCACGGATGGGAAATACCGAAAAAATGAAACTTACTGACCTATACAAATCTATAATCAGTCAAGAACCATACAACGACATGGATGTATTCTTTGAAAGTCATGATAGTTTCGAGGAAATCCCACTCATATCAAGGTACAGCAGAGCAGATCTACTCTCAGAATCCTTAGGAAAAAGCAACACTACAGACTTTTTGATCGGCTTTTCAGTATTCCTTTTAAATACAATAAATACTATAGCGCGAGCAAGAAACATAACAGAAGACGAGCTATTCATCGCTATATCATTTACAGACTTTGGTGATGCTTGCGAAAATCGCCCCATCATTCCAAACATATTCATCTATCCAAATCAAAAAGAAGACAACAATTTTAAAGCACGCTTAAAACAGAACAATTCCAATGAAAGATCCATCGAATTTGCAAAAATTCAAGAGCACTTTTCAAGATGCAACTTGAAAAACAGCTTCATATTTTACGAAAGTAGATTTTTTGACCAAGCTTGCAATGAGGATATCGTAAGGATATATGCCATCCCCAAACAACTTCATGAAGTATAACGGTATAGCTATTGTGAAGATCGTATGAAAACCATCATCCGCCTCGGCGACACCACCGACCACGGCGGCGTTGTCACCGAATCCATCCCCCACACCAACCTCAACGGTAAACCGATGGCCGGCAAAGGCCACATGGTGATGTGCCCCTCATGCAAGGGGCCCTTCCCGATCGCCGAAGGCAGCAGCACCTATTCCGTCAATGGCATTCCCGTGGCGTTGGATGGCATGAAGACCACCTGCGGCGCCACCCTGATCGCCAGCGGCTCCCGCAGCTCCGTTCACCGCTGACCGACAACCCTGTTCTTTAACAACCAGACGACACCGGCATCGGCTTGATCGCACCAATGCCCCTGCCCGTGTCAAAACCCGCGACGCCGAAGGTGGCCTGTGGAAGTACGATTACGATTAACGCGGCAACATCATCGAAACCGTCGACACGCTGGAGAACACCACCCAGTACAGCTACAACAGTGACAACCTGCCCGTAGTCATCACCGACGCCAACGGCGGCGCCAAACAACTGGCCTATAACGCCGACGGCCAACTGATCCGCTACACCGACTGCTCGGGCAAGGTCAGCCAATGGGACTACGACGCCCTCGGCCAACTCAGCCGCTTCACCGACGCCGAAGGCAATGTCACCACCTACGAGTACCGCGCAGGGCAATTGGCGCGGCTCATCCACCCTGATAAAACCGAAGAACTCTTCGAGCGCGACGCCGAGGGCCGTTTGCTTAGCCACACAGACGCCCTGCGCCAACGCACCACTTGGCACTACAACGAAGCCGGGCTGATCCAGCAGCGCCAGGACGCCAACAGCACAACCCTCGATTACCGCTGGGACCGCCTCGGCCAACTGGTCGAACTGCGCAATGAAAACAACAGCACCGCCAGCTTCAAGTACGACCCGACCGGTCGCCTGATCAAGGAAACCGGCTTCGACCAGCAGACCACCCACTACCTCTACGACCACGGCAGCAACCAACCGACTCGCCGCCTTGATTGCGACCGGGAGCTACCTGGCCCCAGTTGAGTAGCTCATGCTGCCAACTTGATCGGCCTTGTCTACCGTGCGGGAAGCCTACCGCTGTGTAACATGATCACTGCGCACTCCCCGCTTTTCTTCCAACAACGTCCTGGGCAACACAAACCCTTCAAAACTGCGCTGGGTAATCGGGTTGTTGGCCTTCTGCGCGCCAATCCGATAACGCATCAACCCATCGGCGACTGAAAAAGTCAGGTCCACGCTGGTGTCGGTTCGGCCATTAAGGTGCCCGCGACTGAGCAACCGGAACAACGACCAACGCCCGCGATAGCTCAGGCTGGCGGTGTTGCCGGTGCTGTGCACCAGGGTCAGTTGGCTGCCATTGCTGTTGCCCAGGCTGTTGGGCCAGACCAGTCCGGTGCGTTGCGGCGCGCCGTGCTGGTAGGGGATCAACTGGCCGTCGACGCTGAGCATGCTGCTCAGGCGGGTGGCGCTCAGGGCCAGGGGTTCGATGGTCAGTTGTACGGCCAGGTGGCCGCGATGGTTGAAGAAGGTGTCGCGGATGCGCTCGGCTTTCTTCAGTTGCTCAAGCACGTCGCTGCGCACCAGATAGCCACCGAGGCTGTCGGAATACAGAGCATCGAGGTTGTCCTTGAGGAACACGTTCAGGTACTGATCGTGGAATTGCTGCAGTCGACCCTGTGGGCCGAAGAAGGCTTCGAAGTCTTCCAGCGAGGCGTCCTCGCCGCTGGCCTTGAACGGGTAACGGTTCGCCAGCCGCTCGCGGTAGAAGCTGTAAATCTCACTGCCCCAGCGTTTTTCCAGTTCGCGCAGGGCAGCAATGACCAATACCTGTGAGGTCTGGTCGGCGAGTTTTTTGACGTGCTGATTCAGCGGCTCGGGCAGGCCCACGGCGACGCGCTGCAGGTTGGCAATCGGGTCAGCACCGTCCAGGGAGAAGCGGTTGAGTACGGTTTTCAGCGCCGCCTTGCCGGGGTCGGGGTTGTCGTGCACGGTTTTGGCGTAGTCGTAGACGGCACTGACCGAGCGCAGGGTTTCTTCGTAATAGGACGGCTGCTCGCCTCGTGCGGTGATCAGCTCTGAAAGACTGGAGAATGCGCGCCGAATCCCTGCGGCCTGTTGTTGCCCCTCTGGCATCTTGTCCAGCTTGAGCGGCGCCTGCCCTTCAGCCAAGGGCACGGCCGGGTAGATCACGCTGTTGTCGCGCAAGGTTTCCAGCAAACGCCGCAATGGAGCGGCCGGGCCGGTGACTTGTTCCAGTACCGCCACGCCGTGACTGAGGTCATCGAAGTCGGTGACCGCGAACTGATTCAGCGCCCGCCGCCAACTGTCGATGTAGTCGGCACTGTAGAGAGCGCGGATGCGTTGGGTCAGCACTTTACGGTCTTCGTCGGAGTAGTCCAGGCGTTGGCGCTCGCCGAGCACCCACTGGTCGATCATCGCCAGTTCGATGATGCCTTCGGTGCCGGGCTCGAAATAGTCCTTGAAGCCCTTGGCGGTGAGCAGCGGCGGCAATTGCAGGCCGCTGCCCTCCTGATCAGAGTTGAGCGGGCGGTAGACGATATCGAACGCCGGGCCGACCTCGTTGCGCAGATCCAGCGGGCGATGCAAACGCTCCAGTGCATCCTGTTTCAGGCTCATGTAGACCCGTTCGGCCATGGGCAACTGGCGCAATTGCTGCTGCACCTGGGCAATGCGTTCGCGGTAGTGCGGCAGGTCGGCATCGGCGTATTTCAGCGCGTAGCCCAGGTGCCCCATCAGATCGGCCTGCAACTGGCCCTGGCCTGGATAGGCGCGCTGCCACTGCTTGGCAACCCACTCTTGGACAATGGCCGGTCGACGATTCTGCCGCTCTTCGAGCATGCGGTACACGCGCAAGGCCGCCAGTTGCTGATTGCTGCCGGCGGGCGCGGTGTCGATGGCGTCCAGTACACCGCTGGCAATCGCCGGCAGGAAGCGTTTGGACAGCAGATTGAGATAGGCCTCATCCACCGGCGGGCCGATTGCCCTGCCCTGATACAACCCCATATCCGACAGCAACGGCCAGGCCTCGCGGTAGTCGCCGTACACCAGCACCGCATCCCGAATCTGGTCCAGCGGCACCAACAGGTTACGGCCGGTGGTATCCACCTTGGCGTCGATATCCCGACCACTGAATTCCTGACTTTTGGCCAAGACGCTGGCCGCCTTGTCACGGTTGACGTTGAAGTACAACTGCCAGGTCCCGATGATCACCAGACACCCCAGTGACGCGACACTGAACCCGGCGATCAGCATCCGCCGTTTGCTACGGGCCACCTTGATGTTGTCGCCCGCCAGACCCGCTTCGGGGTAGATCACACGCTGGAACAGTTGCTGGGCAAAGTAGATCGCTGTACCACCGCCAGGTTTGACCTCGGGTGGCGGTGGTGGCAGCCGGTAGGCGTGCCCTGCCTCTTTGACGAAGGCATTACTCAGGGTTCCCTGCTGCAACACCGAAGAGAAATACAGCCCGCGAACCAGCGCCGGCGTAGTGAAGCGATCACTGCCGAGCATTTCACTGAGTAAGCCGAACAGAGCCGGGCGCAGTCCGGCCATCTGCCGCGCCAACGCCAGCAAACGATCACGTTCGATCAAGGTGCGCGATTCACCCATACCATCGAAAATCTGTTCGCTCAGACAGGCGACAAAGGTTTGATATTGGCGGGTCAGCTCAGCCAGCCAGACATCAAAATCATCCACAGCGTCCAGACTGAAAGTGAAACCCAAGAGGTCTTCACGCCCACTGCGCGACAAGCGGGCGAAGAACTCTTCGAACCCCTCCAGCAGGTCGAACTTGCTTAGCGTCACGTATACCGGCAAGCGCGTACCCAGCTGCCGCGTCAGCTCAAACAATCGGGTGCGCAGCAGGTTGGCGTGAGCCTTGCGTTGTTCGGGACGCTGCGCCAACAACACCTGCACATCGATCACCAGCACCACACCATTCAACGCTCGACGGCTGCGGTTGCGCGTCAGCCAGCCGAGCAGGTGCGACCAGAGGCGCGGGTGGGTGCCGGCGGGCAGTATCGGTTTGACCTTGCCGCGCTGCTCGCTGTTTTCAGCCGGTGAACCCGGGTGACTGAGGAACTCACCCGGCGGGTCGATCAAAACTGCTTCGTCGCCAATCCACCAATCCACCGGATAGGCCAGTTGCTCTTCCTGATGGGCCCTGACCCCAGCCTTGGTCACATGGGACAAGGCAAAGCTCTGGTTGGAGCGCGTGATCAGGCTGGTCTTGCCAGCATTTTCCTCACCCAGCACCAGGTACCACGGCAGCTGATACAGCGAACGGCGGCGCTCCATGTTGTTGAGCAAATTGCCCAGGCTACGGTCCAGTGCCCGCTCCTGCGCCTCGATATAAGGCAGGCAAGGATCGGCTTGCACCGCAGCCTCGTGTTGGCGCTCAACCTGCAAACGCTGATAACGATTACGCACCCGCCACGCCCAGATCAGCAGCGGCACCACCAGCACCATGACACTGGCCGAGACGCGCATCGCCAGTTCACCCAGCGGCTGACGCTCGCGCCAGGTCCACTGCGGGCCCAGCCACCAGATGGCGATCAACAAAAACACCACGCCCAGCAGCACCAATACCGGCACTGCCTGATTGAACTGACGCAGCACCGGCAGGCCCCAGCGTTTGAGGTAACCCCAGACCATCCCCATAAATCGCCCCTACTCCTTAACCGCTTTGATCAAATGACTGTCGTCGATGGGTTGCGCCACTTTCCGGTACAACTCCGGCTCCCACCCCTGCGCCGTGGTCTCGCGCATCAACCGCGCAATGTTGGCGTACAGGTCGTCCGCCAACCACGACAGCCCACGGGACGCCAGCAGGTCGGCGGCGATCACCGTGGCGTAGCTGCGCTGGCGTGGGGCATCTTGGGTGGCGTGCAGCTCCTGCAGGCGCAGCAGCACCACTTCCACGCCTTCGGTATTGAGCTGACTGGCCAATTCGTCGCGCAGGCCGGCGTATTCCTGTATCGGGGTGCCGGTGATTTGCGCCTGATCGGCGCCGCTGATCCACGCGTGGGTCTGCGCATCCAAGAACGGCGTGCCGTCGCTGAAGCACAACTCCAGCAGCGCCGGCAAACGGCAGACAAACCGCTCGCTGGTCTGGCGAATGGCGGCCGCCACTTCTTCCATCGCCAGCCGCGAGGCGACCTGAGCGGCCAGGTAACTGCCGCGCAGCCAGTACGGCGAGGCGCAGACACTTTTTTCGATACGCAGCAGCAGGTTCGGCTCAATGGCGTTGTGGTTCAGCGCGTCCTGGTAGCCGTCGACGATGTCCTTGGGCACAGCGGTCAATTCGGTGCGACGGTCGCGGGTGATGGGAGGCGCAGTACGCAAATGCGACCACAGGCCAAAGCGGCGCAGTTGGTAGCCGGTGGGGTCATAGGGGTCTTGCTGGTTGATCTGCTCGGCCATGTTCAACACGGCGCGGCGCTGTTCGCGCTCATTGCTCGGCGCTTGCGGTTTGGGGCTGGTGAAAAAGGCCGACTCCAGCACACTGCTGGAGGTGGCCGCACGGGCGGGCTCAGTGGCAACGACCGGCTCGCTGTATTTGTCCAGCTGGCGTTGCAACGTGTCCAGCGCTGCGGCGTCGAGCTTGGCGCTGTCGACGCACTGTTGCAGATTAGCCAGCGCCCGTTGTGCTGCGGCCTGCCAGGCCGGCTCAAAACTACTGCGCTCCAGGGTCGGCAACACCTGCCCCAGGTCGCTCAACAGACGCTGCACTTGCTTGCGTTTGTTGAGGTAGCCGGTGGGACCGGGCTTGGGGTGGGCACTGTCCCAATACAGTTCGACCATGCCGGCCAACAAACCCAGGGCATCGGCCCAGCGCGCCCATTGCCGGGTGCGCAGCCACACCACCTGCAGGTGCGCGACGACGCGCCAGTGCTTGCACTGGGACGCCAGGTACTGGCGGGACGCTTCGTCGATATACGGCCAGTCGATATCGCCTTCGCGCAGGCCGCCGAGCTTGACCATCTCCTGGTCGATGGCCTGGTAGGTTTCATCCTCCACATCGAAATGCCCGGCGGGCTGTTCGGGGTCGATGGGTGTCAGCAACAGCTTGACGGTCTCCGCCGGCACGTCGATCACCAGCGACATACCTGGCGCTCCTGTTCGATCAGCTCACCCAGCCCTTCAGCGTCGAAGAGCAGGCCGTGCAGCGGGGGATAGTCGCTTTCCAGCCGCAGTCGCTGGCCGCCGCCCATGTGGCGCAGTAACGAGATAGCTTGCAGGCCACGTCCGGCATCGACCACCAGGCCGGAATCATCCAGCACCTGCCATTGATAGGCGTCGGAAATCGGGCGGTCATCCTTGAACAGCTGGATGCGAATCTTGTTGGGTCTGGCCGGCTCATCCAGCACCAATTGCAGGCGCGAGATTTTCGATTCACAACTGATGGCCAGTAGAGGCCGAGGCGGCAACGCGCCCAATGCCGGGGCTGAGATCACCAGCCGCTGTTGCTGGTCGTTGTCCGGTTCGGGGAAGGACGACAACAGAAAACGCTGATCCTCGGGTGGACGCTTGGCCTCATTGCGTTGGACCAGATCGACAATCGGCAATACCCGGCCCACGTCGCGCGGCGAAGCAGGCGGATGATGAATCGGCGTGCCGGCGGCCAGATCAAAACATTCCAGGCGCTTCAAGGGCGAGACAATGGCAGGGCAATCCTGAGTCGCGGCCTGCGCCTCCAAAAGGGCCATAACCGACAGGCAAAGCCCCCATTTCCATCCCCGCCATCCGCTCTGCATCGACGCCTCCTCATAGGCTTGACTTGAATCCGCAACAGGCACTGCTCCAACTTTTTTTCAAACTAACGCAGCCCGACTGGAAGTCAGTTTAATTAACTTGTCGAGCCTCACCCGAGTTCAAATATTAGGCAAGTAGAAGAGCGACAAATCATTACCTCAACCCGCATTAAAAGAGGCGTCTCTCAGATTAATCCAAGGCGCTCGTAGGAAAAATCACAAAACAATAATTGGCATTTTTCCTACATACGAAAGCCACGAATCGCGTCCACATCGTCCTACATGACAAACCTTGCGACAGCTGTCTCTAATACGCCGACATTATGAAAAGGATTTTTCCTATGTCCAAAACTCATGGATCTGTCGCGCCAAAAGAACGCATCAACATCAAGTACGTCCCGGCCACAGGTGATCAGCAAGCTGAGGTGGAGTTACCTCTGAAGTTGTTGATCACTGGGGACTTCAAGGGTAAGGGCGAACTAACCGCCCTTGAAGACCGGCAATCCGTTCGAGTAGATAAGGACACCTTCAATGAAGTACTCACCAAAGCCGAAGTTGCGCTGGACATGGCGGTGCCGTCTGTTCTGAACAACGACCAGGACATCGACTTGAACATGCAACTCCGATTCAAAAACATCAACGACTTCGGTCCCGATGCCGTCGCCCGGCAAGTTCCTGAACTGAACAAGTTGCTGGAACTGCGTGAAGCCCTTGTTGCACTCAAAGGTCCTATGGGCAATGTCCCGGCCTTTCGCAAGCACCTGCAAAACCTGCTGACCGATGAAAACGCCCGTCTACGCCTGGCCAGTGAACTGAACCTGGTTCTGGACGCGCCCAACAACTGACTGGACCGCCCTTCTCAACGGAGTACTCCCCCATGCCCATGGAAAGCGCCGCCGCCCAAATTCTGGTGGCTGACGAACAGCCGTCGCTGCTTGATCAACTGCTGGCCAACACCACCATGCGCCCGTCTCAGGAAGGCTACGCGGTAGCTCGCCAAGGCGTGGCCGCGTTCATCAGCGAAATCCTGCAAAGCGGCGATCATCAGCAGCCGGTCAACAAGCACCGGGTCGACCAGATGATTGCCGAGATCGACCGCGCCGTCAGCAAACAGATGGACGTTATCCTGCATCAGCCGCAGTTCCAGCAATTGGAGTCGGCATGGCGTGGGTTGAAACTGCTGGTGGATCGCACGGATTTTCGCGAGAACATCAAGCTGGAAATGCTGCACGTCACCAAAGAGGAACTGCTGGACGACTTCGACAACGCCGGCGACATCACCCGCAGCGGCTTGTACAAGCACGTCTACACCGCCGGCTATGGCCAGTTCGGGGGTGAACCGGTGGGCGCCATCGTTGGCAACTACACCTTTGGCCCCAGCTCGCCAGACATCAAGTTGCTCAGCTATGTGGCCTCCATCGGCGCCATGTCCCATGCACCGTTTGTCTCGGCTGCGGGCCCCGAGCTATTCAACCTGGAAGGCTTCCAGGGTCTGCCCGACCTCAAGGAGGTCAGCGACATTTTCGAAGGCCCACGCCACACCAAATGGCGCAGCCTGCGAGAATCCGAAGACGCCCGCCACCTGGCCCTGACCCTGCCACGCTTTTTGCTGCGCACGCCCTATAGCACCGAAGACAATTCGGCCCGCAGCTTTGGCTATGACGAAACCGTCGACGGCAACCACGACAATTACCTGTGGGGCAACACCGCGTTCCTGATGGCTTCGCGCATCACCGACAGCTTCGCCCGCTACCGCTGGTGCCCGAACATCATCGGCCCGCAATCCGGCGGCGCGGTGGATGATTTACCGGTGCACCTGTACGAAGCCCTCGGCCAATTGCAGGCCAAGATTCCTACCGAAGTGCTGATCTCCGACCGCAAGGAATTCGAGCTGGCCGAAGCCGGGTTTATCCCGTTGACCATGCGCAAGGACAGCGACAACGCCGCGTTCTTCTCCGCCAACTCGGTACAGAAACCGAAGAACTTCCCCAAGACCCGCGAAGGCCAGGAAGCCCAGACCAACTACAAGCTCGGCACCCAATTGCCATACCTGTTTATCGTCAATCGCCTGGCCCACTACATCAAGGTGCTGCAGCGCGAGCAGATCGGCAGCTGGAAGGAACGCCAGGATCTGGAGCGCGAGCTGAATGACTGGCTCAAACAATACATCGCCGACCAGGAAAACCCTTCGTCCGATGTGCGCAGCCGTCGCCCCTTGCGCGCCGCAAAAGTCGTGGTGCAGGACGTGGAAGGCAATCCAGGCTGGTATCAGGTGTCGTTGGCCGTGCGCCCGCACTTCAAGTACATGGGCGCCAACTTCGAGATCTCACTGGTCGGTCGGCTGGACACCCAGTAAATGGGCGCCAGCCTGTTCGAACGCCTGGAACCCGACGCACCGCGCTACCGCCCTGGCAGCGTGGATGAACAGGCGCGCCAGCGTGTCGAGGCGATCAAACGCCACCTGGAACAGGTGCTCAACTCACGCCAGGGCTGCTCGCAAAGCAGCCCTGAACTGGGCCTGCGCGATTTCAACGGCGTCACCCAGGCCACCAGTGACCTGGTGGTGGCCATCAGCACCGATATCCGGCGTTCGGTGGAAGCTTTTGAACCGCGCATCAAGGTCACGGGCGTGCGCTTTCAGCCCGACCCGGACCTGCCGCTGGAGCTGAACTTTCGCCTCGATTGCCAGGTGCGGGTCAACCACAAGGAAGAACAGGTGCAGATCGAGGTGGCCATGCATGGCCGCGACGGCTACACCCGCGTGAGATGAGGATGCGATGGACTTGAAACAACGCTTTGCCGAGGAGCTGCGCTACTTGCGCGAACTCGGCCGCGAGTTTGCCGAGGACAACCCGCAACTGGCGCAATTTCTCGGTGATCAGGCCGGCGACCCGGACGTGGAGCGGCTGCTGGAAGGCTTCGCCTTCCTCACTGCCAAACTGGGGATGAAGATCGACGACGATTTGCCGGAGCTGACTCACCCGCTGTTGCAGATGCTCTGGCCCAACTACCTGCGGCCCCTGCCGAGCGCGACCATCATCCGTTTTACACCGTTGCCGGATGCGATCAGCCAGCGTCAGGTGATCCCCAAGGGCACGCCGTTGTTTGCCAGACCGGTGGATGACATCACCTGCCAGTTTCGCACCTGCAGCGACGTCAGCCTGTACCCATTGGCGTTGCAGGAAGTCAGCGATGCCCACAGTCGCGAGGCCTCGGTGGTGCGCATCGACCTCAAGGTGTTGACCGAGCAACCGCTGACCAGCATGGCCTGCGATCAGCTGGATTTTCATCTGGGCGGCGACAACGCCACGGCGCTGACGTTGTACCTGTGGCTCGCCCACTACCTGGACAGCGTCACGTTGCACATCGATACGCAAAGCTATCGCCTGCCAGCCAAGACTATCGGCTTTCCCGGTTTCACCCCCGAAGAGGGCCTGCTGCCCTACCCGCGCAATGTGTTCGATGGCTACCGGATCCTGCAGGAGTACTTCGTGTTCCCGCAGCGTTTTCACTTTTTCAGCCTGACCCAGCTGGCGCGCGTCTGGCCCGAGGTCAGCGCCACCAGCCTGCGCTTTGAATTTCAGTTCAGCCGGCCCATGCCGCCTGATATCCGTCTGCGCACCAGTGACCTGCACCTGTACTGCGCGCCGGCGGTCAACCTGTTCCGTCACGATGCTGATCCGATTGCGCTGGATGGACGCAGCATGGAACGGCGTATCAGCCCCAGCGGTAACCGCCCCGAAGCCTACGAGATTTTCAGCGTCGACAAGGTGGCCGGTTGGGATGCCGCCGACAAGGAGCGCAAGGGCGATCCGTTGCGGCGCTTCACCCCGTTCGAGTCGTTCCAGCACGAGATCGAACATGCGCGGGGCCGCACTGCGCTGTACTTCCGCACGCATATCGAAGAGTCCCACGGGCGTGAAGGCTTGCGTCATCGCATCGCTTTCGTGCGCGGCGATGAAAGCCTGTACATCGGCGAGCATGAAGCGGCATCCATCGAATTGACCTGCAGCAACCGCGATTTGCCACAGTTGCTGGGTGTGGGAGATGTATCGCTGTCCACCGAGGTGACGCCGTCGTTCGCCACTTACACCAACCTGATCGCACCGACCCGCAGCTACCGGCCAGTGCTGGATAGCAGCCTGCACTGGACGCTCATTTCCAACCTGTCGCTGAACTATCTGTCGTTGCTGTCAGCCGAGCCGCTCAAGGCAGTCATCCGCGCTTATGACTTCGCCGCCCTGCACGACCTGCAACAGGCCCGCGCCACGCGCAAACGCCTCAATGGCATCCACAACGCCGTGACCACGCCCATCGACTGGCTGATGAAAGGTCAGCCGGTGCGCGGCCTGCGAACCCGATTGCAACTGGACCAGAACGCCTTTCTCTGCGAAGGCGAGCTGTATCTGTTCGCCAGTGTGCTTTCACACTTTTTCGCCCTGTACGCGAGCATCAACTCCTTCCATCGCCTGGAAGTGATCAATACCACCAACAACGAGCGTTATGAATGGCCACTGTTGACCGGCAGACAACCCGTTATCTAGCCGATGTGCTGCTGGCCGACGCGCGAAACTACTCGTTTCATCGTCTGCTGGAGCATCTGCACGCCTTGCATGGCGACGATCTGGAAGCGCAGCCGCTGAGTTCGGCGGCGCGCCGTCGGGTTCGCCTGCAAAGCCATGCGGGACTGGGCTTTCCGGCTTCCGACGTGGTCGAGGCGGCGCGCGTTGAGGAGGATCGCGAAGAAGTGCGTTATCGCTTGCAGACCAGTTTCTTTGGCCTGCACGGTACCGACTCGCCACTGCCCGGTTATTACCTGGATCGCCTGGCCTATGAGCAGGCTCAGGAGCGCGGGATTCGTCCGGCGTTCATGGACTTTTTCAACCATCGCTTGCTGACCCTGCTGCACACCAGCTGGCGCAAGTACCGCTACTACATCCGTTTTCAGGCCGGGGGCAGCGACCGGTTTTCGCGATATGTATTTTCCCTGATCGGATTGAACGACAACGACCTGCGCGGTGCGACGCCGCTGCCGTGGGGCCGCCTGCTGAGCTTCGCCGGCTTGATCGCCAGTCGCAGCCGTTCACCTTCGATAGTGTCCGGGATCGTCGAGCACAGCTTTGATCTGCACGGCGTTTACATCCGTGAGTTCGAGGCGCGCTGGGTGAATTTGCCGCAGCGCCAGCGCCTGGTGTTGGGCAAGGCCAACGGTACCTTGGGCAGCGATTTTGTGGTGGGTGACCGCAGCAAAACCCGCGCTAGCAAGTTCACCCTAGTGATTCCCAACCTGACCCAAGCCCGTTTCCGGCAGTTTTTGCCCAGCGGCGAGCAGTTCGGGCGCTTGCGCCAATTGATGGATTTTCTGCTGCGCGATGCCACCGCGTACGACCTGGAACTGGGGCTGCGCGAAGAAGATGTACCGCCGTTCAACCTGCAACGCGCCAGCGGCACCCATCTGGGCTGGACCAGCTTTATCGAACGCCAGGAACACCGTCATCCCGCCGTGGTTCGCATTCGGGGGCGCGCATGAAGCTGACCCTGGTCATCAACAATCCTGCGCAGCTGCTGCACGGGTATTTGCCTCTTCACCGGTTTGGCCCACAGGGCGGCAGCATCGGCAGTGCCGCAGTGGACTGGTGCCTGGAAGATCGCCACAACAGCGTACAGCCCAACCACTGCGACATCCGCGTCATCGAGGGGCGCTTTTGTGTGATCGACCGCAGCGGCAGAACCTACGTCAACGGTCACGATCTGCCGCTTGAGCGCCATGTTGCGATAAGCCTCAACGACGGTGATCGATTGCAGATTGGTGCGTATCAGGTCGCGGTGCAGTTGGGTGAGCACGCCCCGGGGCAGCATTCGCTCGATGAGCTTCTCAGCGACCACCCCGAGGGCATGCACGTGTGGCAC
This sequence comes from Pseudomonas moraviensis, assembly GCF_900105805.1. Lineage (NCBI taxonomy): Bacteria > Pseudomonadati > Pseudomonadota > Gammaproteobacteria > Pseudomonadales > Pseudomonadaceae > Pseudomonas > Pseudomonas moraviensis. The sequence continues at coordinate 1,444,948 of NZ_LT629788.1, read as the reverse complement.
CGGCAAGACCTGCCGAGTCGGCCGCCGGGGGACCAGCGACCTGGCACTTGCCCTGAATTCGAACGCCTTTGCCGGCCGGTAGATTTGGCGGAGCAAGGTGATCCGCTGCGAGCGATGCATAAGGCGCCGCCACCCGAAGTGCTGGCGGAGACTGGCTCGCCTGCACACAAACGCAGCGTCAGCCTGTTGAGCAACCTGCGTTTGGGCACATTGTTGCTGGCCTGCCTGACCCTCGGTGGCTGCACCATGCTTGGCAAAATCGGTCAGGTGATCTGGACGCCGACGATTGCGGTTGGTGGTCCAGACGATCAGCCCAGCCGTTACTCCCTGAGTCTGTACGCCAGCGACAATGTCAATCCACGGCTGATCAGCACCGGTACGGCACCGGACGAGGACGCGAGCCATTCCCCTTACACCCTCAACGTGCAGGCCACCAGCCCGCAGGCGCTGACGGACAAAGTTCAAACCTTGCTCAATCACCTCTACGAAAGCGTACCGGCCCAGTCACCGCTGACCTCGGAACCTGAACCCGTGGTGTCAATGTCGCCTATCGACGACGCGCTGCTGGGTGACTACGACGACCAAGGCGTGCGCCTGACTACGCCTTGGGGCAACCCGGCGCTGCAACATGTCGCCACGCCGATCGCTTTCAAGGTCTTGCAGTTGACCGACGACTCGCTGCTGGTCAACGCCAGCCCACAAGCCATGGCCGACGACCTGAAAAAGACACTGGGCAGCACCTACATCCGCGCCGACGACTACCTGCTCAACCCCGGCCAATTCAAATTCATCGACCTGCGCGCACTGGATGAAGACACCCGCTTCATCGCAGTGATTGCCAACTACCACAGCACTGATGTCGGCCAGTGGAAGCAGCGACTGCGCGTCGAGCCCCAAGGTCGGCAATACGCGGTGCTGGTACAGCTGGACGCCGAGCAGGTCAACCTCAAGGCAGAAACCCGATGACGCTCTTTCCAGCCGCTATCGCCCAGAGTAATTACCGATGAGTTCACGTAACCCCGTCATCTGGCATGAGGGTCTTTTCGTCAAGCCCCAGCACTTCCAGCAACAGGCCCGCGCCGCTGAAGCCGCCGTGCACCAGCGCCTGCACAGTCTCAACGATGCGCTTTATGGCTTCAGCGAACTGACGCTCAACACCGAGTACTTGAGCTTCGGCAAGGTCGCGATTAACCAGGCGTGTGGAATCATGCCCGATGGCAGCGTCTTCGACATTCCCCACGACCTGGCACCGCCCTCCCCGCTGGAGATCGCTGACAGTAGCGCGGTCGGCCAGATTGTCTATCTGGCCCTGCCGCTGCGCTCCAACGGCGCTGTTGAAATACGCTGGCCCGATCAGTACGGCAACAGTCGCTATATCGCCCTGCGCGAGGAAATTCGCGACACCCACAGCCATGACGGCGATCAGGTCGGCATGGACCTGGCCGTACCCAACTTGCAACTGATGCTCGAACGCAGCGACCGCAGTGCCTTCACCGGCATTGCTATCGGCAGAATCAAAGACAAGCGGCCGGACGGCAGTCTGGTGATGGACGAACACTTCTATCCCACCAGCCTGTCACTGCAAGCCGTGCCGGCGTTGCACCGCTACCTGGGCGAAGTGGCCGGATTGATGCGTGAGCGCGCCAAAAACCTCGCCCTGCGCATCGGTTCGCCAGGACAGTCGGGCGTCGCGGATGTCACCGACTTCAACCTGCTGCAGACGCTCAACCGCTTGTTCCCGTTGTTCCAGCACCTGGCCCGCCAGCGTCAGGTCCACCCGGAGCGGCTGTACATCGCGCTGGCTCAGGCGTGCGGTGAACTGGTGACCTTCACCGATGAAGGCCACCTGCCCCAGGAGTATCCGGCCTATCAGCACGAAAACCTGCGCGAGTCGTTCCAGATACTCGAGCACACCTTGCGACGCGCCTTGGGCACGGTGCTGCAACCGCGCGCTGTGTCGTTGCCGATCATTGAGCAGCAGTACGGCGTGCGCAGCGCCGCCTTGAACGACAAACGCCTGCTGGAAAACGCCGAATTCATCCTCGCCGTGCGCGCCGAACTGCCAGCGGAAACCCTGCGTCAGCAACTGCCGCGGCAGATCAAGATCAGCTCCACCGAAGGCCTGGAGCAACTGGTCAGCCTGCAACTGCCGGGCATCCCACTGCGGCCGCTGCCGGTGGCGCCACGACACCTGCCCTTCCATGCCGGCTTCAGCTACTTCGAACTCGACCGCCATCACCCCGCCTGGCAAAGCCTGAGCAGCGGCAGCGGGTTCGGTTTCCATATTGCCGGCGAATTCCCGGAGCTGGAGTTGCAGTTCTGGGCGATCAGGAGTGAGAGAGATGAATAAGTCCGCAGCCGATACACGGCTCGATGAGGAAATGTCCGGCGCCATCCACAGCGACAGCGAAACCATTACTGTCAGGCGTCAGACGTGCTTGCCAGACCCGGAGTTCGACCTGCGCGGCCTGGCCTGGAACCCGCTGTGCGATGCTGCCATGCCGCTGATAGGCCTGGTCATCCGTCTACGCCGTCTGGACCAGCACGACGACGTACCTGAGTTGTACATGAGCGTCAGCAACCAGATCACCACGATCATGGAAGAAGTCCGTCAACTGGACTACGACGCCGGCATGCTCAAGGCCTACTCCTACAGCCTGTGCCTGTTGATTGACGAAGTGGTCATGCGCACCTCTTGGGGCAAGTCGTCCAGCTGGAGCGCACGCTCATTGCTCAGCCAGTTTCATGAAGAAACCTGGGGCGGCGAAAAAATCTTCACCGTCATGAACAACATGATCCCCGAAGCCGCCCGCTATCAGCATGTGCTGGAGTTCATGTACCTGTGCCTGATTGCCGGTCTGAAGGGCAAATACGGCGCCCACGCCAGGGGCGATGACGAAATACAGAAGATCATCAGCCAGCTGCACGGCCTGCTGCGCCCCCTGCGCGGCGAGACGCCCAAGCGCCTGACCGATCCGCTGAAAAACGTCGCGCCACGCAACTACCGGATCAAGCGGACGTGGCCGTTGTGGACGCCTTGGGCCATGGCCGCCGTCGTGCTGACGGTCGCCTACACGATCTACACGATCCGTCTGAATGCCATCACTGAGGAAGTGCTGGTGTCCCTGGAACGGATTCTCAACCTGTAACCGATTTTCAGCGTGCTCATCCCGAGCGCTGCGAAGCCATGGCCTCTTTGGCCAAAAACCACGACCTCAGAGTCGTTAAATCATCGCGACAAGGAGCATGTCATGCCAACACCCGCGTACATCACCATCCACGGCAAAAACCAGGGGCATATCACCAAGGGCGCTTTCACCGCGGACTCGGTGGGCAACGTTTATGTGGAAGGTCACGAGGACGAAATCCTGGCGCAGGAAATCGACCACCAGATCGCCGCGCCCACCGATCCGCAAAGCGGTCAACCCAGCGGCCAGCGAATGCACAAACCGCTGACCTTCACCAGCGCGCTGAACAAAGCCTCGCCGCTGCTTTACCAGGCTCTGGCCACCGGCGAAATGCTGCCAACCGTCGAGGTCAAGTGGTTCCGCACTTGCTCTGAAGGCAAACAGCAACACTTCTTCACCACCAAGCTCGAAGACGCCACGGTCGTCGAAATCCACACCGTATTGCCAAATGCACAAGACGCCGCAAACAAGAACTACACCCAACAGATCAAGACCAGCCTGTCGTACCGCAAGGTCAGCTGGAGTCATGTGGTAGCCGGCACCGAAGCCTCGGATGACTGGCGTAAACCGGCTGCGGCGGGTTAAACGCGCCCATTCCGCCGCTGCGGTTCGCGCAGCGGCAGAACCTTCGCTGATTCAACGTGATTAAGGAGGCTCCATGCCTGCCGTTGTCTTGGTCGGTCACGACCATGATTGCCCGTTGTGTGGCCCCACCACCGTCGACAGCGGTACGAGCAACATGAACGTCAACGGTCGCGCCGTTGCGCGTGTTGGCGACACTCTCGGATGCGGTGCCGTGATCACCAGCGGCTCGCCCTCGATGATCGTGGACGGGCAACCGGTAGCCCGCGTCGGCGACACCACCGACCACGACGGCGAACTGGAGAACGGTGAGCCCGGTTGGCTCATCGACTGATATTTTCACCTGCGACAGGGAGGCCCCATGCCCCGCCAAAGCGACCTGCGTTTCACCTTCACCCCCCTGCAAGGCGATCCCTTCGACGTGTGATCTGGCTTAATGATTCTGGACACCCCTAAAGGGCGGTAATCTACGCCCATAGACGAGGTGTGATTTGACCAGACGATATTTTTCGACAGATTTCAAACGGGATGCGGCTTGCCTGGTTTTGGATAAAGACTACTCGGTGAGTGAAGCCTGCGAAGCAATGGGCGTGGGCCCTACAGCTCTGCGTCGCTGGGTTGAGCAACTGCGTGCGGAGCGCAGCGGCAAGACGCCTGAGAAGTCCAAGGCCATGACCGTTGACCAACAACGCATCCAGGAACTGGAAGCAACAATTCGACGGATTGAGCGCGAGAAGGAAATTTTAAAAAAGGCTACAGCTCTCTTGATGTCGGATTCCCTCGATCGGTAAGGCTGGTCGAGGAGTTAAGCGAGCAATATTCAAGATCCGAGTTGTGCGTTGTATTTGGAATCAACCGCAGCAGTTATTACGAGCGTCTGAAACAGCGGGCGAAAGTAGATGACGGGCGCAATCGCCTAAAGATCAAAGCTGCTGAATTACATGAGCAAAGTCGCGGCTCAATGGGCGCGCGCAGCCTGTCAAAGGCCCTATGTAACGAAAAAGAGTCGGTGGGTCGTTACATGGCTCGTAGCCTGATGCGCGAGCTCGGGTTGAAGAGTCAGCAACGGCGCAGGCATCGATACAAACCCAGCGGTGCGGAGGCGCAATACGCCCCCAATCATTTGGAGCGTAAATTCAATGTCGAGGTCCCCAATCGAGTGTGGTGTGGCGACGTGACTTACATTTGGGCCGGTACTTACTGGGTTTATCTGGCTGCTGTACTTGATCTGCATGCCCGGCGTATCGTCGGCTGGGCGATGTCCAGAAGCCCGGATTCAGCTCTGACCTGTCGAGCGTTAAAGATGGCTTTCGAGTCGCGAGGACGCCCTGAAAACCTAATGTTCCATTCGGATCAGGGCTGTCATTACAGCAGTAAAGTATTTCGTGAAATGCTGGCGGACATGCGCATAAAACAAAGCATGAGTCGACGAGGAAACTGCTGGGATAACGCCCCGATGGAGCGTTTCTTTGGCAGTTTGAAATCTGAATGGATACCCAAGGCTGGCTACCGAAACGAAGATGAGGCTAGTACCGATGTGTTGCGCTACCTGACCCATTATTACAATCGGATCAGGCTGCACAGTCACAACGGATATCGGACTCCGGTAGCAATGGAAGCCTTGGCAGCATGAGAAATGACCTAAACCCTATAACCGTGTCCAGTATCGTTTGACCAGAACAGTGGTCTCGTTCACCCTCGAAGAAGGGCTGTCCCAGCCATTCCAGCTCACCCTGGAACTGGCCAGCCACAACGCCGCCATCGACTTCAATCGCGTGCTCGACCTGGCGGGGCTGTTCACCATCTGGCGCGGCGAAACCGCGGTGCGCTACGTCCATGGCCTGGTCAGCCTGTTCACCCAGGGCGACACCGGTTTTCGTCGCACCCGCTACAGCGCTGTGGTGGAGCCGACCTTGTCGCGTTTCGATCTACGCTCCAACTGGCGCATCTTCCAGGGCCAGACCGTGCCCGACATCATCAGCAGCGTGCTCGCCGAGCAGAAGCTGACCGACATCCGCCGCGAAATCTGCTTTGACCACCAACCCCGCGAATACTGCGTGCAGGCCGGCGAAACCGACCTCGACTTCATCGCCCGCCTCGCTGCCGAAGAAGGCCTGCTCTACACCTTCGAACACCGCGCCGACGGCCACACCCTGGTCCTCACCGACCGCGTCGGCGGCCTCGGCACCATCGGCACCCATAAAGACTGCCCGGTGCTCTACCAGCCAATGGCCGGCGGCGATTCCATCGAACCGGCCCTGACCCGCTTCCACTACACCGAACAAGTGCGCACCGCACGCCAGGTGCAGCGCGACTACACCTTCACCCACCCGCGCTACAACCAGCAGCACACCGCGGCCGGTGATCAGGACCTGAACAACCAGCACAAGGACTACGAACGCTACGACTATCCCGGGCGCTACAAGCGCGACATCGCCGGCAAGCCCTTTACCAAGACACGCCTGACCGCCCTGCGCAACGACGCCAAACTCGCGCATCTCAAAGGCGACGATGCACGCCTGCAACCGGGATTGGCGTTCGACCTCAACGATCACCCCCGTGAGGATTTCAACGACCGCTGGCGCACCATCGGCGTTCAGCATCAAGGCAGACAACACAGCAGCCTGGAGGAAGAAGCGTTCGGCAGCGACCATGGAACGTCTTATGAAATGAGCGCCAGCGCCATCCACTGGATGGCCGACTGGAAAGCCCCGCTTCGTGACAAACCCTGCATCGACGGCCCACAGATCGCCACCGTGGTCGGCCCGCCGGGCGAAGAGATCTTTTGCGATGAATGGGGCCGGGTCAAGGTGCAGTTCCCGTGGGACCGTTCGGATAAAAACAACGACCAGAGCTCATGCTGGATTCGTGTGGCGCAAGGCTGGGCCGGGGCGACCTGGGGCGCCATGGCGATACCGCGAGTCGGACAGGAACTGATCATCAGCTATCTCGACGGCGACCCGGATCAACCGATTGCCACCGGGCGTGCATATCGGCAAACCAACTTGCCCCCGTATGAACTGCCGAAACACAAAACCCGCATGACCATCAAAAGCCGCACTCATAAGGGGGCAGGTTTCAATGAGCTGCGGTTTGAAGATGAGCTGGGGCAGCAGGAGGTGTTTATTCATGCGGAGAGGGACAAGAACGTTCATGTCAAGCATGACAACACGACATTTGTGGGTAATGACCGTAGTGAGAAAGTCGGGCATGACGAGCGGATAGAGGTGGGCCACAACCGCGAGGAACAGGTCGGCAATGACGAACGGATAAGCATTCGTCAGGACCAATATCACAGTGTGGGTCGAGATCGAATGCAGAGCTTCGGACGTGACCACCGGATCATCATTGGCAAAGACAGGATCGAAACCATAGGCAACGATCGCCATGACACGATAGCAGTCAATCATCGTATGGATATCGGTGGGAATGCCGAACAGCTCGTACAGGGTTTTCAGAATGTTTCTGTAGGAAAAGGTATAGGTACCAAAACTACAGCCTACCAATTACAAACAAGCGACAGCCTCGTTCTACAAGGCCCGGGCGGGAGCATTACCCTGGATGCCAACGGCATCACCTTCAGCGCAATTGCCATCTATCTGAAGGGCCCGGTACAACAAATCGCTAATGGCACAGGACATTCTTTAGCTCTCAATGGTGTTCCTGCGAATGGTGAACCGATCTGTATAGGTTGCTGGCTCAAAGCTGCTCGTGAGCACAAAGCTCTCGTGAAGGTGGACGCATGATCCCTTACGAGCTTCTTACGGCTTTGACAAATGAACTCTACGGGCATGACGACTCCAGCCCCCGCTACCTTGTCGCCTTGATTGATATGGCGACATTGCCTGAGGAGACACAGCAAAAACTAATAGAGAACTTGGGAGATCTGCTGGTCCCACTTCTCCTCGCCCCCGGTCTGGAGAAACTCAAGCCTTTGGGGCCTCATCTGGCGGTGTCATACGAGGCCACACACAAGGGAAACAGCGCCTTACTAGACAGGCTTTCGCCTTATGGCAGCAATGAAATCGTTGCATGGATTACTAGTACTTTGAGCCCTGATGCCCTGGTTCAACATTTGACTCAGGCCACATTTGTCGACACCGAAAACGGTGAGCGTCACTTGCTTCGTTACTACGACAGCTTGGTCACGCCCAAACTGGTGCGTCATGCACCAAAACCGTGGAGAGACTGGTTGCTCGCCCCTATTGTCTCCTGGTGGCATCGGGGAGCCACCTCACAATACGAGCAATGGCACCGCGTTCGCGGACAAGCCCAGCCAAGCCCTGCGCAGCCCTCTCCGGAGTTAGTGATAAATACAGAGTTATGGCATGCGCTGGCAAGCGACCCTCTTCCTCATCGCCTACTAGACACGCTCGAAAAAACATCACCAGGCCTCTTCAGTACCCCATGCCATGGAGTACGCCTAGCGCTCATTGAGTCGCTGCTGAACAAAGCGAAAAGCTTGGGATTGATTGACCATCACAACCTGATCGACTTCGTAGTCCTCAACCTTCAAAACACCTCTGACCAACTGGAAAACAGCGCTAACTGGCATGTGGCGGTGCAGCTTAGCGCCAAAGGCAAAGGACGCCTGAGTCAGCTGTACCTCCAAGGAGATAAACGACCATGACGGACATAACCGATCTATTGAGCTTCATTTCCCGACAGACCAACAGCACTGAGGGCAACAGCCCTTGTGTCAGTTGTAAAAGAACCGTATCCGTAATACCCCTGCGCTATGCGGTGGTGGGAAAAAGCCAGGCAGAAGCGGCCCAGACGCCTGCCTCCATACCTGCGAGCTTTTCCAAAGTCGCGTTTCTCCCTTCGCTTACCGCCGCACGCTACGTCGTACGCGCTCTGCGCGATGGCTATCTCTACGTGTTCATTGACCGTACCGAAACGGGCTGGGTATGCGAGGGCGCCTATCAAACGTTTAGCAGCGGCCTTTGCAAAGCGTTATGGCCTTCCCCTCCCTCTGATGGCCTCGCCATTAGCAACGTTCCGGATTTTGGTGATCGGGTTATTCAGCTCAGCGAACCGGAGGACATCAATGAAGCTCGATTGCTGTTTACGCCAGATCCCTTGACACCCCGTATGCTCGCCCAAGTCCGTGAGCAAAAACGCCTACGGGACACGCTACGCAAGGTGGACGTCCGGCAACTGATCCAAAGCTGCAGCAATACCGAGCACATCATCGAAGCCCCAACCCTCGAAAGCACCGTGGCAGACATAGTCGCGAAGACGTCAGATTTGTTGAGCGCCAATCTGGCGAATCAGTTGTTTGCGCCGCCGACGGGTTTCGTACCCTTAATGGGTGTGGTAACGCGCCTTGAGGCAACAGCAACCCAAGCGCAGGGTTTTGCCGTGATTCTAGACGATCCGATCGGTATCACTCAGGAGCTGAATGCCTGGCGCAACCAGAGCGTTGAGTCTCTTGAAACGTTTATGTGCAAAACCGATGACGAGGGCATCGATAACAAACGAAAACACACGATCGGCTTTGCAATTAAAAACCTCAAGCTCACCCTGGCCGAACAAGCTGAACAACGCTACGTCAATCACGCTAACTCTCTCGGTGTGAGGTATACCGATCGGGAATATGCAAATAGCAACTTCCATATGGTCACCGCGTCAAGCGGGAGTTACCGCAGCTTTCGCAACCCGGCTGATCAAGAGCGCCACCAGCTGCAGGATATTCAGAAAGCCCGAAGAGACAGCTGGGAAAAGGACTATGCGTCTTCGGTAGATGAGGTTCGACTGCAAGCCTTCATGGCAGAGTTTCAAGCCGCCGCAAAACTGGCAGACGAGATCAAGGACAGGCGAGCGGAAGATCACCTGCTCTGGCTCCAAAGCTCAGCCTTGCAAGAGGCATATTCTTATTACGATAAACGGGACGCTGCCAATGGTTTGCTCTTTGAAGCACAAACGGGCGTATCCATTGCCGGTATGAACAGCACGGAAAAGGGCGACTCCCTAATCGAATCATGGAGCGACGCCGACAGCGTTACTCCAGGGAATTGGTTTTGGCGCGGACTTGCTCAAAACCAAACCGGGGCCATCGAGATAATCAACCTCATGCTCACCCAGCGCTCGCAACTGTCAACAATGGATAGCAGCCAGTTGCAAGGTCTGATAAAGCCCTTAGTGGATATTTTCGACAAATCCAATGCATTAGTCAGTGAAGCCGGTCGCAATACGTCTCGCACGCCTATCAAGGTCAGCGGAGCTGTTCTAATGATCAACACGTTCGGCACACGGATACTGCAGAGCGAAGCGGCTTCAATGTTGGACCGTCCAACGAACTACGCGTTGGCTCTGGTATTCAAGGCGCGGTTAGGAAAGCTGGGAGAACAACTGCATTTTGAAAGCAGAGGCACACCCCTCAGTCACGGGGTGAAAGCGAAAATAGGCTTGGCTGCCAGTAATAGTTTTGGCGACGCACTCGCCCCAGGATCAGCCGGCCCCATGCTGGAAGTTCGCTTGGGAACAACCCTGGCTATGCTGGAGGTCTGGAACTTGAAGCTGAAGGCAGAAAAAGCCAACAAGGGAACCCAAGAGTACTTGGAACTGACGGCTGCGATGCTTGCCGTGTCTGCCGCTTTGCTTGAATTGGGGGCAGTCGCAGTAGGGTTCGCCGAACGTAGTCATAACATCGCACTTCGTCAGGCCGGGCGGTTGATGAGTAGTGAGTTAAAGTTGATGGCCGGAATGTTGGCTGGTGGAGCAGCGATCGCCGGAGCGCTATTCGATATTAGTAGTGCTGATGAAGCTCAAAAACAGGGGGAATATTCCTTGGCAGGGGTATACGTTCTTCGCGCTACAGCTCAAGCCGGAGCCGCACTTTTCTCGACAGCCCTCGGATTGGCAGCGGCGGCACCCTACTTGGAAAAACTAATACACCAGCACGGAAAAAACCGCTTTCTGGTACTTATGCAAGGTAAGTCTCAACAGGCCGCACTGAAAATGGCGTTCATGTTGCGCTGGTGCATTCGAATCAACATCGTTATTTTTGCGGCATCTGTCGCGTTGGAAATGCTAGCTCCAAACCAACTTCAAAACTATCTCCGCCATAGTACCTTTCGAAAAAAACGGAGCGCCCTGAACAAAACACCAAAAACTGAAGAAGCAGAGCTCAATAACCTTAACAAGGCTGTAGAGGCAACTCTTTAATGTATTACTTTGAATGGCTCATATACGACGGCCGTGCAACGGTTGATTACAACACACTGGCAAGACAGGCTGATGCACAAAAACAAAAAAATGAAAAATTGCCACCCATTCGTATAGATCAAAAAGTTTCCACAAAAATCACAAGCAACGACTCGCTCTATTCTTACAGCTCAACATACATAGACATTCGCACTCCAAATGATGAGAAGCGAGGACTCATTACTTTAATGATCGGAGGATGTGGCGCAATATTATTTTGGCTGTTAGGCATGACACTCCATCATGCTATCAGAGACATTTTGGCAGGATATAAAGGTGACCAAATCCCTCTGATTGCGTTTGACTACATCTTACTGGGAGGCATTCCGCTCATACCCTTAACGGCTCTTTATTTCTACGTAAAATACGCATTTCGCTACTTGCGACTTGAGGTTTTCACCGCCCGTCGCCTTATCGTCCGTTTCAACCGCATCACCCGAAAAATCTATCTGCTTCGCCCCAATCATCTTGGAGGGATTGTGGCATTGGACTGGGACACCGCCGAGGTCTGCATTGATCCAAAAATGTCTGAGTTGAATGGCACCGGCGGGTTTGTCGTGCTGGGATGGGACAAGGAGAGTAATTCTGTCCGTGATGTCCATGGCAACCTCAAGGACGACTTCGAAATCACATTTGTGGGCAAACCAACTCGTAATGCATCTGAGTTGCTGGCGTTCTGGGAGTATATCCGACGCTATATGGAGGATGGCCCGGAGGCCGCACCCAAGCCCGAGAAGCTCATTGGTAAATTTCCTTGGCCTTGGCGGTCATTCATGACCGTATGGCGACTGGACAGCGACTTTGTAAAAGCCCCCAAATTGTGGATCTTCGTAGTCATCTACACATTTCTATTACCGTTGATAGTTGTTCACGCCTGTGCGCATTGGGTGTCGCTATTGCTGTGTTACGAGCCCAAGTTTCCTAGAAACATTGAAGAAGCAGGTAAATAAGCATGGTTATTTGCGCCTACACCGAACTGGAATTACCCCGATGATATTCACAGCTCCGATACTCGAGCCACCAGCGCCTGGCTGGAAACACGACTTGCCGGGGCCAAACGAATCGCCCTCCAACGAACCGTATCCACCCGTACTATCGAATCCGCCCAATCATGTTGACGATGTATATCTTGAGTTGCCAAGTGGGACCTTCCGAATTAGGGGTGTTGCCGTTTGGGGGGCTATGACTCTTTTTTGTTCTCTCTCATTCCTCCCTTCACTTGGATTACCCTCTTTATAACAACTGGAACTGTGCCTTCTTTTGCATTTAACTTCTTTGGCCTCATCGCGTTTATCGTGCCTCTATGGGTATGCGTATTCTTCTGGCGAATGGACGTAGACGCCCCCCGCGACGAACCCATCCGCTTCAACCGCGCCCGACGCAAAGTCTACGTCTACCGCTTCCATCACGACGGCCTCAGACCCTTCAGCCGCACCGCCTGGGGTGTGCGCGTCGACGTTTTTGACTGGGATGACCTGCGCGCCGAGGCCTGCAGCATCTACGGCCCCATGGGCAGTGGCGGTCTCATCGAAACCGTCACCCTCGCCGTGGTGAATCCTGGCACCCATCAGGTCATAGATCGCTTTCATTTCGCCCATGAAATTCAACAGGGCGAAATGTACTGGGCCATGGCCCAACTGTTCATGCAGCAAGGCCCGCAAGCCCTGCCCACCTTCCCCAGACCGCCGCGCGACTGGAACAACGAAGACGTGCGCTTCAACCTCGCCCGCCGCCTCGCTCCCAAAGTGCGGTGGCCTGCGGAATGTTCTGGTCAAACGATACTGGACACGGTTATAGGGTTTAGGTCATTTCTCATGCTGCCAAGGCTTCCATTGCTACCGGAGTCCGATATCCGTTGTGACTGTGCAGCCTGATCCGATTGTAATAATGGGTCAGGTAGCGCAACACATCGGTACTAGCCTCATCTTCGTTTCGGTAGCCAGCCTTGGGTATCCATTCAGATTTCAAACTGCCAAAGAAACGCTCCATCGGGGCGTTATCCCAGCAGTTTCCTCGTCGACTCATGCTTTGTTTTATGCGCATGTCCGCCAGCATTTCACGAAATACTTTACTGCTGTAATGACAGCCCTGATCCGAATGGAACATTAGGTTTTCAGGGCGTCCTCGCGACTCGAAAGCCATCTTTAACGCTCGACAGGTCAGAGCTGAATCCGGGCTTCTGGACATCGCCCAGCCGACGATACGCCGGGCATGCAGATCAAGTACAGCAGCCAGATAAACCCAGTAAGTACCGGCCCAAATGTAAGTCACGTCGCCACACCACACTCGATTGGGGATCTCGACATTGAATTTACGCTCCAAATGATTGGGGGCGTATTGCGCCTCCGCACCGCTGGGTTTGTAACGATGCCTGCGCCGTTGCTGACTCTTCAACCCGAGCTCGCGCATCAGGCTACGAGCCATGTAACGACCCACCGACTCTTTTTCGTTACATAGCGCCTTTGACAGGCTGCGCGCGCCCATTGAGCCGCGACTTTGCTCATGTAATTCAGCAGCTTTGATCTTTAGGCGATTGCGCCCGTCATCTACTTTCGCCCGCTGTTTCAGACGCTCGTAATAACTGCTGCGGTTGATTCCAAATACAACGCACAACTCGGATCTTGAATATTGCTCGCTTAACTCCTCGACCAGCCTTACCGATCGAGGGAATCCGACATCAAGAGAGCTGTAGCCTTTTTTAAAATTTCCTTCTCGCGCTCAATCCGTCGAATTGTTGCTTCCAGTTCCTGGATGCGTTGTTGGTCAACGGTCATGGCCTTGGACTTCTCAGGCGTCTTGCCGCTGCGCTCCGCACGCAGTTGCTCAACCCAGCGACGCAGAGCTGTAGGGCCCACGCCCATTGCTTCGCAGGCTTCACTCACCGAATAGTCTTTATCCAAAACCAGGCAAGCCGCATCCCGTTTGAAATCTGTCGAAAAATATCGTCTGGTCAAATCACACCTCGTCTATGGGCGTAGATTACCGCCCTTTAGGGGTGTCCAGAATCATTAAGCCAGATCAGAAATAGACCTGGAGTCACGCACCGCTCCCTGAATACGGACCCGCCGCGATAGGGCATATGCACCTTTGGCTACCTGCCGGCGCGTCTGCAAATTTAAAGCTGCAAGCAGCACTCACATAGAACCGGAACTGCTCATCATGCTATTTACAGCTCCTTTGCTCGACAAACCCGCGCTTGGCTGGAAACGCGATCTGCCAAAGCCGGATCAAACTCCTAGCAACCTCCCATATCCACCCGTAATGCCAAGTCCGCCGAATCATGCGGATGCCATTTACCTTGAACTGCACCGCTCGGCACTGAGAATACGGGGGCTAGGCGCCTGGTTGGCGATAGCTATTCTAGGTTTGTCCTTTCTCCTGCTTACAACTCCCCTAATCCTCCCTCCTGCACCATGGGAATCCGTTGATTGGGGCTTCATTCTAGTCTGCCTCGGTTTATCCATTGTCCTGTTTTGGTTCGGTATTCATGTCTGGCGAATGGACGTAGAAGCCCCCCGCGACGAACCCATCCGCTTCAACCGCCTGCGCCGCAAAGTCTACGTCTATCGCTTCCACCACGACGGGCTACGCCCATTCAGCCGAACTGCCTGGGGCGTGCGTGCCGAGGTTTACGACTGGGATGATCTGCGCGCCGAGGTGAGCAGCGTATATGGCCCCATGGGCACTGGCGGCCTGATCGAGTCGGTGAGCATCGCCGTGGTGAAACCCGGCACCTGTCAGGTGCTCGAGCGTTTCCATTTCGCCCACGGCACCATGCAAGGCGAAATGTACTGGGCCATGGCCCTATTGTTCATGCAGCAAGGCCCGCAAGCCCTGCCCACCTTCCCCAGACCACCGCGCGACTGGAACAACGAAGACGTGCGCTTCAATCTCGCCCGCCGGCTCGCCCCGAAAGTGCAATGGCCCGCCGACATTGACCTGCAATCGCGGACAGCTCCGTAATGGCGTTTTCGTTCCCCATGCTTACCCACGGGGAACGCAATCAAGGCTGCCGTTTGAAGGATTGGTGTATGAGCACCCACCCCAATGCCGCTTCAGATCACCGAAAACGCACCGGCACCGAGTCGTCCTTCCAGACGCCCACACAGCAGGTAGTGCTGGTAGCCACTGTTGAAAGCACCTTGGGACACCGCCACCCTTACATCGTCATTGAGTCGAAGATACTGGGCTTCATCGAAATTCTCGGCGCTGACTTCGCCGGCGCGCCCCAGTTGCTGGCTGTCCACCGCAAGCCCCTCGCTGGCAAGTCGTTCGAAGTCGAGAATGCGGTTTACCGCGTGCCGCTCCAGAACCCCCTGATTGGGGTATGTCGAGTAGATGTGCAGCCCTTTCGATGCGCAGCGGTCGCACATGTCGACGCAGTTTTTCTGCGTGGATTTGCGCCGTGTCAGTTCCTCGATCGGCATGTCGAGATATTTGCCAACCTGATATTCGGTCTGGTTGAAAATCGTGCAGCACAAGACTGTATTGCCGTTGCAGTCGATCACCAGCCAGTCATCTTTGAGTGTGCAAGCCTGCTTGGGGTAATGCTGCAGGACATTGATCAGATCATCGTAAGGCGGGAGCGCCAGACGTGTGAGTGTTTCGTGGTCAGTGGCTGAAACAGACGGATCGCGCTCGACAATCGCCAGCGCTTTCTCCAGCGGCATCATCACCGAATAACCAGTGGTGAACACAAAGCCGAGACGCTCACTGAACTCGCGCATCAGCGCCTCTTCTTCAATGTTGTCCAGGTAGCGGTGGTAATAAACATCTACTCGCGTCTTCAAGCCGAGGCGTTGCTTGATTTCATGCAGCGCAATCATGTTCTGCTTTACGACTTCGATATCACCGCCGACGTGGCCCTTTTGGTAAGTTTCCTGATGAAAGCCTGATAACGAAATCCGGAAATAACCTGGCTCGGCCAACAGCGCCTTTTCCATATTCTTCGCCAGGTTGAGGTTGGTGCTGATACCGCTCATCATGCCGGCGGCGTTGATGATCTCGATAAACTCGCCGATCTTCGGATGCACCAAAGGCTCGGTCCAGTTGTAGAGGAAGATCGTACGAACGCCCTCGGTTTTAGCCTTTTCAACGATCTGCCTGAACATGTCCAGCTGCATGGATTTCTTGAAATTGAGATTTTCCGAGTTGCCCATCGGGCACGAAGGGCAACTCAGATTGCAGGCGCCAACAATATCGATATACATGTTCATTGCAGGTGAAGCTCCTTGAAGGGAACGCCATGCATCTCATCATTGCATGGGTTTCGGTCGCCGCTTGTGTTGGTATTTTGACGGCTGTGCGACACCCGCAAGCAATAACTGCACCATCGGCACGCTACGCCATCAACTGCACCACCCAGTCGATAAAGACGCGCAACTTCACGCTCACATGCCGACTCGGCGGATAGGCCAGATAAAGCGGCATCGACTCAAGCTGCCAATCCGCAAACAACTGCACCAACTCGCCCCGTGCCACATGCGCATCAGACATATACGTCGGCAGCCACAGCACACCCATGCCGGCCAGCCCCGCCGCCAGATAGGCATTGCCATCATCCACCGCAAGCACATGCCGGCCCTTGATCTGCAGGCGCTCGGTGCCGTTGTGCAAGGTGTACGGAAGAGGTTTACCGGTGCGAGCCCAAAGAAACGCGACCACCCGATGATGGGAGTCTTCCAGTTCGCGCGGATGGTCGGGCGTACCTTCGCGGGCCAGATAAGCCGGTGCGGCAAACACGCCCAATGGCAGATCGGCGATCTTGCGCGCCATCAACGATTGATCGAGCAACTCACCACCGCGCACTACGCAATCGACGTTCTCATCGATGATGTCGACGATGCGGTCGCTGACGCCCATGTCGATCTGGATGTCCGGGTAGCGCGCGTGAAAATCCGGCAAGGCCGGCACCAGGATCAGCCGTGCGAACGGGCTCGGCACGTCGATGCGCAAGCGCCCGCGTGGCCGTGCGGCGGCGCCGGGCAGGCTGGTTTCGGCGTCGTCCATGTCGGCGAGCAGCTTGATCACCCGTTCGTAATACGCCGCACCATCTGCGGTGACGTTGACCTTGCGCGTGGTGCGGTTGAGCAGCTTGACCCGTAGCCGCGCCTCCAGTTGCTGCACCAGTTGCGTCACCGTGGTCTTGCTCATGTGCAGGGTTTCGGCAGCTTTGGTGAAACTGCCCGCCTCGACCACCCGGGCGAAGGCCTGCATCGCATCGAATCGGTCCATCCGCGCCCCTCGATTGTTTGGAATTTGCAAACAGTGAACGCCAAGCTTGCGCGTTTATCGCGGCTCTGCAAATACCTAAAGTCAGCCCATCACCCACTGATGGAGTCAGCACCATGTCCAAGCGCGATGTAGTTTTCCCACCCGCCCGCCACGCCCTGTACGAGCGTCACCGTTACTCGCCGGCGATTCGCTCCAACGGTTTCCTGTTTGTCTCAGGACAAGTCGGCAGTCGCGAGGACGGTTCGCCCGAAGCGGATCTGCGCGATCAGGTGCGCACGGCTTTCAACAACCTCAACGCGATCCTCGCTGCGGCCGGTTGCAGCTTCGATGATGCGGTGGATATCACCGTGTTCATGGTCGACCCGCACTCGACGTTCGAAACCATCTGGAGCGTGGTGCCGGAGTTCTGGGGCGAAGCGCCGTTTCCGACGGTGACGGCTGTCGGCGTGACCTGGCTCGCGGGTTTCGATTTCGAGATCAAGGTGATTGCCAAACTGCCGGAAGCGGCTTGACCGGTACAGCACACAAACAGACACAACGCGCCGGCAGGGAGGCTGGCCAATCTCCTCGCGAATGCGTATAACCTCGCCGTTTCGTCTACCCTGACGTGGCGCGCCGCTCTGTAGCGGCAGCCCTTCGAATGTTGACGCTTACGAAACGGAGAATTCTATGTTCAAGCGTACCCTCGCCCTCACCGCCGGCCTGGCCCTGTCCTTTTCTGCCCTGATGACGCAAGCCGCTGATGTCCTGCGCGTCAGCGCGATTCCCGACGAAGCGCCGACCGAACTGCTGCGCAAGTTCGAACCGCTGGGCGCCTATCTTGAACAGCAGTTGGGCATGAAGGTGCAGTTCGTCCCGGTCGCCGACTACCCGGCGGTGGTTGAAGCCCTGGCCACCGATCGCCTCGACATGGCCTGGCTCGGCGGTTTCACGTTCGTGCAGGCCCGCTTGAAGACCGACGCCACCACCCCAGTGATCCCGCTGGTGCAGCGTGAACAGGATGCGCAGTTCACCAGCAAATTCATCACCGCCGACCCGAACGTAAAAAGCCTCGCCGACCTCAAGGGCAAGACCTTCGCCTTCGGTTCGGTGTCGTCCACCTCGGGCAGCCTGATGCCGCGTTACTTCATGTTGAAGAACGACGGCATCAAACCTGAAGCCTATTTCAGTCGTGTCGCCTACTCCGGCGCGCATGACGCCACCGTTGCCTGGGTGCAGGCCGGCAAGGTCGATGCCGGTGTGTTGAACGCCAGCGTCTGGCAGAAACTGGTCGATGCCGGCAAGGTCGACACCACCAAGGTCAAGGTCTTCGCCACCACCCCGACCTACTTCGATTACAACTGGACCGTGCGCGGCACCCTCGACAAGGCGCTGGCAGCGAAGATCAAGAAAGCCTTCCTCGATCTGGACCCGGCCAATCCTGAGCAGAAGAAGATCCTTGATCTGCAAGCCGCCAGTCGCTTCATCGACACCAAGCCCGAGAACTACAAGGGCATCGAGGAAGCCGCCCGCGCCGCCGAACTGCTGAAATGACCCTACGCCTCACCAAGGGCGGCCTGCGCCATGCCAATGGCGTCGATGCCCTTCGCAACATCGACGTGCAGATTGGTGTCGGCGAACAGGTCGCGATCATCGGCCCGTCCGGCGCCGGCAAATCGAGCCTGCTCAATCTGTTGGCGACGGCGCTAAAGCCCAGCAGTGGCGACATCGAAGTGCTCGGCGAACGCGCCTGGCACTTGTCGGCGCGCCAGCGTCAGCGCCTGCGTGCGCGCATCGGCCTGGTGCATCAGGCGCCGCCGATTCCACCACGTCAGCGGGTGATCACGGCGGTGCTGGCCGGCAAGCTTGGCCAGTGGAGTCTGGGCAAAAGTCTGCTGAACCTGCTGCATCCGCTGGATGTCGCAGGCGCCCGCGCGGCGTTGGCGCGGCTGGATCTGGGCGACAAACTGTTCGCCCATTGCCAGCAGTTGTCCGGCGGGCAGTTGCAGCGCGTCGGCATTGCGCGAGTGCTGTATCAGGCGCCCGAAATATTGCTTGCCGACGAACCGGTGTCAGCGATGGACCCGGTGCTCGCCGGCCACACGTTGTCGATCCTGTCGCGCCACGCCCGTGAGCACAACGTCACGCTGGTGGCGAGCCTGCACGCGGTGGATCTGGCATTGGCGCACTTTCCACGGATCATCGGCTTGCGCGACGGGCAGATTCTGTTCGATTGCCCTTCTGATCAGGTCAGCCGCGACAAGCTCGATGCGCTGTACGCCAATGAACAACTGCAATCGCCAGCACCGGCGGTTGCGCCTTTGATTGTGCAGATTCCGCGATGCTGAAAGCTGACTCACGGGACCCGGCGGCGTGGCCGCGATTGTTGCTGACGCTACTGGCGCTGGCCCTGTTGTGGCCGGGCATTCAGCTCAGTGAGCTGGACCTGGGCGTGTTGTTTCAGGCCGATAGTCAGAACGAAATGGGCCGTTTCGTTTCGGCGTTCTGGCCGCCGGCGCACGATCAAGCGTTCCTGCAATTACTTTTCAAAGCGACCCTGCAAACCCTGGCAATTGCCACGGCGGGCATGGCTTTGGCGTTGCTGCTGGCGGTGCCGGCGAGCCTGATCGCCAGCCGCGCGCTGTCACTCTCGGCGGCGTCACGCGGTGGCGTGCCGAGCCTGCCCGGCCGCGTGCTGCGCTGGCCAATTCGTGGTTTGCTGATTTTCTTGCGCAGCGTGCCGGAAATCGTCTGGGCGCTGTTGTTCGTCCGTGCCGTCGGCCTTGGCCCGGCGGCGGGCGTGCTGGCCATCGCCATCACCTACAGCGGTATGCTCGGCAAGGTTTACGCGGAGATTTTCGAATCCACCGACCAGCGCCCGGCGCACGCGTTGTTGCAGGCCGGCAGCGGGCGATTGGCGGCGTTTGCTTACGGCACGTTGCCGAATGTCGCTGCCGAATTGCTCTCGTACACGGTGTATCGCTGGGAGTGCGCGATCCGTGCGTCAGTGGTGATGGGCTTTGTCGGTGCCGGTGGATTGGGGCAGCAGATCGACCTGTCGATTCGCATGTTTGCCGGCGGTGAAGTCGCCAGCATGTTGCTGACGTTCTTGCTGTTGGTGCTGTGCGCCGACCAACTCAGCCGCTTGCTGCGCTGGAGGCTGACATGAGGCGCGTGATCAATCTGCTGCTGATCGTCGCCATCGCGCTCTCGGTATTCGCATCTTTCGCTTATCTGGAACTGGACCTCGCCGAACTGGGCAGTGCCAACAGCCTCAAGCAGATGGGCAGTTATGTGCAGCGCTTTCTCAGCCCCGACTTAAGTGCCGGCTACCTGAAAGCCATCGCCCACGGTTCGCTGGAAACACTGGCCATGTCGGCCCTCGGCACCCTGCTTGCGGCACTGTTCGGCATCGTCCTGGCGCTGCCCGCCGCCGGGCGTTTTGGCTGGCCACTGCAAAGCGCGGCGCGTCTGCTGCTCAACGGTTTGCGCGCTATTCCAGAGCTGGTCTGGGCGGCGCTGATGGTGCTTGCCGCCGGTCTTGGACCGAACGCCGGCACTCTCGCCCTCGCCTTGCACACCACCGGCGTACTCGGCCGGCTATTCGCCGAAGCGCTGGAAAACACTCCACCGCAACCGGCCGAGGCGATTCGCTTGCAGGGCGGCAATCCGATTCTGGCGTTCTGCTACGGCACCCTGCCCAACCTCGCTCCGCAACTGCTCGCCTACTGCCTGTATCGCTGGGAAAACAACATCCGCATGGCCAGCGTGCTGGGTTTCGTCGGCGCTGGCGGCCTGGGCCAGATGCTCTATGTCAGCCTGAGCCTGTTCCAGGAAGCGCAGGCCAGTACGGTGATTCTGGCGATGCTGCTGCTGGTGTTTCTGGTCGACTGGCTGAGTGCCTGGAGCCGCCAGCGTTGGGTCAAAGCGTAGGCCCAGTGGATATTCGCCAAAAGCTGATTATGCTTCAGGAAACCTTGCAGCCCTGCGAGGCGGTCAGACTGTGCAAGCTTCACGCTAGAGCAACGGCGGCAGATGCCAACGGGCCAGAGTGCGACAGGCAGTAACGGGGGACTCCGGCCTACAACAATAAGCACGACGGAGAACACCCATGGCCACAATCGACACAGCATCCACCGGCACACCGCCCCGCAGCGGCGGCATCACCAGGGAGGAGCGCAAGGTCATCTTCGCTTCCTCGCTGGGCACGGTTTTCGAGTGGTACGACTTTTACCTCTACGGCTCACTGGCAGCGATCATCGCCAAGCACTTCTTCGCTGGCGTCAACGAAACCACTGCATTCATCTTTGCCCTGCTGGCGTTCGCCGCCGGGTTCGCGGTGCGGCCGTTCGGCGCCATCGTCTTCGGGCGACTCGGCGACATGATCGGGCGCAAGCACACATTCTTGATCACCATCGTGATCATGGGCGTGTCGACGGCAATCGTCGGCCTGCTGCCCGGCTATGCGACCATCGGCGTCGCCGCACCGGTGATTCTGATCACCCTGCGCTTGCTGCAAGGTCTGGCGCTGGGTGGTGAATACGGCGGCGCGGCGACCTACGTGGCCGAACACGCCCCACGTAATCGGCGCGGTTTTTTTACTTCGTGGATTCAAACCACCGCCACCCTCGGTCTGTTCATGTCGCTGCTGGTGATCCTCGCCTGCCGCACGGCGCTGGGCACCGAAGCGTTCGAGGCGTGGGGCTGGCGGATTCCGTTTCTGCTGTCGATCATCCTGCTGGCCGTGTCGGTGTACATCCGCCTGCAACTGAGCGAGTCGCCGGTCTTCCAGAAAATGAAGGACGAAGGCAAGGCCTCGAAAGCGCCGCTGACTGAATCCTTTGCGCGCTGGGACAACCTCAAAGTGGTGATCATGTCGCTGCTTGGCGGTACCGCCGGGCAAGCGGTGGTCTGGTATACCGGGCAGTTCTATGCGCTGTTCTTCTTGCTGCAAACCCTGAAGATCGACGCGCAGACCGCCAACCTGCTGATCGCCGGTTCGCTGTTGATCGGCACACCGTTCTTCGTGATCTTCGGCAGCCTGTCCGATCGCATCGGGCGCAAGCCGATCATCATGGCCGGATGCCTACTGGCGGCACTGACCTACTTTCCGATCTTTCATGCGCTGACCCAGTACGGCAACCCGGACGTGTTCGTCGCCCAGGAGAAAAATCCGGTCAAGGTGATCGCCAACCCTGATCAGTGTTCGTTCCAGTTCGATCCGGTCGGCAAGGCCAAATTCACCAGTTCCTGCGACCTGGCGAAAACCCTGCTGGCGAAACGCGCGATCCCGTACGAGAACGTCGCCGCCGAACCGAACACCGTCGCGCAGGTGCGCATCGGTGACCGCGTCGTCGAGAGCTTCGAAGGCAGCGCCCTCCCCGCCGCCGACTTCAAGGCCCGCAACGACGCCTTCACCGCCAACCTCGCCGCGGCGCTGAAAGACGCCGGTTACCCGGAAAAAGCCGACCCGGCGAAAATCAACTACCCGATGATGCTCCTCCTGCTGACCGTGCTGGTGATCTACGTGACCATGGTGTATGGCCCGATCGCCGCGTGGCTGGTCGAACTGTTCCCGACGCGCATCCGCTACACCTCGATGTCGCTGCCCTACCACATCGGCAACGGCTGGTTCGGTGGCTTCCTGCCGACCGTGGCGTTCGCCATGGTCGCGGCCACCGGCGATATCTACTACGGGCTGTGGTACCCGATCGTGATTGCAGTCGCGACGGCGATACTCGGCACGTTCTTCCTCCCGGAAACCAAGGACCGAGACATTCTCAAGGACTGAAAATCGCCGCTGTGCCCTCTCCTGCGGGAGAGGGCCGTGGCCCTGAAAAAATTCGAACGTCTGGCGCCGCGCTGTCTCCAATGTGAACACCCACAGGAGGCCAGCGCCATGAACCCCAACGACGACAAAACCCCCAACGCCCCGCCCACCGATGCCAGCGGCAAACCGGTGAACGTGGTCGAACGCGACCTGCAGGACCGCGACGGCAAAACCGAAGGCGTGGACAAGGTCATCACGCCTTCCTCCACTCGGGTCAAAGAACAGGAGGCCGAAGAATTGCAGCGTAAGGTCGACGAGATCGAGCGCAAGGTGGCGGACGGCAACTGAGTGCAGCGTGGCTGTGGCCGCTGCTTTGAGCGGCGGCTGTCAGTCCAATGACCGAAAGCTGATTTCCTACAGAATCGAACTACACCCCTGATCGACTTCACGTGCATCACAAGCGAAGCGTCTGACAGATTTGAATCGTCTGTTTGGAGATGATGAGTCCCTCGTCCTGCCAGTGACGACAACGAGCCACATCCCCTTAGACTGCTTCACATTGATCATGGAGGTCATGATGAGCGCTGAACTTTCACCTATCGTTTCAGACTTCGAAACCGAAGAAGAGGCTGCGGATTACGACCTTTGGTTTCGTGCGCAGGTCCAGGAAGCACTTGATGATCCGCATCCGGGCGTTCCCCATGCGGAAGCCATGGTGATGCTCGACCAGATGATTGAAAAAAACCGCAGGAAGCGCCGCGCTGCAGGTTAAATGGAGCTACAAGGCTATTCGTCAACTGGCTGACATCTTTGAGTACATCGACCAATACAATTCCGGTGCATCGGTTTCATTCCGACGCAAAGCGGGAGCCGCAGCGCAAAACTTTCTTCCATCCCCTACGGCTACCAATCCGGTCGGGTGCCTGGCACTCGCGAAATGGTGATCCATCCTAACTATCTTCTGGTTTATCGGGTGAACGGGGGTATCCAAATTCTGAGGGTACTTCACGCTCGACAAAAATATCCCCGAACCCATTCACTCTAAAAAAGGCGGCCAACCGGCCGCCCTCGGGGTAGGAGCCGAGAATCGAGCCGCCGAAGACAACATGAGGACATGGGTTGGCGCCGAGCCATATTTGGAAGCTGTCAGCCCGATCGCCAAAAACTGATTTCCTACAGAATCGAACTACACCCCTGATCGACTTCACGTGCATCACAAGCGAAGCGTCTGACAGATTTGCATCGTCTGTTTGGAGATGATGAGTCCCTCGTCCCGCCAGTGACGACAACGAGCCCACATCCCCTTAGACTGCTTCACATTGATCATGGAGGTCATGATGAGCGCTGAACTTTCACTTATCGTTTCAGACTTCGAAACCGAAGAAGCGGCTGCGAGCTATGACCGTTGGTATCGGGCCAAGGTACAAGCCGCACTTGATGATCCACGCCCGCCTGTTCCCCACGACGAGGCAATGGTGCTGCTAGGCCAGATGCTGGAAGAGAGGCGCAAGAATCGACGCGCTGCCGGTTAACTGGAGCAAACCGGCTCTTGGAGATCTGGCTGACATCATCGAATACGTTGAACAACGCAACACTGTCGCTTCAGTTGCACTGCACCAAAAGCTCAGCGCGGCAGCGCGAAGGCTTTCCTGGATTCCGCATGGTTTCCGCTCCGGCCGAATACCGGGCACTCGCGAAATGGTCATTAACTCGAATTATTTACTGGTCTATCGGGTGACAGACCAGATCAATATTCTGACCGTATTGCACGCCCGTAAAAAATATCCATAACCACTCATAAAAAAAGGCGGCCAACCGGCCGCCCAAACGTACTACACGAGAGTCCTTTTACAACGTCAGCTGCCCACGCTCCTCCTCGGTCAGCTGCTGCTTCGCCTGTTCATCCAGCGCCCCGGCGCCGAGTACCTGCACCGGGCTGTCCGGGTTGTAGCCCGTCGTCGGCGCTCGGCTGGCACCATCGCGCGTTGGTGCCAGTTGCTCATTGCCGAAGCTGAGCACCTGCACAGTGAACACCGAGGCCTGGTTCTGCCGCGCCGCTGCCTGTTGCTGACGGGCGACGTCTTCCGCAGCCTGGGTCGCCGAGGTAGCCGCCGAACTGGCCGAGGTAATTGCGCCGGTGTTGACCGCCGACACCACTGGCACGCCGGTCGCTTTGCCTTGCACGGAAATGTTCGCGGCGTTGACCACCGTCAGCGCGGCAATGTTGACGTTGCCGGAGACGCGAATCCCCGCCTCGCCGGCATCGATGGTGCCCAGTGGCGCGATCAGGTCGATGTTGCCCGGTGCCACCTCGGCGATCGGGTTGAGCGTGGCGATACCGGCGCCAGTGCTCGGCACCGACGGCGACAGCGTGACGTTGCCCCAGGTGTCGTACACACGTTTTGGCGGTGTGTAGACCACGGTGGTTTTCGAGCCGCGACCGGCGTTGATGTCGCCCTCGGCGGACCAGCCGAGAATCGAGCCGCCGAAGGTGGTCATGATCCGGCTCTGACCGAGCAGAATGCTGCCCTGCGAGTACAACTGAATGTCGCCCGAGCCCTGGGTGATGATCCCCGCTGTCGACGGCGGCGCCGCGCCTTCGATGCCAAACACCTGGCCACCGCCCGGCGTGAGCATCTGGATATCGCCGCCAAACAGCGTCTTGACCCCGGCGCCGCCGTACAGGGTGATATCGCCGTCGTAGCGGATTGGATTACCGGCCACATCGGTGGTCGGGAACAGCGCCGCAATGGCGTTGCGACCGCGCAGGTAACTGCCGGTGCGCGGGCCATCGGCATCGGTGTATTCCAGGCCACCGGCGCGCAGTTCGGCGAAGTACACCTGACGGGCGAAGATCGCCTGCTCGGTACTCGGCAGTGTGGCGTAGAAGGCTCGCGCCTGCTCATCGCTACCCTTGAAGCCATAACCCAGGCTCAGCCAGCTCTGCAGTTCTTCGACGTAGGTCTTGACCACTTCGCCCGGTTGCGCGCTGAGGGCCACAGCGGAGTCCGCGACGTTTTGCGGGTTCAGGTACCGCGCGATGAAGCGTGAATACTCCGGCCCCTGCACGCCCGCGCCTGCTTGCAGCACAACACTGGCGCCCGGTCGGTTATCGCCTGCGGCAATCGGCCCGAGGCTGGTCACACTGGCGCGGTCCTCCATGAGAATGTTGCGCCCGGCATTGATGTCCAGCAGGCCGGGACCGGCGATGTCAAAGCTGCTGTAGAGAATGTCGCGCCCCGCTGAGACCCGTGACACATCCCGGGGATCGTTATGGATGAACAGATTACCGGTAGACGTCGCCGCATTGGCGCCGCTGCCAATGTCATCGGCCACGGTCGATGGCTGGCCGAGGAAAGTGCCGGAGGCGACAATGTCGCGCCCTGCCAGCATCCACACCGGGCCGGCGGCTTCGTACCAGGTCTGGTTCGACGGTGAAAAGCTCAGCGTCTCGCCACTGCGAACACCCACCAGATCACCACTCAACGCATAGAAACGCGCCGGCGCCTGCACTGCGCTGGCGGAGGAATACGTGTCTGCACCGAAGGCAAACAGCGGGTAACGCAGATTTTTATTGGCCTGCGTGCCATCGCTGCTGTAGTTGCTCACAAGTGGCCTGCCGGAGGTACTGCTGGCAAAACCGTTGAAGGCTGGAGCAAACGGTGTAGCAATGGCCGACAAGTTCGCCCCGGACTGATTGATGGCATAGCCGCCGGCATAGATCGAGTCACCGGCCAGCAGCTCCAGCTGCCCTCGGTTGGACGGCGCCAACAGCAGCGAATATGCGAGCAACGGATAGGCGCTCGCCTGATTGTAGGCGGCGGACGGGCCGGCATAGATCGAACCCTGTGCCGCGACTGCGCGCAGGATCGACGGATAGACAAAGCGGCCATCCGTCGGCGCCGTGTTGCTGCCGGTGACCAATTGGCCGTTGTAGAACTCGGCCATCTGGGTGCTCGGCGCGAGATTGCCGCCAGCGGAAAACAGCTCGATGGCGGTGTGATCGGTCCACAGCGAAAAACTGCTCAAGCCGCCGCCGGCATGCTCGACGCCGTCATGATCGGTGAACGGCGTCGAGTTCTGCAAGCGCACCCGACCTGGATCCGCCGCGCCACCCAACACCAGATCGCCGCGTGTGCTCAAACGCATCCCCGAGTCGCCGGGGATCAGCGCCAGGCCTCCGCCGGCATTGCCAACCGTTGCCGTGAACGGATCGTAGGCACGTACTTCGCGCGGGTCCTGCAGGGCGGCTGACGCGCCGTACTGCAAGTTGATGCCGCCCAGCGCGGCACTGTTCATCTCGGCCGCACCGCGCAGGTTGATCAATGCGCCTTGCAGGTCATGGCGCGGTACCGAAATGCCGTTCTGCCCTGCCCGAGCCTGCAACGATGGGTTGAGCGTACCGCCGATGCGAATGTCCATGTCGCCGCCGCCGGTCAGTTGCAGGCTGCCGTCGCTGGCGACTCGCCCGGTACTGCCCACCGCCACGATCAAGCCCTGACTGCGCGGATTGAACTGCGTGTCGCCGAGCGTCTTGAGCATGCCGGCATCGCCACCGGCGCGCAGGCTGATATTGCCGCCACCCAGCGTGCCAAATCCGGTGAAACCCACCAGATAAGGCCCGGTATCGACACTTTGATCCGGCAGCGGTTGGGTCGCATAGCTGCCGAAATTGATCCACCACGCAGTGGGCACGTCAGCGTTGCCACTGCCCTGGCGCCACAGCCAGTTGCCCACCGAGACACTGGCGACCTGTTCGCGAAGGTCGGCTTGCGAGTTGACGGCGCGACGGCCAACCGTATCGCCGGAAAGCGACCCGCCGGCATGGACAGTGAGATTGCCGCCAAGCGTCGGATACCAGGCCTGGTAGAGACTGTCGGCACCGCCATCCACCCACTTTTCATAGTCGGCGCCGCCGCTGCCCAATACGCTGCCGTTGTCGGTCAGGCGGCCGCGCGGCTGATTGAAACGCGGATCGACATCGCTGGCCTGGGTGCCGGCGGTGTACACACCGAACGGCGAGTCCATGCTCAGATTGCCGGCCGCCAGCAGGTCGAGATCGCCAGTGCCGGTGCGCAGCACGCTGAACATCTGCGTGTGCGGAGAAACCGTGATGCCGCCCTTGTTTGGCGTGCAGGACGCAGGATCGGCATCGCACCAGAACATCTCGTCATCGGTGACCGGCGTACCCGCCGGCATGCCGGCGATGTTGTCCGGGGCCCAGAGGAACTTGGCCGGTGCGATGCAGGCGCCCGGCAGGATATCGCACAGGTACAGGTCGTCGGCGCTGACCACATCGCCCGCCGGGTAACCCATAGGGTTGCCCTCAGCCCAGACGGTATCGAGTTGTTTCTCGACCACTTTCAAACCGTAATGGGTGTCGGCCAGACGCAGATCACCGTCGCTGGTCAACGGTTTCACCGCGCGGGTATCGGCCGCCGCCAGATCGGCGCCGGCCACCACGCGCATCGACCACGAGGCACTGCCCGATGGCAACAGGCTCGCCACCGCCCAGTTGCTGCCCTGCTGGGTGGCGTTACTGTAACCACGCAGCTCGATAAACGCAGTGCCGTCGGCCAGGACCACGTCGGTCATCGACGGAATCAGCGACCCGCGCAACAGCGCCAGGGCGCCGCTCAACTTGACGCCGACGGTGGTGTTGTCGACACCCAGCGCGCCGGGCAGTGGCACACCCTTGGGCCAGAGCATCGCTTGCAGCGCCGTGGCGTTGCTCAAGCGAGTGCCGGCGCCCAGGCGACTGCCGGCAGGCAGACTGACGCTGTCGCGCAGCAAGGTGCCGGCGGCGTACAACAAATTGCCCGACGCATCGTGGATCGCACCCGCCAGCACGGTTCCGGCGCTGATTGTGTAAGCCTCGGCCAGCGTCCCGTCAGTGGGCAGCACTGTGCCGCTGGCTAACGTGCTGGCCTGAATCGGCAGGTCGTAGTTCAGTGTTGTGCCCGAGGGAAATTGCGTACCTTCGGCCAGGGTCACGCCGCTGCCGGGCACGATCAGGTCGCCGCCAAACGGCTGTACCCCCGGCAGCAGCTTCCAGCCGGCGTCATCGACCGTTTCCGGCGGCGGCGCGAAACCGTCGTTGAGACTGCCGTGGATATCGAGATTGCCACCGGCGCGCATGACCAGGCTGCCGGATTCGCCGGAGCCGTAAACCGCGGTCTTCTGCGTGTGCGGATTGAGGCTCGCATAGCGATAACGTGACAGGTCGATATCACCCTCAACCAGCAGATCGCCATCGCTGCGGTTGCTGACAATCTCGACCCCCGGACGCAGATGGAACGCATCGGCATACGTGGCATTGTTCAGGCCGGCGAGTTTGCGTTGCAGCAGATCCGAGTTGGCCAGCGCGGCATCAATGAAGTAGGTGCTGTCGACATCGATGCGATCGAACAGCGCCTGATCGATCACTTGATACGGCCGGCCACTGGCGGCCGGATCAACGCCGTCGCGGGCATCGCTGTAGCGGCGCACACCGTTGAGACCGATGGAGCGTGCGCCTTGCACGGTCAGCGTACCGCTGGCGTCGATGGCGATGTCGTTGCTGCCCAGACGCGGCGCATTGAGTTCAAGCGTGCCGCGCGGCAGACCATCGTTCTGCCCTGGCAGATTGCCGACCGGCGCATCGGTGCCGTGGCGCAGATCGATACGGGCACCGGAGGCGAGAGTCAGCGTGCCGTCCCCGGCGTTGAGTTCGACCATGGCGCGGTTCGGTGCGTCGATGAGCTTGCCGTAGCTGTCGACCCGCAGCACCCGGCCGTGAGCATCGAGCAGCGCATTGCCGGCCACTGTCAGACCGTTTTTCGCCGACAGACGAATGTTGCCGACCCGCTCGCCACTGGCGTCAATCACGCCGGCCACGGTGAGGCTGCCATTGTCCACTGAGACATTGACCTCACCGGCCCTGAGTCCATCGCCAATCAGCAGATCACCTTGCTTGAGCTGGAAGCTACGGCTGCCGAACACTTTGCCGGCATTCAAGCGCTGGTTGAGCGCGGCGAATTGCTCGCTCAGCTCGCCGCCCAGGTTTTGCGCCCGGATATCCACGCCGCCGGCCTTGTACGGCACCAGCGTGCCGCCGGCGTCGTAATAACCGCCGCTGGCGCCAAGGATCTCGCCTTGCAGGTCGACTACCCCGGCGTCGGCCGCAAGCGCCACTGCGCTGAGGCTGCCCGCCTGATGGTTCTGCGCCGACAGATCGATTCGCGAGCCAGCGGCCTGGCGGATATTGCCGTTGTGGCTGAACAACGCCACATCACCGCCCCAGCTGTATTTGTTGACATCGTTGAAGACCAACGTGCGACCGGCCAGATCCAGCCCTGCGTTGCTGGTCAGCGTCAGGTCGTCCTCTGCCTTGACTGTCAATTTGCCGCTGGCCAAAGCGATGCGCCCATCGATCACGACATTGCGCGCCGCGAGCGTCAGCTCGGCGCCCAGCGCATCGGCCGATGCCTGGCCGCCGCTACCGGTCAGGAGCAAATCGTTGCCGGCCCTGAAGGCGTTGACCGAAGCCGCTTCGCCCGTGAGCAAAGGCGTGCGCAGGGTCAGATTGCCGCCGCTGTAGGCGTAGCCGTTGACCGGGTCGTACGCGCCCTGTTGCTGATACACCGCGAGGCTGCCCTTATGGTTGGCGGTGATGCGCTCGCTGGCGCTCAGGTTGACGTTGGCAAACCCCAGCGCAAGGCGATCGTTCTGATCCAGGCCGCTGGCTTGCGGGTTCGGGCCGTAACCGAATTCGATGCGCTGCGCCTGAATGTCCAGTGTGCCTGCCCCGGTGCCAGCCCCCAGGCTGACGACACTGCCGGGACGCTGCGGGGCGCCGTTCCAGGTGAGCCGGGCAGTACGGAGGGTGGCCACGTCAGTAGCCTCGCCCTGACCGTAAATGGCCGGCGTGGTCAGAATCAGATTCTGCAATCGGCTCTGGCCGGTCTGCCGGTCCAGCGTATCGAGGGACAGACTGCCGAAGAAATTGAAAGCGTCGCGGGCGGTCAGGCTCAGGGTTTCCAGTGCGGGAGCGCCGTACTGCGTGTCGCCCTGCAGCAGCCGGTCAAGCACGTTCTGGCTGAGGGTCAGCCCCGCCGGCACGCGCTCGCCCGCTGCGGCCAGCGCCTGGGCACTGCCGGCGTTCACATTGCCCACGGCGAGGGTCAGGTGGCGGGTGCCGAAGCGTACCGACTCGCCGAGTTCGAACTGTTTGTCAGTGGCGGCGGTGATACTACCGGCCGAATACAGCAGCGCCGGCGCCTTGCACACCTGCGCCAGGCAAGTGCCGATGCAAATGGTCCCGGCCGCCGTGCTGTCGTTCACTTCCGGCGCAAGGACGTTGGTCCAGCCGTTGGATGCGAGCAGCAGGCTCGCCGCGCCCGGCTGATAGATATAGCCGGCCGAAGAGTCGTACGACACCTCACCACGGCCGAGCGTGTTGATCCCGGCGCCGGCTTCGACCGTGATGCCACCGCGCGCTGTGTTGGTCCGCAAGACCACCTCGGGGGCCGACAGAATCGCCCCTTCGCGCAAGGTGATCGCCGACATCGCGCCCTCGAACGAGATGATATTGCCAGCCGTGGCGTACTGCACGGTTGGCTGTGCACCGAGGGTCAAGCGCCCGGCGTTGAGCCTGTTCAGGGTCTCGGCATACAACGACACGCCGCTGAAACCGGCGCTGCGCTGGTGTCCGGCACCGAGCACTTCAATCTCGTCCGCGCCGCCGCGTACCACCGCGCCACCGGTCATGCCGCCTGCGGTCGGCTTGAACAGGACCTGGCCATTGAAATCCACGGCACTGTCGCGCTCGCCGCCCTGAAGCAATAGCAGGTTGAGGGTTTTGCCGTCCATCGGCGCCAGCGCTCGCGGCACGCCACGCCGCGCGGCGTCACTGCGCACGAAATCGGTGAAGCTGGTTTCGTTGTACTGCGAATAACGGCGCAGCACGTCAGCCGAAGTAATGATGAGCTGGCTGGCGATACTGTCGCGCACGCCGGTGTTGGCGATCGACATCTGCCCGGCACTGTTCCATGAGCCGTTGCGCATTTGCTGCGCGGCGCCTGTGAGACTTTGCGCAACCTGACCATTGACCTCGACCCGAAACGCGCCGGGCAGCAAGGCAAAGGTCGAGGGCAGCAGCGTGTAGGTACCAGCCGCCAGGCCCGGCACGCCGACGCCAATCGTCACCTGCTGGCCAATACGCGGATCGACCGCACCCGCCTCCCCCAGCATCGGCGCGTAGGCGCTCTGGTTGCCCGGCACGATCGCATAGACCGGATTACTGGCCAGCCCCGGCAGACTGAAAGTGCCGTCGGCGGCATTGCGCACCAGTGGGTTGAAACGGGCATCGGTGGAACCGCCGCGTCCCGAGACAAACCCGGCGCCGCGCAGATCACCGCCACCGGACAGATCGATAACCGCGCCGTTCTGCACATCGACATATTGCGATTTCAGCGTGACGCCTGCAGGCCCACCGGCGATGCCCTGCAACACCACCGACGCGCCGTCATAGCGATAGTCGATGCCATCGGTGGTGCCGCCATAAGGCATGAGCAGACCGGCGCCGCTGACCGATGTAACACTGCCCGGCAGCAGGTTCAGCTCGCGGGTCTTGGTGAAGATATCATCGCCCAGGCTGATCGCGCCAAGTGGTGCGCGCAGCGTGCCGCCCTGCTCGATGTGGCCGGCGATCAGCGACAGGCTGCCAAACACCGAGTAAGGCAGCGCGACCGGTGCCGGCCCGTTCTGAGCGACGCGCAGGGTATGCACCGGGTCGTCAGTGCCGTCCTGATAGCCGACGCGCACTTCGGCGGTAACGCCGCTGGCGGGATAGATCTGCGCTGCCGTGAGATTCAAGTCGCCCGCCGTCCACAACTGCGTTTTGCTTTTGTCGGCCGGCGCGAGGAAACGCAGGTCGCCACGGCTGCCCAGCGTCACCTGTTCGAAGCCGCGTCGGCTGACCTCGCTGGCCGGCGCATTCAATTGCGCGACCGAGCCCTTGGCGCCGAAAGACAGGCTGTTGGCCACATCGAGCAAATCCGCCGACGCTGTGAATTGCGCGGACGACAACGCCGGGGTCGGGCTGTTGAGCACTTGCGGACGGATAGAACCGGGGATGGAAAAATACGTGCCGATGCCGGACAGGCGAATGTACGGCGCCGTCAGATTGATACGCGACGCGTCCGGCGAATTTTCTGCCAGCGACAACGCACCGGCATACACATTCAGGCTCTGCTTCATGTGCAGATCGACATCGCCATCGAATGACAACAGGCCGTTGCTGAACAGACTCAGATTGTCGAAACCGCCGGACATCAAGCGGTCGGCGCTCAGACGTGCCTGGCCATAGTGCAAGCCGTCATCGGCAGCGCCTGGCTGCAAATCATTCGGCAGCAACGCGGCCTGCGCTTGCTGACCGATGACGATTTCACGCGGACGGCGCACCGTGTTCTGCGCTGCCGACAGCAGGTACAGCGGCGTATCCAGCGCAATCTCCAACTGCCCGCCTGCAGCCGTTGCACCACCCGCCGCAGCCTGAAGCTGACCATCGATGTACAGGCCGTTGTAGGAACTCAGACTGATCCGGCCACCGTCGCTGGCGACTCGGGTCTGACCTTGCCCCACGACATCGATCACCGCCTCGGTGCCGCTCGCCTCCAGCCGCGCGCCCTCGCGCACAATGATGTAGGCATCCGCCGCCGTCGCCGTGGCCTGTTGCGCATTGATCTCGCCGCCAATGACGATGCTGCCGCCCTTGTCGACCTTGCCGTAGGTACGCCCCAGCACATCGCTGGCCGTAGCCGATCGACCGGCGACATCGAGCACTGCCTGTTCACCGATCCAGATCGAGCGATCATGAGCCTGCGGGCCAAGGTTGTCGCCGAAGGTTGCCGGGTTGATCGCAGCAAACTGCTGCTGGCGAATGTCGATGGAGCCGCCCCAGGCATTCAGTTCGCCGTTGACGGTGATTTGCCCGCCGCCGCGCAGGTCGATGCGCTGGCCGGGGTCGACCGTGATCCGCGAGCGCTGGCCCAGCGTCAGGGTGCTGGTAGTCGGGTCGATCAACCCGATCCGGCTGGCGCCGGCCTGCAACGCAAGACTGGCGCCCGCGCGCTGGGTCAGCACGCCCTTGAGCGGATCCTGCTGGTACAAGTCCGGGGTCCACAATTGCAGTGCCGAGCGCGGATCGGCACCGCTGGCCTGGCTGGCAGCCGCCTCGGCAAAGCGGTACACCGGCATCGTTACATCGATCGCCGCACCGTCGGCAAGGTCCAGCCCCTTCAGGCCGATGACGCTGTAAGCGGCGAAACCTTTATTGAACAGATTCGAATTCAATTGCAGCGTGTCATCGGCCAGCGCCTGGTCGGTCTGGCCGATCAGCACTTTGCCGGCCTGAATCGTCAAGGTGCCGCCGCCCGTCACGCCATAACCACGAATGTCGCCGTCGAGACGCAGATGCGTGGCGCCCGGGGCGGTAATGGCGTTGGACTCCAGCGTCACATCCCCGCCCTTGCCGCCGCGGGTCTTGCCGTTGACCAACACCGCACCGCCGGAAGTCGCGTCGAGCAGGCTGCCACTGCCGATCTCGATATCACCACTGCTGCGTATCGCGACGCGGCCAGCGTTCACATAGGCCAGGCTGGCGCTGTCATCCGGGTTGGTGCGCAGGTTGCTCCACAGCCCGCGAGTGTCGAGGCGCACGCCGTCGCCGAGCGAAACTCGGGTCGGCTTGCCCGCTTGCGCGGTGATCAGCGTGTCGGTGCGGGTGGTCGACAACAGTTGATTGAGCACGTTGCCCAGTTGCAGGCTGCCGCCGCGTGCGGTCAGGTCGGCGTTGACCTGCACATCCGGCGCGTACAGGGTGATGTCGCCACCGGCATCCACGCTGAGTGCATCGTTGACCTCGATGCGGTCTCTCGCAGCAATCTTCACTGCCCCCGGACGCCAGCTGTCGAGCTGCGCGGTGTCGAGATACAACTTGCCCTGGCGCGCCTCGGCAACTGCCCCGGCAAGTCCGGTATCACCGGCATCGACCGGGCGCTCGCCGCCGAGCTGCACCTGATCGAGCAACGGGTTGAGGCTGTACAACAAGCCCCCGGCCGACGCGATATACGCCGGGTCATAACTGCCGACGATCAATTGCCCACGCCGGGCCAGCGCGGTCTGGCTCTGCGCGTAGCCATCGATGACCGCACGCGGTGCCTGGGTCTGGCGCTCGCCCTGATAGACCTCACCGAGCATCTGCCCCTCAAGTACGGCATTACCGGTGGCAATCACCAACTGACCGGCATCGCGGCCCACGGTGTAGCCGGATTCCCGACGACTGCCCGGCGCGATCAACGGGCTGTAGTAATAGTGGCTTTGGCCCCAGCGTGCGCTGCTGTTCTCGTAGCCTTTGTACAACCCGGTGTAGAGCAGGTCTCCCGGTGCGCGGGACACCTCGTACAACTTGCCATCCGCGCCGCGCAGCCAGCTCTGGCGAATCTCGCCGCTTTGCACATCGAGCGTGCCGCCCGACAGATTGATCAGCGAACCTTTCTCGGTGACCACATCATTGCCAGCGAAGCTCAGCGTACCGCCCTGCGCCATCCACTCGCCGATGCCATGACCCTGGGTGCCAAGGTAGCCGCCCACCTCAAGCAATCCGCCCGCCGTGTACCAGCGATCCGTGGCATAACCATTGGTGCCGGCCGGCACATGCACCAGTTCACGCACGTCGACCCAGATATCGTTGCTGTTGAGCGCACCTTTTTCCCGATTGACCGACGCATCACGCTGCTCGTTGCCTTGCACGTTGATCTTGATGCTGTTGTTTTCCATCGCGACTTTCACGCCAATGGCCCCCGACACATCGATCATCGCGCCGTCGCGCACCACGCTGCGACGCCCCGCTGTCACCGCGACCTGACCACCGGTCGCGAGGGTGATCGAACCCTGCTGGAACTCGACGCTGCCGCCACTCTGAATGTCGATGCGCGACTGATCGCTGCGGATTCTGTTGTTGGCGTTGACCCCGGTCAGCGCCGCCTGGTGCTGGCTGTCGAGCGCCGTCAGGTCACTGCTGTCGAGCAGAATGGCCGTGGCACTGCCCTGCCCCAGCGTGACACTGCCGGTGCTGTCACTTGCCGGGTTGAGCAAATGCACGGTGCCGCGCGTGGCCACCGAAGTGCTGGCCAGCGCCACGCCGTTTTGCTGCACGTCATGCCCGGTCAGGGTGATGTCGCCGGTTGCTGCCTGAATCAAGCCCTGGTTACTGACTTTGCCGGCGGCGGAATCGGCGTTGAAGCCGGGAACCACCTCGTTACCGAACGTCGTGGAAAAACCGTTGCCCTCGGTACCCGAGCCTTTGCGGATATAAAAACGATCGCCCGCGCCAAGCACGGTCTGGCCTTTGGCGGTGCTGATGCTGCCGTCGTTCTGCACTTCGTTGCCGAGCAGCAAGGCATAGCCGCCGGCATCGGTGGACTTGCCGGGCTTGTGGGTTGCAATCGTGGCGCCGCGCTCTACCAGTACCTTGCCGGCGGCATCAGTGAAGGTCGGTTGACTGGCGCTACTGTCGACATACAGCCCACGCTCGCTAAATTGAATGTCGGTGATATTGGCAGCGGCGGCGACCAGATTGCGTACGTTGACCTGGCTGCTGCCGCTGAAGACGATGCCGTTGCGGTTGATCAGCATCACCGTGCCGTCGCCCTTGATCTGGCCCTGAATCTGACTCGGCCGCGCCGTCGGATCGTTGACCCGGTTCAGAACCGCCCAATTCGCCTGCTGGGCAAATTCGACGGTAGTGTTACGGCCGACGTTGAAGGTTTCCCAATTGAGAATCGCCTTATCCGCCGTCTGCTCGATACGCACTTGGGTCTTGCCATCAGCCTGGGTCTGCTGCGGGCCTTTGGCGTTCTGCCAACCCTGCGTCAGGCTGTTGTCGACCTTCAGACCGCCCTCGCCGAGACCGTCCGGGACGAACTGCACCGAACCCAACGCAGTCGCCCGACCGGCCGCCTGCGCAGCCTGTTGCGCGGCGATCGCGGCCACCGTGTTGTTCAACGTCTGAATCGAGCGTTGCAACTGCTGAGTGGCTTTCTGCTGCTGTGCCAGCGGCGGCGCCATGCCCGGCAACCCGCCCGCGTTCGGTCGGGCCGCTGCGCTTTGCTGGGCGGCACCCTTGGCGGCAAACCAGCCCGAGCTGAATGCCGTTTGTGCGTGCGCGCTGCCAGCCACCAGACACAACGCCACAGCCTGCGCCAGCGGCTTGAGCAGCCACAGCGCCGGGTCAGCGGTTTCTCGTTGGGACGAGGGGGCGTTGTTACGACGACGGGACGGGCGAGCAAGCATCACGACAAGATCCTTTTCTGATAAGCCGCAGATCGGCAACAACCTGCTGTCAGGACGTAGGCGGTTGTCGCCGGCCACGACCGAACAGATGTCACACAAACTTCATGAATGAGGAGTAACGGCGCCCCAAGGCAAAAAAAATGGCAGCCCGAAAACGGGCTGCCATTCGTGTTGCCGGGTGAAACCGCAGGCTTATGGGCGGCCGATGGCGTTGCACACGCTGGCGTTGTTGATGTCCAGCTTGTTGCCCGAAGTGTTGCTGACGAAGTTGGCGGTAATCGCGTTCTTCCAGTTGGTTGGCACGATGCTGAAGCCGTGCGCGAGGGTTGCGGCGGCGTTGCCCGGCACGCTGTAGTGGGTGGTCAGGAACGCTTTGACGTCAGCGGCCACAGTCGCATCCTTGTAGCACTGACCCAGGATCAGGTTGGTGTAGGCGGAGATCGGGTAACCGCTGGCCGGGTTGGCGACCACCGGAGCCCACTGCTCAGGTTTGGTCGGATCAGTCGGCAGAGCGGCGGTCGACAGCGCCGCCGTTACGTTGGCCTGAGTTGGCTGTACGCCGTTGACGCGGGCAACCACCGCGTTGTTGGCGGCGGCAACACCGTCCGGACCGACATAACCGAGCGAACCGTCAACCAGGTTTACGGTTGGCGCTACGTTGGCGGTATCGGCAACGCCTACCCAGTTCGAAGGCAATGCAGAACCGGCTGGCAGGCGCGCATTGGTGAACGTCGAGTTGGTGGCGAACTTGGTTGGGCAGATCGACGCCAGGTGACGGCTGAAGATTTCCGTGGTGCCGCTGGAAGTGCTGCGGTAAACGATGCGGATCGGCGTGGTGTCAGCGGTGCCGAGCAATTGACCCCAAGTGGTCTTGGTGCCGGAGAACGCGTCGCACAGTTGCGCGCTGGTCAGGTTCAAAGCGGTCTGACCGGACTTTTTGTATGGCACGGCAACCGAAGTGGCTACCGATGGCAGCTGGATCAGCGGGCCGTACGCAGTGCCGAAGTTGGTGGTGTAAGTGGTCAGCTCAGCGGTGCTCAGTACCGAATCGCTACCGGCGAAGTGCACGGTGCCGGTGGTGTTGAACAGTGCCGAGTTGTTGGTCAGGAAAGCGCTCTTGCCAGTGCCGCTACCGGTGCCCAGGTAGCTGAAGTTGGCTGGCAGGATGCTGTTGGCAGAACCTTTGTACAGCGCGGCAGGCAGCGTCGCGCCACCACCGGTAACGTTGGCGGCCATGGCCTGGGCGGAAGCCAGAGCGGCGACGGTCAGTGAGGCGGCGATCAGAGTGCGCTTGAACATGAAGAATCTCCTTTTCAACTTGGTTTGGAACACAGGTTTCGGAAGGCTTGCATGACACCGGGAGGGTCCACCGTGGTGGAGCCGCAGGGAGAAATTCGCAGTTTCCGGTGACAGATAAAGGAAAAAACCTCGGGAGCTGCGCGGGGATTTTTGTGCGGATTTCTCGGGTGTTCGCGGGGTATCGCGGGGCGTCTGGATCGCGGGTTTGGCTGAATCGGGCTGGAGCCGTTGGCGGGTGGTTGCAGATGACAGAATGGAGAACCCGAGGATGGTCGGATTGGCGCTCGGGTGGTGCTGAGGCTGGTGAAAAATATTTGAGTTTTTTCGTGTCGGGACCGGCGCTTTCGCGAGCAGGCTCGCTCCTACAGGGGAACGCTTTCCAAATTGTAGGAGTGAGCCTGCTCGCGATAGGGCCAGTCCAGCCACAACCGATTCTGCCTATTGCACGAGTTGGTTGATCTCAATAATCGGCAACAACACCGCCATCACAATTACCAAAACCACCCCGCCCATCACCACAATCATCAGCGGCTCGAGCAACGCGGTCATGCCCATCGCCCGTCGTTCGATATCCCGCGATAGGGTCTGCGCCGCGCGCTCAAGCATCGGCGGCAGCGAGCCGGTTTTCTCGCCGCTGGCGATCAGGTGAATCAGCACCGGCGGGAACACATTCTCCACCCGCAACGCGGCGGCGAGGTTGACGCCTTCGCGCACTTTCGCCGTGGCCTCGCTGACGCTCAGGCTCAAGCGGTCGTTAGACAGGGTCTGCCGCGCCGCTTCCAGTGCGCGCAACAGCGGCACCCCCGCGCCGCCGAGAATTGCCAGCGTAGATGCGAATCGCGCGGTGTTCAGGCCGAGAATGAAACGCCCGAACAGCGGCAATTTCAGCACCCGGTGATGCCAGCTCAACCGCGCTGCCGGACTGCGCAAGTACAAACGCCAACTCCAGAACGCCCCGGCCATGATCGCTGCGCACAACCAGCCCCAGGCGCGAATGAAATCACTCGCTGTGAGCATCGCCAGCGTCAAACCGGGTAAATCCTGCCGCGCCTGGGAAAAAGCGCTGACCACCTGCGGCACCACGTAACTGAGGAGGAAAATCACAATGCCGATCGATACCAGCCCGACCACACCGGGATAGATGAACGCAGTAAGAATCTTGCCGCGCAGGTTGTTGCGTTCCTCGATGTAATCGGCCAGGCGTTCCATCACCTGGGCCAGATCACCGGACTCTTCGCCGGCGGCAATCAGCGCGCGGTAGATCTCGGGGAAATCCCGTGGCCGCGACGCCAGCGATTCCGCCAGACGCATGCCGCTGCGCACATCGGCGCGTACGGCGCTGAGGGTCTGGGCGATGTGTTTTTTTTCGGCCTGCTCGACCGTGGCACTCAGCGCTGCTTCCAGCGGCAGACTGGCGCCGAGCAGGCTCGCCAGTTGCCGCGTGGCCCAGGCGAGGTCGTTGTCGGAGAGTTTGGCGCTGAACAAACCACCGCCACCGTGTCGGGCGACGTTGCTTTCCTCGTGCACCGACAGCGCCGTCAAACCGCGCCCGCGCAAGGCACTGAACGCAGCACTCTGGCTGTCCGCCTCAAGGTGCCCGGACTCGATTTTTCCCGCGGCATCCGCCGCTTCAAAACGATAGCGATTCATCAGGCGTCCCGTGTCACACGAAGGATTTCTTCCGGCGCGGTGGCACCGCTGCGAATCCAGCGTTCGCCGTCCTCGCGCAGGCTGAACATCCCCGCTTTCGACGCCGCCGCGCGCAAGGCCTGCTCCCCTGCCCCTTGGTGAATCAGCGTGCGGATGTCGTCGTCGATGCAGAACAATTCATGGATGCCGGTGCGACCGCTGTAACCGGTGTGGTTGCACGTCGCGCAGCCGACCGGGCGCCAAGTGCCAGGGGTGGCCGGGTCTTCCTGTTTGCACTGATTGCACAGGCGCCGCACCAAACGTTGCGCAAGGACGCCAAGCATTGATGACGCCAGCAAGAACGGTTCGACGCCCATGTCGATCAGACGATTGACCGCCGACACTGCGTCGTTGGTGTGCAGCGTCGCCAGCACCAGATGCCCGGTGAGCGAGGCCTGCACGGCGATTTGCGCGGTCTCGAGATCGCGGATCTCGCCGATCATGATGATGTCCGGGTCCTGCCGCAGAATCGCCCGCAGTGCGAGGGCAAAGGTCATGTCGATCTTGGCGTTGACCTGAATCTGACTGATCCCCGGCAGGTCGTATTCCACCGGATCTTCTACGGTGAGGATGTTGCTGGTGCTCGCATCCAGACGCGCCAGCGCCGCGTAGAGGCTGGTGGTCTTGCCGCTGCCGGTCGGCCCGGTCACCAGCACGATGCCGTGGGGCTGGCGGATCAGGTGGTCGAGTCTGGCCAGCACCTGTGCGTCCATGCCGAGGGTTTCCAGCTGCAGGCGCCCGGCCTGTTTGTCGAGCAAGCGCATCACCACACGTTCGCCATGGCCGGTCGGCACTGTCGAGACGCGGATATCGATCGGCCGCCCCGCTACGCGCAACGCGATCCGCCCGTCCTGGGGCAGGCGTTTTTCGGCGATGTCGAGCTGGGCCATGATCTTGATCCGCGACACCAGCGCACCGTGCAACGCCTTGCGCGGCGAGACCACGTCACGCAGGGTGCCGTCGACGCGGTAGCGCACCACCGAATGGGTTTCAAACGGCTCGATGTGAATGTCGCTGGCCTCGTCGCGCGCGGCCTGAGTGAGCAAGGCGTTGATCATGCGAATTACCGGCGCGCCGTCCTGGGTGTCGAGCAGGTCGGTGATTTCCGGCATGTCCTGCATCAGCCGATCGAGATCGACCTCGTTCTCGGCCGCGCCGACCACCGCCGCCGCACTGCCGGTGTCGGCGTAAGCGCTGGCGAGCAAACCGTCGAGCTCATCATCGCGCACCCGCTCGACCTGCGTCGCACCGAACTGCCTGCGCACTTCACTGATCGACCAACCGGGCGTCGACGGGCACACCGTCAGCACATCGTCACGCAGCAGAATCCGCTGCGCCTTGGCCCAGGCATAAGGCAATCTACTCACGAAACACTTCTCCCAAAGACCCACGACTGCACCTGATCCGTGTGGCTAGGGAGCCCGAGCACTGAACAGCGAAGACCGAAACAGAGGCCACCCCTCCCAAACTCCAACACACCCCCTGTGGCGAGGGAGCTTGCTCCCGCTGGGCTGCGCAGCAGACCCAAACCCGGCAAACCGGTTTTTTCAGGTACACCGAGTGCAGCGAATTCGCGGCGGCTGCGCCCCCGAGCGGGAGCAAGCTCCCTCGCCACAGTCATCATTCGGCTCAGGAGCATGGGCACTCTTGGACAGCGAAGACCGAAGCAGAGACCACCCCTCCCAAAAGCGCACATCCCCCCTGTGGCGAGGGAGCTTGCTCCCGCTGGGCTGCGCAGCAGACCCAAACCCGGCAAACCGGTTTTTTCAGAGACACCGAGTGCAGTGGACTTGCGGCGGCTCCGCCCCCGAGCGGGAGCAAGCTCCCTCGCCACAGGCATCATTCGGCTCAGGGGCATGGGCACTTTTGAACAGCGGAGATCGAAGCAGAGACCATCCCTCCCAAACCCCCACACACCCCCTGTGGCGAGGGAGCTTGCTCCCGCTGGGCTGCGCAGCAGACCCAAACCCGGCAAACCGGTTTTTTCAGGTACACCGAGGACAGTGGACTTGCGGCGGCTACGCCCCCGAGCGGGAGCAAGCTCCCTCGCCACAGTCATCATTCGGCTCAGGGGCATGGGCACTCTTGGAAAGCGAAGACCGAAGC
Source organism: Pseudomonas moraviensis (assembly GCF_900105805.1). Classification (NCBI taxonomy): domain Bacteria; kingdom Pseudomonadati; phylum Pseudomonadota; class Gammaproteobacteria; order Pseudomonadales; family Pseudomonadaceae; genus Pseudomonas; species Pseudomonas moraviensis. The sequence goes on along the minus strand of NZ_LT629788.1, from coordinate 1,402,558 downwards.
AGAGACCACTCCCAAATGCCCACACCCCCCCTGTGGCGAGGGAGCTTGCTCCCGCTGGGCTGCGCAGCAGACCCAAACCCGGCAAACCGGTTTTTTCTGATACACCGAGGACAGCGGACTTGCGGCGGCTGCGCCCCCGAGCGGGAGCAAGCTCCCTCGCCACAGTCATCATTCGGCTCAGAGGCATGGGCACTGTTGAACAGCGGAGACCGATGCAGAGACCACCCCTCCCAAACCCCCACACACCCCCTGTGGCGAGGGAGCTTACTCCCGCTGGGCTGCGCAGCAGACCCAAACCCGGCAACCCGGTTTTTTCAGACACACCGAGCACAGCGAATTCGCGGCGGCTCCGCCCCCGAGCGGGAGCAAGCTCCCTCGCCACAGTCATCATTCGGCTCAGGGGCGTGGGCACCCTTGAACAGCGGAGACCGAAGCAGAGCCCACCACTCCCAGACTCCAACACATCCCCTGTGGCGAGGGAGCTTGCTCCCGCTGGGCTGCGCAGCAGACCCAAACCCGGCAAACCGGTTTTTTCAGACACACCGAGTGCAGCGAATTCGCGGCGGCTCCGCCCCCGAGCGGGAGCAAGCTCCCTCGCAGTCATCATTCGGCTCGGGGGCATGGGCACCCTTGAACAGCGAAGACCGCAGCAGAGACCATCCCTCCCAAACTCCAACACACCCCCTGTGGCGAGGGAGCTTGCTCCCGCTGGGCTGCGCAGCAGACCCAAACCCGGCAAACCGGTTTTTTCAGATACACCGAGTGCAGCGAATTCGCGGCGGCTGCGCCCCCGAGCGGGAGCAAGCTCCCTCGCCACAGTCATCATTCGGCTCAGGGGCGTGGGCACTGTTGAACAGCGAAGACCGAAGCAGAGCCCATCCCTCCCAAACGCCCACATCCCCCAGTGGCGAGGGAGCTTGCTCCCGCTGGGCTGCGCAGCAGACCCAAACCCGGCAAACCAGTTTTTTCAGATACACCGAGCACAACGGAGTTGCGGCGGCTGCGCCCCCGAGCGGGAGCAAGCTCCCTCGCCACAGTTATCATTTGGCTCAGAGGCATGGGCACTGTTGAACAGCGGAGGCCGATGCAGAGCCCCCCCCTCCCAAACGCCCACACACCCCCTGTGGCGAGGGAGCTTGCTCCCGCTGGGCTGCGCAGCAGACCCAAACCCGGCAAACCGGTTTTTTCAGGTACACCGAGTGCAGCGAATTCGCGGCGGCTGCGCCCCCGAGCGGGAGCAAGCTCCCTCGCTACAGTCATCATTGGGCTCATAGTCGTGGGCCTGCTTCGATCGGAACCGCTTTAATCGTGGCGCGAGGACCTGAAGGTGGGACGCCCTCGGCCGCCGCGGGCAATTGCGGCGCTTGCATGTCCGGCATCGCCCAGCTGCGTTCCGGTTGCAAGCCGCCCTGGGCGCGGCGCATGAAGTCGTAGCGATTGAGGGTGATGCTGCGCCCCGCTTCGCTGTCGCGGATGATGTACGGGCGCAGGAATACCATCAGGTTGGTCTTGGTGATGGCCCGGCGTTCGTTGCGAAACAGCGCGCCAAGTCCCGGAATCGTCGACAGCCACGGCACCGCATCATTGCTCTGGCTGTAACCGTCCTGCAGCAACCCGCCTAGGACCATAATCTGCCCATCGTCGAGCAGAATGCTGGTGTCGATCGCACGTTTGTTGGTGACGATGCCCGCCGAGGTCACGCTATTGGAGGCGCGCTCATCGATGCTGCTGACTTCCTGATAAATATCCAGCTTCACCGTGCCGCCCTCGGAAATCTGCGGGCGTACGTTGAGCTTGAGGCCGACTTCTTCGCGGGTCACGGTCTGGAACGGGTTGTTGCTGGTGCCCCCTCCGCCGGTGACGTAGCTGCCGCTGACAAACGGGATGGTCTGGCCGACAAATATGCTCGCCGCTTCGTTGTCCAGGGTCAGCAGGTTCGGCGTTGACAGCACGTTGGTGCCGCCCTTGCTCTTCAGCGCCCGGGCCAGCACTTTCAGGTCGAGAATCTTGCCGATGCCGGGAATGTCGACGGTGCCGTTGACGTAGCCGAGGTTCAAACCCTGCGGCAGTACGTCGATGCTGTTCTTGGCACCCGTGTTGAGACCCGCGCCGCCGAGATTGGCGCCACCGATCACGCCTTTGCCGCCAAGATTGCCGGTCTGCCATTGCACACCGAATTCACTGGCATCGTCCTCGCCAACCTCAACGATCAGGCTTTCGATCACCACTTGTGCACGGCGCTGATCAAGCAAATCGATGACCTCGCGCAAGTTGCGATACAGCGGCTCCGGTGCGGAAATCAGCAGCGTGTTGGTGGTGGCATCCGCCTGAATCGTCACGCCACCAGCGCTGAAAGCCACGTTCTGTTCGCTACTCTGCGTACCGCCATTGCTGGCCGCACCGCCACTGCCCTGCGCATAGCTGCCGCCAGTTCCGCCGCTGCCAGTCGACGTTGTCGTGCCCGTGCTCGGCGTGCTGCTCTGGCCGTTCTGCCCGGCATTGCCGCCGGTGCTGCTGCCCATCGCGCTGAGCACCGATCGCGCCGCGTCGCTGCTGCCGCTGTCGCTCTCGCCGGTGAGCAAACCGCGCAACGCCTGCGCCAGTTTCGCCGCTTGCGCGTTGCGCAGATAAACCACATGCAGATTGCTCGGATTGCTCTGCGCATTGTCGAGTTTGTAGATCAGGTTGCGCGCCAGCTCGGTGCGCTCGGGGCTGCCGGCGCGGATGATGATGGTGTTCGAGCGCGGGTCGCCAATCACCGCGATTTTCTGCGTCGGATCGTTACCCGGTGCGTCGAGCAAGTCAGCCACCATCGGTGCGATATCGGCAGCGATGCCGTTCTGGATCTGCACCACATCGGTGTCGATCGCGCTCGGCGTGTCGATGCTCTCGATCAGTTGCGCGACGCGGGTAAGGTTCTCGGCGTAGTCGGTGATCACCACGGTGTTGTTGCCCGGATAGGCATTGATCGGATTGTTCGGCGAAACGATCGGGCGCAGCACCGGGATCAGGTTTACCGCGTTCTCGTATTGCAGGCGGAACGTGCGCGTGAGCATGCCGTTGCCGGCCGGTTTGTCGGCGCTGTAGATCGGCCCGCCGAGCAGTTTGGCGTCGGCCTCGGGAACCACCTGCGCAACGCCGCCGACATCGACCACGCTGAAGCCTTGCATGCGCAACGCCGCGAGCAGCATGTCGTAAGCCTGACGGGCCGGCACCTGACCTTCCGAGACCAGGGTCAGATTGCCCTTGACCCGTGGATCGATGAGAAACTGCTGCCCGGTGGCACGCGACAGCGCACGCACCACCGCCTGAATATCCGCCTCGACGAAATTCAGCGTGACCGGCTGCTCGCCCAACGGATTACGCGCGACCGAGTTGCTCGGCGCGCCACCGCTACTGCGCCCGCGCTGACTGATGTTGTGCAATTGCTTCGGCACCGGCCGCGCCTGGGCCTGCGCACGCTCGCGATCGGCCACCGCATCGCCGCTGCGCTGGGTGTTGGCCAGCGGCCTGCCGAGTTCACTGTCGACCAATAACGGCGGCTGATTGTGCGGCGCCGTCGTGCTGTTGCACGCGCTCAATGCCATCAGCAACAACGGCAGCGCCAGACGTGCCGGTTTGCAGCGTGACTCCTTCATGAAGCTTCCTTAGCGCCCTGCGCCTGATCCATGCGAACGGTGCCTGACAATGTGCCGGCGGTGACGTCGGTCGAGGCCTCACTTGCGCGCTGCAACTGCGCCTCGACCACCTGCAGAGAAAGTTGTGACGGCTGGCTGAGCAGCCAGTCCAGCAGCACATCGGCCGGCGCGGCGTCGACATTCAACTGCCACGCCCCGCCGTCTGCCGCTTGTAATTGGTAATGCCCGGCCAGCCCCGCCGCTTGCAGACTTTGCTCCAGCGACTCGCCAACGCTTTGCCCTTGCGGACGCACATTGACGCTGCGCAACAGCACTTCCAGCGCCTCGGTTTGCGCGCGCAACTTGGGCGTTTCGCTCTGCCAAAAAGTGATCCTGGCCAACGGCGGCTTGACCAGCGTCAGCCAGATCAGCAGACCGACGAGCACCGCCGCCATGCCGGCGACCATGCGTTTTTCACGCAGCGCCAACGGCTGCCAACGCGCCTGCAACTGGCTGCTGAAGCGCTGCCAGCGCGCACGGTAAATCGCCAGCGTCGCTCTACTCATCGTCTGCTCCGCTGTCGTCGTCTTCGTTGGTGTTGGCGGTGGATTCATCGGTCGGGCGCAAGGTCCAGCCTTGGTCATCGGCGGTGACGCTGATGCCGGCCTGGGCCAAGGTGCTTTGCCAGTCCATGTCGCTACCGCCACGGTTTGCATCGCTGAGTAGCGCCAGTTGCAAGACACCGTCGCGGAAAGTCAGGCGCTCGACACTGCCGGCCATGAACGGCATGCCTGTACCGGCCTGCAACACCAGCCGATTGAAGTTCTGCGCCGGGTCATCGACCGCGCCTTTTTGCCGCTGCTCCAGTTGCTGACGCGCCTGTTGCAGCGGGTTGAGAATCACCGGTAATTCGGGAAACGCCTGTTTCACCCGCTGACTCATCTGCGCCTTCAACTGCTGGCCCTGACGCGCTTCGCGAGCGGCGTACAGATTCAGCCCGACCACCCAAACGACCACGGCCAAAGCCACACAGCCGAGCGCACGACCCCAGCCGCGTTGTTCGCCGCCGGTTTGCTGCAGACCACCGTGCAAACCCCAACCGGGCAAGGGACCGATCCAGCGTTGTGCTGAACCGGCTTCAAACGATGCCTCATCAACTTCGTCACCGAGCAACGGCTCAACCTGCGCGTTATTCAAACTCTCGCGTTTGAGTACGTGACCGTCCGCTACACAAGCGACAACCCCCGGCAGAACCGGCAGGCTATACGGCGCCGGATACAAACCGCGCAGACTCAACCCTGCCTGCTTCAGCACCTTAGCCAGACGCTGCAAGTGCTGCCGCGAGACCCAGGCAATCTGCACCTGCCCGCCCTCATCGCGAGGGCTGTGGCCGATATGCATCTGGCTGCTGTCGCCGAGCATCAACGCCTGCGCCGCGCACTGCACAGCGGCCGCCGTTTTGTTCGCGGGCAGCGGCGGCAGATCAATGCTGGCGAGCAGGCTGTCGGCCGGATGCAGAAAACACAGCAGCGGCGGTTGCTTTGGCCGTTGCCCCAACTCGATAAGACTCAGCCGCTCTTCATGAGTGACCTGCCCCTGACGATCCAGCCAGGCGCAGCTCACTTCGCTGTGCAACTCCAGCTCCGCCAGCGGCAGCAAAGCGACGCGCAACTGGCTCATGCGCCCACCCGCGACCAGATCACCTGCGGCAGGCGATCTTCACTACGGTGCAGCAAAGCGTCGAGGCTGACCCGGCGCTGATCCCGTCGCGCCTCACCGCGCAAACGAAACCAGTCACTGGTGATGCCGACCTTGACGCTGCTCATTTCCAGCTGCGGCATGCGCAAGCGGTTCACAAAATCGCCGCGATTGATAAACCAGCGCCCCGCGTCACGCTCGGCAATCAACGCCGTCGCCCGCTCCAGCGAAAGCCCCGGCACATACGCCGCCAGCACCTGCGCCGTAGCGGTATTGCCGTTGATCCACGTCGTCGCCGGAATTACCGTCACGTACGGCGCCAGTTGGCCGATCAGTGCATCGGTGACCCCTTCGACGCTGCGCAGATCATCGAGTGTGCGCAGCATCGGCACCTTCGGCGGTTGCGGTTTATGCGCGGCATCCGGCGAAGTCGCGCGGCCACTGTCGAAACCCGCTTTGCCAGTCGCACCAATTTGCGCATTGAGCAAATGCGGATAACCGGCAATCACCCGCTGACGGATGCGCTGGCTGACAACGCCACTCACGCCGACGAGCTCGCACAAACGCTCGAACGCCTGCACTTGCGCCGCATCGATCCGCTCATTGGCCACCAGATTGCGCAGGTTGAACTTGCCCTGCTCGTCCTCCAGCCGCCCGGCAAAACCCGCCGCCAGCAGCGGCTGCGCCCAGGGCTGATCACGCCGGGTCAACGGATCACGCAGGCGCGCATCCCAGAGCAACTGCCGGCTGATCTCCAGACCACCCTGCGCCACCCAACGCCCCTGCACCCGCTGCTGATCGGCCTCCAGCGCCCGGGTCGCCACGCTCTGACGCGTCAACATCCCCGCCGCAATCACCGCCACCACCGCCGCAATCAACAAAGCGCTGATAATCGCCATGCCCCGTTGCTTCGCCCCGTTGAGCGAACCTGTGTTCACGGCCGGCCTTACAACTGCCAGGAACCGATATCGGCATTCACGCCATCGCCGTCAGGCTGACCATCGGCGCCGAGGGAAAAGATATCGACCTCACCATTCGCGCCCGGGTTGAGGTACTGATAAGGCCGGCCCCACGGGTCGTTCGGCAAACGCTCCAGATACGAACGCCAGTTGCTGTTCTTCGCATCCGCCGGCCGCTCGACCAGCACCTTCAGCCCCTGATTCATGCTCGGATAGGTGCCGTGATCGAGGCGATACAACTTCAACGCCTGCATCAACCCACCAATATCCTGCTTCGCCGCCGTCGCCCGCGCCTGATCCGGCCGGTCGAGCACCTTGGGCACCACCATCGCCGCCAGAATCCCCAGAATCACCACCACCACCATGATCTCGATCAAGGTAAAACCCTGCTGGCTACGCGGCATGCGCGGCGACTGACTGAGCGTTTTCAAAGGTGCGATATCCATCTCGACATTCCCTGGCTTGACCTGATTTCGACGCGCAGTGTTGCAAGAAGATATGTCAGGGATGTTGAAAATCCTCGGGTGTTTCCGTCGTCAAGCCGTCAAGGACGGGGGTTAGCGTCGAGGGCTGGGTTTTGCTTTTGGGCCATGTATGCGCGCGCGTTCGCGAGAGGAAGGATTCACTCTGATTGAAGTGCTGGTGGCACTGGCAATCATCGCCGTCGCCATGTCCGCCGCCGTGCGCGTGGCCGGGTTGATGACGCAGAGTAATGGGCTGTTGCGGGATCGATCGATCGCGTTGATTGCCGCGCAGAGCCGGATGGCTGAGCTACGGCTGGAAGGTCGATTGCCGAATGGGGTGAAGGCTGTTGAATGTGATCAAGGGCGGCTTATGTTGCGCTGCGAACAGGTGATCGCCAGCGCAGAACATGGACGGCTGCTCAAGGTTGGAATCCAAGTATTCGACCGCAATCAAGACGCCCCGCCACTCGCAAAACTCGAGACCCTACTGACCCGCCCACCGTAGGAGCTGCCGAAGGCTGCGATCTTTTGATCTTCCTCCCGCAATAAACACAAATCCCCCTGTGGGAGCGAGCCTGCTCGCGAATGCGCAGTATCAGGCACCGAAATGGTCACATGTGCCACCGCCAGCCTCGCCAGCCAGGTTCCACAAATTTGAGCGTTCATGACGGTCTCCAATCCGGCTTCAAAATCCCGTCGCTAGTATTGAAAAATAATGATGTGATTACGGTTGAGCCAAAAGTGTTGGCCTGAGAAAACAACCTAAGGATGGCTATGAGCAAATCTACAGTCCGTTTTGCACCATGGGTCGGCGCCCATTACGAGCGCGGCATCCACGGTCTACGCATTCTCGTGGTCTGCGAATCTCACTATGGCGCCAAAGAACATGAACGCCCGACAGCCACACCCGAGGTATTGAAGGCCCTGGCCTTGGGTCAGAAACACCCTCAAGCGACAGCTAAGCTTCGGCAACATGCACATTTCACCAAAATAATGGCTTCTATCCTGAATGCTAAAAAGCACTTTTCCAAAGCAGATAGGAGTGATTTTTGGCATAGCATTGCCTACTACAATTTCATCCAAGAGTTTTTACCCGGCATCCGCAAACCGCCATCGGCCGCAGCTTGGGAGAAAGGTAAACAATCGTTTACTGAAGTCTTGGAGGTGCTGGCACCAGAGTTGATCGTCTGCTTCAGCAAACGAAACAGAGGTCGAGTTACCGCGCTAGCGGGCGGTATACCTGTGGCAGTGGTTAATCACCCTTCTTCGCAGTTTGCTTACTCCAAAGTCAATCCCATCATCGCTAAACAGATCAAGCAGGCATTGGCGCGCAAGGCGCAACTAACAGATTTCGCCAGTACCAGCGTTCTGTATTCACGTTGGTGCGAGGCCACAGCTTCCGCCTTGCCTACACCAGGAAAACGTCTTTCGGTTTCGGACGAGCTTGAGCTAATTGCGAAGCGCAGGGAATCGATGGCTGCGGTCGACGAAGCTGCACTGGCGTAGATCAGCGCCATAAAGGCAGGGGAAAACGAGCTATGAGTATGAAACATGAACTTTGGTTGGAACCTGATGGTTGCCAGACTTTCTGCCTGGCCGGAATTCACGGTGATGACGCGCGCAGTCTACTTTCACCAAACTCCCAGCTGATCTGGACAGTCGAAGCTGACAGTTACTTCGAGGCGATGACCAAATACTATTCCTTCATGGAGTGGGGTGAATACCGGACAGACTTTCCGGAGCATGATCAGATGTCCTACGCAGAGCACGGATGGGATGAGTAACGGGGCCACGAGATAGGATCGCGAAGGCGCCAGCTCTGACGACAAATCACCTTTCTGGCGCCCACGGACATCTACCTCACCCCGCCACCTCCAAATTATCCATCACCCGATTCACCGCCAGCTCCCCCAACATGATCAGTTGAGCAACCCCCAACAACGCCCGCCGCTGCGGCGCCGGCAACAGACTGGAAATGTCCTGAGCAATCGTCTTCGCCGAAGCCAGCGTTTCACTCGCATCGGCCAGCAGTTCTTCATTCTTGGTATCCGCCGTTACCGCATACATCCCACGTGCCTTGCGCGGCGGAGGCAGGAGATTGTTGGGCGACAGGTAATGATCGAGCGCGCGGTCGGCGGCTTCGTGGAGCTTGTTTGAATCGAGGGATTCGTACGGAGACGTGGGGTCGGTTTCGGGTGGGTTGGGTGTTGGTTTGATCATGGTAAAGCTCCTTGATGACTGGAGCCGCCACCGTTCGCGGTCAAACAAACAGGGTGGCAGCTGTACGCGGGTTGACCGACCGGACATCAAGGAATCCGGCACACCCGAAGGTGTCCCACGCACAGCCACCGCAACAGAAATTCAGACAATGCCTGAATACGTGCAGAACGCTGGCGCGCCTTGATATTGGGCGGACGGTCAAATCCGATCGCTGATTCGTCAGCGACCGCACCACAATAGAACCCGCCCCCTAGGCGCACAAGCCGGCGGATTCTGGCTTAGCTGTAGGCAAAGGCGCAAGGATATGTAGCCTGGGAGAGTGACTGGAGATGTCTTTTTAAACGCTTGTGTTTACTAGGAGCAATCGCGCCACATTGGGCGGGGCAGATTCTTCCCGCGTCGGCCTGTTGAGCTTACTTTCACGCGTGCAAACGGGTGCTATCGGCCAAAAGCGGCCTTTGATCATCGGCAAAATCAGGATCTATTCAGACTGGAATGAACGGGCTACTACATTTAGGATCGTCATGCCCCACAAGGAGAACGGGTATGACAATAAACCTGATAGCGTTGGGCTCGAAGTTGTCTCGCTATCGCGAACAGCTTCAGCTGAGTACTGAGGAAGTGAGTTCGGCCATTCGCATCTCTCCCGACCGATTACGGTCCGTTGAGGCGGGTATTTTGGAGCCCTCGGGCGATGAGGTGCTTATGCTGGCCGATCTCTATCGTTGTGACTTCAAATTCTTCATCTCGAATGAGCAGCTAGCTCCGTTTGAGCAGACGGATATTCTTTATCGTAAGCACGGTAGTGAGTTCACCAAGGACGATCGCAGGGCCATTCAAGAGTTTCTTTACCTCTGCGAAACTGAGCACTTCCTGATGGAGGAGCTGAATGCCACCCATCGCGAGTTCTCGGCCCCCCCAGTATCGGGACATTTCAAGACCGACGGGATTAAAGCGGCTGAGGCTTTCCGCCGCTTCAATCAGCACCAGAGCAATGAAGTTCCAAGGGATGTTTACAGTGAAATCCGCCAAACAGGCGTGCATGTGTTTCGCCACAAGCTAGGCAATTCCAATATCTCAGGCTTGTTTCTGGCCCATCCCAAGGCCGGCAAATGCATTCTGGTTAACTACAGCGAGGATGTGTATCGGCAGCGATTTAGTGCAGCTCATGAAATGGCACATGCGCTTTTCGATGCGAAGGGTGGCCCCAGCATCACCTATTCCCGCATTGATAAAAACGATTATGTAGAACTGCGCGCAAACACTTTTGCTTCCCGATATCTAATGCCCCCGGAAGTCCTCCGGCAGCTTCCCAATCCCGAGCGATGGACCCCAGCCGACGCCGGGCATTGGGCACAAGAGCTTCGAGTAAGTTGCCATGCCTTAAGCATAGGCCTAAAGGCCGAAAGGCTCGTCAGTGAACACGCATTCCAACGAATCAAATCCGGCCGTGTTCCCCGGGCCAGCAAGATTGACCCTGAGCTGCCGGCTCATCTGACAGACCGGCAGCTAGAACGCAAAATGCGTCTATTGGAAAGAGGGCTTTCTAGTAGCTACGTCGCGCTATGTTTGGATGCCGCGAGCCAGGGGCTTATAACTCAAGGCCGTCTAGCTGAGGCACTTCTGTGTGACTCCGCAGAGCTGCAGGGTTTGCTCGCTCTTTACGGGAGGGCGCCCAATGTCGATTGATCCGTCCCGCTTCCACCCCATCAACGTGACAGATACGTGTTCGGTCTGGAATCTCTTATCTTCAGTCACGTTGTACAGAGCTGCGCTCGCCGCTCAATGCCACTTCTGTGTCACCGGTTTCGTGAACTATGAGTGTTTAATCAAGCCTCGCACGTTGCCAACCGCTGTCACCCGTGAGCTTCAACATCGATTGGAAGAGGCGCGTTGCGCCGGCCAGTTCGAAATCCATTCCTGTAACCTGGACGACCTTCAGATCATCAGTATGCTGGAAGGCCGTAAGCGACTGGGTAAGGGCGAACTGTCATCAATCGCCTTCGCTATGGGCCGCGGCCTAGCTGTGCTAACGGATGACCAAGGGGCAAGGAAGCTATCATCGGCAGCAGGTAACCACCCTACGCAGACGACTCCTCACCTGCACAGCTGGCTGATCTTTACAAGGAAGCTTGATGACTCAGACCACTCGAATGTGCTGAGCCAACACCGTCAAATGGAAGGCAGCCTGGCGCGTCATCTCCAGGATGCGTATTTCCTAGCGCTTCAATGCGCTCGCAACGCATTACCTCCAACTTAGGCTGAATCTGCCTCACCGTTGCGTCAACGCAGTATCCAGTACCTAACCGGCCAACCTATACCCACGTATGACGCTCGTTGAGCAAACTAAGGAAAGTTATTGAACCAGAGCCAACCCCATTTACCTTGGATGCAGGGCGGTGTCAGCAGAGGCAACGAGGCAGAACACGGCAAGGCGAAGGCAGCCAGTGCACGCGACCGAGGAGAACTCCACGTGCACTTCAATGGAGCGATTCCCACACCTATAATTCGAGAGATTCTAGCCGACGAAGCAACCGAGCTGCCGCCCGGGTTTCTGATCGAGCGTGACCTGCTTCGAAACACTCCCTGCCAGTCCTTGGCGTCATACTTAACTCCGTGGCAGGCACTGAGGCTCTTTCCCAAGAAGCGCGAGAACTTGGATCGCATTTCCAGGGCAGTCTTCGCTGGCTTCGTGGAGAACGGAATACGCTTTGTCGAACTACGAAGCAGCGTCTTGTACCTCGCCCATCTGCAGAATTGTTCGCCCACACAAGCGCTAGAACATCTGATCGAATCAACCAGACACGCCGCGCATTGCCACGGCATTCATCGCGGTCTGATTCTTACAGTGACGCGCGGCGACTACGGTGCGGTTTGCCTTTCCACACTACTACAGGCCTATCAAGACCTCGGTGAGCCGAAAGACGTGGTGGGGCTCGATCTTGCGGGTGATGAGGAAATCGCCTATCCATCGGAGTTGCCGTCACTCTTCCGAAAGGCAAAAGATCGATTCGGACTCGGGGTCACCATACATGCCGGAGAAACCGGCCGCGTGGAAAACGTTCGGGCTGCTGTTGAGTTATTTGGTGCCGATCGTATTGGCCATGGGACAGCAGCAGGTAAGGATCCTCACCTGCTAGACAAATTGGGAAAGCAGGACATCTGCATCGAGGTATGCCCGATTAGCAACAGACTAACCGGCGCGGTACCTTTCGATGAAGCCCATCCTCTTCAAGAATTTCGGCGCTTTGGGGTTCCGTTTGTTATCTGCTCAGACAACCCTGCAATTCATCAGCGCGGTCTTGTGGATGAACAAAGGATCGCGCTGGATGAGGGCCTTACCGCCAGCGACCTGGACCGGCAGTACGAAGCAGCTAAGCGCTACTCATTCATAAGGGATCTAGATTGAAAATTCGATTCATGTCTGGAAATGCGCACAAGATCGCCGAGGTGCAACGGATCTTGGTACAGGCTGGTGTGGAAATAGTGCCTGTATCAAGAAAGATTGAGGAGTTGCAGACCGAAGATGTTGATCGCTTAGTACGGGACAAGCTGATTAAGGCATTCGAGGTTATCGGCCGTCCTCTTTTCGTAGAGCACACTGGCCTGTACTTGAGAGGTCTCAACGATTTACCGGCAGGATTGACTCAAATCTTTTGGGACAAGCTGGAGGCGGATCGCTTCGTCAACCTCGTCGCGGGCCTCGGAGATACGACTGTAATGGCGAAGACGGTACTCGGCTATTGTGATGGGCGCGAGATTCGCCTGTTCGAAGGTTCCATTGAAGGAACAGTGCCACCTGCGCCGGTTGGCCCAAGGGGCTTCCAGTGGGACTGCGTTTTCGTTCCGAATGGACACATCCAAACCTTCGCTGAAATGGGTGAGGCCAAAGACGAAATTTCAATGCGTCGCAAAGCCCTTGACCATTTCGCGGCATACCTCAATTCCGTAAGAGGCGTGAAATGAACGCTGAACTACTTCACGCTCACCGCACCAACAAGCTGATGCTTTTTGTAGGTTCCGGAGTGTCTGCCAATCTCAACCTGCCGACCTGGAGCCAGCTGACAGCACACATCGCAACGGAACTGGGTTACGACCCTAAGATTTTCGATACCTACGGCTCCAACCTAGCTCTTGCGGAGTTCTACAAGAAGAAAAAAGGAAGTATGGGGCCGCTAAGAAGCTGGATGGACCGTGAATGGCACAGGCCCGATACAGATATCACTCAATCGGAGATTCATCGGCTGATTACCCTAGGGAAATTCTCGCGGATCTACACAACCAACTACGACCGGTGGCTGGAAATCGCCCATGAAAAATTCGGCGTTCCCTACGATAAAGTCGCAAGCGTAGCCGACCTCGTGTCCGTTACAGACGGCCGTCGCCAGATTGTGAAGTTCCATGGGGACTTCGATGACGACGCATCAATCGTCCTTGATGAGACCAGCTATTTCCAGAGGTTAAATTATGACTCGCCATTGGACATCAAACTCAGCAACGATGTCTTAGGGAACTCAGTTCTCTTCATCGGATACAGCCTATCCGACATCAATATCCGACTCCTTTTTTATCGACTGACAGAGATGTGGGGCCGTTCCGCCATCTCGTCTGCAAGACCCAAGTCCTACGTGTTTACGAACCGACCCAACCCGGTTGCACAGGAGGTTTTGGGGCAATGGGGAATCGAGATGATTGTTTCAGAGGAGGACGACCCGAAGAAAGCACTGACCGATTTCCTTAAGGAACTTGTGAGTTAATTAAGGCTGGCCGCGATTGGGTGGCTATTTTCTTTAAGGATGGAGTCAACCCGGAATTTGCAGGCGTTGCTGGGTGGCCGCTTCTGCCGGTTTGCTGCTCTTTGCGGCGGGCAGCTAACGACCCATAGCGGTCGTTCAAAATGGGCAACTGATGGTCATAAGCTGCAAGTAAACGCCTACAACCAAGAAATAGAGGGATAAGGGGGCAGATTTAGTTCAAACCTCATATCCCTCAAAAATAGAGCTGGCCCGTTTTGAGCCTGTGCGTCAACTATTGACGCGCCCGCTATCTATTGCGTTTGCGAGAGGCTTTCGCAATTTTCCTTGTTTGCTTTTTTTGAGACTTTGCGCCCTCCCTTTTTTTCCTGATATTGGCCACTTTCCTTAGCTCTTTCGCACAGTATTCGGGGTTGAACCTCTCGAAGGTCTCTGTTTTCAACTGGTCGATTAACAAAGGAGGTAAGATATTGGTGTGAAATCGCGAGACTATGAGTGGATGATTTCCTTGCTGGTAGCACCCACAGGCATCCTTGGAGAACTGAGCCAACTGGGAAAATAGCTCTATATCAAGAGGGTTGCTGGCATATGGGTTGTGGAACACATACAGGCCGTCCAGCAAGGTCTCCGGGTTGTCCGAAGTAACCTCATGTAGCCGAAAGTGAGGTTGCTCAGTAACATACCTGACATTTAAGATACTGTCGAAGGTGGGGTTGTTGGATTTGTAGAGAGAGACGAGCTTTCCTAGGGTTAGCGTGCTGCTGAAAATCACAGCGGAAACTTCATGGTGTGAGGCGTCAGTAAATAATCCCAGGTTTATGTCTGCATTTGTTCCTGGTTTTTTAATTGAGGATTTACTTGCGTACTTTTTAGTCAGTGGATCGAAATACTGACCGTAAAGCAAGGCATTCATCGAGTAGGTGAATTCTCGGCCATACGAAATTTGATCATAAGAAGAAATTGCTATAATATACGGTGTGTTTTGATCGACCCAGTCACATTCAACGTAACCCTTGGTTTTTTTGCCTTTATTTTCAAATCCACGATATTTCTTTAGCTTAGAAAAGAAGGCGCTAGAGTGCCGGACAATGGCTTCATCAATAAGCTCAGCAAATTCTTCGCGGGTAGAAATAGGATGCAAGTTCCGTTCGACATCCTCAATAGTTCTATGCTCTTCGGACTTTCCGTCTTTGCGAATTTCAGAAACTACGGCTTCAATGTAAAAATTGGCAGGCTCTCTAATGATGAAGTCCGGCCGGCTATGCAAGGTGCATTGAGTAAAACCTAGTTCCTTAAGTACAGCATGAAGGTACAACTCCCAGAACGTTGAGTGGAAGGTTGTTTGGAATTCAGTTTTTGCCTTCTTATCTTTGTCATGAAAATCCTGTCCCCAGCCAGAGATTACCTCCTTGGCCCCCATGTAGCCAAACTGGTTGCACAAGTCATTAAACTTTGGATGCAAGGTATCCAAATCGGTATTTTTATCAATCTCGAAGAAGTTCATTAGACTCGTCCTTGTCCATCTTTAAATTTAATTTTGTTTTACGGAGTTATTTTTGCATGCTAGTCAATATTTTAGCTATGCATTAATGCACGAAATTAACAGTAAGCTATGTAGTGCGTCAGCACACGAAGATGGTTCGTTGAATAGACCGCTCTAGGCCTTGGGCCATCAAGAATCGTGAAGCACGACCTTCGCAGCCTATCACACAAGGATAATGTCACCATACCATAAACACCTAACGTCCTCCGAAGACGTCCTAGGACTAGTAGTGAGCAAGTTCAGTCGATTCTACCGACTCCGATCGGCAGGTCGAAAGCCGCCGTTCGCAAGTGACCGCTTTCGACCCATAGCTGCCCTTCGGAACGGGCGGAGACTAGGCCGGTAACAGTCATGTGACGATGCCCCGCACTTTAGAAGCAGGAGTCAATTGTTATGCGGTATGCGCCTGGTTCCTCTTACTTTTGAGAATTCGGTCAAGAATTAATTTAGTTCGCTCTACTTGATATGGAGCCCAACTTCGTTGAGGGTGTATTTGATTCTACTGGACGCGCGACCAGTGCTGAGCATGTTAAGTAAAAGCGAGTCATTTACTCCGCATAGTTTGAGAATTATAGCGGGATAGATATTACTAAGCGCATTGTTGAGCGAGTAGATTTTTGCCAGAAAATCTCCATAACCTCCTGGCGTACGCTGCCCTCCAAAATGTGAAATATCATTACGTTTGCCAGCGCACTCGTTACAAAAATCGCGAAGTGATTCTGCTGGAAAATTTAACGGCAAAAGTTTTATACATTCAACCAAGCGTTCGGCGAGAGAGGGTTCGGCAGAATGCTCAAGTTTAGCTTCCAACCATTTTCGATCCTTGGCCACTGTAATTTGCCCAATAATGCGTTGAGCTTTCAGCTCTAGCTTCGTCGGAGGTGCGTCTTTATTTAGTGTGCGATGCAACGATTCGAGCCCCCATATTAAATTAACAAATCGATGCTCAACGTATAGCTCGACGCCACGGCGCGTTCCTAGATATAGGCTCATTCCGGGCCCTAACTCCTCCCTTTTAATTTGCCACTGTTGAAAAAGACGACCAAATTCTTTTCGAATAGCTGGGAATGTTAACAAGCAATTATGACGTATGGGTGGAGCGGCTGAGTTTCTAGATCTTAAAAAATAAAACTTATATGATTTAGTGTTGCTTGCAGTGCGACCTATTGTTAGAGATGGCCACTCCATATTATAGTCTGAACCAGTTAAAATTAAGAAAAAATCCGTAATAGAGAAAAAGTACTTTTTAAGCTCTGATGATGTTTTCTTGGGTTTGGATAGGTACTTAAAGCTGATTCTCTCAGTGATGTTTATCACGTGATTTAGTTGATTGCCGAACATTGGGGCAAGCAAGTCAAACTCTATTGATATAGTACTGCTGTCTTCTAGCGTGTATTTAATATTTTTCTGTGTCTTGTGGGTTGCTGTTAGCTTTCTTTTTGTTCTACTCGTCTCAATGGAGCCTAAGCCTAGCCATTCCTCAAATCCAGTCAGCGGAATTGAAAGACCGTCAAACATTATTTCCCCTTTCGCTTCGGGGAGCGGTTTAGAACCAATTAAGCAATTTGTTGCTCCATAGTTTTCATAAGAAATTCCACCAAAGGATGCTTTTCCTCCTTGGGTATAGACGTCCGTCAGTAGCACATGCTCGCTTGAGTTTTTGAGCCGGCCTTCAATATCAGGGCATGAATTTCCCGACCCCACAAAAATTCTGGACATCGGGTGATCCGCTGAGGGTAAATACCCATGCAGCTCAATGCTTATTCGTCCGTCATCAGTAATTATCAAATCACCTGCTACTGCTGACTCCGGGACAATGTCGTCCTCAGGAATAGGCTCGTTTCGCCACCAAAAGTAGCCGCTTTCCTCAATCGTCTTGCTTTCCATAATCAACCCTATTTTTCATGTTTGGATGCTTGTAGGCTTGGCAGGCTACACAGCGAGACCTCAAGGTAGCCAGTAAAAGGGCTCACGTCGACTGCCCTACTGATTGCCTCAACGCGACTAATGCAGGAATAAGAAAGGTCGTTTCGACCTCCCTTATGCGCTGCATGCCTAGACAAGTGGCAGCGTTCGCCATCTGACGAAACCAGAGACGCGTAAGTCGTCTGCTTTTGGCCGTTTTCTGACGGTCTAGAATACAAAGTGATGGTCAAGTCAGTAAAATTACTGACGCCTGACAGAGTGCTATGATAAGGCCATTATTGAATAGGTACGTGTGTATGAGCTTCCTTGAAACGTATGGCAAAGAGATCTTTGCGGTGATCGTAGCAGCAGTTCCTTGGCTGCTTGATCGATTCAAAGGAAAGGCCCGTCTTCAGTACTCTCAGTCGCACAGCCATAATTTTTTGGTGCAGCAGCCACTTTTCAATCCGGATGGGGAGCTAGTTCGTGAGGTGCAAACGGCGAACACAAGATCGTTCATTGTGCACAACGCTGGTCGCGAAACGTCGACAAAGGTCGAGATTGTCTTCAATTGGAAACCGATCTGTAATATTTTGCCCTTAAGGCATCATACAGAACACGTAATGCCTGATAACCGCTACGCAATTGTGTTTGACAGCCTCTCTCCAAAAGAAAGTATAAGTATCCATATCCTCGCCGTGAATGAAGAGCTACCGATGCTCACGACTGTTCGAAGTGACCAAGCGGTTGCTGAATATGTGGACACGCATCCCATGCAAATTGTCAGCAGATTCAAAATCCGCATCTTTACCGCGATGTTCTACATTGGGCTTTTCACCTGCGTTTACATGCTTCTTCTTGGCGTGCAAAAACTAGGGCTGATACCTGCTACATAGAATCCCTTTTTTCTCCCAATACGTATTTTGAACGTGGCTCATTCAGCTTTGCCAGACATACGCAGTAAATGCTCTCTGTCGTACAACGAGGTGGCTGCGGATGGCTAGTGCGGTGTTTTATCTACCAAAGCCAATAACGACTTGATTTTAGATTCGACTCGCTTCAGCGCCTTGAAGAGTTTAAGGCTGATTCAGCTTTCAAGTATTTTGTAGTTTTGTGTTTGGAGGATATTAATAATATAGACATGAAAAGATGTCAGGTGGTGCGCATTTCCAAACAATTGGAGAGATACACCAAGCTTTTAAGAATGAGCAATGCGCTTACTCCTGAAAAGTGAGCTATCTGATAAGTAGGCGTGATTTCTAGAGCTTCTTCGAGCACCAACGTAGACGTTGGAGGCGTGATGGGAATCGGTCGTACTGGTAAGATGCCGCCTCTCAATATTTTGGAAGGGATGCGTCTGTGAGCTTCAACAAAAAGGAAGATAGACTGAAGTCGGCTTGGATCTGGATCGGGTTCGCCGTCTTCGTTTTCGGGGTCGTCCTCTTCACTATCTATGGCGTGAAGCTAGGAGCTATCTCACATGATCACACTGCTTGGTCCAGCTTCGGTTCACTGCTGGGCGGCTTCTTCATGATTGCCAGCACAGGTGCAACGGTAGCCACGCTTTTCTTCCTTGCGCACCAGAACAAAGAGATACAGAGGGTCAACGTTTACCAGCGTGAAGTAACACAAGCTCAACTGGCTGCCATGAATTTTGAACAGTACATCAACCATCGTCGGCTCTTCATGGACCGTCTGGTGGAGCTACAGACCTCCTACGAAAACAAATTCGTCTTCGTGGATGGTGAGAGTTTGTACAACAAGATCTTCACGAAGAACGGTCCCACCAATCTTGTGTTTAAGGTTGACCTTGACGACACAGAGGATGGCGAGAACCTGCTACGCCGTATTGGCACTCGGCTGGATCGATTGGATAAATTCTTGGACCAGTCCCAATGGAATCACAATGAGACTCGCAAGCTCGTTGGTATGCTGATTGACGTGTACGGTGATCTTCAGATTCGCTGGACCGGCGAAGCCTTCGACGGCGATGTTATGTTTTTTGGAAAGCATACAGGGGTTAACATTTACTCCTTGGACGATTTTCTAGCCATAGCCAGATCTATCTATAACTCTCTTTTATTTTACACCGGCAACAAAAAATATGATGGGCTGAACAAATCAATGATGCGTTACCCTTGCGATGCCTTGATTGAATTCTTCCTGGAGTACCACAAGCTCAAAGATGCAATTGACGTGGTAAAAATAATTCCGGGTCTTGCGGTGATAGAACGTCTGTATTTGGATTTGGAATCCTTTCGAGGATTCGACAGTGATTGGCTGCTGAAGAGCACTTATTCTTCCTTGCTCGATGTGTTTAGGAGTAAGGAACACGTTAGGACGCTAAAAGATGATGTTTTTATGGCCAATTTTGTTTCAGTCGCCATGAAGGAGTGTGCTTTGGCTCTGGAGACTGTTGGTGAAGAGGGTGATAATTACCCATTGCTCCTAAAGGCTCAGGAAGAAATTAATTCGCTACATTCTCGATACTGATTTCTTCCTTTATATAGAAGCCAACCTTGTTGGCTTTTTTTACGACTGCTATTTATTGGGGACAACAATTTTGAAA
The DNA here is from genome assembly GCF_900105805.1 of Pseudomonas moraviensis. NCBI lineage: Bacteria > Pseudomonadati > Pseudomonadota > Gammaproteobacteria > Pseudomonadales > Pseudomonadaceae > Pseudomonas > Pseudomonas moraviensis. The sequence goes on along the minus strand of NZ_LT629788.1, from coordinate 1,382,829 downwards.
CCTCTTGCTGATAGATTGAGAGACGATATAGCCAAGGCTACTGAGTGACCTCGCAGAAAAGCAGAGCCCGCACATGCGGACTTTTTCTCGAGGTTCCGCACCGCCAAAAAAAGTTAGGAACGACCGACCTCTTCTGGCCGAATGCTGACTGTCGCGATAGGCAGCAATCGGCCGATTGCTGCCTGTATATACTCTCAGTCACGTTGATGACTGTGCAACGTTTATAAGCACTGCCACTGGTCGGAAAACAATGTCGCGCACTGAGTCTGCGCTATACATAAGCTTAATAAGAGGTCTCGTAAAATTTTACTAATAGCGACCAGACAGTGAGATTCCTGCATTTGTGGGAAAATCATCTCTCAAAATTGGAGGCGCAAAATGTCAGACGACGTAGCCGAAATTCAAAAAAAATTGAAAGCTGAGTTTGCCAGCGTTGAGCGAGCTGATGGATATTTGGTGATTTCAAGATATGGTTTTAAGAAGACTGAAGTTGCTGGCAAATATTATCTTGAACCCATGAGTAAAGACGAAGCCGATGCCATCCATTCTCCAGCTGCCCCCCATCCTCTAATAGGCTATTGTATTACAGCATCTGCTGGGCAATGCATTCAAGCAGACGGATGTAATTTCTGTCAATCTTATATTGCAAATGGTTCATTCTATTGTAGTTGCACGCGCTAATAGCCCGTCGGGGAACGAAAAGGGGGCTGATCTAAGATCTGTCCTTTTATCTATCGAGCAAATTTAGGAGAACGTCATGTCCAGTTGTCGGTCTATGGCGCCTCAGTGGGTAGTTGAAGAGGTACGCATTGGAGGTAGATGCTCTGATAAGTTAATCCCATTATCGCATGGGCCGATATGTTCCTGCGTGGGATATTGGAACGCATTGACCTTAGTCGGCAACCCACGCTACACGCAGATCAGCAGATCCGCTCCAATTTTCCCAAGATATTACTGTGTTTTTGGAAGAAATCTGCTCCAGAAAACATCACGTTTTTAGTTGTAACGTTCTCATAAGTCATCTCCCTGAGAAGCAATGTGCTTTGCATGTAAGAATATTCACAGCTTTTAACTGTAGTTGATCTCCCGATAAAGCATTGAGGCATTAGCGATAGTGCCATTGTTTACAATAGCGATTTAATATAACTGATAATCTGATCTCGTTTTACAATGGATTAAATTACTTTGAGTGCCGTCATTATGCCTTCATATAAATTTAAAGTCATTTCGGCATCAATTGCTGAGTTGAAAGAAAGACTTCATATTATTCACTTTTTAGCTAGACTAGTGCCCGCAAAGCCGGGAAATGATAAGCCGTATATTTACATGTTCAGATTTGGCTATGACTACACGCCGGGTAGCGGTCAAGTCGATGTGTTTGGCGGAAACTTGTGGGTCTTTCATCAAATATTGGCTCAAAGCGATAAGTTTGACGACTCAATAAATATCGTCTTGAAAAAGTCGATAGAGGAGTTTCATAGCGCTGAGTATGATAACGCCTATCACATGTATAATTATTATCCAGGAATAATAGACGGCACTCACATCGACATAATTGAAATAAAAAAAAATCTGCCCCAGAAAATTGTTACGAATTCATGTGGTCAAAAAGGATTCACTCCGAGTAATTTTGAAAGCCAGCAGGCAACTTACGAATCAGCTCGGTCGAACACGCCTCTGCTAAGATCCTGGTTCCAGCATTCGGTAATCAGCAGCCCACATCAGAGCCTCCTTGCCTATGGTTGCTTCCTTGGCAAAAGTTAGGAACGGAGCAGCACAAATCTAACCAAGATCCAGAGCGTTATCATTCGTTAAAATCTTCACGAACGCCACTAGTTTGACACCACTGTGACGTGCTTGGAGAATTTCGTTTGAACGTTCATTACGAATGTAGATAGGCGTATGAGCATCACCGGTATAACCGCGGTGCGAAGGTCGTTAGCCGTGGCCCCTTGATTCCCTTACCGATCTCAACGACAGGCAGCTATTGGCCGATAGCGGACAGACACAATTGCAACGCCAAGACCTATGGATTGTCCCTTTTCCGCTCTACAATTCGGGCCTCACTAACCTCGGCAACACCACCCCCTCCCCCAACCTCTCAACCCCCAACCGCACCCTCTCCCCACCCCGTTCAATCACCACCCCATCCCCCTCAACCCCCACCAACTTCACCCCAACCCCAACCTTCTCCCCCACCAAAAAACTCCTCGGCGCGCCATCGTTCAGACTCAATATCGCCACCGTCCCACTCCCGCCCGCGATCACCCCGCTCACCTTGATATCCACCGGTGCGGTCTCATTGGAAAACCACTGTAACGCCCGGCTATCACTCCTCCCCGCCAGCACTTGCGGTGTCGCCGCTGGTGTGTGCGATTCCGCCGATGTCAGCAGCAGCGACGACCACGTGGCGACGCCAACCAGGGCGGCGAGCAGTGCCAGGGTCTGGACGGTTTGTGCCGGGGTAATCCGTGCGGTGAATTTCATGGGTTGTCGCTCCTTGTTGTCCCTGTTGCCAGCCTACGCGGTAATTCTCTCCGTTTTATTTCACATGCCTTACATGTTCGCCGGGCACGATAGGGTGGGACGCCAAGGAGCGCGTGGGTGATGAGCAGGCAACGTGGTTTTACGTTGATCGAGTTGATGGTGGTGCTGGTGATCATCGGGATTGCCAGCGCGGCGATCAGTTTGAGTATCAAGCCTGATCCGTTGCAGTTGTTGCGCAAGGATGCCGAGCGGGTTGCGCAGTTGTTGCAGGTGGCGCAGGCGGAGGCTCGCGCCGATGGGCGGCCGATTGTGTGGGTGACGGATGCCAAGGGGTTTCGGTTTGGGCGGCGCGGGGATGATGGCGTGGGGTTTGAGTCGTTCAAGGAGGATGCGCAATTGCGGCCGCGTGCGTGGCAGAGCCCGAAGGTGGAGGTGCGGGTGGAGCCGCGGCAGACGGTGGTGTTGAATGCCGAGTGGATCAATCCGCCGTTGCGGCTGATTTTGTCTGATGGGGCCAATCGGCTGAGTGTGCTGCGCGATGGCAGTGGGCGGATGAGTATTCAATGAAGACTCAGCAAGGGTTCACTCTGATTGAGGTGATGGTCGCGATTCTGCTGATGGCGGTGGTGAGTCTGATTGCCTGGCGCGGGCTGGACAGTGTGACGCGGGCGGACAGTCATTTGCAGGCGAGCAGTGAGCAAAGCGATGGGTTGTTGCGGGTGTTGAATCAGTTGCAGCGCGATGTGGACATGCGCGCGGGGGTGGAGTTGAGCGAGCCGCGCAAGGTCGGGGCTGAGGATGAGGCGCCGACCGCGCCGCCGGCGGTGACGGTGCGCAGTAGTGACAGCAAGGGGTTTCGGCTGGACATTATTCGTAGCGCGGCGGATCAGCCGGGGGCGTTGCAGCGGGTGCGCTGGTGGGTCAAGGGGGATACGTTGTATCGGGCGGTGGCTGAGGCGCGCAGTCGCTATCCGTTGCCGGCGCCTGGGAATGGGGTTGCGGTGTTGAATGAGGTGAGTGATGTGCAGGTGCGGGTTTGGGAGGTGGATAAGGGGTGGCGGCAGTTGAGCGGGAATCGGCGGGAGGATCCGTTGGGGTTGGAGATTAGTTTGAGTCGGCAGACGGCGCAGGGGGTTGAGCGGTATCGGCAGGTGATTGGGTTGTTGCAATAGCCGGGATCACCGCGGCTTTTTTGTAGGAGTGAGCCTGCTCGCGATTGCGGTGGGTCAGTCAATGTTGTTGCCACTGGTAGACCGCTTTCGCGAGCAGGCTCGCTCCCACAGAGAGCGAAAGCAAGATCAAAAGATCGCGGCCTTCGGCAGCTCCTACAGTTGGATCGCGGTCGGCTTTGGTTAGCTGAGGACGACCACGCCGCCGGGGAGTTCGGTGCATTTGATGCCGTAGGCGTCGCGGATAAGCAATGCGACACCCGCGAGTTGGTCGAGGTTGAAGCGGGCCTGGACGCGGCGTTGGCCGAGTTCGCGGTTGAGCAGCAGGAGCATGCCGGGGCGATAGCGGTTGATTTCGTCGATCATCTGGCTGAGGGTCGCGCCGTTGAACACCAGCACTTGTTGGCGCCAGTTCATCACGGCGGCAGTGTCGACGGTTTGTACGTTGCCCACCTGACCTTTGTCGTAGGTGATTTGCTGGCCCGGTTGGAGGCGCAGGCTAAGGCCTGCAACGTCCACTTCGACCGCGCCGTCGAGGCAGGTCACGCAGACTTGCTGGTCGGTGTTGCGCAGGTTGAAGCGGGCTTGGCTGGCGCGCAACCACCCTGCTCCGGCCTGCATCGCCAGCGGCAGGCGTGCGGTTTGCACTTCGACTTCGCCGCTGACCAGTTCAAAACCCTGCACGCCGTTTTCGACGCTGCGCTGGTTGATGCGGGTCTGGGTGTTCAGTTCGAGGCTGACGCCTTGTGCCGGCTCGACCCGGCGTTGCTGGCCGACTTCGGTGATGTAGTCGGCGCCCAAGCCTTCGAAGCCGCCGGGAATCGTGCCGCGCACCAGCAGGAATGCGGCGGACGCGGCAACCGCGCCGCCGAGAAATGCCCGTCGACCGAAGCTCCGTCGGCCTTGCAAGGCTTCTGCGGCCGGTTGCAGGCGATGCCACAGGCGCTTGGTTTCTTCGAACGCCTGGGCGTGTTCGCCGCTCTGCGCACACCACTCGCGCAGGGCGCGGGCGTCGGCGACGGTGGCGCGGCCCGAGGTCAGCAGGATCAGCCAGTCGCGGGCTTCGCTGTGCAGGGACTCGTCGGCCGAAGGCTCGGCGGGTTTCAGTCGAAAGATGTTCAAACGCGCAAATTCTCAACGGATTAATCGGGTCACTATTCGCTAGACGGTTTTCCGGCCCCGCGACCGAACCGCTGAAACACTTTTCTTTCCAGTTTCGCCGCGCAGAAGCTCAACGCGGCTTTGATTTCCTTCTCGACCATGCGCGTGGAAATGCCGAAACGCTGGGAAATTTCCAGGTGCGGCGCCTCCTCGAGCCGCGCGGCGATGAAGATCCGCCGACGCCGTGCGGGCAGTTCGTACAAGGCGCTAAGCAGGGCCTGCATCTCTTTTTGCCCGCCGACGACCCGCGCCGGATCGAGGGCTTCGTCGCCCAGTTGCAGCAGTTCCTCGACTTCGGTGCCGGTGAGCAAACGCGCATCGGCCTGACGTCGGTCGGCGGCAATGTTGAGGGCCATGCGATACAGGTAGGCGTTGGGCTTGAGCAGGTTCGGTGGAGTCTCCATGCGATCGACGCGCAGCCAGGTTTCGTGCAGCACGTCGTTGGCCAGGTCCTCGGAGCCGAGGCGGCGGCGCAGGCGCACGCGAAAATCCTCGTAGGAGCTGAGGAACAGCTGGCCCATCAAGCTTTGTCCGGCGTCTTTCATCCCCCGGAAACTCCTTCCCATCTGGTGCATTCCATGCGTTTCCCTGACGACTCCGGTAACAACAGCAACGTGACCGGCTGGCGCAAGGCGCTGGGCGTCGGCCGATCGATTGTGAGGTTGCGAAAACTTTCCACCAGCGCGTTATCGCGCCGTACATCGCCGGTCGACGTCACCAACCGGTTGTGCTGCACCACGCCGTCGCGCCCGACCCACACCTGCAACACCGCGCGATAACTGCCCGGCCGTGTCAGCGGCGAACGGCACAGTTTGCGCTCGATCGCTGCTTGCACCGCCGTCGCGTAACTGCGATTGACCGCGACAGCGGCCGGCGTGGGTTTGTCCGTCGGCGCTGGCAGATCCTCCACCTGCGCCGCTTGCAAGGTGAACGCGTCGGCGCGGGCGTAGCGTGCCATCAACCCGGTGCCGCCGAGCAAATGGCGCAAGGCGTCGGCGGCGGTGTATTCGCCATCCACGGCAAGGGAACGACGGCCCCGGCTCAACTGGCTGTCGACCAACACCGCGACGCCGGTGGCACGGCTGTACTGATCCAGCGCCCGGGCCAGTTCCTGCGCGGGGATGTGCAAGGTCATGCGCATATCCGCCGGTGCAGCATCGGCATTCACTGCGCTGGCCAGCAGACCAAGCAGCCACCCCAGACCCGCGCGGCGCACAAGCGTCGCCGAGCGCTGAAGACTGATCCGCGAACTGCCTCGCTGCACGACTGGCGCACCCCTGAAAATCGCTATCCTGCGGGGCATTTATGACTCTGGTATGACGGGCGGTGCAAAAAAACCATCACGGGTTTTGCGCCGCGCTTGCACTAGACTCAAACCCCAGAGCTGCCCAATCGGGCGGGCCAGGAGGCGGACATGAAAACACGGTGGATGTGGGTCTTGCTGATGACGGTGGGCACGGCGCAGGCGGAGGAGCCGCTGGGCTGTGTCGAGGTCACGGTCGGCGGCTACAAGGCGCCGAATTACGACTGCCTGAGCCAGCAGATGGGTAACAATCCGGACGGCGCGGCGGCGGCGCAGAAGAACATGGAAGCGTTGAATGTGCCGGTGCACAAGCGACCGCCGAATCAGGTCGGGCTGGCGACACCGGCGGCGACGAGTACGCGGATGGGGAATACGTTTGGCACCTCGGTGAAGCCGCAGCGGCCGGCCCACTGAAAACCATGCATTGAGGTGATCAATCTCTGTGTGGGCTGAGATTGCCATTTTGTAGCGAGGGAGCTTGCTCCCGCTGGGGTGCGTAGCGCCCCCAAACCTGCCGAACCGATTTTGCCTGACACACCGCATGCTCAGGCTTCGCGACTGCTGCGCAGCCGAGCGGGAGCAAGCTCCCTCGCCACAGGGTTGTGTGGTGATCAATTTCTGTGTGGGCTGAGATTGCCTTTTGTGGCGAGGGAGCTTGCTCCCGCTGGGGTGCGTAGCGCCCCCAAAACTACCGAACCGGTTTTGCCTGACCCACCGCATGCTCAGGCTTCGCGACTGCTGCGCAGCCGAGCGGGAGCAAGCTCCCTCGCCACAGGGGTGTGTGGTGAACAGTCTCCGAGTGAGCTGAGATTGCCATTTTGTGGCGAGGGAGCTTGCTCCCGCTGGGGTGCGTAGCGCCCCCAAAACTGCCGAACCGGTTTTGCCTGACACACTGCATGCTCAGGCTTTGCGACTGCTGCGCAGCCGAGCGGGAGCAAGCTCCCTCGCCACAGGGATGTGTGGTGAACAGTCTCCGAGTGGGCTGAGATTGCCATTTTGTGGCGAGGGAGCTTGCTCCCGCTGGGGTGCGTAGCGCCCCCAAAACTGCCGAACCGGTTTTGCCTGACACACCGCATGCTCAGGCTTCGCGACTGCTGCGCAGCCGAGCGGGAGCAAGCTCCCTCGCCACAGGGTTGTGTGGTGAACAGTCTCCGAGTGAGCTGAGATTGCCTTTTGTGGCGAGGGAGCTTGCTCCCGCTGGGGTGCGTGGCGCCCCCAAAACCTGCCGAACCGGTTTTTCCTGACCCACTGCATGCTCAGGCTTTGCGACTGCTGCGCAGCCGAGCGGGAGCAAGCTCCCTCGCCACAGGGATGTGTGGTGATCAATCTCTGTGTGGGCTGACATTGTCATTTTGTGGCGAGGGAGCTTGCTCCCGCTGGGGTGCGTAGCGCCCCCAAAACTGCCGAACCGGTTTTGCCTGACCCACCGCATGCTCAGGCTTCGCGACTGCTGCGCAGCCGAGCGGGAGCAAGCTCCCTCACCACAGGGATGTGTGGTGAACAGTCTCCGAGTGGGCTGAGATTGCCATTTTGTGGCGAGGGAGCTTGCTCCCGCTGGGGTGCGTGGCGCCCCCAAAACCTGCCGAACCGGTTTTGCCTGACCCACCGCATGCTCAGGCTTCGCGACTGCTGCGCAGCCGAGCGGGAGCAAGCTCCCTCGCCACAGGGTTGTGTGGTGATCAATCTCTGTGTGGGCTGAGATTGCCGGTGTGTGGTGATCAGTCACTCGGGGTCTGGCGGAAGCTGACGGCGAGGCGATTCCAGCTGTTGATGGTGCTGACGGCAACCGTCAGGTCCACCAGCTGACCTTCATCGAACTGCTTGCGCGCCTGCTGGTAGACGTCATCGGGCACGTGGCTTTCGGACAACAGCGTCACCGCCTCGGCCCAGGCCAGCGCGGCCCGTTCGCGGGGGTTGAAGAAGTTGCTGTCGCGCCACACGGCGATCGCATACAGGCGCCGGTCGCTCTCCCCGGCTCGCCGCGCGTCCACCGAGTGCATGTCGGTGCAGAACGCACAGCCGTTGAGTTGCGAGGCGCGGATTCGGATCAGTTGCAGCAGCGGCGCTTCGATACTCAGGTTGCTGGTCAGCGCCTCCATGGCAATCATCGCTTTCATCGCCTTGGGCGAAGCGTTGTAGTAATCCAGACGCAGGGACATGGCGCGGCTCTCGGCAGGCGGAATGATGAGTTCACGGTAAGGGCTGGGATGACCGCATGACAGACCCAATTTGACGATTAATGAGGACACCACCGAACCACGGCCACACACATTTCCCTGTAGGAGTGAGCCTGCTCGCGATAGCGATCTGTCATTCAACATTGATGGTGGCTGATTCACCGCCATCGCGAGCAGGCTCACTCCTACAAGGGACATGCGCCAATTTGCGGTTTTTACTCCACGCAACTACTGCCAAAAGCCCAACAACGCTAATCTGACCGACACTTCATTCACCTCCGGGAGCCTCGTCGGTATGGAACTTCATGTCGTGATCAACGGCCGCAAGGATCTTGCCGGTCAGTTGTATCAGCAGTTGCGCGCGGCGATTGAATCCGGGCGACTGGCGGCGGGTACGCAGTTGCCGCCCAGCCGCTTGCTGGCCGAGCAGTTGGGCATCTCGCGCAAGACCATTTCCGACACCTATGCGCAGCTGACCTACGAAAATTTCCTCACCGGGGTGATCGGCAAAGGCACCTACGTCAACGCCCGCCCCGCCCAGGTGCAGCGCAAGCAGAGCCACACCGAGCTGGCCAGTGCCGAGGTGATCGAGAGCTGGCGCAATCTGCCGGTGTTTCTGCGTCACCCGACGCTGGAGGGTTCGCTGCGCTACGACTTCATCGGTGGCGCCACCAGCAAGGGCCAGTTCCCGCAGGATGACTGGCGCCGCTGCGTCGCCCATGCGATGCGGCAGATGGCGCAGTCGAAAGGTTTCTACAGCGTCGCCGAAGGCTTGCCCGCGCTGCGCAACGCGATCGCCCGGCACATCGCCTTTTCCCGTGGCATCAATTGTCAGGACGAGGACATCGTCGTATGCAACGGCGCACAACAGGCGCTGGACCTGATTGCCCGCGTACTGACCCGTCCCGGCAGTCTGGTGGCGATGGAGGATCCCGGTTATCCGCCCGCGCGCTTGCTGTTCGGCACGCACGGCGCCGAGGTGGTCGGGGTGCCGGTGGATGTCGAGGGCATTCAGGTCGAGCAGATTCCCGACGGCACAAGGCTGATTTATGTAACGCCGTCGCACCAGTTTCCGCTGGGCATGGCAATGAGTCAGGCGCGCCGCGAGGCCCTGCTCGCCCGCGCTCATGAACTGGGCGCGATCATCATCGAGGACGACTACGACAGTGAATTCCGCTACGAAGGCCGGCCCACCGATTCGCTGTACAACCTCGATCAGCGCGGGATCGTCGCCTACGTCGGCACCTTCTCGAAAACCCTGCTGCCGGAGTTGCGCCTGGGCTACGCGATCTTGCCGCCGTCGATCATCGAGGCGGTGATTCGTGCCAAACAGTTGACCGATCTGCATGCCTCGACCCTGCCGCAATGGGCGCTGGCCAAGTTCATCGCCGAGGGCTGCCTGCTCAAGCACATTCGCCGCTGCCACACGATCTACGCGCAACGGCGCGAACGGATTCTCGAGCGCATGGCGACCGATCTCGCGCCATGGCTGCAAGCCGTGCCAGCCAGTGCCGGGTTTCACATGGCGGTGTTCTGCAAGGTGCCGATTGATTTACCGCTGGTCATCGAGCTGGCGAAAAAGGTCGAAGTCGGCTTGTATGCGATCAGTGGTTTCTACTACCAGCAGCCGGCGAAGGAAGGCTTGTACTTCGGCTTCGGCGCCATCGAAACCCTTGATATCGACACAGCCCTCGATCGCCTGCGTGACATCCTCGAACAGCTGTCATGAGCCATTGGTATAAGGCTTTTACCGCCGATTGGTTATTGGTGATTCATGGCGGCAGGCCTATTCTGCACAGGCGTTATCCCTCAGTGAGCAGGATTCGTCCGGCCTGATTCAGGAGTGTGAGCAATGTCCAACGAAGTGATCAACACGGTTCAGGTGAAGGCTGTTGCGGGCCGCTCGGAAGAGCTCGGCAAGCAATTGCAGAAGATCGTCGACACCCTGCGCGAAACCCCGGGCTGCGATTCCTACCTGGTCGACCGCTGCCCCGAGGACAGCCACCGCTGGACGGTCAGTGCGCGCTGGCAGTCGGAAGCGGCGATGCAGGCGCATTTCAACCGGCCCGAGGCGCAGGGGTTTATCGACCTGATCGATAGCCGCCTGGCCAATAGCGTCGATTTCAACAGCTTCCCAATCGTTTAAAAGCAAGATCAAAAGATCGCAGCCTTCGGCAGCTCCTACTCTGGAATGCGTTCCCCTGTAGGAGCTGCCGAAGGCTGCGATCTTTGCTTTTGACAAAGATTGGTCACCTGATCTTCCCGCATTGGCCGTTTGCCCCGGCCCGCAGGGGCAACAGCTTTCCCATCGTCTAGCACGCACCTGTGGGAGGGAGCTTGCTCCCGCTCGGCTGCGCAGCAGTCGTCAAACCGGGCAAAGTGATTCTCCTGAAGGAATCGGATCGCAGGTTTTGGGGGCGCTGCGCACCCCAGCGGGAGCAAGCTCCCTCGCCACGGTTTCTCGTCTTGCCTGGATTGGTCACCTGATCTTCCCGAATATTGGCCGTTTGAACCGGCCCCTTTGCGGCCTACTGTGATTACACCTCAACCCTCACAGGTAAACCGCCATGAAAGCCCTGCCCTTCTTCGCCGCTGCCCTCGCCTTCACCCTGTCCGCATCGGCGATGGCCCACGATCCGTCCGAGAAAATTACCGTCCTGCAGGAACAACTGCTGAAAAACGCCCCCGGCAAGAAAGCCATGATGATCGAAGTCGACTACAAACCCGGCCAGTCCTCGATCGCCCATAAACACGAAGGCACCGCGATGGCCTACGTGCTGGACGGCGAAATAATTTCCCAAGTGAAGGGCGAACAGGCGATCACCTACAAGAAGGGCCAGTTCTGGTACGAGCCGGCCGGCTCCGAGCATCTGGTGTCGAAGAATGCCAGCTCGACCAAGCCTGCCAAGTTGCTGGTGTTCATGGTGCTGGCGCCGGATGAGCAGGTGCTTATCCCGTTGGAAAACTGATGGCCGGGTGATCAGCCATCGATCAGCAGGAGGATGTACAGGTGGCGGCGTTGCAGGAGTGAGCCTGCTTTCGCCTTTCGCTGCGCCGATGCGTTCTGAATGACGGACAAGAAAAAGCCCCGCCTCTTTCGAGAGCGGGGCTTTTTCATTCAGCCACTACTTACGCCAGTTCAAGCTCGGCATTCGCGGTGGCAGCAGGCACGATCGCTTGCCCGCTCAACGCCAGATCCAGCAGTTCACGGTTGGCCACTGCGTACATGGCGTAGTCCGTGCCGCTAGCCGCGCGGATTTCCACCAGCATGGCGCGCCAGCGCTCGATCATGCTTTCGTGCTGGGCCATCCACAGTGCCAGGCGTGCTTCCACGTCCTGGGAGCCGTCGCCCTGTTGCAGGACGGAGATGGTGATCGCCCGCTGCTGCCAGTCGACGTCATCACGGAACGCTTCACGGGCCAGGGCCTGCCAGTTGTTTTCCACCGGCAGCGCGCTGATCTGTTGCAGGTACCAGGTGATGTCCAGCGCAGAGCCGACGGCGAAGTAGGCCTTGGCCACTTCGGCCGGGTTCTGCCCGGTGACGTCGGCCGCTTCGATGATCGGCAGCAACGTGTACAGGTGCGAAGTGCCCGCAACCATACGCGCCAGCAATTCCGGCACACCGGCTTCGACGTAGGCCTGATAACGCGACTGCCAGTTCTCGCGGATTTCGCCGCTGAGCAGTTCGTCGAGTTTCAGACCCAGTTCTTTCAGGTGCGGACCGAAATGCGCGACGTCACGGGCAGCGTTCTGCTCGTTGCGACGGGCACGCAGGAACCAGCGGGTGGCACGGCGCCCCAGACGCATCAACTCGTCCATCAGCTCCAGCTGCACGTCAGCGGAAACCTGGTAGTCCAGCGCTTCGATCTGACGGAACCAGTGCGGGAGGTGGAAGATGTCACGCACGATCACGTAAGCGCCCGCCACGTTCGCCGGGCTCATGCCGGTCGACTCTTTGAGTCGTTGCACGAAGGTGATGCCCATGTGGTTGACCAGATCGTTGGCGATCTGGGTGCTGACGATCTCGCGCTTCAGACGGTGACGACGCATGGCTTCGGAGAACTTGCTGACCAGGGTCGGCGGGAACGCCGTTTCCATGTCGCGGGTCAGGTAGTCGTCGTCCGGCACCAGCGAACCGAGCAACTGTTCCTTGAGGTCGATCTTGCTGTAGGAAATCAGCACCGACAGCTCAGGACGAGTCAGGCCGTGGCCCTCCGCGACGCGCTCGGTCAGTTGCTCTTCGGTCGGCAGGAACTCGATGGCGCGGTCCAGCTTGCCACGGCCCTCGAGATCGCTCATCAGACGCTTGTACTCAGCGATGCGCGCGTAGGCACGGCGCGCCGCCAGGGACAGGGCCTGGGTCTGCTTGTAGTTGTTGCCCAGCACCAGATTGCCGACTTCGTCGGTCATGCTCGCGAGCAACTGGTTGCGTTGCTTGTCGGTCATGTCACCGGCCTGAACCACTTCGTTCAGCAGGATCTTGATGTTCACTTCGTGGTCGGAGCAGTCCACGCCACCGGCGTTGTCGATGAAGTCGGTGTTGGAACCGCCGCCATTGAGACCGAATTCCACACGACCCAGTTGGGTCATGCCGAGGTTACCGCCCTCGCCCACGACTTTGCAGCGCAGCTCGTTGCCGTTCACGCGCAGCGCGTCGTTAGCCTTGTCGCCGACATCGGCGTGGCTTTCGGTGCTGGCCTTGACGTAGGTACCGATACCGCCGTTCCACAACAGATCCACCGGCGCCTTGAGCAAGGCATTGAGCAGTTCGGTCGGGGTCAGCTTGTCAGCCTGGATGTCGAAGCGTTCTTTCATCTGCGGCGAGATCGCGATGCTCTTCGCGCTGCGCGAGAAGATACCGCCACCTTCGGACATGATGCTGGTGTCGTAATCGGTCCAGGCCGAACGCGGCAGGTCGAACAGACGCTGACGCTCGACGAAGCTGGTCGCCGGGTTCGGGTTCGGGTCGATGAAGATGTGCATGTGGTTGAACGCAGCGACCAGTTGCAGCTTGTCGGACATCAACAGGCCGTTACCGAACACGTCGCCGGCCATGTCGCCGACGCCAACCACGGTGATGCTGTCTTCCTGGACATTGATGCCGCGCTCGCGGAAGTGGCGCTGTACGCCGACCCACGCGCCCTTGGCGGTGATGCCCATTTTCTTGTGGTCGTAACCGGCCGAACCACCGGATGCAAACGCGTCACCCAGCCAGAAGCCGTAGTCGATGGCGATGCCGTTGGCGATATCGGAGAAGGTTGCAGTGCCCTTGTCCGCTGCGACCACCAGGTACGGGTCATCGTCGTCATGACGCACGACATTGACCGGCGGCACCAGCGCGCCGTCCTTCAGGTTGTCGGTGATGTCCAGCAGACCGGAAATGAAGATGCGGTAGCAGGCGATGCCCTCGGCCGCGATCTCGTCACGGCTGCCGCCCAGTGGCAGGCGACGCGGCAGGAAGCCGCCCTTCGCGCCCACTGGCACGATGACCGAGTTCTTCACTTGCTGGGCTTTTACCAGGCCGAGCACTTCGGTACGGAAGTCTTCTTCACGATCGGACCAGCGCAGACCGCCGCGAGCGACGTTGCCGAAGCGCAGGTGCACGCCTTCGACGCGTGGCGAGTAGACGAAGATTTCGAACTTCGGCACTGGCTTCGGCAGTTCAGGGATCGCATGCGGGTTGAACTTGAAGCTGAAGTACGACTTGTTCTGGCCGTTGGCATCGGTCTGATAGAAGTTGGTGCGCAGGGTGGCTTTGATCAGGTCGAGGTAACGACGCAGGATGCGGTCTTCGTTGAGCACCTGAACATCGTCCAGTGCGGTCAGAATCGCTTGTTCCAGACGCAGCTGCTTGTCTTCCAGATCATCGCTGCCGAGTTTGCGCGCCAGGTAGAAACGGGTCTTGAACAACCGGGTCAGTTCGCGAGCGATGTCGGTGTGGTTGTTCAACGTGCTGGCGATGTAACCCAGGTCGAAGCCCAGACGAATCTGCTTCAGGTAACGGGCGTAGGCACGCAGCAGCGCAACGTCGCGCCATGGCAGACCGGCGGTCAGCACCAGACGGTTGAACGCATCGTTCTCGGCGTCGCCACGCACGATGTGCACGAACGCGTCCTGCAGGGTGTCGTTGAGTTGCTGGATGTCGAGGTCCAGACCTTCGGCGGCGGTGAAGGCGAAATCGTGAATCCAGAATTCGCGGCCGTTGGTGTGGCGCAGGCGATACGGGAATTCACCCAGTACGCGCAGGCCGAGGTTTTCCAGAATCGGCAGGACGTCGGACAGCGCCAGCGGCGTGTCGGCGTGATACAGCTTGCAATGCAGCTCGCGCTGGCCGGAGACCTGGCCCAGCGGCTGGTAGAAACTCATCACCAACGGATTTTTTTCGTTGAGGCTCAGCAGGTGCTGCATGTCGACCACGGCCGAATGCGCCGCGAAGCGCTCGCGGTAACCGGCCGGGAAGCCTTTCGGGAAGTCGGCCAGCACGTTGGTGCCATGGGCTTCGCCGAAGCTTTCGACGGTCAGTGCGGCGTAGTCGTCCTGCCAGCTGCGGCAGGCCTGGACCACTTCTTTTTCCAGCAGCACCGGGTCGATGTCGAGGCGGTTCTTCGGATCGACGCGCAGAATCAGCTGCACGCGGGCCAGAACCGACTCGGAGAAGAACGTCCAGAATTCGCAGTCAGAGGCTTTCAAGCGCTCCATCAGCACTTGCTGGATCTTCTGGCGGACTTCGGTGGAATAGATGTCGCGCGGCACATAGGCCAGGCAGTAGCAGAAGCGACCGTACGGGTCTTTGCGCAGGAACACGCGGATCTTGTTGCGTTCCTGAATCTGCACGATCGACATCACGGTGGTGAACAGTTCGTCGACCGGGGTCTGGAACAGGTCGTCACGCGGCAGCACTTCGAGCACCTGCGCCAGTTCCTTGCCCAGGTGAGCCTTGGACTGGAAGCCCGAGCGGCGCTCGATTTCTTCGACCTTGCGGCGGATGAACGGGATGACCCGCACGCTCTCGCCATACACCGACGAGGTGTACAGGCCCATGAAGCGGTGTTCCTTGATGACTTTGCCGTCGGCGTCGATTTCACGGATCGACACGTAGTCCGGGTAGGCCGGACGGTGCACACGGCTCGGGTGCGCGGCCTTGGCGAACGACAGCAGGGTCGGTTCGCGCAGATAGGCCACGGCGTAGTCTTCGATGCGCAGGTCTTCGTAGGTCAGGCCGGTGCGCAGCAGTTTGGTCAGGCCGAGGAAGGAGTTCTGGTCGTACTCGATGTGGCCGCCATCGGCCTGATCTGTGACCACGAACTCTTCGTAGCCGAGGAAGGTGAAGTGGTTGCCCACCAGCCATTCCAGGAAGCTTTTGACTTCGTTCTTCTCGTCGGCATCAACCGGATAAGCGCTGTTGTCGAGACGGGTGAGGATGTCCTGCACCTTGGCTTTCATCGGCTCGAAGTCAGCAACGGCGACGCGCACTTCACCGAGCACCTGCTCAAGCTCTTTGCTCAGCACGTTCAGCTCGGCCGCGTTGGCGCAACGGTCGATTTCCAGATACATCAGCGATTCGTGCAGTACGCCTTCGCCGGTGCTGCCTTTTGGCAGGATTTCCAGCAGTTCGCCCTTGCTGCCACGACGCACGCTGAGCACGGTGGTCTGCAGGGTGTGAATGCTGTAGCCGCGACGGTTCAGCTCGGTACGCACCGAGTCGACCAGAAATGGCAGGTCGTGGTGCAGCACTTCGACCGCGGTGTGGGTCGACTGCCAGCCGTGGCGTTCGTAATCGGGGTTGTAGACACGCACTTGCGGTTGCGCGTGATCGAAGCGCTCAAGCAGGCGCCACGCAGAGAGAGTACAGCCAGCGAGGTCGGAGAGGCGACGTTGAGTCAGCTCGTCCAGGGAAATGATGCCAAAGAATTGTTCAGCGAACAGCGCCACTTGTGGCAGTGCCTGTTCACTGATGTGCTGCGCCAGTGCCGCTTGCAGTTGGTGCTGGAAGTCGGCTTTGCTGGCTGCGGTGAAGAACGCCATCTGTGGTACTCCGCTTAAGCTTGTTATTGATGGAAAGCGTCGCGTGCAACAGCCCTTTCGGGCCTCGTGTCGCCCTGTTCCTGATTCTCGGGCAGAGGAAACAGGGAGACAGGTGGGTGAAGCTGGACGGGACACTCAGGTCACATTCACCTTCCATGAATGAGCATCTGCAAAAGCGACTGCCAGCGCCGCCAGCAATGCCTTTACGGGTGCTCATCCGTTGCGCAGCTTAATGGGTGCGACAATGTGTCTGCTTGCGGTGCTGCGACATATTCGGTCATTGGCACGTAAATGCAGGGTTTCGCCTGCTTCAACACTAGCAGGCGTGGACTCAAACGCAGGTTCGAAACCCCGGTTTCACGGGACTTTCGTGCCAGTACGGTCGCCAGGAACGTTACATATCCGGAAACGAAAACGCCCAAGGCCCTTTTATCGACCCTGAGCGTGGCATCCGGTTCAGCGCCAGCGGATGACGCGGATCAGTCTGGCAGCTCCTCAAAGGCTCTGAATTTGCTCACCGTGGCGCAGTCGTAGCACATCGTTTGCAGGATCTGCTTGTCCATGCTGGCGTCGATGTTGCTCGAATCACATTCGCGACAGAACAGGCGCAGATGGCTGAGCAAGTCGCTGTCGAACGCTACGGCGCTGAAGAATTGCGGGACCAGTTCGTCACGCCAGTACATGCCCGGCGATTTGGAAAACCCGGCGCCACTGTCCTTGAGCACGACGTCGTAAAGCAACCGCTGCAAGGCCGTTTGCGGCACCCGCGCATCGCGATGGGCATTCTTGCGCCAGTTGCGCGCCAGCGCGTCCTGCGCCGTGCCCAGCATGTTGCGTGGAATGGTGTTGGAGGCGTGACTGCGCCCTTTGGAATTGCCGGTGGCATAGAAATGCGCGGCGTTTCTCACTGCCAGCCGGGCGAAGTAATAGAGCTGGCTGACCGAAAAGTCCTGCAGCAACTGCCCGACCACCTCCTCGGCGCGGGCTTCGGCCGTGAAGGCGAAGTCCACTTCATGGGCCAACACACGGATGTATTGAATGGACTCTTCGCGGGCCAGACTGAAAACCAGCGAATAGATTTCGCTTTTCCAGGCAGCTTGTACGCTGCCTGACAACTCCTGATACAGCATCAGGTACAGATTCTCTCGGGTACTGCGCGCGGCGCCGTCGAGCGTGACGTTGGGCAGCCAACGCACCGCGCTGTACTCGCGAATGCTGCAGCCCTCACTGCGATCGAACGCGTTGATGTCGGAATCGGTGGAAACCGTCAGCACCCCGGCTTCATGCAGGCTTTTGAGCAACTCTTCTCGAGCCTCATAAGTCTGGGCGAGCAGTTCCTCTCTGGATGGCGCATTCAGCGGCGCAATCCATTCAACGTTGGCGCCATAGCCGTCATCCAGCAAGGCGAGCAACGTCAACTTCTGCACAAACCCCAGATTGGCGTAAGGCACTGCAGGTTTTCGCGCGGCATATCGCGCCTCCAGCTCCAAACGGTCCCGCGCGGCCCGGACCGCCAGTTGCTGCTGGCGCAACTTGAAGCATTCCTTGCAGTTGCATGTGGTGTGGCGGCGATTGGCGGCGGTCACGCTGTGCTGGTGTTCACAGCGTACGCATTTGAAGGTACTGCGCAGCGAAAGCGGCGTGCCTCTGGCGTGTCGGCGCACCCACATCGGCAATTCGCAATAGGGGCAGGTGAGGTCTGCACTGACAATCGGTGGCAGAACCCTGAGCAGACTGCGCACCGTAGAAGGAATCTGGAACTCCTCCATCAGTTGTGCAGTTTTCTCGCCTTCCAGATAGCGCTTGTAGATCTCCTCGATCTGCTCATCGGACAAGTGGCGGATTTCTTCGGCGCGTTCGAAATATTGGGTCATGGCAAAGGTCCTTTTTGGGGTTTGGGTAACGCACTCCATTGCGCAAGAGCGGCGAAACTACCGATAAAAAGGTGGCTATCACAAGCGAAAAATCGCAATTACGCCCGAATTTTGCGCATCCGGTAATTGCCTTACGCTGACGTCGGATTTCCCCTTCTCGCTACTCGGAAGTGGGCGACGGAAATGTCCTGCTTTGCCACTTTTTGCCGATGCAGGCAGCGCGAATGAGCAGAGACTGGCAAAATCGCGCCTTCGAACAGGTTTAACGCCGCCACTGCCCAGGATTTTCCCCATGCAAATGACCACCGCCCTACTGATCGTCAACCCGTGCGACGAGGAAGAAGACAACATGGCCATGCTGTGCTGCCACAGCGACAAGGGTGAGATGTTCCTGATGAGCCGCTATCCGGATGAGGATGAGCTGGAGATCACCCTGGACGGAGAGCCTTCGACGCTGGACGGGGTCAAGGTCACGCTGACTTCGAAACTGCTGAAGATCGAGATCGCTGCGGCGGATGCCGATGCTTTGAATGGGGATGATGTGCTGGAGATCAGCTTTAACCCGGATATGGTGGATATGGATGAGGTTATCGAGACTTTGACGAATATTCTCGATGGGACCGGGACTTTTGTAATTAATCTGGAATAACCAGTTCGACTCACATGGCAAGATAAATGACGACGGCATTTGATCGCCCCTTATGCCATCGTCATTAATTACACGCTGATCGATACCTCTACAAGCTCTAAACACCTGCAAACCATAATTCGCGCTAATTTTCTGCATAGAACGCCGCTGTGTTTAACAGCACGAAGTTCGATCCTACTACTCCTCAAGAAGCGTCCTACGCAATCATCGGAAGCCGTCTGATTGCGGGCCCAACCCTCCCTTGTTATTACTCGTTGCGCTTGCAAAAAAACATGCAAGCTCGGCGCACAAAAAAGTGCCGACAACGTGATATTCAATGGAGTCATATGTAATGGGTAGAAAACGTTCTGAAATAAACACCTTCGATGATTTGCCTTATGGCTCGGGCCACTTTGAAGGTTTCCTGGCGACGGAACTGGACTTCTTCGCCTCCCTGACCCGCTGACTCGGCCTCCCGATCAGCCAATCCTGAAAATGCCGAAAGTCGATCTTTCGGCATTCAAGCCCACGAGGCTCACCATGTCAGAGCGTGAGATTTCATCCAGCGAAGCGTTTGTCCGAATAAACAATGTTATCCAGACACTGGGTTTGAGAGCGCGAGTGCGCTATGTCGATGACGGTAATCTGGTCGCTACTGCCGAACTTTATAACGAATACAACACGCTGATTGAATCAGGCGCAGGCAAAGGTCCCGACGCGCTTGTAGGTGCACTTGCTGAAAGCCTTGAGCACTACGCAATGTTTCACGCCGAGCCGCCATTTTGCACAACGCTTGGTTGCAGTGACATCGCTTCGCAGAACGGGGTCGAGTCGGACGGCATTTTCACAAGTCTGCAAAAAAACATCGAGCCTCTACAGTGTCTGCAGCTTGCAGCACTCGACGGCTGCGCCGGGCTTTTTGTGCCATGCGCCCTGCTGTATCCGGTCAAAGATGAACGTAAAACAACGAGTCAACCGACGCGCTTTTTAAATCGCTACGCCTCTAACTCAGGAACTGCTTTCGGCTGCACGAAATCAGAAGCACTGCTGCACGGTACCCTGGAACTGATTGAGCGACACCTGTTGTCCCGGTTTTTCATGGCCGTCTGCAGACTGATACCTCCGATCGATCTCTACTCACCATCGGCGCCCCTGCTTGCGCAAGCCCTGTTCAACAACTCATACGCGCTACGGGCTGCCGAAGCTTTGCAGATCATCATTATCAAAGACGAGTCAGAAGTTTATCTGGCAGTTGCATTCCCACGAACCGGCCCCGGCGACTGACATATATCCGCAATCGGCTCCGGCTGTTCTTTGGACATATTTATCGCCATCCAAAGAGCGGTAACGGAGCAGTTCCAATCAAACGCCTTATACGACGCCAACGATGAAATCGCGGACCGAAAGGTACTTGATGTGCTTTGTCAATCCGAGAAACTGAAACAGCTGATAGACTTCGCACCTGTTAAAAACTTGAAACTCAATACCCTGGCACCCTCAAAAAACCAACCTGCACTCTCTGTTCCTGAACAACTTGCCTTGCTCCGAAAAAACCTGAGCGGCATGAACAAAGTCCTATTTTTCAGAACAGTCATGGAGTATCCCGGGACCAACGTAGTTACCCAGACTTATATCCCGGGTCTCGAACGATTCAACATAATCAGAAATGGCCAACCCGTAGCTCCTCAGCACATTTTGCTCGGCACCAGGAGTTCGCCAACGGCGTGATTCAAAACGACCACAGGCACACTCATGCATACATTTATAAGAACAGCCTGCGAGAAACATCGACTCCTGCTGGTGATGACAATAGGCGCAACCATCACCCTGAAAATCCTGGCCCTGGCCCCTCCTTTGTTGTTGGGCAAGATCGTCGATTCACTAAACGATGCCGATCACACAACGCTGCGTACGCTGCTTTTTTTCACCGCAGCTTTTACGCTGGCCGGTTGCATTCAGTCGATGACCACCCCCCTGCAAACGCTGCTGCTCTCAAAGCTCGTCCAGCGAATTGTCATGGATGCTTCCATCAATTGGATGGCGCGGTTGATGGGCAAGGACTTTTCCCAGTTCGGCACGTGGCGAATAGGACAGTTCATCAAGTCGGTCGAGCGCGGAATCACTGCCCACGAACAGTTGCTGATGTTCTTCGTCACTACGGGTTTTCCCCTGTGTCTGGAATTTCTCATTGTGGCCGGCGCATTCTGGTATATGGGCGGAGCCTGGGTTTTCTGCGCGCTAGCAGGCCTCGGTGGCTGTTATCTCTATGCAACTCACCGGATTATTCGATGGCGCAGAAAACACATCGATGCTGTTAATGACCAGGAGGATGAGCTGAGTGCAACCTTGGTCAATACTTTGAGGGCTGGTAAATCGATAAAACTGGAACGCGCCGAACGCACGGCCCTGCAACCCTTGAACCGAGCGTTTGAGCGCTACGCCAATGCTGCGGTGACCGTAGCAGGCTCGGGCGGACTGTTGAGCGCGGCGAAGATTTTGTTTATCAGCCTGTCCACCGGCGGTTTGTTGGCTTGGGGAGTCATGGATCAGACGTCCGGACAAGCAAGTATCAGCGTCGGTCAGTTGGTCGCCATTTTCTCTATTGCTGGTACGTTCCTGTTGAATGTATCGGCGCTGACCGAAGGCTATCGGGTGCTGGATCAATTCTCGGCTGATCAACGGCGACTCAAAGAATTACTTGCAACTGGTGACTTCGATAACGATCGCCGCAATTACTCTGATGCGTTGCATAACCTATCAACATTACGGCTCGAGCCCTGCGAGATCACCCATAACGGCGTTGCGCGGCTATCAATTGCCCGCCAGATCAGCTTCCGACAGGGCCAATCCGTCGCGATCATCGGGCCCAGCGGCGCTGGCAAATCCACGTTACTCGAAGCGCTGGCAGGACTGGATTTTTCGGTGCGGCCTCGGCTGTTCATCGACGAGCTATGCATAGATCGCTTAAATGCTCGCGCTCATCTGGAAACGGTGCGTTACAGCCCCCAGTCTCCGCAGTTCCTGGAAGGAAGTTTTGAACAGTCCGTACTTTTCGGTGTTGAGCGGTCGAAGACCTTGAACGAGGCAATTCAATGCCTCCAGCTTGATGAAATCATTGGCCGAGGTCACATCGCTGAAAACGCCACCAATATCTCCGGAGGTGAAGCGAAGCGGCTTTCGTTGCTGCGACTCCTGAATCGACCGGGCAAATTCAATCTGTTTGATGAGCCGAGTGCTTCGATTGAACCGAAACTCGCCACACCAGTGTGGGATTTGCTATTCAAGACATTCGCTGGACAGGGCTTTATATGTGTCACCCATGATGTTGAACATCTCCATCGTTTTGACCGCGTGCTCGTCATGCAGCAAGGCGCCATCGTTGATGAAGGCAAATGGTTCGAACTGCTTGAGCGCCCCGCCATCAAGGTCATATTGCACAGCTTGCACACGCAGACCTGAATCGCAAAAACGTCCAGAAACGGCCCCACACAGTGCAAACGAGGGCCGATACTGACAAATCGCGCAAATGCCGTTAGTCGCCGCCCCCCGCGATGGATTAAAGTAACGCCCCCAGCCCCGGCGTTATCCGAACGCCCCGGCCACTCCTTTTCCAGGAACAGTCACCGATGGAACATCGTGAAGCGCTGCTAGCGCTGCGAACCTTTCTTTCAACGCAGATTCTCGGCCAGGAAAAACTCATCGAGCGCTTGCTCATCGCCCTGCTCGCCGACGGCCACATGCTGGTCGAGGGCGCTCCCGGTCTGGCCAAGACCAAAGCGATCAAAGAACTCGCCGAGGGCATCGAAGCCCAGTTCCATCGTATTCAGTTCACCCCCGACCTGCTGCCGGCCGACATCACCGGCACCGAGATCTACCGCCCGGAAACCGGCAGTTTCGTGTTCCAGCAAGGGCCGATCTTCCACAACCTCGTGCTGGCGGACGAAATCAACCGCGCGCCGGCCAAGGTGCAATCGGCCCTGCTCGAAGCGATGGCCGAGCGTCAGGTCAGTGTCGGGCGCAGCACTTATGAACTGTCGCCGCTGTTCCTGGTGATGGCGACGCAGAACCCGATCGAACAGGAAGGTACCTACCCGCTGCCGGAAGCCCAGCTCGATCGTTTCCTCATGCACGTCAAGATCGGCTTCCCCGACGCCGCCGTTGAACGCCGCATCCTCCAGCAGGCCCGTGGCGAGGCGTTGAACGGTGAGACCAAGCCCGAGCGTCGGGTCAGCCAGCAGGCGATCTTCGCCGCGCGCAAGGAAATCCTCGGTTTGTACATGGCCGACGCCGTGGAGGAATACCTGGTGCAACTGGTCATGGCCACGCGCAACCCGGCCAAGTTCGACCCGGAAATGGCCGAGTGGATCGCCTATGGCGCCAGCCCGCGCGGTTCGATCGCGCTGGATCGCTGCGCCCGCGCCCACGCCTGGCTGGCCGGTCGCGACTTCGTCAGCCCGGAAGACATTCAGGCCGTGCTGTTCGACGTGTTGCGTCACCGCATCATTCTGTCGTTCGAAGCCGAAGCCGCTGGCATCGATCAGGACCGCGTGGTGCAGCGGATTCTCGACGTCGTCGCCGTCGCTTGACCCCCATGAACGCTGCCCTGCCCCCCGAACCCGGTATCCGCATCAGCCTCGCCGAGCTGATCGAGATGCGTCACCGCGTGCGCGAGGTGCAACTGTTTTCCACGCCGAGTCAGCGCAGCCCGTTGATCGGCCTGCATCACTCGAAATTTCGTGGCCGTGGCGTCGACTTCGATCAGGTGCGGGTGTATCAGGCCGGCGACGATGTGCGCACCATCGACTGGCGCGTCACCGCGCGCACCCAGGAGCCGCACACCAAGCTGTTCCATGAGGAGCGCGAGCGGCCGATTTTCATCATGGTCGAGCAGAGCACGCGGCTGTTTTTCGGTTCGGGGCTGATGTTCAAGTCGGTGCTGGCGGCACAAGTCGCGGCGTTGATCGGCTGGGCCGCGCTGGGGCACAACGATCGCGTCGGCGGGCTGGTGTTCGGCGACAACGAGCACTACGAAATCAAGCCGCGGCGCAGCAAGCAGAGCCTGCTGCAATTGCTCAACCGCCTGGTCAAGGTCAATCAGTCGCTGCACAGCGAGCGCGAGCCGGATCGCGATGCCTTCGGCGTGGCCCTGCGCCGCGCGCGGGAAGTGCTGCGGCCGGGCAGTCTGGCCATCGTCATTTGTGATGAGCGCGCGTTGTCCGACAGCGCCGAGCGGCAACTGAGCCTGCTGGCGCGGCATTGCGATCTGCTGATGTTGCCGCTGTCCGATCCACTCGATCACGCCTTGCCCGCCGCCGGCCTGCTGCGCTTCGCCGAGCGTGGCGCACAGCTGGAAATCGACACGCTGAATTTCGACCTGCGCCAGACCTACCGCGCCCAGGCCGAAGCGCGCATCGCTCGCTGGGAATTGCTCGCGCAAAAGCTGCGAGTGTTGCTGATGCCGTTGAGTACGCAGAGCGAAATGGTCGAACAGATGCGCGAGTTCTTGAACCCGCAGCGTCCGGGGAAAGGTCGATGAACGGCCTCGAGCAACTGCAACCGCTGATCTCACCGCCGCCGATTGCCTTCTGGCCGCCGGCGCCGGGCTGGTGGCTGCTGCTTCTGCTGTTGCCGCTGCTGGGTTTCGCCGTGTGGAAGCTGCGCCGTTTCATTCCGATGAAGAAACGCCCGGTGGTGCGTGCCGAGCAACCGCTGGACCCAGTGCGCATCGCCGCCCTCGCCGAATTGGCGCAAATGCCCAAGCCCTACGACGGCGCCCCGGCCGGCGCCTGGCTGCAACAACTCAACGGCCTGCTCAAGCGTCTGTGCCGCAACCACTATCCGTACAGCCAAAGCCACACCCTCAACGGGCGCAAATGGCTGGCCTTCCTCGACAACCGCTGCCCCGCTGCCGGCCTGACGCGCTGGATGGTGCTGGTCGAAGGCGCGTACAAACCGGAATGCAAACTCGATGACAAAGCCATCGCCGGCCTGACTCAGGCAGTCGACACGTGGATTCGCAAACATGTTTGAGTTCGCCTGGCCGTGGATCTTTGCGCTGCTGCCGCTACCGTGGTTGATGCGTCTGGTCCTGCCGGTGGCCGACAGCGGCGAGCCGGCGCTGAAAGTCAGTTTCCTCGCCGACCTCGAAGGCCTCGCCCGCCGCCGTGCCCGCGCCAACTTGCCGGCATGGCGGCAGCAGGCGCCGTTCATTCTGTTATGGCTGATCCTGCTGACCGCCGCCGCGCGCCCGCAATGGCTCGGCGAACCGCTGCCGATTGCCGCCAGTGGCCGTGATCTGCTGGTGGCAGTGGACGTCTCCGGCTCGATGGATTTCCCCGACATGCAGTGGCAGGACGAAGAAGTCAGTCGCCTGTCGCTGGTGCAGCATTTGCTCGGCGATTTCCTTGAAAGCCGCGATGGCGACCGCGTCGGTCTGATCCTGTTTGGCAGTCAGGCCTACCTGCAAGCGCCGCTGACCTTTGACCGGCGCACCGTGCGGGTGTGGCTCGACGAGGCGCGGATCGGTATCGCCGGCAAGAACACCGCGATCGGCGATGCCATCGGCCTGGCCTTGAAACGCCTGCGTCTGCGTCCGGCGCAAAGTCGCGTGCTGATTCTGGTCACCGACGGCGCCAACAATGGCGGCGAAATCAATCCCCTGACCGCTGCGAAACTGGCAGCCAGCGAAGGCGTCAGAATCTATCCGATCGGCATCGGCGCCAATCCCGAGGACAGCGGCTCGACCGGCCTGCTCGGGGTCAATCCGAGCCTTGACCTGGATGAACCGGCGCTCAAGGCCATTGCCGAAGTCACCGGCGGCCAGTACTTCCGCGCCCACGACGGCAAAGAGCTGCAAGCGATCAAGGACACCCTCGATCAGCTCGAGCCGGTGACCCAGCAACCGACTCAGGCACGCCCGGCGCAGGCCTTGTATCACTGGCCGCTGGCGTTGGCGCTGTGGTTGAGCCTGTTGCTGGTGGTTCGCGAATTGTGGCCGGACAACCCGCTGCAACGCCTGTTCAGCAAGCAACTGTATTTGCAAAGTCCGTTGCCGGACTGGCGTGAGCGCCTGCAACGTTTGCGTCTGCGGAGGCGCCGATGATCGCGCTCTGGCCGCACTGGTTCCGCCCCTGGTGGCTGTTGCTGTTGCCGTTGCTCGGCTGGCTGCTCTGGCAACTCTGGCACCGGCAGAAGCGCGCCGGTCGCTGGCAGATGATTCTGCCACCAGCGTTTCACGCGGCCCTGCTCAGTGGTGGCAGCGGGCGCCAGAGCAAATTGCCGTGGATCGCCCTTGGCGTGGCGTGGTTGCTGACCATTCTGGCGCTGCTCGGGCCGAGCTGGGAGCGCGTCGAACAGACCAGCCAGAAACCCGCCGATCCGCTGGTGGTGGTGCTCGAACTGACGCCAGAGATGCTCGCCACCGACTCGCCGCCAACACGTCTGGAGCAGGCGCGGCGCAAGCTGTTCGACCTGTTGCAGGCGCGCAGCGATGCGCAGACTGCCATCGTGGTTTATGCCGGCAGCGCGCACACGCTGGTGCCGCTGTCGGATGATCTGGCGACCAGCCGTAATCTGCTCGATGCACTCAAACCGTCGCTGATGCCGCAAAGCGGTCACCGCGCCGATCTGGCAGTGGACAAGGCACTGGCCTTGCTCAAGCAAGGGGCGCTGGGTGAGGGACGGATTCTGTTGATCGGTTCGTCGCTCAATGAAGAGGAACGGCGCGGTATTCGTCGCGCGCTCAATGGCGAGTCGACGCAACTGCTGATGCTCGGGATCGGCACCGCTGAAGGTGCGCCGATTGCCCAGGAGGACGGCAGTTTCCTCAAGGA
Source organism: Pseudomonas moraviensis (assembly GCF_900105805.1). Taxonomy (NCBI): domain Bacteria; kingdom Pseudomonadati; phylum Pseudomonadota; class Gammaproteobacteria; order Pseudomonadales; family Pseudomonadaceae; genus Pseudomonas; species Pseudomonas moraviensis. The sequence continues at coordinate 1,356,173 of NZ_LT629788.1, read as the reverse complement.
CGAGCAAGGCGCGATCCGCGTGCCTCAACTCGACAGCCCGGGTTTGGCGACCTTCCTCAACAGTGTCGGCGGCGAGTATCGCTCGGCGCGACTCGACGAGGCTGATCTCGGCGCCCTTGGCCTGCTCAACGGCCCGCGCAGCCTGCGTGACGATGGCCAGACCGTGCGCCTCGACACCTGGGCCGATCAGGGTTACTGGCTGCTGTTGCCGCTGCTGTTGCTGGCGGCCTGTGCCGGGCGTCGCGGCTGGCTGTTCTGCCTGCCGCTGCTGTGGTGCCTGCCGCAACCGAGCTACGCTTTCGACTTCGAAGACTTGTGGCTGCGCCCTGACCAGCAGGGTTTGCACCTGCTCAAGCAGAAGCGCCCGGCCGAGGCCGCGCAGCATTTCGATGATCATCAGTGGCAAGGGGTGGCGTTGTACGAGGCCGGCGACTACAGTGGCGCCGCTCAGCGCTTCGCCGAGGGCAGCGATGCCCGCGCCCACTACAATCGTGGCAACGCCCTGGCAAAAAGCGGTGAGCTGGAAGCAGCAATCGACGCCTACGAACAGGCGCTGGAGCTGCAAGCGGATCTGCGTCCGGCGCAGACCAACAAGGCGTTGGTGGAAAACCTGCTGAAGCAGAAAAACGCCTCGCCGCCGACCGAACCGGATAACCAGCCGAACCAACAAAGTCTGCCCGGCGATGAGCCCTCGCCGACCACCGCGCCCCCTCCGGCGGTGACCAGCGAAACCCAGAGCGAGGCGCAACCGGCCGAGTCCGCGAGCGAACCACCTCCGACCGCCCCGCCACTGCCAGGCCCCAACGAAATCCCCGGCAGCAACGAGGAAGAGGAAACCGACACGGTGCCGACCCTGCGCCCGAGCGAGAACAATCTCGAAGGCGAACAGCGTCAGGCGCTCGAGCAATGGCTGGGCAAGATCCCGGACGACCCGGGTGAACTGCTCAGGCGCAAATTCTGGTACGAACAGCAACAACATCAGGATCAGGAAAACATTCGATGACCCGCTTCACCGCTCTCTTGCTGCCCCTGCTGATCAGCACGTTTACCGCTCAGGCGGCCGAGCTGACCGCCAGCGTGGATCGCAGTCGCCTGAACTCCGGCGAGACGGTCGAGCTCACCCTCGAAACTGATGACGTCACCCAGTTCGGCAAGCCGGACCTGTCGGCGCTGGAAGCGCTGTTCGAAGTGCGCGGCACGCGTCAGGTCAACCAGCTCAACACGCTCAACGGCGACACCCGTGCGACCACGCGCTGGATCATCACCCTGCTGCCGAAAGAGAACGGCAGCGTGACTATTCCGCCGCTGCAACTGGGCGAAGCGCATAGCCAGCCGATCACCGTGCAGGTGTTTGCCAGCGATCACCGCGAAGACACCAACAGCCTCGATCCGGTGTTCATCGAAGCCAGCCTCGATCAGACCAGCGTCTATGTACAGGCCCAGGCCATCCTGACCCTGCGCATCTATCATTCGGTTTCGCTGTACGACGACAGCAGCCTGAGCCCGCTGCAAATCGCCGATGCGCGCATCGAACAGCTCGGCGACACGCGCGCCTACGAAAAAGACATCAACGGCCTGCGCCACGGCGTGATCGAGATGCGCTACGCGATCTACCCGCAACACAGCGGCCTGCTGACGATCGCCCCGCAGACCTTCAGCGCCACATTGGTCGATACCGCGCCATCAGCAGACGCCTCGGGGCCGAAGCCCGGCAAATTGATGCGCGTCAGCTCTGCGTCGATCCCGTTGACGGTCAAACCGAAACCGCTGACCTACCCGGTCGACGCACCATGGTTGCCGGCACGCAGTCTCAGCCTCAGCGAAAGCTGGAGCCCGGAACCGGATCACACCCAGGTTGGCGATTCCCTGACCCGCAGCCTGACCCTGAAAGTCGAAGGCCTCGCCAGCTCGCAGTTGCCCGCCCTGCCCGCCACCGACGTCAACGGCCTGCGCCGCTACCCCGATCAACCGGTGCTGAGCAACCAGAGCAGCGACCGCGGCATCATCGGCAGCCGCGAAGAACGCGAAGCCCTGGTACCAAGCCGCAGCGGCGCGATCGACCTTCCGACCGTCGACGTGGTCTGGTGGAACACCTTCGAAGATCACCTCGAACACAGCAGCCTGCCCGCACGCACTCTGCAAATCGCGAACAACCCGAGCCTGCAAATCGACACCCCGGCCGGCACCCTGCAACCGAGCACACCCGACAACGACACCCTGTGGTGGTGGAAACTCAGCACCCTGATCCTCGCCTGCACCACCCTGCTCGGCTTCGGCCTCTGGTGGCGCGCCCGCTGGCAACCGGCAGTCCACCGCGCCGCGCAGGCCGGCCCGAGCCCGCGCACCCTGCTCGACGACATCAAACGCGCCAGCCAGGCAAACGACCCGCACGCCACCCGCCAGGCACTGGATGCCTGGGCGCGGCAACAACCGGAGACACTGGCGGACATGGCCGCGCGGTTCGTGCCGTTGTCGGATGCGTTGGACGGGTTGAACGGCGCGCTGTACAGCGAGACCGGACAGCATTGGCAGGGTGAGGATTTGTGGCGGGCAATCCGTACTATTCCAGCGGCGGAGCGAGTGCAGGATCCGGTGAGTGAGAGTGGCTTGCCGCCGCTTTATCCGAAGTAACACGCCAAAGATCGCAGCCTTCGGCAGCTCCTACGGATTCTGTGCAGGAGCTGCCGAAGGCTGCGATCTTTTGATCTTGCCAGTAAACTCACCTTTCTCAAGCCGCCCCGTTCTTTTGCGGCCATCACCTCTTTTAACGTTGCGGAGTCCACCTTGCGTCTGTTCCACACCTCCGACTGGCACCTTGGGCAAAACCTGCACGGCCAGGAGCGCGATTTCGAGCACGCGTGTTTTCTCGAATGGCTGCTGCGTCAGTTGCAACTGGCGCAGCCGGATGTGCTGCTGATCGCCGGGGACATCTTCGATACGGTCAATCCGCCGGTCAAAGCTCAGGAACGCCTTTACGACTTCATCGTCAGCGCTCACGAACAGCAGCCGCTGCTGACCATCGTGATGATCGCCGGCAACCATGATTCCGGCTCGCGGATCGAATTGCCGGCGCCTCTGATGCGGCGTTTGCGCACCCACGCGTTGGGCCGGGTGCTGTGGCTGGATGACGGCCAGCTCGATGCCGAGCGCCTGTTGCTGCCGCTGCCGAATGCGCAGGGCGAAATCGCCGCGTGGTGTCTGGCGCTACCGTTTCTGCGTCCGGCGGAAGTTACTGGTGCGCATCTGGGCGACAACTATTTGCGCGGCATCGGTCAGGTGCATGAGTGGCTGATCGCGGCGGCGAATGCCAAGCGTCAGCCCGGGCAGGCGTTGATCGCTATCAGCCACGCGCACATGGCCGGCGGTTCGGTATCGGAGGATTCCGAGCGCAGCCTGATCATCGGCAATGCCGAAGCGCTGCCCGCCAGCCTGTTCGGCGAAAGCATCAGTTACGTCGCCCTCGGCCATTTGCACAAGCCGCAGAAGGTCAACGGCGAGGAGCGCATCCGCTACAGCGGCTCGCCGATTCCGCTGTCGTTCTCGGAGATCGGTTATCAGCATCAGATTCTCGATGTCGTCCTCGACGGTGAAACTCTGGTCAGCGTCGAGCCGAAACTGATTCCGCGCTCGGTCAATCTGCAGCGCATCGGCCCGGCGCCGCTGGCCGAGATTCTGCTGCAACTGGCTGACCTGCCGAACGTCGATCTGCTCGCCGAAACCCAGCGCCAGCCATGGCTCGAAGTCCGTGTACGCCTGGATGAGCCGCAGCCGGATCTGCGCCATCAAGTGGAGACCGCACTGCAAGGCAAGGCCGTACGTCTGGTGCGCATCGCCGCTGAATACGCCGGCAATCGTGGCGCCGATGGCAGCGATGACGGCAGCACGCTGATCGAACTCGACCAGCTCACCCCGCAGGAATTGTTCAGCCGCGCCTGGCTCGACAACTACGGCAGCGAGGTCGATGAGCAGACGCTCAAGGACTTCGCCGAGTTGCTGCAAGACGTGCAACTGGAGGGCGAGCAGCCATGAAGATCCTCGCCATTCGTTTGAAGAACCTCGCCTCGCTGGCCGGGCCGTTCGAGATCGATTTCACTGCTGAGCCGTTGGCCAGCGCCGGTCTGTTCGCGATCACCGGCCCGACCGGCGCCGGCAAAAGTACCCTGCTCGACGCTTTGTGCCTGGCACTGTTCGGCGCCGTGCCGCGCCTGAACAACACTGGCCGCGATGCCAAAGTCCCCGACGCCGACGGCGAGATCGCCACTGGCGACCCGCGCACCTTGCTGCGTCGTGGCACCGGCGAAGGCTATGCCGAAGTGGATTTTGTCGGCGTCGATGGCCGCCGCTATCGCGCACGTTGGGAAGCCAACCGCGCTCGCGAGAAGGCTGGCGGCAAGTTGCAAGCGAGCCGGCAGAGCCTGCGCGATATCGATCAGGATCAATTGCTCGCCAGCCAGAAAGGCGAATACAAAACCCAACTGGAAGCCGCGCTGGGCCTGAATTTCGAACAGTTCACCCGCGCTGTGCTGCTGGCGCAGAGCGAATTCAGCGCGTTCCTCAAGGCCGACGACAACGACCGCAGTGAGCTGCTGGAGAAACTCACCGACACCGCGCTGTACACTCGCCTGGGCCGTCGCGCTTTCGACAAGACCAAAGAAGCTCGCGAAGCGCACAAGCTGCTGCAGGATCAGGCCACCGGGGTCACGCCACTGGCACCTGAAGCGCGCGCCGAACTCGACGAGCGCTTCAACACCGCGCAGCAACAAATGAAAGCGCAACAGGCGCAGCTCAAACAGCTTGAGCAACAACACGGTTGGCTGAAGGATTTGCGTCTGTTGCAAGACGCGCAAAAAGCCGCCAGCGAACAACTGCAAACCGCGCAACAGCAATGGCAAGCCCTGGCTGGAGAGCGGGTGAAACTGACGCGTCTGGAGCAGCTTGGCCCGCAGCGTCATCAATTTGCGCGCAAGGCCGAGCTCGATGCGCTGCTGACACCACTGGCGGCGCAGATTGCCGCGCACACGCAAGAACATGCGGCCCTCGGGGAACGCCAGACGCAACTGGCGCAAAACCTCGACGCAGCAAAAGTCGCCCTGAGCCAAGCGCAACAACGCCAGAGCGAAAACGCGCCGCTGCTGCGTCAGGCATTCGAAGAACAAAGCACCCTCGCCCGCCTGATCAAGGACACTGCCAGCAGCGCCGAAGCCCGGCAAGCGGCCGAGCAAGCGTTCAAGGATGGCCAGAGCGCGATTCAGGCTTTGCAGGAAAAACAGGCTGAGGTCGCCGAGCGTCTGCAACGCATCGCCACCGGGCTTGAGCAGAGTGTGCATCTGGCGCCGTTGAGCGATGCCTGGAGCGCCTATCGCGATCGTCTGCAACAGCTGATGCTGATCGGCAACCGCTTGAACAAGGGCCAGACCGAACTGGCGTCCCTTGAACAGAACGCCGCGCACAGCGCTGAACAACTGGCTGCGCATAAACAGCAACTGGAAGTCCTGTTCAAGGAGGCCGGTGCTGAACCGGATGCGGTCGCCGAACAGATCGGCCTGCTCGGCACTTTGCTGCAGGACAACCGCAAACAGCTGCGCGCGATCGAAGACCTGTCGCGGCTGTGGGCGTCTCAGCAGGATCTCGACAAGCGCAGCGCCGAGTTGCAACAACGTCAGCTCGACGCGCAGCAGCAACGTGAACGTCTGACCCAGGACGGTGTGAAAACCAAGGCCGAACTGACCGTCGCCGAGCAGACCCTCAGCGTCACTCGCGAACTGCTCGAGCGTCAGCGGCTGGCGCGCAGTGCCAGTGTCGAAGAGTTGCGCGCGCAGTTGCAGGACGATCAGCCCTGCCCGGTCTGCGGCAGCAACGAGCATCCCTATCATCAGCCCGAAGCGCTGCTGCAAAGCCTCGGGCGCCACGATGAAAGCGAACAGGCCAATGCCCAGCAAGTGGTCGATCAGCTCAAGGAAAAACTGATCGAGCTGCGCGGCGAAGTCGGTGGCGTGATCGCGCAACAGAAAGAATTGCTCCAGCAACAGGAACAATTGGCTGCGCAGCAACAAGCCCTGGCGCCGAGCCTCGATGCGCATCCGCTGGCCGCGCAACTGCTCAATCAGGACGCCGACAAACGCGACGCCTGGCTCAGCCGCCAGAACGAGCAGTTGAACCAAAGCATCACTCAGGACGAACAACGCCAGAGCGCCCTGCTCACCTTGCAGCAGGACGCCGCGCGCCTGTCGCAGCAATTGCGTCAGGCCGAGGTCGCCCATCAGCAAGCGGCGCAACAGCTGAGCCATCAGCAACATGAGCTCAACAGCGACCGTCAGCGCCTTGAGGAGGAACTCAACGCGTTCGGCCCGCTGCTGCCGGCTGACACCCTCGAAGCACTGCGCCTTGAGCCGGCCGCGACGTTCCTGCAACTGGATCGGCAGATCGCCGAGCGTCTGGCCCAGCTCGAGCAGCAAAAGGAAGAACTGAGCGAACAGCAGCAACGCCAGCAAACCCTCGAGAAAGAACAGGATCGCCAGCAGTTGCGCACTCAGCAACTGCAAAGCGTCGAGGAGCAATTCACGGCGTTGACCGAGCAGCAGCAAAGCTGTCAGGAAAAACTCGCGCTACTGATTGGCGACCACACCAGCGCCGAGCATTGGCAGCAGCAGTTGGAACACGCGGTGGAACAGGCGCGTATTGCCGAGACCAGCACGGCTGAGGAACTGCAGACCGTACGCACGCAGCTGGTGCAAATCGCCGCTGAGCTCAAGGCGCAGCAGGATCGCCTGCAAGCACTGCAAGCTGAAGATCTGGCACTCGCCGCCAAGATCGCTGATTGGCGCGCCAACCATCCGGAACTGGATGACGGCGGCCTCGAAGACTTGCTGCGCTTTGATGACGCGCAGGTCGCCGAACTGCGCCAGACTCTTCAGCACAACGAAAAAGCCATCGAACAGGCCCAGGTCTTGTTGCAGGAGCGCGATCAGCGTCTGCTCGATCATCAGGCCCGGCAGGACGGTAATCTTGACGCCGAACAGCTCGATAGCGCCCTCGCTGAATTGCAAAAACAGTTCGCCGTCAGTGAGCAGCAGTGCGCCGAGTTGCGCGCCGAACAGGTTGAAGACCAGCGCCGGCAGAACGCCAATCAGGCGCTGGCCCGGCAGATCGCCGAGGCTTATGCCGAGTATCAGCGCTGGGCGCGGCTCAGTGCGTTGATCGGCTCGGCCACCGGCGACACCTTCCGCAAGATCGCCCAGGCCTACAACCTCGACCTGCTGGTGCATCACGCCAACGCCCAACTGCGCCAACTGGTCAAACGCTATCGGCTCAAACGCGGCGGCAGCATGCTCGGCCTGCTGGTGATGGACACGGAAATGGGCGACGAACTGCGCTCAGTGCATTCGTTGTCCGGCGGCGAGACGTTCCTCGTCTCACTGGCGTTGGCGCTCGGTCTGGCGTCGATGGCGTCGAGCACGCTGAAAATCGAATCGCTGTTTATCGACGAAGGTTTCGGCAGCCTCGATCCGGAATCGCTGCAACTGGCCATGGATGCCCTCGATGGCTTGCAGGCGCAGGGGCGCAAGGTGGCGGTGATTTCCCATGTGCAGGAAATGCACGAACGCATCCCGGTGCAGATTCAGGTGCGGCGCCAGGGCAATGGTTTGAGCACGCTGGAGGTGAAATGAACACGCTGTATTCGTTCCGCCGCTGCCCTTACGCGATGCGGGCGCGGATGGCGCTGCGTTATGCGGACGTACAGGTGGAGATTGTTGAGGTCAGCCTCAAGGACAAGCCGGCGCAGATGCTCGCGCTCTCGCCCAAGGGCACGGTGCCGGTGCTGAACGCCGATGGCGTGGTGATTGATGAGAGCCTGCAGATCATGCGCTGGGCGTTGGCGCAGAATGATCCGGATGATTGGTTGCTGGCCGGAGATTCATTCGCGGCGCTGTGGATGGAAAAGCTGATTGAGGGCAATGATCAGATTTTCAAAACAGCTCTGAACCGCTACAAGTATGCCGAGCGCTACCCTGAGCAGCCGATGGAAGCTTATCGGGCTGAAGGTGGATTGTTTCTGCAAAAGCTGGATGAGCTGCTCGAAGGCCGCGAATATTTGCTGGCCGATCATCAAAGCCTCGCCGACATCGCCCTGCTGCCCTTCGTCCGGCAGTTCGCTCATGTTGATCGGGAGTGGTTTGCGCAGACTCCGTACGTTCGTTTGCAAGCCTGGTTGCAGCGTTTCCTCGAATCCGAACTGTTCACTTCAATCATGAAGAAGTCGAGCTGAATCTCGGCCTCACACACACCTGTGGCGAGGGAGCAAGCTCCCTCGCCACAATGGTCCGCGTTGCCTACGCCAGTGCTTGGCACATGCCCAGTGCCATGCAATCCACTTCAAACGGTCCGAGAAAATCCACTGCGACCTTGGCCGGTGGATTGCCGGCCATCAGCCCCAGCGTGTTGGCGCGTTCGATGTTGTGCGTGATGTTGTGGTTGGCCTCTATGGCCCGGGCCAATCCGCCCACCGAGCCCTGGCCGAACCCCAGCAATGAGGCGCCGTTGGTCATCAATGCCAGACTGGCGATGACCCAGAGTCTGTAGCCTTTCATGCGCCGCCGACTCCTGCGAGTTCGGCCCTGTCGACCATCGCGCTTTGCGAGCGCAGTTCGAACTGGATGCCAGGGTGGGCGACGTCGATCGGGGCTTCGAAGCTGTGTTCCATCTGCGCGCCGATGCTGACGAACAGCACCACGGCCAGGTACAGACCGATGGCCAGATAGGCGCCGCGTTTGGCGGAAGTGAGGATTGCGCTGGCCATGGTGTTCTCCGTGGGCAAAGGTTTCGATGGCCACAGAATCAATCAAAAAAGCCGAGGCAACCACTCAGGGTTTGCCATAGTAAACATCAGCTTCGTTGATTATTTAGCCGCTCTATTTGCCGGCGAGAGAAAACCTATGAGTGGAGAACGCGTACGCGCGTAGGAGCTGCCGAAGGCTGCGATCTTTTGATTTTGCTTTTGAAAAACAAGATCAAGAGATCGCAGCCTTCGGCAGCTCCTACAGGGAGACGGGAATTTCAGGCTTGGGTTTTGTGATCCAGCGCGGCGTAGAAGTTGGCGCTTTGTTGCAGGTATTTCTGGGTGTAGCTCTGGGTGTGGGATTTTTTGCTGGCGATTTCGACGTTGGCACCGGCTGGCAATACCACGGTGGCAGAAATGGCGGAAGCGGCGATAACGGAGAAGAGATTGAAGTTCATGGCGGTAACCCTCGTGTTCGTTTGCATGTTTTGCCCGGTCGGGCTGTGAAACAAACGTAACGCTCGAGGGTTGTTCCCTTGAAATCTTTTGTAGCATTAGCCGTTATCAGTGCAATTAATACAACGATGCAGGCCCCGCAGACCGGGGCCTGTGGCTTATTGTCGCACTATAAATTTCAGATCGCTTGGCGCGTCGATCGGCAGTTTTTGCACGGTTTTGCCGAGCAGACCGGTCTTGGCATCACGTTCGACGACGACAATCTGGTTGCTCTTCTGGTTGGCGATCAGGACGAATTTACCGCTCGGATCGAGGGCAAACTCGCGCGGGTGATCACCCTCGACCGAGCGTTTTTGCAGCTCTTTGAGCTGGCCGCTCGCCGGGTCGATGCTGAACACCACCAGTTGATTGGCCGTGCCACGGTTGCTCACGTAGAGAAACTTGCCATCAGCTGAAGCATGCAGCGCCGCGCCCGCCTTGTCCGAGGTTGGCTGGCCCGCGGCGAGATCGACGAGTTGCGTCTGGGTCAGCACGCCATCGTTGTAATCGAACACTGCAACCTGCGCGCTCATCTCCATGGTCAGCCAGGCGTGTTTGCCGTCGGCGCTGAACAGCAGATGACGCGGGCCACTGCCGGCCGGCAAGGCTACCGAAGCGGTTTTCGCCGGAGTCAGCGGCAGGTGCGGGTTGGCCTTCGGATCATATTGATAGATGAAAACCTTGTCCGCGCCCAAGTCATTGGAGAACACGTAGCGACCGTCCGGCGAAGACACGGTCGAGTGCACGTGGTTGGAAGCCTGGCGCTCAGGGTTGACCCGACTGGCCGGGTGGCCGCTCATCTGCACCACCGGTTTCAGTTGACCGTCGCCATCGACCGGCAACACCGCCAGGGTGCCGCCCGGATCTTCCATCACCGAGTAGTTGCTGACGAACAGATGCTTGGCATCAGCACTGAGGCTGGAATGGGTCGGCTCGTTGCCCAGGCTCTGCACTTGATTGATCAGGCTCAGCGCATGGGTTTTCGGGTCGATGGCATAGCTGCTGACACGACCGACCGGATCGGTCTGGCCGGGGCCGTTTTCGTTGACCACGAACAGGCGTTTCTGGTCTTTCGAGAGTGTCAGCCACGATGGGTTTTCAGTCTTGACCACTTGCAGCGGCTTGGCATCGATCTGGCCGGTGGCGCTGTCGAACTGCATGCGGTAGATGCCCTGGCTGGAACCGGCGGTGTAAGAGCCGACCAGCAACTGCAAGGTCTCGGCGCTGGCGCTGGACAGGCCCATCGCGCCGACGCTGCCGGCCATCAGCAGGGGCCAGAAATTACGCATTTTCATTATCGTCATCCTCGTCGTCGCTGCTGCTGACTACGTCGCCGAGACACACCAGGCGATGCTCGCCCGTGGTCTTGGTGTCGCTGGCGAATCCGATGATCAGCCAGCTCTGCAGCGTCTCATCGAACGTCGCCGCCGCGACCTGCGCCGGGGTGAATTCCCAGTGCCTGGCTTCGCGACCGATCATGCATTCGATATGCAGGTTATCGTCCTCGTCGAGGGCGAATTCGAAGGCGTGCAGGCCATCGATTTCGACCATACCGCAGTGTTCGAGGGCGTTGAGAAGGGTTTGGGCAGTCATGGCAAACAGTCTTTCTAGGGGGGAAAGGGCCAATGATAGCTCATTGTCGAAACAGTCCCCTTGTAGGAGTGAGCCTGCTCGCGATAGCGGTGGGTCTCCAGCAGAGATGCTGAATTTAAGACCGTAATCGCGAGCAGGCTCACTCCTACAGGGGTTGTGGTTGGCTTTAGATCGCCTCACGCGATGGCTTGCCATCCACCAGGCGCTGGATACGCAGCGGGTTGGCGTTTTTCAGTGGCTCGGGCAGCAAGCTGTCCGGGTAGTTCTGGAAGCACACCGGGCGCAGGAATCGATCGATCGCCAGCGTGCCGACCGACGTGCCGCGCGCATCGGACGTCGCCGGGTATGGCCCGCCGTGCACCATCGAATCGCACACTTCGACACCGGTCGGATAACCGTTGAGCAGGATGCGCCCGACCTTCTGCTCCAGCAGCGGCGTCAGTTCGGCGAATTGCTCGAAGTCGGACTGTTCGCCGATGATCGTCGCGGTCAGTTGACCGTGCAGGCCATGCAGCGCCGCGCTGAGTTGGGCCTGATCGGCCACTTCAACGATGACCGTGGTCGGACCGAACACTTCTTCCTGCAGCACTTCGTCACCGTTGATCAACAGGCTGACATCGGCTTTGAACAATTGCGGCTGCGCCTGATTGCCCTGCTGCGGATTACCGGCCAGATGCTCGATGCCGCTGTGCGCCAGGAGTTTTTCCAGGCCTTTGCCATAGCTGCCGAGGGTGCCGGCATTGAGCATGGTTTGCGCCGGTTGATCGCCGATTGCAGCAGCGACTTGTTGGACGAACGCGCTGAACTGCGGCGAGCGGATACCGATGACCAGACCCGGGTTGGTACAGAACTGACCACAGCCCTGCACCACCGAAGCGGTGAGGTCACGCGCAACGGTTTCCGAACGCGTGGCCAGTGCCTGTGGCAGCACGATCACCGGGTTGATGCTCGACATCTCGGCAAACACCGGGATCGGTTGCGGACGTGCAGCGGCCATGTCGCACAAGGCGCGACCGCCCTTCAGCGAACCGGTGAAGCCAACCGCTTGAATCGCCGGATGCTTGACCAGCCATTCGCCCACGCCGCCACCGTAGATCATGTTGAACACGCCGGCGGGCATGCCGGTTTTTTCCGCTGCACGAATGATCGCGTCGGCGACCAGTTCAGCGGTGGCCATGTGGCCGCTGTGGGCCTTGAACACCACCGGGCAACCGGCGGCCAGTGCCGCTGCGGTGTCGCCGCCAGCGGTGGAGAACGCCAGCGGGAAGTTGCTCGCGCCAAACACCGCGACCGGGCCGAGGCCGATGCGGTATTGGCGCAGGTCCGGACGGGGCAGCGGCTGACGATCGGGCAATGCCAGATCGATGCGCGCGCCGTAGAAGTCACCGCGACGCAGGACTTTGGCGAACAAACGCATCTGGCCGCTGGTGCGACCGCGCTCGCCCTGAATGCGTCCGGCTGGCAGCGCGGTTTCGCGGCAGACCACGGCGACGAAATCATCGCCAAGAGCATCCAGTTCATCGGCGACGGCGTCGAGGAACTGCGCGCGGCGTTCGGCGCTGAGGCTGCGATACGTCGGGTAAGCCGCAGCGGCCGCTTTGGCAGCGGCGTCGACTTCTTCCGCCGTGGCCTGAATGAAATCGTTCGGCAGGGCCTCGCCAGTGCTGGCGTCGACCGAGTGCAGTTTGACGCTGCCGGCGGCGCTGCGCTGACCGCCGATGTAGTTGTGACCGAGAATCTGAGTCATGGGATCTCCTTAAAGGGTGCCGATGCTGTCCGGTTCAAAAGCCGCCTGGACCGGTGCGATACCGTTGACCAGCGGCGCGCCGAAGTCGGCTTGGCTGATCTCGAACTTGTCGCCCGGCTGGGTACGGATGCCGTCGGCAAAGGACAAAGTCGCAGTGCCGAAAAAGTGAATGTGCACGTCGCCCGGACGCAGGAACTGACTGTATTTGAAGTGGTGGTATTCGAGGTTCGCCAGGCTGTGGCACATGTTGGCCTCGCCGCTGAGGAACTCGTTTTGCCAGAGCACTTCGCCGTCACGCAGGATTCGGCTGGTGCCGGCAAGGTGTTGAGGCAATTCACCGGTGCGAAGTTCCGGGCCATAACTGCAACTGCGCAATTTCGAGTGTGCGAGGTAGAGGTAATTCTTGCGTTCCATGACGTGGTCGGAGAACTCGTTGCCCACCGCAAAACCGAGGCGATACGGCTTGCCGTCGTTGCCGATGATGTACAGGCCGGCCATCTCCGGCTCTTCACCGGCGTCTTCGGCAAACGGCGGCAGCGGAAACGGCTGCCCCGGACGCACGACGATGCTGCCGTCGCCCTTGTAGAACCACTCCGGTTGCACACCGGCCTGCCCCGCCGCCGGTTTGCCGCCCTCCACGCCCCATTTGAAAATGCGCATGGTGTCGGTCATCGCCGCTTCGTCGCCGGCCTGCTGGTGCATCTTGTCGCGGGCCGAAGCGCTGCCCAGGTGAGTCAGGCCGGTACCGCTGACCAGCATGTGCGCCGGGTCCGGGTGATCCAGTGGCGGCAGGATGCGCAGGTCTTTGAGCAACTGCGCGTAGTCATGGCTGGCGCCGAGGCCGAGGGTCTGCACTTGCTGCTCCAGGGAACCACCGGCCTCGATCGCGGCCAGGGCCAGATCACGGACACTGCGCGCGTCCTGGACTTCGCGGACCTGACCGTTGTCGACCACGCCGACCCGACGCTCGCCGTTGGATAATTCGAATTGAACCAGATGCATGATTTTCTCCTTTTCTCAATAACACCGCCGATCCCCTGTGGGAGCGAGCCTGCTCGCGAAAGCGGTGTGTCAGTCACCCACAATGCCGGGTGTGATGGCCTCTTCGCGAGCAGGCTCGCTCCCACAGGGCCAGTGTTGGTCAGTCAGGTTCGGGTCGCACCACGGGCACTCGCGGCGAACTGGTCGACGGGCAGCACATGCTTGCGTTCCAGAACGCGATAGACGATGCCCGTCAGAATCAGCCCGAACACCATCACGCCCGAGAGGAAATACAGCCCCGAAGCCAGATTGCCGGTGTACTCCTTCAATGCGCCGATCACGAACGGCCCGATGTAACCGCCGAGGTTGCCGACCGAGTTGATCAGGGCAATCCCAGCCGCAGCACTGGCACCGGCGAAGAAGCGCCCGGGCAGAGTCCAGAAAACGGCTGTGCACGAGAACAGCGCAAACGCCACCAGACACAGCGCCGCCAGTTGCGCGACCGGCATCGACAGCCAGGCGCTGAGGAACAGGCCCAGTGCACCGAGTACATAGAGCACCGCCAGGTGGCCGTAGCGATCATTCAAGCGGTCGGAGCTGCGCGGAATGATCAGCAGGCCAATGATCCCGAAAATGTACGGCACTGAAGAAACGAAACCGGTGACCAGATCGCTGCCGCCGAATTGTTTGATCAGCGTCGGCAGCCACAGGCCGAGGCCATAAATGCTCAGGGTCACTGGCAGATAGAACAGCGCCAGCAGCAACACGCGTTTGTCTTTCAGCGCGTGCAGCGGATTGCCGTGACGGGTCTGGCCGTACTCCTGCAGATCCTTTTTCAGTTCGCCGGTCAGCCAGTCTTTTTCCGCCTGATCCATCCATTTCACTTGCTGCGGACCGTCCGGCAGCCAGCGCAGCACCGGCCAGGTCAGCAGGATCGCCGGGGTACCGATGACGATGAACAGCCACTGCCAGCCGTGCAGACCGAGGATGCCATCCATGCCCAGCAAACCACCGGACACGGGACCGGTAATCATCATGGCGATCGGTTGCGACAGGATGAACAGGCCGAGGATCTTGCCGCGATGGCGCACCGGGAACCACTGGGTGATGTAGTACAGCACGCCGGGGAAGAAGCCCGCTTCGGCCGCGCCGAGCAGAAAGCGCATCACGTAGAAGCTGTGCGGCCCTTGCACGAAGGCCATGCCGATGGTGATCGCGCCCCAGGTGATCATGATCCGCGCAAACCAGCGCCGCGCGCCGAAGCGTTCGAGCATCAGGTTGCTGGGAATCTCGAGAAGGAAGTAACCAATGAAGAACAGCCCGGCGCCCAGGCCATAGGCCGCATCGCCGATGCCGATGTCGGCGCCCATGTGCAGCTTGGCGAAGCCGACGGCGGAGCGATCCACATAGGCGATCAGGTACAGCAGGATCAGGAAGGGAATCAGTTTCAGTGTGATGCGCCGGACAAGCCGCAGTTCCTGGCTCATGAGATCGGTCTCCGATTGTTGTTTTTATAGAACCTCGGGGGACGCCTCTCGCCAAAACAGCCAGGGCCTTCCCTCCGTCGAAAACGACTATATAGTAATACTAATTACCCAACAACACTTCCAAAGCGCCGATTTTGCGCTTAGATTAAGCGTCAGCTCGCAAACAATAGTCTTACAATAAGAGAAACGATCATGTCTGATAAGAAACCCACCCTGCGCTCCGCCCAATGGTTTGGCACGGCCGACAAGAACGGCTTCATGTACCGCAGCTGGATGAAGAATCAGGGCATCGCCGACCATCAGTTCCACGGCAAGCCGATCATCGGCATCTGCAACACCTGGTCGGAACTGACTCCGTGCAACGCGCACTTCCGCCAGATCGCGGAGCACGTCAAACGCGGGGTGATCGAGGCCGGTGGTTTTCCGGTGGAATTCCCGGTGTTCTCCAACGGCGAATCGAACCTGCGCCCGACCGCCATGCTTACCCGCAACCTGGCGAGCATGGACGTTGAAGAAGCGATTCGCGGCAACCCGATCGACGGCGTCGTGCTGCTCACCGGTTGCGACAAAACCACCCCGGCACTGTTGATGGGCGCGGCCAGTTGCGACGTACCGGCCATCGTCGTCACCGGCGGGCCGATGCTCAACGGTAAGCACAAGGGCAAGGACATCGGCTCCGGCACTGTCGTGTGGCAGCTCAGCGAACAGGTCAAGGCCGGCACCATCACCATCGACGATTTCCTCGCAGCCGAAGGCGGCATGTCGCGTTCGGCGGGCACCTGCAACACCATGGGCACCGCGTCGACCATGGCCTGCATGGCTGAAGCACTGGGCACTTCCCTTCCGCACAACGCCGCGATTCCGGCGGTGGATGCGCGGCGTTATGTATTGGCCCACATGTCTGGCATGCGCGCGGTGGAGATGGTTCGCGAAGACCTGAAACTGTCGAAGATCCTGACCAAGGAAGCCTTCGAAAACGCCATTCGCGTCAACGCTGCCATCGGCGGCTCGACCAACGCCGTGATCCACTTGAAAGCCATTGCCGGGCGCATTGGCGTCGAGCTGGATCTGGACGACTGGACCCGCATCGGTCGCGGCATGCCGACCATCGTCGACCTGCAACCGTCCGGGCGTTTCCTGATGGAAGAGTTCTACTACGCCGGTGGTTTGCCAGCGGTGCTGCGTCGCCTCGGTGAAGCCAATCTGATCCCTAACCCGAATGCCTTGACGGTCAACGGCAAATCCATCGGCGAGAACACCAGGGACGCGCCGATCTATGGCGAGGACGAGGTGATCCGCACCCTCGACAATCCGATTCGCGCTGACGGTGGCATCTGCGTGTTGCGCGGCAATCTGGCGCCGCTGGGTGCGGTGCTCAAGCCGTCCGCCGCTAGCGCTGAACTGATGCAGCATCGCGGGCGCGCCGTGGTGTTCGAGAACTTCGACATGTACAAGGCGCGGATCAACGATCCAGAGCTGGACGTCGATAAGGATTCGATTCTGGTGATGAAGAACTGCGGACCGAAGGGTTATCCGGGCATGGCCGAAGTCGGCAACATGGGCTTGCCGGCCAAGCTGTTAGCGCAAGGCGTGACCGACATGGTGCGGATTTCTGATGCCCGTATGAGCGGCACGGCGTACGGCACGGTGGTTTTGCACGTTGCACCTGAAGCCGCAGCGGGCGGGCCTTTGGCGGCGGTGCAGGAAGGCGACTGGATCGAACTCGATTGCGCCAGCGGCCGTTTGCACCTGGACATTCCCGACGCTGAACTGGCGGCGCGCATGGCGGATCTGCAAGCGCCGCAGCAATTGCTGGTGGGTGGCTATCGTCAGCTGTACATCGACCACGTGCTGCAGGCGGATCAGGGTTGCGACTTTGACTTCCTGGTGGGTTGCCGAGGGGCCGAGGTACCGCGCCACTCCCATTAACACAGCCACTCCCTGTAGGAGTGAGCCTGCTCGCGATGGCAATCTGTCAGTTGACAACTCTGGTGACTGACACACCGCAATCGCGAGCAGGCTCACTCCTACATTTGCTATGCATCAGCCTCAAGAATGCCGCACGCCTGCTATGATGCGCGGCATCTCCATCGCTCAGGATCGCGCCACTCCCCATGGATTACCGCAAACCTTCCGACCGTAAAAGCATGCACTCGCGCATCGTCCAAGAACTGGGCATGCAGATCGTCTCCGGACGCTTTTTGCCCGACGACAAACTGCCCGCCGAAGCCCTGCTCTGCGAGGAGTACGCGGTCAGTCGGCCGGTGTTGCGCGAAGCCACGCGGGTGCTGGTGGCCAAGGGGCTGGTGTATTCCAGGCCACGGGTGGGCACGGTGGTCAAGGCCCGTCGCGAGTGGCACATGCTCGACCCGGACGTGCTGCACTGGTTGATGCAAAGCAGCCCGCAGAATGAATTCTTCAACGTGCTGACCAGCGTGCGCAGCATCATCGAACCGGCCGCCGCCGCCCTCGCCGCCCAGCATGCGACGGATGCCGACATCGCCGCAATCAACGAAGCCTACCAACGCATGGAAGCCGCACCGACCCCGGAAGCGCTGTTGCAGCCGGACCTGGATTTCCATAGCCGGATTGCCGATGCGACCCACAATGACCTTCTGGCGAACCTGTGCAACATGTTGGCGGTGGCGATTGCCGAGGCGTTGAAGCATTCCAATCAGCGGCCGAATCTGCATGAATTGGCGTTGCCGAGGCACAAGGCGATTCTGACCGCCATCGAGAACCGCGATGCGCTCGGGGCCCGGCATGCGACGCTGGTGCAGTTGGATGATGCGCGCAGTGCGTTGAGTGTGGTGCTTGGGGCTGAGCTCTCTTAAGGCTTGAGACCGCTTGCCCTCACCCTAGCCCTCTCCCAAGGGGAGAGGGGACCGACCGGGTTGTGCTTCGTTATACATCGACCTGAAAAACCGAGTCGATTATGGATTCACAGCAGGGCGCTCAGGTCGGCGTAAATCTCTAATATCCCCCAATCAGTCCCCTCTCCCTCCGGGAGAGGGCTAGGGTGAGGGGCTCTTGACCTTGACCTTGATCTTCGTCCACAAAAAAGCCGCAACCCTCAAGGTTGCGGCTTTGTCATTTCAGCCTTTCAGATCAATGGGCAAACAGCGAATTGCCCTTCTGCCCCGCCAGTTTCTCCGGCTTGATCAGGAACTTCGCCAACGCTGGCAGCAGCCACAGTGCGCCGAACATGTTCCACAGCAGCATGAAGGTCAGCATCAGGCCCATGTCGGCCTGGAACTTGATCGCCGAGAAGATCCAGGTGCACACGCCGATCGCCAGGCACAAACCGGTGAACAGCACCGCTTTACCGGTAGATTTGAGTGTCTGGTAATAAGCTTCCTGCAACGGCAACCCGGCACGCAGGAAACTTTCCAGACGGCTGTAGATGTAGATGCCGTAGTCCACGCCAATCCCCACGCCCAGCGCGACCACCGGCAGCGTCGCGACTTTCACGCCGATGCCCATGAACGCCATCAGCGCGTTGCCGAGCACTGAAGTCAGCACCAGCGGCAGGACGATGCACAAGGTCGCCGCCCACGAGCGGAAGGTGATCATGCACATCACCGCGACGCAGATGTACACCAGAATCAGGATGGTCAGCTCAGCCTGCTTGATGACTTCGTTGGTGGCGGCTTCGATCCCGGCGTTACCGGCGGCGAGGATGAATTCCAGGCCGTCCTTGTTGTTTTCCTTGGCGAACTCCTGCACCGCTTGCACCGCGCGGTCGAGGGTTTCGGCCTTGTGGTCGTTGAGGAACACCAGCACCGGTGCCAGCGAGCAACTGTTGTTGTACAGGCCGTCGGCGCGGGCGATCGAGTTGTTCAGCACGTCCGGGTTGCGCGACAGGGTTTCCCATTTCAGGTTGCCCTCGTTCATGCCCTTGATCATCTGCTTGGACACAGTCACCAGCGAGATCGCCGACTGCACGCCCTCGGTGTTCTGCATCTTCCACATCAACTGATCGATCGGCGCCATGGCTTCATAACGCGAACAACCTTCGGCCTTGGTCTTGACCATCACCACCAGTACGTCAGAGCTGGTGGAGTAATTGCTGATGATGAAGTTGTTGTCCTTGTTGTAGCGCGAGTCCGGACGCAGTTCCGGCGCACCCTGGTCGAGGTCGCCGATTTTCAGGTTCTGGCTGTACCAGAGGCCGCCACCGAAGGCGATCAGCGCCAGCGCTACCGAGATCGGCGCGACTTTCGGGCTGGCAAAGTTCGACAGCAGGCGCCAGAACGGATGTTCGCGGTTGGCGTCCTTCTTGCTCTTGGCAATCGCGCGCTTGCTGATGCCGACATAGGAAATCGCCACCGGCAGCAGGATCAGGTTGGTGAACACGATCACCGCAACGCCGATGGACGCGCCGATGGCCAGTTCACGGATCACGCCGATGTCGATGATCAGCAGGGTGATGAAGCCCACGGCATCGGCGAGAATCGCGATCATCCCCGGCAGGAACAGCTGGCGGAAGGTGCGTCGTGCAGCGGTCAGGGCGTTATCGGCCTCGCTGGACTGCAGGGCGATACCGTTGATTTTCTGCACGCCGTGGGAAATGCCGATGGCGAAAATCAGGAACGGCACCAGCATCGAATACGGGTCGAGCCCGAAGCCGAAGAAGTGCATGAGTCCCAGTTGCCAGACCACCGCCACCAGCGTCGTACTCAACACGGCGATGGTGCTGCGCAGGCAGTTGGTGAACCACAACAGCAAAATCAGGGTGATGACGAAGGCGACACCGAAGAACAGCACCACCATCACCAGACCGTCGATCAGGTCGCCGACCTTCTTGGCGAAACCGACGATATGGATCTTGATGTTGGGGTTCTGCGCTTCGAACTTGTTGCGGATCTTGTCTTCGAGCTCATGGGAGAACTGGCGATAGTCCAGCGCCAGCAGCTTGCCTTGATCCTGCGGGTCCGGGTAGGCCTCCAGCAGCGGGATGTCGACGATGCTCGACTTGAAATCGTTGGCCACCAGACGCCCGACCTGACCGGACTTGAGCACGTTGTTACGCAGCAGGTCGAGGCTGTCCTGGGAGCCGTTGTAGCTCTGCGGAATCACTTCACCGCCGGCGAAACCCTCTTCGGTCACTTCGGTCCAGCGCACGCTCGGGCTCCACAGCGACTTCAGCCCGGAACGGTCGACGCCGGAAATGTAGAACACTTCGTCGTTGATCTGGCGCAGGGTCTCCATGTACTCCTTGGAGAAAATGTCGCCGTCGGTGGCCTCCACTGAAATGCGCACCGTGTTGCCGAGATTCGCCAGATCGTTGCGGTGCTCCATCATCTTTTCGATGAAGGGATGCTGCAGCGGGATCATTTTTTCAAAACTGGTCGACGGCCGGATCAGCGTGGCCTGCCAGAACAGGAAAATGCTCACCACCAGGCAGATCAGGATCACGGCCGGGCGGTTGTTGAAGATCAGGCGCTCGAGAACCGTCGCCTTTTCCTGCTGAGGAGTGATCAAGGAAGTCATAGCCCCGCCTTCTTGTTATTGGTCTCGGCACCGTTTGGCTGGGTGATGTGCAAACCACCCTGCCCGGTCAGAATCAGGTTGCCGTTGCCGGCGGCGGTGACCGACGACAGCGAAATGCGATCCGGGCGGTTGAACACGCTGAAGGTCTCGCCATTGTCACTGCTGCTGATCACCGAACCGCCGTTGCCGACGATGACGATCGAGCCGTCTTCCAGCAGTGTGCCGCCGGACAGTCCGAACTCCAGCGCACCGCGTGCGGCTTTCAGTTCGACCTGCTCCCAGTTACTGCCGAAATCGGTGGAACGGTAGAGGTTGCCGCGCAAACCGTAAGCCAGCAGGGTCTGCGGCTGGGCCGTGCCGATCACGCCGAACAATGAACCTTCGTACGGACCTTCGAGTTTTTCCCAGGTCTGGCCGTCATCGGCGGAGCGGAACATGCTGCCGGACTCGCCGACGATGAACAGCCCGGCGTCTTTCACAGAGGCGATGGCGTTGAGGTGGAACTGGTCTTCGTTGTCGAGGCGATCACTGACGTCTTCCCAGTGTTTGCCGCCATCGGTGGTTTCCAGCAGCGTGCCATAGGCTCCCACAGCAAAGCCGCTGCTGGCGTCCTTGAACCAGACGTCGAGCAGCGGCGATTCGCGTGCAAGGTCTTCGAATTGCTTGGTCCAGGTCAGACCGCCGTCTGCGCTGGCGAGAATCTGTGCGTCGTGGCCGACCGCCCAGCCGTTTTTGTCGTCGACGAAATACACGGCGGTAAGCAACTGGCGGGTCGGCACCTTGGCCTGGGTCCAGGTCTTGCCCTGGTCATCGGAATAGACGATGTGCCCGCGATCACCGACCGCGACCAGGCGCGCGCCGGCGTGGACGACATCGAGAATCAGGCTCTTTGCGGCCTTGGCCGATTCGGTGGCATAGACCACGTCAGCCGGGGCCTCGGCGGCAATCACAGGCGCCGATAACGTGGCAAAGCCCAGCAGCGAGAGAGCTGTGACCAGCAACGCGGTGTTGCGTAACGCCGGCGGGCGGCAACGACTCATAGACCTTCCCCTATTTATTATTGTTGGGCCATCGGGCCTTCAAGGGCGCCGCAAGGGTGCTCGACTACTGGCAGTTCAGAAGCATCCTCCTGAAACCCGCAATCCAGAGCCCCTTCGGAAGCTGGCTCATCCTATCGGGCTTTGCAAATGTCTGACAATCGGCGCCACGTTATCTTTTGTTAACCGCATTGCCGCTGATTTCCCGTGTAGGAGTGAGCCTGCTCGCGATGGCGGTGTTTCAGTCAGCAAATCATTGGCTGACAGCTCCCTATCGCGAGCAGGCTCACTCCTACAAGGGATCATGGGGGCTGGGAATTTGAACACATGACCATTCGCCGGGGTGATGAGGCAAATCTCGTCAGGGGGACTTGCAGGATCGGTATTATGGTATACCATCAGACGCACAGACACTCTCAATCCCCCAACGGAGCAGCTCATGAGTTTCGAAATTCGCAAGATCGTCAGCTATGTCGAAGAAACCTTCATCGAAGGCGGCAAGGCGACTGACAAGCCGGTGACCATGGTCGGCCTTGCCGTGGTGATGAAGAACCCTTGGGTGGGCAACGGTTTTGTCGAAGACCTCAAGCCACAGATCCGCGCCAACTGCTCCGACCTCGGCGCCATGATGGTCGAGCGTCTGGTCGGCATCATCGGCGGTGCCGAGAAGATCGAGGCCTACGGCAAAGCGGCGGTGGTCGGCGCTGACGGCGAGATCGAGCACGCGTCGGCGGTGATCCACACCCTGCGCTTCGGCAACCACTACCGCGAAGCAGTGAAAGCCAAGAGCTACCTGAGCTTCACCAACAAGCGCGGCGGTCCGGGCACGTCGATTCAGATCCCGATGATGCACAAGGACGACGAAGGCCTGCGTTCGCACTACATCACCCTGGAAATGCAGATCGAAGACGCGCCGCGTGCCGACGAAATCGTCGTGGTACTGGGTTGCGCCGACGGTGGCCGCCTGCACCCGCGCATCGGCAACCGCTACATCGATCTGGAAGAACTGGCCGCCGAAAAAGCCCAGTAATCACAACAAGAAAGGCATTGCAGGAGCGCTCCATGATTCGGCTCACCGCTGAACTCACCCCGGCTGGCACCAGTTACCTGGCGACCGGCCAAGGCCAGCCCGTGGTCTTGATCCACGGCGTGGGCCTGAACAAAGAAATGTGGGGCGGGCAGATTGTCGGCCTCGCCAGCCAGTATCAGGTGATCGCCTACGACATGCTCGGCCACGGCGCCAGCCCGCGCCCGGCCAGCGGCACCGACCTGCTCGGTTACGCTGATCAACTGCTCGAGCTGCTCGAGCACCTGAATCTGCCCCAGGCCGCGGTGATCGGTTTCTCCATGGGCGGCCTGGTCGCGCGGGCCTTTGCCCTGCATTACCCGGAGCGCCTGCAAAGCCTGGTGGTGTTGAACAGCGTGTTCAACCGCAGCGAAGAACAGCGTGCCGGCGTTATTGCCCGCACGGCGCAGGCCGCCGAGCATGGCCCGGACGCCAATGCCGAAGCCGCGCTGTCACGCTGGTTCAGCCGTGAATATCAGGCAGCCAACCCGGCGCAGATCGCCGCGTTGCGTCAGACACTGGCCAACAACGATCCGCAGGGTTACCTGACCACCTACGAATTGTTCGCCACCCAGGACATGTACCGCGCCGACGACCTGAGCAGCATTCAGGCGCCGACGCTGATCGCCACCGGCGAACTCGACCCCGGCTCGACCCCGGAAATGGCCGAGCAACTGGCCCGACGCATCCCCGGCGCGAAGGTTGCCGTGCTGCCCGAGCAACGGCATATGATGCCGGTAGAGTCGCCGCGTCTGGTCAATCAGATGCTGCTGGAATTCCTTCAATTCGCACACGCCCGACAAAACCATATAAAGGGGATCGTTGCATGACACTCGCACGCTTCCAGATGTGCATCGGCGGAGACTGGGTCGACGCCCTCTCCGGCAAGACCTTCGAAAGCCTCAACCCGGCCTCCGCGCAGGCCTGGGCGGAACTGCCCGACGCCGATGAAGCGGACGTCGAACGCGCCGTGCAAGCGGCGCAGACCGCTTTCGACAGCCCGGCGTGGCGTGGCCTCACTGCCACCGCGCGGGGCAAGTTGCTGCGTCGCCTCGGCGACCTGATCGCGGAAAACAAGGAACACCTGGCGCAGCTGGAAAGCCGCGACAACGGCAAGCTGATCCGCGAAACCCGTGGCCAGGTCAGCTACCTGCCGGAGTTTTTCCACTACACCGCAGGCCTGGCCGACAAGCTTGAGGGCGGCACCCTGCCGTTGGACAAGCCTGACCTGTTTGCCTACACCGTGCACGAAGCCATGGGTGTGGTCGCCGCGATCATTCCGTGGAACAGCCCGCTGTACCTGACCGCGATCAAACTGGCCCCGGCCCTCGCCGCCGGCAACACCATTGTGATCAAGCCGTCCGAACACGCCTCGGCAACCATTCTCGAGCTGGCGCGTCTGGCCCTCGAAGCCGGGATTCCGCCGGGCGTGGTCAACGTCGTCACCGGTTACGGCCCGAGCACCGGCGCCGCCCTCACCCGCCATCCGCTGATCCGCAAGATTGCCTTCACGGGCGGCGCGGCCACGGCACGGCATGTGGTGCGCAGCAGCGCCGAAAACTTCGCCAAGCTGTCGCTGGAACTGGGCGGCAAGTCGCCGAATATCATTTTTGCCGACGCCGATCTCGACAGTGCGATCAACGGCGCGATTGCCGGGATTTACGCGGCGTCCGGGCAGAGCTGCGTGTCCGGTTCGCGTTTGCTGGTGCAGGACGAAATCTACGACGAATTCGTCAATCGTCTGGTCGAACGCGCCCAGCGCATCCGCATCGGCAACCCGCAGGAAGACCATAGCGAGATGGGCCCGATGGCCACCGCGCAGCAACTGGCGGTGGTCGAAGGGCTGGTCGCCGATGCGATTGCCGAAGGCGCGCGTTTGCGCACCGGCGGCAAGCGTCCGGCGGATCTCGGCGAAGGCTGGTTCTACGAGCCGACGCTGTTCGAATGCGACCGTAATTCGATGAAGATCATGCAGGAAGAAGTGTTCGGCCCGGTGGCGTCGGTGATTCGCTTCAAAGACGAAGCCGAAGCACTGGCGATCGCCAACGACTCGCAGTTCGGCCTCGCCGCCGGCATCTGGACCCGTGACCTGGGCCGCGCCCACCGGCTGGCGCGCGATGTGCGCTCAGGAATTATCTGGGTCAACACTTACCGCGCAGTGTCGGCGTTGGCGCCGATCGGCGGTTTCAAGAACAGTGGCTATGGACGCGAAAGCGGCATCGACTCGGTGCTGGCCTACACCGAACTGAAAACGGTGTGGATCAACCTCTCCCAGGCGCCAATGCCTGATCCGTTTGTGATGCGCTAGGAGTCCTGCGAGATGATCGAACCCGGCATTTACAAAGACGTCATGAGCTCGTTTCCGTCCGGCGTCACGGTGGTCACCACCCTCGACCCGGACGGCGGCATCGTCGGCATTACCGCCAGCGCGTTCAGCGCGCTGTCGATCGACCCGGCGCTGGTGCTGTTCTGCCCCAACTACGCCTCCGACACTTACCCGGTGCTGCGCGACAGCAAGAAATTCGCTATCCACTTGCTCTCCGCCGAACAGACCGCCGAAGCCTACGCGTTCGCCGGCAAGGGCAAGGAAAAGGCCAAGGGCATCGAGTGGCATTTGAGCGATTTGGGTAACCCGATCCTGGCCAAGGCGACGGCAATCATCGAGTGCGAGTTGTGGCGTGAGTACGACGGTGGTGATCACGCAATCATCGTCGGCGCGGTGAAGAACCTGATCCTGCCCGAGCAACCGGTGACACCAATGATTTACCACAAGGGCAAGCTGGGTGCGTTGCCCACCCTGACCTGAAGGATTCACACAAATCCCCTGTGTAGGAGCTGCCGAAGGCTGCGATCTTTTGATCTTGTTTTCAAAAGTCAAAGTCAAAAGATCGCAGCCTTCGGCAGCTCCTACACCAGGGATCTGTGGTGACTGGAGGAATAATGAGTAACGAAAAGTACGAAAAAGGCCTGCAGATCCGTACGCAGGTATTGGGCGAAGCTTACGTGCAACGTTCAATAGAGAACGCCGATGACTTCACCCGTCCGCTGCAGGAAATGGTCACCGAATACTGCTGGGGCCATGTCTGGGGGCGCGAGGGTCTGTCGCTCAAGGAGCGCAGCATGATCAACCTGGCGATGATCTCGGCGCTCAACCGCCCGCACGAACTCAAGCTGCATGTGCGTGGCGCCTTGCGTAACGGCCTGAGTCGTGAGCAAATACGCGAAATTCTGCTTCAGGTCGGCATTTATTGCGGCGTTCCGGCGGCCGTGGACAGTTTCCGGCTGGCCCGTGAAGCCTTTGCCGAAGCCGACGCCGAGGCCTCCAGTTAACCCTCGGCTGTTTTGATGCCCGTCTGGCATGGACAGCCAAGCTCAAGAGCGGACCCGATGAAACGCCAGCCACTTGACGACAGCTTCAAGGTCAATCGCAACCCCGTTACCCTGCGCGAAATCGTGCTGGACAAACTGCGTAGCGCGATCATGAATTTCCAGCTCATGCCAGGTGATCGCCTGGTCGAACGCGACCTGTGTGATCGCCTCGGTGTCAGCCGCACTTCGGTGCGCGAAGCCCTGCGTCACCTTGAATCCGAAGGCCTGGTGGAATTCGCCGACGCCAAAGGCCCGCGTGTGGCGATCATCACCCTCGCCGATGCCGTCGATATCTACGAATTGCGTTGCGTACTCGAAGGTCTGATCGTGCAGTTGTTCACCCTGCGCGCCAAAGCCAAGGACATCAAGGCCCTGGAAAAGGCCCTCGATGACAACCGCAAGGCGTTGAAGGACGGCGAGTTGCAACAGGTGATCGACTCGGTGCAGGGCTTCTACGACGTGCTGCTGGAAGGCTCGGGCAACCATGTCGCTGCCACCCAGTTGCGCCAGTTGCAGGCGCGCATCAGCTACCTGCGCGCGACCTCGGTGTCCCAGGAAAACCGCCGCGGCGCGAGTAACCACGAGATGGAAAAAATGGTCGAGGCGATCAAGAGCGGTGATCCGCTGGCGGCGCATCAGGCCTGTGTCGATCACGTCCGCGCGGCCGCTGCCGTGGCCCTCGATTACCTCAAGCGCAAGCAGGAAGAAACCGGCGTCGCCGTCAAGGGCACCCCGGCGATCACCCTGCCGATCGCACTGAAAGAACCGCGCATAGGTCAATGACATGTTCAGCCCGAGCTTTTGCCCGAAATGCGGTGGCCCTGACCTCGGTCAGCAGACGCCGCCGGGCGATACGCACGAGCGCCTGATGTGCCGCGGCTGCGGCTATATCCACTACGTCAATCCGAAGATCATTGCCGGCTGCATCATTGAGCAGGACGGCAAATACCTCTTGTGCCAACGGGCGATCCCGCCGCGCCCGGGCACCTGGACCCTGCCCGCCGGTTTCATGGAAAGCTTTGAGACCACCGAGCAGGCGGCGCTGCGTGAAGTCTGGGAAGAAAGCGGCGTGCGCGCGGAAATCGTCTCGCCGTACTCGATTTTCAGCGTGCCGAAGATCAGCGAGGTGTACATCATCTTCCGCGCCATTGCCCTGGAGATCACCGGGCAGTACGGGCCGGAAACCCTGGATTACAAGTTCTTCGCCCCTGAAGACATTCCGTGGGAGCAGATCTACTACCCGGCGATCCGGCAGATTCTCGAGCGCTATATCGAAGAGCGCCAGGCCGGGGTGTACGGGATTTACATGGGCAATGATGACAGCGGCAAGATTCACTTCATGCGCTGACAACGCTTCGCTTTCTGTAGGAGTGAGCCTGCTCGCGATAGCGGTGTATCAGCTAGAGAATTGCTGACTGACACACCGCTATCGCGATCAGGCTCACTCCTACACGGGTTTGGTGGTGTTGCCTAAACTGGGGCGACGCCTTCGACGATGATGATCTCCGCCCTCGCCCATCCCTCGCGGTAACTTTTCGCTTCCTGATACGCCGCCGAGCGGTAGCACGCCACGGCCTGCTCGTAGCTCTCGAACTCGATGATCACCGTGCGCTGCGGCGTCTGCCGGCCTTCCAGCGCTTCGCTGCGCCCGCCTCTGGCGACAAACTTCCCGCCGAATGCAGCAATCGCCTGCGGGGTACGCTGGGTGTATTGGCTGTAGTGCTCGGCATCGGCTATATCCACGTGTGCAATCCAGTACGCCTTCATAGTGACCTCTTTGTTGATTTTGTATTATGGTATACCAATATATTTCCAACGAACCCTGAGAGTCCAGCATGGCCTTCAACAGCATCGAAGAAATCATCGAAGATTATCGCCTCGGCAAAATGGTCCTGCTGGTCGATGACGAAGACCGCGAGAACGAAGGCGACCTGCTGCTGGCTGCCGATCGCTGCACGCCGGAGGCAATCAGTTTCATGGCTCGCGAAGCGCGCGGGCTGATCTGCCTGACCCTCACCGACGAACATTGCCAGCGTCTGGGCCTGGAGCAAATGGTACCGGCCAACGGCAGCGTGTTCAGCACGGCGTTTACCGTGTCGATCGAAGCGGCGGTTGGCGTGACTACCGGCATCTCCGCGGCGGATCGTGCCTGCACCGTTGCCGCCGCCGTCGCGCCGAATGCCCGCGCCGAAGACCTGGTGCAGCCCGGTCACATCTTCCCGTTGCGCGCCAAGGAAGGTGGCGTGCTGACCCGCGCCGGGCATACCGAGGCCGGTTGCGATCTGGCGCGCCTCGCCGGTTTCACCCCGGCCTCGGTGATCGTCGAAGTCATGAACGACGACGGCACCATGGCCCGCCGCCCGGATCTGGAGCAGTTCGCACGCAAGCACGGGATCAAGATCGGCACCATCGCCGACCTGATCCACTACCGCCTGAGCACCGAGCACACCATCGAACGCATCGGCGAACGTGAGCTGCCGACGGTGCATGGCACGTTCCGTTTGATCACCTTCGAAGACCGCATCGAAGGCGGCGTGCACATGGCGATGGTCATGGGCGACTTGCGTCGCGAAGAGCCGACGCTGGTGCGCGTGCACGTGATCGATCCGCTGCGCGATCTGGTCGGTGCCGAGTACAGCGGGCCGACGAACTGGACGCTGTGGGCGGCGCTGCAACGGGTCGCGGCGGAAGGTCATGGGGTTGTGGTGGTGCTGGCCAACCACGAATCGTCGCAGGCGTTGCTGGAGCGCGTGCCGCAACTGACCCAGCCGCCGAGGCAGTTCAGCCGCTCGCAGTCGCGGATCTATTCCGAAGTCGGGACCGGGGCGCAGATTCTGCAGAATCTGGGGGTTGGCAAGCTGCGGCACCTCGGCCCACCGCTGAAGTATGCAGGGTTGACCGGGTATGACCTCGAGGTGGTTGAGAGCATCCCTTTCACCGAATAACTTTCGTCGAGCACGAATCCAAATGTAGGAGTGAGCCTGCTCGCGATAGCGGTGTGACATTCAGCAATGATGTTGACTGACACACCGCTATCGCGAGCAGGCTCACTCCTACAAGGGGTTTGCATTTCAGATCCATTTCTTCGAACCACAAAAAAGGACAGCTCCCAGATAACCGGTAAGGCAAAGTGCTTGCACAAAGTTTGGAATACCATAATATGATATTCCATAGACCGGGCGACCTGAAAAACCGTCCAGCTACTGCTCCCGACAGGCGGGCAACAACGCAAGGCCCGCTCAAAAACACAACAATGAGGGCGTGAACATGGTGTTGAACAAAGCTGCAACCGCGATCTTTTTCGCGGGACTGCTCAGCGTTACCGGCCAGGCTGCAATGGCCGCCGAAAGCGTGAATTTTGTCAGTTGGGGCGGTAGCACCCAGGATGCGCAGAAACAGGCCTGGGCCGATCCGTTCAGCAAGGCCAGCGGCATCACCGTCGTGCAGGACGGGCCGACCGACTACGGCAAACTCAAGGCCATGGTCGAAAGCGGCAACGTGCAGTGGGACGTGGTCGATGTCGAAGCCGATTTCGCCCTGCGCGCCGCTGCCGAAGGCCTGCTCGAACCCCTCGATTTCAAAGTGATCCAGCGCGACAGGATCGACCCGCGCTTCGTCAGCGATCACGGCGTCGGTTCGTTCTTCTTCTCCTTCGTCCTCGGCTACAACGAGGGCAAGCTCGGCGCCAACAAGCCGCAGGACTGGAGCGCGCTGTTCGACACCAAGACCTACCCGGGCAAACGCGCCCTCTATAAATGGCCAAGCCCCGGCGTGCTCGAACTGGCGTTGCTGGCCGATGGCGTCGCGGCTGACAAGCTCTACCCGCTGGACCTGGATCGCGCTTTCAAGAAACTCGACACCATCAAGAAAGACATCGTCTGGTGGGGCGGCGGCGCGCAGTCGCAGCAGTTGCTGGCGTCCGGTGAAGCGAGCATGGGCCAGTTCTGGAACGGGCGCGTCCACGCCTTGCAGGAAGACGGCGCACCGGTCGGCGTGAGCTGGAAACAGAACCTGGTCATGGCCGACATTCTGGTCATCCCCAAAGGCTCGAAGAACAAGGACGCGGCGATGAAATTCCTCGCCAACGCCAGCAGCGCCAAGGGCCAGGCCGATTTCTCCAATCTGACCGCCTACGCCCCGGTCAACCTCGACAGTGTGGAGCGTCTG
Organism: Pseudomonas moraviensis; assembly: GCF_900105805.1. Lineage (NCBI taxonomy): Bacteria > Pseudomonadati > Pseudomonadota > Gammaproteobacteria > Pseudomonadales > Pseudomonadaceae > Pseudomonas > Pseudomonas moraviensis. The sequence goes on along the minus strand of NZ_LT629788.1, from coordinate 1,325,962 downwards.
GATTCGACGCTGGCGCCCAACCTGCCGACGGCTTACGCCAAGGATCAGATCACCCTTGATTTCGCATACTGGGCCAAGAACGGTCCGGCTATCGCGACACGGTGGAACGAATGGCTGGTCAAATGAAAATCGCGGCCACTGCGCCCCGTCCCTCCACTGCCACCGGGAGCGCCGCGGGCGCTACCGGCTCGGCGTTCAAACAACGCTGGCGCGGCGCCGGCAACCTCGTCCCGGCGCTGTTGTTTCTCGGCCTGTTCTTCCTCGCGCCGCTGATTGGTTTGCTGCTGCGCGGCGTGCTGGAACCGGTGCCTGGCCTTGGCAACTACGAACAACTGTTCGCCAACTCGGCCTATGCGCGAGTGCTGCTCAACACTTTTTCGGTGGCCGGGCTGGTGACGCTGTTCAGCCTGCTGCTGGGCTTTCCGCTGGCCTGGGCAATCACCCTGGTGCCGCGCGGCTGGGGGCGCTGGATCCTCAACATCGTGCTGCTGTCGATGTGGACCAGCCTGCTCGCCCGCACCTATTCGTGGTTGGTGCTGTTGCAAGCCTCGGGGGTGATCAACAAGGCGCTGATGGCCATGGGCATCATCGATCAGCCGCTGGAAATGGTGCACAACCTGACCGGCGTGGTGATCGGCATGAGCTACATCATGATTCCGTTCATCGTCCTGCCGTTGCAGGCGACCATGCAGGCCATCGACCCGATGATCCTGCAGGCCGGCTCGATCTGCGGCGCGAGTCCGTGGACCAACTTCTTCCGGGTGTTCCTGCCGCTGTGTCGGCCGGGTCTGGCCTCGGGCGGTCTGATGGTGTTCGTGATGTCGCTCGGTTACTACGTCACCCCGGCGCTGCTTGGCGGGGCGCAGAACATGATGCTGCCGGAGTTCATCATTCAGCAGGTGCAGTCTTTCCTCAACTGGGGCCTGGCCAGTGCCGGCGCTGCGTTGCTGATCGCAATCACCCTGGTGCTGTTCTACTTCTACCTGAAGCTTCAGCCGGAATCCCCGGTTGGGGCCAGTAACGCGAGGTAAGCCGACATGCTCCTGACTCCCAATGCCATGAGCCGGCGCATGCGCTTCGGCTTGTATGCAACCACCGGGCTGATCGGTCTGTTCCTGCTGTTGCCGATCGTGTTCATCGTGCTGCTGTCGTTCGGCTCCTCGCAATGGCTGGTGTTCCCGCCACCGGGCTGGACGCTGAAATGGTACGGCCAGTTCTTCTCCAATCCCGACTGGATGAACGCCGCTGCCGCCAGTCTCAAGGTTGCCGTGCTGACCACCATTTGTGCCGTGGCCCTCGGTTTGCCGACGGCGTTTGCGCTGGTGCGTGGACGCTTTCCCGGACGCGAGATGTTGTACGGCCTGTTCACCCTGCCGATGATCGTGCCGCTGGTGATCATCGCGGTGGCGGTGTACGCGCTGTTTCTCAAGCTCGGCTACACCGGGACGATGTTCGCTTTCGTCGTCAGCCATGTGATCGTTGCGCTGCCGTTCACCATCATCTCGATCATCAACTCGCTGAAGCTGTTCGATCAGTCGATCGAAGACGCCGCAGTGATCTGCGGTGCCTCGCGCTTGCAGGCGGTGTTCAAGGTGACATTCCCGGCGATCCGTCCAGGCATGGTCGCCGGCGCCCTCTTCGCCTTTCTCGTTTCGTGGGACGAAGTGGTGCTCAGCGTAATGATGGCCAGTCCCACCCTGCAAACCCTTCCCGTGAAAATGTGGACCACCCTGCGCCAGGACCTGACCCCGGTGATCGCCGTCGCTTCGACGCTGCTGATCGGCTTGTCTGTTTTGGTCATGGTGATCGCCGCCGCCCTGCGCCGGCGCAACGAAATCAGCGCCTGAGCGCCCAGGAGTACGACATGAGTGCCGTGATCAAAGACGCATCCCAGCAGAACGACAAACCCCTGGTCAGCCTGCGCAACCTGAACAAGCACTACGGCGATTTTGCGGCCGTCGACAATATCTCGCTGGACATCAAGGACGGTGAATTCCTCACCTTCCTCGGCTCCAGCGGCTCGGGAAAAAGCACCACGCTGTCGATGCTCGCCGGCTTTGAAACACCGAGCAGCGGCGAGATCCTCGTCAATGGCCAGTCGCTGGTCAACGTGCCGCCGCACAAGCGCGACATCGGCATGGTCTTCCAGCGCTATTCGCTGTTCCCGCACCTGTCGGTGCGCGACAACATCGCCTTCCCATTAGCGATTCGCAAACTGGCAGCCGCCGAGCGCGAAAAACGCGTCGATGCAATGTTGAAACTGGTGCAGCTCGAACAGTTCGCCCATCGCCGCCCTTCGCAACTGTCCGGTGGTCAACAGCAACGTGTCGCCATCGCCCGGGCGCTGGTGTACGAGCCGCGCATTCTGCTGATGGACGAACCACTGGGCGCGCTGGACAAGAAGCTGCGCGAGGATTTGCAGGATGAACTGCGCCAGCTGCACCGCCGCCTGGGCATTACCATCGTCTACGTGACCCACGACCAGGAAGAAGCCATGCGTCTGTCGCAACGCATTGCGATTTTCAGCCACGGCAAGATCGTCGGTCTGGGCAGTGGTTATGACCTCTATCAGAATCCGCCGAATGCGTTTGTCGCGTCGTTTCTGGGTAACTCGAACTTCCTCAAGCTCAAGGCGCAAGGCAATGCGGCGGCAAGTTTCGAGGGGCAGTCGTTGTCGATTCGGCTGACGGCGGGCTTGCACACCGATCAGGATGTGCTGCTGATGGTGCGGCCGGAAAAGGCCTTGGCGCTGAGCACGCAGCAAGCGCTGGATGAGCCGCTGGCGGCGGGTTGGAATGAGGTTTCGGCGAACGTTGTAGAGGTGCTGTTTCTCGGTGAGAGCCAGACGTGCAGCGTGGTGACTGCGGGCGGGACGTCGATGACGGTGAAAGCCCTGTCGGCGGCGGGCATGCCGCTCAAGGCTGGCGACCCGGTGCGAGTGCGCTGGGCGACGGCGGATGCGTGCGTTTATACCGAATGGACCGAGAGCGATTTGAACAAGGCCGCAGGTGCCCACTGATTGCGCTGAGTCAGTTGGATCTACCCCCTCACCCCAGTCCTCTCCTCCAGGGGGGCGAGGGGGAAAGGGAGCCGATCTTCATGCTGTTCAAATGCAAGATCGACTCGGTATCGCACCTCGGCGTATCTCGCAACAACACCTCGGTCAGTCCCCTCTGCCTCTGGGAGAGGGCTAGGGTGAGGGCAAGCAGGCGACGCGGTCTCAGCCAATGGCCCGGTACCCTTCAATCTCATCCGGCCACGCCGTCAGCACTTCGAATCCGGTCTCCGTCACCGCGACCATATGCTCCCACTGCGCCGACAACGAGCCGTCCTTGGTCAGCACGGTCCAGCCGTCCGGCATGTTCTTCACATGGCGCTTGCCGGCATTGAGCATCGGTTCCACGGTAAAGATCATCCCGGCCTTGAGCTTCAGACCCTGACCGGGAAAACCGTAATGCAGGATCTGCGGCTCATCGTGATAGACCTTGCCGATGCCGTGACCGCAATACTCGCGGACCACGCTGAAGCCCTCCGCCTCCGCCAGGCGCTGGATCGCATGGCCGATATCGCCCAGCGTCGCGCCCGGTTTGACTGCGCGAATGCCTGCGCACATGGCCTCGTAGGTGGTCTTGATCAGGTGCTGCGCTTCGGCGGTCGCCTCACCCACCACGTACATGCGGCTGGTATCACCGAACCAGCCGTCCTTGATCACGGCGATGTCGAGGTTGACGATGTCGCCGTCCTTCAACGGCGTGCCCGACGGAATCCCGTGACACACCACATCGTTGACCGATGCACAGACGGTTTTCGGGAAACCGTGATAACCGACATTGGCCGGCACGGCTTTCTGCACATTGACGATGTAGTCGTTGCACAACCGGTCGAGCTCATCGGTGGTCACGCCGGCCTTCACATGCGGCACCAGCATCGCCAGCACTTCGGCAGCCAGTTTGCCGGCGGCGCGGGATTTTTCGATGTCGGCGGGTGTGTTGATCCTGATCTGGTTTCTCATGCGCTGACGGCTTCCTGGGTCAGTTGATGCAGATCCAGTCCGCCGTTCTGTTCGGCGCGGATCAGCAGGCGGCAAATGGCGCTGTGGTCGAGGTTGGGGTGCAGCTCGGCGAGCATGCCGATGCGCATCCAGTGCTCGGCCTGCGCGTTGATCGAGCGGCTGAGTGCGTTGCTGGAGATGCGCAGATTTTCGTGCATGTCCTCTGAAATCTTTACGATGCCCATATATGAATCCACTACGATATGTATATGGTTCGTATACTAGCCAAACATTGCCCAGGATTGCAAACGCTCCGGCATGGAAACACGGCAGATTCGGCTCCCCTTCATCGGCCTGATCGACTACCATGCCCGCGCCGGTTTCCACACGGAATTAATAGGGAATCCGAAATGCTTGCACAGCATCAATCGGAACTGCCCCCGCAACTGTAGGTGCCGAGCCTGCTCCTCGACTGCCACTGGGTAATCCCCGGGAAGGCCGGAGCATGGCGATGACGCATCAGTCAGGAGACCTGCCGGCACAGTGACTGACTAACCGGCGGGGTGTCCGGGAAGGACATCGTGCCGTGCGCTTTTTCACCATGCCGGCCTTGCGCAGTTTCCACGACCGCGCCCGAGGTGTGTTTCCAGACCGTACCCGCCCGCTTCCGTACGGTTCCCCCTGGAGACTGCCTCATGCTGCTGCCCCGCGTTGCCACTTTGCTCACCTCTCTGAGCCTCTGCGCCCTGGCGCAAGCGGCGCCGACTGCCTATCCGCTGACCGTGGAAAACTGCGGCAGCAGCCTTACTTTCCAGCACGCGCCCGCACGCACGGTGACCATCGGCCAGGCCGGCACCGAAATGCTCTATGCCTTGGGCCTGGGCGACGAGGTTGTCGGCACTTCGCTGTGGTTCAACGACGTGCTGGGCACATACAAAGCGCAGAACGACAGGATCGAGCGCCTCGCCGATAACGAACCGAGTTTCGAAGCGGTGATCGGCAAACGCCCGGAACTGGTCGCCGTCGAGCTGGAATGGATGGTCGGCCCGCAAGGCGCGGTCGGCACCCGTGAGCAGTTTCACGAGCTGAAGATTCCGACCTACCTGCTGCCCTCCGATTGCGAAGCCAAGGACAACCTCGTCGGTGCGGACGGCACGCGGCTGGCGCCGTTTCGCATCGACAGCATCTACAAAGGCGTGAGCCAACTGGCGGCGATTTTCGACGTGCAGGCGCGTGGCGAACAGCTCAATGAGCAGCTCAAAGCCAGCCTCGCACAATCGATCGCCACCGCGAAAAACCAGCAGGGCAAAGACGTCAGCGCTCTGGTGTGGTTCTCCAGCGCCGAGATGGACATCGAGCCGTTCGTGGCCGGGCACAAAGGTGTGCCCGATTTCATGCTCAGCACCCTCGGCGTGCGCAACATCGTCGAGTCGGATGAAGAATGGCCGACCGTCGGCTGGGAAACCATCGCCAAGGCCAACCCGACGTTTCTGGTCATCGCGCGCATGGATCGCCGGCGTTTCCCGGCTGACGACTACCAGAAGAAGCTCGCATTCCTGCGCAGTGATCCGGTGACGCGCAACATGGACGCGGTCAAGCACAACCGCATCATCATCCTCGACGCCATGGCCATGCAGGCCAGCCTGCGCACCTTCGATGGCCTCGCACAACTGGCCACCGCCATCAACGGCTACGACCTGTCGCAATGAGCAGACGCCTGATCCGTGCCCTGCTGGTTCTGTTGACGCTGTCGGTTGCGCTGATCGGTGGTGTGGCCATTGGTGAGACCTCCATCGAGCCGAGCGTGGTGCTGCAGGTGCTGGCGAACAAGCTGTGGGGCGCCGGTTATGTGCTCGACCCGATCGACGAAGGCATCGTCTGGAACTATCGCCTGACCCGCGCGCTGGTCGCGGCGGCCTGCGGTGCCGGCCTGGCGACATGCGGGGTGATCCTGCAATCGCTGCTGCGCAATCCGTTGGCCGATCCGTATCTGCTGGGGATTTCCGCAGGTGCCTCGACCGGCGCGGTGATGGTCGCCCTGCTCGGCGTCGGCGCCGGAGCGATCTCGCTGTCGGCCGGTGCCTTCGCCGGTGCGGTGACCGCGTTCGTGCTGGTGATTCTGTTGGCGCGGGTCAGCGGCTCGGCCAGCGGCACCGGGCAGATCATTCTTGCCGGGATTGCCGGCTCGCAGCTGTTCAACGCCCTCACCGCTTTTCTGATCACCCGCTCGGCCAGCTCCGAACAAGCGCGCGGCATCATGTTCTGGCTGCTGGGCAATCTCGGTGGTGTGCGCTGGCCGTCGGTGTGGCTGGCAGTGCCGGTGGCTGTGTTGGGGTTGGTCGTTTGCCTGTGGCATCGCCGGGCGCTGGATGCGTTCACCTTTGGCGCGGATTCGGCGGCGTCTCTCGGCATTCCAGTACGACGTGTGCAGGTTCTGTTGATTGGCTGCGCCGCGCTGGTGACGGCGGTGATGGTGTCGATTGTCGGCTCGATCGGCTTTGTCGGTCTGGTGATTCCCCACGCCGCGCGGTTGTTGCTCGGCACCGGTCATGCCCGTCTGCTGCCGGCCAGTGCGCTGGGCGGTGCGGTGTTTCTGATTGCCGCCGATGTGCTGTCGCGCACCCTGATCAAGGGTCAGGTGATTCCGGTCGGCGTGATCACCGCGCTGGTGGGCGCACCGGTGTTCGCGCTGATTCTGGTGGGTCGGAGATCGGCGCGATGAACACGGTTCTGAGTTGTGCTGGTTTGGGCTTCAAGGTGCGTGGTGCCGAGTTGCTCAACGGTGTCAGTCTCGATGTTCAGCGTGGTGAAACCCTCGGTATCGTTGGCCCGAACGGCTCCGGCAAATCCACTTTGCTGAAACTGCTCGCCGGCCTGCGTGAACCGAGCACAGGCCAAGTGCAGCTCGACGGCCAGGCGCTTTGCAAGTTGTCCCGGCGCAGCATCGCGCAAACGCTCGCGGTGGTTGAACAGCAGGCCGATACCGATGATGGCATTCGCGTGTTCGACGCCGTCGCGCTGGGGCGTACGCCATGGTTGTCGGCGCTGCAACCGTGGTCGCCGGCCGATGCCGCCATTGTCGAGCAAGCGCTGGTCGACGTTGACGCCGTGCACCTGCGCAACCGCCTCTGGCGCAGCCTCTCCGGCGGTGAACGCCAGCGCGTGCACATCGCCCGCGCCTTGGCGCAGCGCCCGCAGATTCTGCTGCTCGACGAGCCGGCCAACCACCTCGACATCCAGCATCAATTGAGCATTCTGCAAGTGGTGCGCACTCTGCCGGTGACTACACTGATCGCCCTGCACGATCTCAATCAGGCGCTTAAATGCGATCGCCTGGCGGTGCTGGAACGCGGGCGGCTGGTGGCGCTCGGCGAACCGCTGCACGTGCTGACGCCGGAGCGCTTACAGACGACCTTCGGGGTCAGGGCGCACTACCTGACGGATCCGTTCGATGGCGCGCAGATATTGCGTTTTCATTCATGAACGATTGCATGTGCGTGGTCTGCCAGACCGGGTCCTTGTCGACCTGAGCAATGGCAAAACCCTGGCGCTGCCAGAACTCGATGGCGCCCGGCAGAAACGGATGGGTGTGCAGGTAGATCAGCTCCACGCCGTTGGCTAGCGCGTGTTCCTTCAACGCCCGATACAGCGCACCAGCGAGTCCTGATCGGCGCTGCGAAGGCAGGACGAACAGGCGCACGACTTCCACCACTTTCAGGCCGGGATACACCAGTTGCGGGAAGCGTCGGTCATACGGCAGATAGCCGATCGAGGCGACGATCTGCCCTTCCTGACGAGCGATCAGAAAGCAGCCTGCGCCATGCAGATAAACCTCGGCGAAACGCGCCAGATCGTCAGGCGTGCCGGAGGCGCTGAGTTTGGGAAACAGCTCGGCGCGGGCCTTGAGGGTAAAATCGAGGATGGCCGGGATGGCGGCTTCAGAGGCGGCTTGAATGACTGGCTGCGGGTCCATGAGTGCGGGAGGTACCTGGGTTGCGGTGGGTCACGGTAACAATTGCGAGCCTGCCGTGCCATCCGGAATCACACACCCCCTGTAGGAGTGAGCCTGCTCGCGATAGCGGTGGGTCAGTCGCTTATGTGTTGAATGACACTCCGCTATCGCGAGCAGGCTCACTCCTACAGGGAACTGCGTTGGCTACTATGCCCACTCTTTGCGCAGCTGCCGCGCGGCCGTGACCATGTGCACCAACGCCGCTTCGGTCTCTGGCCAGCCTCGGGTTTTCAAGCCGCAATCCGGGTTGACCCACAGGCGCTCAGCCGGAATGCGCCGGGCAGCTTTGCGCAGCAGCCCGACCATCTCCGCCACATCGGGAATGCGTGGCGAGTGAATGTCGTAGACGCCCGGGCCGATGTCGTTCGGGTGGGCGAATGCTTCAAACGCTTCGAGCAGTTCCATGTCCGAACGCGAGGTTTCGATGGTGATGACATCGGCGTCCATCGCCGCGATCGACTCGATCACATCGTTGAACTCGCTGTAGCACATGTGCGTATGGATCTGCGTCTCGTCGCGCACCCCGGAGGCGCACAGGCGGAACGCTTCGCTCGCCCAGTGCAGATACGCCTGCCACTGCGCCCGGCGCAACGGCAAGCCCTCACGGAACGCCGCTTCGTCGATTTGCACGATGTTGATTCCGGCGGCTTCCAGATCATTGACTTCATCACGGATTGCCAGCGCCAGTTGTCGTGCCTGGACCTCACGGCTGACGTCCTCGCGCGGGAACGACCACATGAGCATGGTCACCGGACCGGTCAGCATGCCTTTCATGACTTTGTCGGTCAGACTCTGGGCGTAGCGGATCCACGCGACCGTCATTGCTCGCGGGCGGCTCAGGTCGCCGAAAATCACCGCCGGTTTCACGCAACGCGAACCGTAGCTCTGCACCCAGCCGAAGCGGGTAAAAGCGTAGCCATCGAGTTGTTCGGCGAAATACTCGACCATGTCGTTCCGCTCGGCTTCACCGTGCACCAGCACATCCAGCCCGAGGCGCTCCTGAATCTCCACCGCGTGGCGAATTTCGCTGTGCATGGCGTCGGTGTAATCCGCCGCGCTGAGCTTGCCCTGCTTGTAGCCCTGACGCGCCAGACGAATCGCCGCCGTTTGCGGAAACGAACCAATGGTGGTGGTCGGGAACAGCGGCAGATCAAGCTTGCGCCGCTGTTTGACAATGCGCTGGGCAAACGGCGATTGCCGTTGCGCATCGCCGGCCGTGATCGCCGCTACCCGTGCCTGCACCGCCGGTTTGTGAATGCGCGGCGAGGCGGCGCGACTGGTCTGCACCGCACGGCTCTGCGCCAACGCGCGCAGCACCTGGGGTGCTTCCGGCTCGCTGACAGCCTGGGCGAGCACGGCGACCTCTTCGCACTTCTGCACGGCAAACGCCAGCCAGCTTTTCAGTTCGGCATCGAGCTGGTCTTCACGACTCAGGTCCACCGGGCTGTGCAGCAACGAGCAGGACGGCGCCACCCACAAACGATCTCCCAGACGCTCATGGGCATGCCGCAGCGTCGCCAGCGCGTTGTGCAGATCGCAGCGCCAGACGTTACGACCATTGACCACACCGAGAGACAGCACTTTATAGGCCGGCAGACGATCCAGAATGGTCGGGTACTGATCCGGCGCGCGCACCAGATCGATGTGCAGGCCATCGACCGGCAGGTTCGCTGCCAGACCGAGGTTTTCTTCCAGACCACCGAAGTAGGTGGCGAGCAGTTTTTTCAGCGGATCGCGCTGGATCTGGTTGTAGGCGCGCTCGAAGGCATTCTTCCAGTTTTGCGGTAGATCAAGCACCAGAATCGGCTCATCGATCTGCACCCATTCCACGCCCAGTGCCGCCAGCCGCGCAAAGATCTGCCCGTACAGCGGCAGCAGGCGATCAAGCAACTCGAGCTTGTCGAAATCGGTGCCTTTGGTTTTGCCCAGCCACAGATAGGTCAGCGGGCCAATGATCACCGGTTTGACGTTGTGCCCCAGCGCGCGGGCTTCTTCGGTTTCTTCAAACAGCTGCTCCCAACCCAGCTGGAATTGCTGGTCGGCGCTGAATTCCGGGACGAGGTAGTGATAGTTGGTGTCGAACCACTTGGTCATCTCCTGGGCGTGAGCGCCGCCGCAGCAAGCGTTGCTGACACCGCGAGCCATGCTGAAGAGGGTTTGCAGGGGGGCTTTGCCATCGTGCGGGCGGAAGCGCTCGGGGATCACGCCGAACATCAGCGAGTGGGTCAGCACCTGGTCGTACCAGGCGAAATCGCCGACTGGCAGCAAGTCGATGCCGGCGTTTTTCTGCAGGTCCCAATGGGCCTTGCGCAGGTCACGCCCGACGTCACGCAGGCCCGCCTCGTTCAGTTCTCCTTTCCAGAACGCCTCTTGCGCTTTCTTCAGTTCGCGGTCGCGACCGATGCGCGGAAATCCAAGGGAATGGGCCAGTGCCATGAGAACAACTCCAGGTGCTTATTCGATGGCGGCCATTGTCAGGAACGAGGCTTGATGAAACAAACTCAATTTATTCTAGATCATCACAAGTTCTACTCATGCACAGACGCCCCTGTAGGAGCTGCCGAAGGCTGCGATCTTTGGACCGTAGGGACGCAGAGCGTCCCCGGTTGCATTCCCACGCAGAGCGTGGGAACGATCATAACTGCGACGCCCAGATCAAGCTTTTGTCGCGGCGAAGACGCCCTTTGAATACTGGATGACGCCTCGCTGTAAACACGTTCGAACTGTTCCGGCAGCTTGGCAAATTCGTTCTATCGTTAGATCCAAATGGCTGGATTTCTCAAGGATTAAAGGTTGCGAGGGAAGATGTCTGCGCCTAAGTTGCACGCGAGTCTTTTCCCCGCGATCGGAACGCGATCAACACCATAAAGAGGTGAAGAAATGTCGAAGGAATCACGCCCTGCCGTGCTTGGGCTGATAGGCAATACTCCGCTGGTTCGGGTCACCCGTTTTGATACCGGACCGTGCACGCTGTTTCTCAAACTCGAATCGCAGAATCCCGGCGGCTCGATCAAGGACCGCATCGGTCTGGCGATGATCGACGCCGCTGAACGTGACGGCCGCCTGCAACCGGGCGGCACGATTGTCGAGGCCACTGCCGGCAACACCGGTCTCGGTCTGGCGCTGGTTGGCCGTGCCAAAGGCTATCGTGTGGTGCTGGTGGTGCCGGACAAGATGTCCACCGAGAAAGTCCTGCACTTGAAGGCCATGGGTGCCGAAGTGCACATCACTCGCTCCGACGTCGGCAAGGGTCATCCCGAGTATTACCAGGACGTCGCCGCGCGTTTGGCCAAGGATATTCCCGGGGCGTTTTTTGCCGACCAGTTCAATAATCCCGCCAACCCGCTGGCCCATGAATGCAGCACCGCGCCGGAGATCTGGGCGCAGACCGAACATGATCTGGACGCCATCGTTGTCGGCGTCGGTTCGGCCGGGACGCTGACCGGGTTGAGTCGTTTCTTCAAACGTGTGCAGCCGAATCTGGAAATGGTGTTGGCGGATCCGGTCGGTTCGGTCATGGCCCAATACAGCCGCGACGGCAGCCTGCCAACCCCCGGCTCGTGGGCGGTCGAGGGCATCGGCGAAGACTTCATTCCATCGATCACCGACCTGTCCAGCGTGCGCCATGCCTACTCGATCAGCGACGAAGAAAGCTTCGATCACGCCCGCCAGTTGCTCAAGGCCGAAGGCATTCTCGGTGGCTCTTCGACCGGCACCCTGTTCGCCGCCGCGCTGCGCTATTGCCGCGAACAGACCGAGCCGAAACGCGTGGTCAGTTTTGTCTGCGACACCGGCACGCGTTACCTGTCGAAGGTCTACAACGACCAGTGGATGACCGATCAGGGCTTGTTGCAACGCAAGGGCTACGGCGATTTGCGCGACTTGATCGCCCGGCGTTTCGAGGACGGCCGGGTGATCAGCGTCGGCCCTGACGATACCCTGCTCACCGCGTTCCAGCGCATGCGTCTGGCGGATGTTTCGCAACTGCCGGTGCTGGTCGAAGGCAAGCAGCTGGTGGGCGTGATCGATGAGTCCGACATCCTTCTCGGCGTGCACGAAGACGCCGCGCGCTTCAGCCAGTCGGTGTCCAGCGTGATGACCGACAAACTGCAAACCCTTGCGCCGGCCGCGACCCTGGCCGAGCTGGAAGCGGTGCTCAGCCGTGGCCTCGTTGCGATCATCGCCGACGCCTCCGGCTTCCATGGCCTGATCACCCGCACCGACATGCTCAACCAATTACGGAGATCCCTTGCATGAGTCAGCACGACGATAAATCCCAAGGCTTCGCCACCCGGGTGATCCACGCCGGGCAGGAGCCGGACCCGACCACCGGCGCGCTGATGCCGCCGATCTATGCCAACTCCACTTACCTGCAAGACAGCCCCGGCGTGCACAAGGGCTTCGATTACGGCCGCTCGCACAACCCGACGCGCTTCGCCCTGGAACGCTGTGTCGCCGACCTCGAAGGCGGCACCCGCGCATTCGCCTTCGCCTCAGGGCTGGCGGCGATTTCCACGGTGCTGGAATTGCTCGATGCCGGCTCGCACATCGTTTCCGGCAATGATCTTTACGGTGGCACGTTCCGCCTGTTCGACAAGGTTCGCCAGCGCAGCGCCGGGCATCGTTTCAGCTTCGTCGATCTGGCCGACCTGTCGGCGTTCGAAGCCTCGCTGCAGGACGACACGCGCATGGTCATGGTCGAAACCCCGACCAACCCGCTGCTGAGTCTGTCGGACCTGGCCGCAATCGCGCGCATCTGCCGCGCTCGCGGGATCATCTGCGTCGCCGACAACACCTTTGCCAGCCCGTACATCCAGCGTCCGCTGGAGTTGGGCTTCGACATCGTGCTGCACTCGACCACCAAATACCTCAACGGCCACTCCGACGTGATCGGCGGCATTGCCGTGGTCGGGCAGAACGCCGAGCTGGCGGAAAAACTCGGTTTTCTGCAGAACGCCGTCGGCGCGATTTCCGGGCCGTTCGATGCGTTCCTGACCTTGCGCGGGGTGAAAACCCTGGCGCTGCGCATGGAGCGCCATTGCAGCAATGCCCTGGACCTGGCGCAGTGGCTCGAGCAGCAACCGCAGGTCAAGCGCGTCTACTATCCGGGCCTGACGTCGCATCCGCAGCATGAACTGGCCAAGCGCCAGATGCGCGGTTTTGGCGGGATGATTTCCGTCGATCTGAACAGCGACCTGGCCGGTGCACGGCGGTTTTTGGAAAACGTGAAGATCTTTGCGTTGGCCGAAAGCCTCGGTGGCGTGGAAAGCCTGATCGAGCATCCGGCGATCATGACCCACGCGACGATTCCGCCGGAAACCCGCGCGAAGCTGGGGATTGGCGATGGGCTGGTGCGGTTGTCGGTCGGGGTTGAAGACGTCGAAGACCTGCGCGCCGACCTGGCACAGGCACTGGCGAGCATATAAGAAGCCACGCACAACGAAGCCCGCGCAATGCGGGCTTCGTCTTTTTTGTCCGTCGATCTGCCCGCCGTGGCAGTTCCCGAGGCCGATCCTATACTCAATCGGCTCGATCAAAATTATCTCGACACCCGCACGCCGTTCGGTGTGCCCGTGCCTTTCGCCAACCAGGTAAAACCCAAGCCAATGAGTCACAGCGCCGGGCATACGCAACGGACGACATCTCATCGCTTTCTGGCTGCTGGGTCGTGGAGAAAACCATGAAATACAAGTTGTTGTCAGGCGTGCTTCTTGCGGTAGCGGCCGGTGTCGCAGTGCCTAGTGCGTGGGCGGCGCAACCGCAGGCGTTGGCTTCGGATGGGGCTGATCATGTTGGGGCCGGGGCGGTAGCTGCCGATGGCGCCGATAAGGTCGGTGCCGGGGCAGTGGCTTCTGACGGTGCTGATCGTGTGGGTGCCGGCGCGGTGGCCTCCGACGGCGCTGATAAGGTCGGTGCTGGAGCAGTGGCTTCCGATGGCGCCGATAAGGTCGGTGCCGGCGCAGTGGCTTCCGATGGCGCTGACAAGGTCGGTGCAGGTGCGGTGGCTTCTGACGGTGCCGACCGTGTCGGTGCGGGCGCGGTGGCCTCTGACGGTGCCGATAAGGTCGGTGCCGTCGCGCTGGCAGCGGATGGCGCAGATCGCACCGGCGTCAACCGTGTGGCCTATTCTCGGGTCGGAGTCGGCTCTGATCGCGTGGCATCGGCGCTGATGACCGGCAGCTATTCCGACCAGTTCAACAGTCCGCAATAAACGCCCCGAAGAAACGGGCGGGCTCCCGAGCCGCCCGTTTACATCAGCCTCTACAGCGTCTTTTCGACCGCTTCGCCTTGTCGATCACGCAGGGCGCGTAATGTCGCGCGCAGCTCGGCCGGGCGCACCGGTTTCGACAGAATGGCGATCTGCCGATCGTGCAAGGCTGCCTGAATCTTTTCGATGTCGTGACCGGTGATGATCATCGCTGGCACTGCCCAGCCGCGTTGCCGGCGCACCTCATCGATGCACTCGATGCCAGTGGCGTGGGTGCCGAGGTCATAGTCGGCGACGATGATGTCGCAGTCGGTGACCAGATCCTCAGCCGACCACTCGGCCTGCACCACGCAGCCCCAGCGCTCGAGCAACGCCGACGTCGCCAACAGCACGTTGCGATCATCCTCCACCAGACACACTTTCAGACCCGTCAACAACCCCACCTGCCGCGCTTCATCGCGCATGACCGGTGACGGTGGCGCCGCTGCGAACGATAAACCGGCGAGGGTTACTGCTGTGCCGCGCTTTACCCGCGAACGCAGAGCAACCTGCACATCGATCAACTCACCCAGACGCTTGACGATCGCCAGACCCAGTCCGACCCCCTCGACGTCTTTATCGCGCACTTGTCGCACTCGATAGAACTCTTCGAAAACCTTCGGCAGATGCTCTTCGGCAATGCCGTTGCCGCGGTCATGGATGACGATGGCCAGCCCTGCCCCGCGCTTACGCACACCGATCAGCACCGGCCGTTGCGCGCCGTATTTGAAACAGTTGGAGAGCACGTTCTGCACCATGGTCGCCAGCAGCGCCGGGTCGGTTCTGACCCAGTGGTGACAGGGTCGCAAACGCAGCTCGACACCCGCCCAACGCGCCGCTTCCTGATGTTGGCGGACGATGTCCGCGAGCCATTCGCCGAGGTTCAGCGTTTGCCATTTCGCCTCGACCCGGCCGTTATCCAGCGTATAAAGATCGAGAATCGAACGGAACAACTGCGAGACGTTAAGCAGCGAGCGGTCGATGTTGTCGACCAGCCGTCGCTCGTCGTCGCCCAAACGCGACTCGCGAAGACAGGCAGTGAACAAGCCAATGGAATGAATCGGCTGACGCAAATCGTGACTGGCCTGCGCGAGGAAGCGCGATTTCTCCAGATTCGCTGCGACCGCTTCTTCCGACGCCTTGCGCGTACGCTCCAACAGCAAGTGCGCGTAAAACGGAATCACCGTGCTGGTGATCAACAGCATCAACACCATGAACGGTTGCGCCTGCCAGTACGGCGTCAAGCGATAGACCACCAGCAGCGCTACGAGCGCCAGGCCGGTGGCAATCGCCAGATAACGCGAGCCGTAGCGCATGCCGTTGCCGAGGTTGACCCAGACCATCACCGCGTACAGTGGCAGCGCCGCTTCGCCGCCGATCACCAAACCAAAACAGGTGCCGGTGTAATCGTGGACCATGGCGAAAATCCGTCGCGCCGGATAATGCCCCGGCCAGCGCGCAATGGCTTGGCGGAACACAATCGAGGCGAGCAGAAACAGGACAATGTAAGTGATGACCGGCAGGTAGGTATCGAAGCGCTGGCCCGGCAGAAAACCCAGCACAACCATGTAAACCACCGCGATGGCGGCGATGATGATGCGCAGGTTGGCCTGGTCGAGTTCGGTATTTTTCTCGAACTTCATGGTAAACGTCCTTGTGCAGCAATCGTCAGTTTCGGAAGCAGCCTACAGGCAACCTTCGCGTCCAGTGCTAAGGTGCAGGCCTTGAATCACGCCTGACCCAGGGAGGGTCACGTCATGACATGCCGGATCATCATAGCCGACGATCATCCACTGTTTCGCGAGGCGATGCTGCGCACCGTACAGCGCGTGCTGCCCGCAGCGAATATCTGCGAGGCCGGCGACTTCGACGCTGTGCTCGAGCTGCTGCCACAGGGCGACGAGCCGGACACGCTGATGCTCGATCTGCGTTTTCCCGGGTTGACCTGCATCACCCAGCTCGCCGACTTGCGAAGACGATTGCCGCGCACCACGCTGATCGTAGTTTCGATGGTCGACGACCAGGCGTTGATCAGTGAAGTCATGGCGGCGGGCATTGACGGCTTTATCGGCAAGAACATCGCGCCGGATGAAATCGGCCAGGCGATTCTGGCGATCCGTGATGGCGAGGTGCTTGTGAAGTCGGCGCCGTCCGGCTTGCTGCCGCTGGAAACCGCGACGACGCTGACGCCGCGTCAGCAGGACGTGCTGCGGTTGATCGCGCAAGGCAAGACCAACAAGGAAATCGCCCGTGAACTGGATATTTCGCCGTTCACGGTGCGCATCCATGTGTCGTCGTTGTTGCGCACGCTGGATGTGCCGACGCGGGCCGCGGCGGCGGTCAAGTATTCGGGGCTGTGAAGGGTTTTTACGGATCAACCTGCGCCATCAGATCAGGCACCGACTCCGGCCGCTTGGCATAGCGCTGGGCCAATACCGCGCAGACCATCAGTTGAATCTGGTGGAACAGCATCAGCGGCAGAATCAGCACGCCGATGGTGCTGCCGGCGAACAACACCTGCGCCATCGGCACGCCGGTGGCCAGGCTCTTTTTCGAGCCGCAGAACAGAATGGTGATGCGGTCTTCCTGATTGAAGCCGAAGGCTTTGCCAAGCAGGCTCGAGGCCAATAGAACCAGGGCGAGCAGGATGCAGCAGACCACCACCAAGCCGAGCAGCTCGAACAATGGAATCTGCTGCCAGATGCCTTCGTTGACCGCTTCGCTGAACGCGCCGTAGACCACCAGCAGAATCGAGCCCTGATCAACGAATTTCAGCCAGTTCTTGTTGCGCCCTACCCACGCGCCGATCCAGCGGCGGGCGATCTGCCCGGCGATAAATGGCAGCAGCAACTGCACGCTGATTTTCACGATCGCATCGAGGGTCGAGCCGCCGTCGCCGTGGACGTTGAGCAGCAAAGTCACCAGCAGCGGCGTAAGAAAAATCCCGAACAGGCTGGACGCCGCCGCGCTGCAGATCGCCGCCGGAATATTGCCTCGCGCCAGCGAAGTGAACGCGATGGCCGACTGCACCGTGGCTGGCAACGCGCAAAGGTAGAGCATGCCCATGTACAGCTGATCGCCGATCAGCGATGACAACAGCGGTTTGAGCGCCAGACCGAGAATCGGGAACAGCACGAAAGTCAGGCCAAACACCAGCAGATGCAAACGCCAGTGGCCGGCGCCGGCAATGATCGATTCGCGCGACAGCTTGGCGCCGTGCAGGAAAAACAGCAGGGCAATAGCGATGTTGGTCAGCCAGCCGAAGCCGACCGCGACCTGGCCGCTGGCGGGCAGGAAGCTGGCCAGCAGGACAACGCCGATCAGAGTGAGGGTGAAGTTATCGGGCAGAAAACGTGGGCGCGTCATGAGATTCATCCGGGGGGTTGCCAGTGCGTGCCGACGACTCTAACGTGACTGGCAATTACCGACTAACGCCGAAGAGCCGCAAGATGCCGCCCAAAGGACATACCAAGAGCGTTCGCCGCAGTGTTCCCGGGTTGCCCAGCCTGCCGCGTCCTGTGTATGGACGCACCGAATCACTGCCCAATCGCGCCCTCACCCGCCGTCATAGCCATCCGTGGGTGCAGTTGTCCTATGCGATTCAGGGCGTGCTCGAAGTGCAGACCAGCGCCGGCCGTTTCGTCGCACCGCCGGAGCGTGCGGTGTGGATACCGGCGGGCGTACCGCACCGGGTGTTCAGCGCACCGCACACGGAAATGCGCAGCCTGTATATCGACAGCAGCGTCACCGGTTGGGCGGCCGAACATTGCCATGTGCTGGGCGTCAGCGATCTGCTCAGGGAGTTGATCCGCGCCTTCAGTCAGGTTCCGGTGGAGTATGACGAGAGCGGCCCTGACGGACGCCTCGCCCAAGTCATCCTCGATCAGCTGGCCGATGCGCCAACCATCGACCTGATGCTGCCGCTGCCACAAGACCCGCGCTTGAAGCAGATCTACCAGAGCCTGGAGCAACATCCGGAACAGCAGACCACGCTGAGCCACTGGAGCGGCAAATTCGGCGTCACCGAAAAGACCCTGACGCGGCTGTTCCTGCGCGACACCGGCCTGACCTTCCGCGCCTGGCGCCAGCGTCTGCGCCTGCTCGGGGCGCTGACCCCGCTGGAGAAAGGTGAGCGTGTGACCGATGTCGCGCTGGCCTGCGGATACGACTCGACATCGGCGTTCATTGCCGCGTTTCGTCAGCAGTTTGGTGAGACGCCGGGGGAATTCTTTCGCTGATACTTCGTTTTTGCCGAACTGTCAGTCAGAAATAAACGATTTTTCTTTGGCATAAATCCGTCGCTAGCATGGCCCCGTCTGACTTTGATCGAGAAGTGAAGATGATCCCTGTGGGAGCGAGCCTGCTCGCGAACGCGGTGTGTCAGGCAACCTCAACTTCACTGTTCCATCGCATTCGCGAGCAAGCTCGCTCCCACAGGAGATGTGCTTGCTGCAAGTAAAAAGACAGGGAGCGTGCCATGCCTGCCACGAACATCAATATCGGCGAACCCTGGATGTGGGGCGCCTTCATCGTCTTCGTTCTGGCCATGCTGGCCCTGGACTTGTTTGTCTTTGGCGGCCGCAAGGCGCATCGGGTCTCGGTGCGTGAAGCGTCGGCCTGGGTGGTTGCCTGGTGCCTGCTGGCGCTGAGCTTCGCCGGTTTGCTCTGGTGGTACCTGCACGGCGAATTTGGCGGTGAAATCGCCCGGCAGAAAACCCTGGAGTTCCTCACCGGTTATTTGATCGAGCAGTCGCTGTCGATCGACAACATGTTCGTCTTCGTGATGATCTTCAGCTACTTCGCCGTGCCCCCGGAATTGCAGCGGCGCGTGCTGCTATATGGCGTGCTCGGCGCGATTGTCATGCGCGCGATAATGATCTTTGCCGGCGTATGGCTGGTGTCGCAGTTCGAATGGCTGTTGTATGCGTTCGGTGTGTTCCTGATCATCACCGGGATCAAGATGCTGGTGTTCGCCGACCAGCAACCGGATCTCGACAACAACCCGCTGTTGCGCTGGGTGCGCGGGCATATGCGTATTACCAGCGGTTTCCACGGCGAGCGGTTTTTCATCCTGCAAAACGGCGTGCGCTGGGCAACACCGATGTTCCTTGTGCTGGTGCTGATCGAGGCCAGCGACCTGATGTTCGCGGTCGACAGCATCCCGGCGATCTTCGCCGTCACCACTGACCCTTTCATCGTCTTCACCTCGAACATCTTCGCGATCATGGGCCTGCGCGCGCTGTACTTCCTGCTGGCGGACATGGCTGACCGTTTTCACCTGCTCAAATACGGGCTGGCGATCGTGCTGGTGTTCATCGGCGGCAAGATGGTGCTGATGCCGTGGTTTCACATGCCGGTGGAGTGGTCGCTGGCGGTAGTGGGTTCGGTGATTCTGGGATCCGTGCTGTTGAGTCTGGTGACCACCCGCGAGGCTGAACGCAGCACCGAATGACCCACACAAAACCCTTGTAGGAGTGAGCCTGCTCGCGATCGCGGTGTATCAGCCAACATCTACGTCAACTGACACACCGCGATCGCGAGCAGGCTCACTCCTACAGGGAATGGTCTTATTTATCGGATTTGATACTGGTCCACACCCGCGTGCGCACCCGCTCCATTTTCTGCGGCAACGGCTGGACCACATACAGGGTTTTCAGCGCTTCGCGGGTCGGGGTCAGGTTGGGGTTGTCGGTGATCTCCTTGTTGACCAGCGGCATCGAGTCCTTGTTGGCATTCGGGTAGCCGAGGAAGTCGCTGATCGGTGCGATCACTTTCGGATCGAGCAAGTGGTTGAGGAATTCGTGAGCCTCGGCGACGTTCTTCGCGCTCTTCGGAATGGCGAACGTGTCGAACCAGATCGGCGCGCCCTCCTTCGGCAAGCGCCAGTCGACCACCACGCCGTTGCCCGCCTCTTTGGCGCGATTGCCGAACTGGTAGAAGCTGCCGGAATAACCGATCGCCACGCAGATGTCGCCGTTGGCGATGTCGGTCATGTACTTGGCCGAGTTGAAGTAGGTCACGTAGGGGCGAATCTTCATCATCAAGGCCTTGGCCTTTTCATAGTCCGCCGGGTTCTGGCTGTTCGGATCGAGGCCGAGGTAATGCAGGGCCAGCGGCAGGATTTCCGACGGCGAATCGAGCATCGCCACGCCGCACGCCTTGAGCTTTTCCATGTTCTCGGGCTTGAACACCAGATCCCAACTGTCCACCGGCGCATTCTCGCCAAGGGCAGCCTTGACCTTGGCCGGGTTGAAGCCGATCAGCACGGTGCCGTACATGTAGGGCACACCGTACTGGTTGCCGGGGTCGTTGGCCTCGAGCAACTTGAGCAGGGCCGGATCCTGATGCTGCCAGTTCGGCAGTTTCGACTTGTCGAGTTTCTGAAACACGCCCGCCTTGATCTGGGTTTCGATGAACTGATTGGACGGCACTACCAGGTCGTAGCCGGAGTTGCCGGTGAGGAGTTTGGCTTCCAGTGATTCGTTGGTGTCGAAGGTGTCCCAGGTCACTTTGATCTTGCTTTGCTCGGCGAAGTCCTTGGGCACTGACGGCAGGATGTAATCCGCCCAGTTGTACACCCGCAGTTCGCGCTGCTCGGCCTGGACGGCGCTGGCCAGCAGCGTCAGGCCACACACGGTGGCGCCCAGAATGCGTTTGATCGTGACCATGGTTGTTTCCCCGAATGCGGCGTGAGATCGATGGTTTTTATGTTCTGTACACGGCAGTGGCTGTAACGAAAGCCAAGGGCAAAAAAGGTCGAGCCTGTTGTTATGGTTTCGATTCTTGCTGACAGCGTAGCGCGATGACAGTAGGCGGCAGGCCAAAAGGGGATCGATATGGCCAATTTGCGTGACCGCTGAAATACTCGGGACGGCCGAAAACCAGTTGTGGCGAGGGAGCTTGCTCCCTCGCCACAGAATTGCTTACGAGCGATAGCTCAGTTTTGCCGCCCTGCTCCGCTGCGCCTGACCACGGGTCGCGAGGCAGTAATAGAGCGGCACGGTGACCACCAGGCCAACCAGCCACGACAGATCCGCACCTTCGACCAGATTGGCGTACGGCCCGACGTACAGCGAGGTGTTGGCGAACGGCAGCTGCACGATGATGCCGATGAAGTAGGCAATGATCGCGTGCAGGTTGAAACGCCCGTAGATCCCGCCGTCGGCGCGGAAGATCGAGGTGATGTCGTAGTTGCCGCGCTTGATCAGGTAGAAGTCGATCAGGTTGATCGACGCCCACGGCACCAGCACCAGCAACAGCGCCAGAATCAGCCCGATGAACTGGGAAATGAAATCCGCCGAAGCGCCGAGGGCGACCACGCAGCATCCGCCGAGGATCACGCTCGACAGCACCACGCGCACCTTGATGCCCGGCGTCCACTGGCTGGCGAAGGTCTGGATCGAGGTAATGATCGACAGCACCGCGCCATACAAGTTGAGCGCGTTGTGGCTGATGATATTGAGCAGAAACAGCACCATCAGAATCGGCCCCAGCCAGCCGGTGGACTGCTTGACCGCCGCCATCGCCTCAGTGCCTTCCGGCGTCGCCAGCACCGCAACCGCGCCAAAACTGAACGACAGAATCGTGCCCAGCGTCGCGCCCAGATACGTCGCCCAAAATGGCTTGGCAATGCCGATGTCCGCCGGCAGATAACGCGAGTAGTCGGAGACGTACGGCGAGAAACTGATCTGCCAGATGATGCCCAGCGATACCGTCGCCAGCCAGCCCGAGAGGTTGAAACTGCCGCGCGTCAGGAAGTCCGCCGGCAAGTCATGGGCGAAGATGTAGATAAACCCTGCGAGCAACGCGCCGCCCATCACCCAAGTGCCAATGCGATTGAGCGTGTGGATGAAGTTGTAGCCGATCACTCCGATCGCGGTAGCGGCCAGCGCGCCGATCAGAATGCTCAGCGGGGCCGGCACCGACGGCGCAATACCGACGATGGATTTGCCGGCCAGCACGATGTTGGAAATGAAGAAACCGATATAGATGAGAGCCGCAAAGAACACGATCAGCAGTGCGCCATATCGGCCGAACTGGCCGCGACTCTGGACCATTTGCGGAATGCCCATGCGCGGGCCCTGGGCCGACGCCAGTGCAATCACCACGCCGCCGATCATGTGCCCCAGCGCAATCGCCAGCAGCCCCCACCACAGATTGAGATGGAACACCTGAACCACCATGGCGCCGGTGACGATGGGCAGTGGCGCGATGTTGGTGCTGAACCACAGAGTGAACAGGTCGCGGGCCTTCCCGTGGCGTTCCGCGAGTGGGACGTAATCGACCGTATGATTCTCGATCAACGGATCTTGCCGGGACATCTGGGACATATGCATGAACTCGAGTTTGTCTGTTTTTATCTTTGTATGAAGCCAAACCGGGAGGACTCTTGGGTCGCCCCTCAGATGCAGACCATATTATGGTATTCCAAGCTTTGCACAAGCCTGATCCGCTGATTCTGTCGTTCTCTGATCCGTTATCCTCGCTGATCCTGCCCCTCATCGGCTAGCTGAAAGCCCCGTAAACATGGACTTTCCGACGAAATCCGCACGTTTATCGGTTCACCAGAAAAGCCCTTGCAAGATATGTATTACGGTATACCATCAGACCTACAAATCATAAAAACCGTGTCACACACCCGAGGACCACCCAATGATCGATGCTGCCATTTACAAACAAGTCATGGGCTCGTTCCCGTCCGGCGTCACCGTCATCACTACCCTGGACGACGACGGCCAGATCGTCGGCCTGACCGCCAGCGCCTTCAGCTCGCTGTCGATGGACCCGGCGCTGGTGCTGTTCTGCCCCAACTACAGCTCCGATTCCTATCCAGTGCTGATCAAGAACAAACGCTTTGCGATTCACCTGTTGTCCAGCGTGCAGCAAAGCGAGGCCTATGCCTTCGCCCGCAAAGGCAAGGACAAGGCGCAGGGCATCGAGTGGACATTGAGCGCACTGGGCAACCCGATCCTCGCCAATGCCACGGCGGTGATCGAGTGCGAGTTGTGGCGTGAATATGAAGGTGGCGACCACGCGATCATGGTCGGCGCGGTGAAGAACCTGATCGTCCCTGAGCAAGTCGCCGGGCCGCTGGTGTACTGCCACGGCAAGATGGGTGCGTTGCCGGTTGTGGCGTGATCCCGGAACTGCTGAACACATCAATCCCATGTAGGAGTGAGCCTGCTCGCGATCGCAGTGTGTCAGTCGATGCAGATGTTGGCTGATATTCCGCTATCGCGAGCAGGCTCACTCCTACAGGGGTTTCGGTGTAGCTGATTACGTCCGGAACCGGCTCACCAACTGATTCAACGTCTGCGACAACGCCGTCAGGTTCTGCGCATCCTGGCGAGTCGAGTCCGCAAGGCTTGCCACTAACTGCGCATCGCCATGAATCTGGCTGATGTGGCGATTGATGTCCTCGGCTACCTGATGCTGTTCCTCCGCCGCCGTGGCGATCTGCGTGTTCATGTCGCGAATCACGTCGACCGATTCCCGGATCAATTCAAAACTCGCCCGCGCCTCGTTGATCGACACCACGGTTTCCTGCGACACCTCCAGGCTGGCGTGCATCTGCTTGCCCATCTGATGAGTGCGCCGCGCCAGATTGCCCAGCAGTGCGTCAATCTCACCGGTCGAGTCTGAAGTGCGCTTGGCCAGCGCGCGAACTTCATCGGCGACCACGGCAAAGCCCCTGCCCTGTTCTCCGGCGCGCGCGGCTTCGATAGCGGCGTTGAGCGCGAGCAGATTGGTCTGCTCGGCAATCGAGCGGATGGTGCCGAGGATCGACTGGATATCGTTGCTGTCCTGCTCCAGTTGCTGCATCGCCTCGGCACTGTGGCCGATCTCCTGACTCAAACGGCCGACGTTGCTCACCGCCGCGTCGATCTGTTGCTGCCCGGTGTGTGCCTGGCGCTGACCGTTGTCTGCCGAGTCGGCGGCCTGACTGCACGAGCGCGCGACCTCGTTGGACGTAGCGACCATTTCGTGAAACGCGGTCGACACCATATCCACCGCCTCGCGCTGACGTGCAGCCACGTCGGCCATTTCCGCCGAGACTTCGGTGGCGCTGCCGGAGCTGCTGTGAATCTGTCCCGCCGCCTGGCCGATACGCTGGATCAGCGTACGGATCGCTTCGAGAAACTGGTTGAACCATCCAGCCAATTGCGCGGTTTCGTCCTGCCCGCGCACTTCCAGTCGCGCCGTCAGATCGCCCTCGCCTTGAGCAATGCCTTCGAGACCGCTGGCGACACCACGAATCGGCTTGACCATCA
This sequence comes from Pseudomonas moraviensis, assembly GCF_900105805.1. Taxonomy (NCBI): domain Bacteria; kingdom Pseudomonadati; phylum Pseudomonadota; class Gammaproteobacteria; order Pseudomonadales; family Pseudomonadaceae; genus Pseudomonas; species Pseudomonas moraviensis. The sequence continues at coordinate 1,301,441 of NZ_LT629788.1, read as the reverse complement.
GCCCGGCGAACCACGCGCCGACCATCGCAAACAGCAACGCGCAGATCACTGCGATAGCGCCGATCAGCCAGGTCAAACGAGTCGCCCCTGCCATCACATCGCTCGCCTTCACCAAGCCGACAAACCGCCAGCCCAACGCCTGCGAGGGCCAGACCAGCGCCATGTAATCCTCGCCGGCCAATTGCACCTCGACCAGGCCTTTGCCGGCCTCGGCCAGTTGCTGATAACCGTCGCCGAGCTCGCTGAGTTTCTTGAAGTTGTGCGCCGGGTCGCTCGGGTCGACCAGCACGGTGTTGTTTGCTTCCATCAACATCAGATAACCGCTTTCACCGAGGCGGATCTGCTTGACCAGATCGGTCAATTGCTTGAGCGACACGTCGATGTTGACTACGCCGGCATTGCTGCCCAACTGGTTGTTGAAACTGCGCACGGTGCTCACCAGCACCACATCATCCGCCGCCCAGTAATAGGCCTCGGTGCGCAGCGTTTTGCCGGGATTTGCCATCGCCGTTTTGTACCAGGGACGGGTGCGCGGATCGTAGTTCGCCAGTTGCGCATCGCCCGGCCAGAACAGATAACCGCCCTGCTCGGTGCCGAGTGACAGGTAGGTGTAAGCCGGATGCGCCTTGGCCAGACCATCAAACAGCTTGAACAGCTGTTGATCCTGCGGCCCCATTGGCACTTGCGCGGCGTCACTGCTCAGGTAGCGTTTGAGGCTGGCGTCGATGCTCTGCAGTTGCGGATGCTCGGCCAGGTAGGCAACGTTCTGGCTGATGCCCTCGAAAAACAGCTGCATGGCGTTTTCCACCTGACGCACTTCGCGCCCGGTGCTGTCGGTAAAGGTGTCGCGCGCGCCCTCGCGGACATTGAGGATGATCAGCGCTGCCACCAGTAACACCGGCAGGCTGGCGATTACCGCAAACGCCAAAGTCAGTTTTTGTTTTATGTTCATTGCTTGCGCCTTCCTTGTTCGAAGTGTCGGTCAGAAATATTTTGCGGATATTCCGTATTATGGTATACCAATATTCAATCAACCGAACAGCCGTCCTTGCAGGCGTGCTTGAATGGTGAGAAGACTAGCGAGCGCACAGCGTTCACGTCAGTTCGACAGGCCCGCACACGACCGGCCAATTACAAAAGACTCGAGGTAGCGTCATGAAATTTTCCCTGTTCGTACACATGGAACGCTGGGACGAAAGCGTCAGCCACCGCCAACTGTTCGAAGACCTGACCGAACTGACCCTGATGGCCGAGGCCGGCGGTTTCAGCACCGTGTGGATCGGCGAACACCACGCCATGGAATACACCATCTCCCCAAGCCCGATGCCGCTGCTGGCCTACCTCGCAGCGAAAACCACGACCATCCACCTCGGCGCCGGCACCATCATCGCGCCGTTCTGGCACCCACTGCGCGTCGCCGGTGAATGCGCCCTGCTCGACGTGATCAGCAACGGCCGCATGGAAGTCGGCCTCGCACGCGGCGCCTATCAAGTCGAATTCGACCGCATGGTCGGCGGCATGCCCGCCTCCAGCGGTGGCCAGGCCCTGCGCGAAATGGTCCCGGTGGTCCGCGCCCTGTGGCAAGGCGACTACGCCCACGACGGCGACATCTGGAAATTCCCCACCTCCACCAGCGTGCCGAAGCCGATCCAGAAACCAAATCCGCCAATGTGGATCGCCGCCCGCGACCCCGACTCGCACAACTTCGCCGTGGCCAACGGCTGCAACGTCATGGTCACGCCTTTGATGAAAGGCGACGAAGAAGTCCTCGACCTGAAGAACAAATTCCAGACCGCGCTGGACAACAACCCTGACGTGCCGCGCCCACAACTGATGGTGCTGCGCCATACCCACGTGCACACCGCCGACGAACCGGACGGCTGGAAAGTCGGCGCAAAAGCCATCTCACGTTTCTACCGCACCTTCGACGCGTGGTTCGGCAACAAGCAAACCCCGGTCAACGGCTTCCTCGCCCCGAGCCCCGAGGAGAAATTTGCCGGGCGTCCGGAGTTTGAACTGGAAAGCCTGCACAAGACCGCGATGATCGGCACCCCGGAAGAGATCATTCCGCGGATCAAGTACTACCAGGAACTGGGCGTGGATGAGTTCAGTTTCTGGTGTGACAACAGCTTGCCGCATGCGGAGAAGAAGAAGTCGCTGGAGCTGTTCATCAAGCATGTGGTGCCGGCGTTTCGCTGACAGCACGGTAGGCTGACACTCAATAAAAAAGGGGCGAATTCATCGACATGAATTCGCCCCTTTTTTTGCTTGGAGAAAACGGGGACAGACCACGTTTTCCACTAAATCGTCGGCTTTTTGGGCCGTCCCGGGCTCCCTCGCTGCACACGACGACCGATCATTGCCTCGACATCAACAGCAAACTTTGAACCGCCAAAAACATTATTTCCATTGGTCGCGTCACGAATCTGGTCAACCAATTCCGACTCTAAGTCATTTTTGAACAGTTCGCGGTAAGCTTCTGCCGGTTGCCCGCCCAGCCCTCCAAGCGCCAAATACTGAGCATGAGGGGTAACAATGTGTGATCGCTCTGATTGTGCGTTAACACGGTAACTTGACCAGCGATATTCTGCCGGATGATTTACTATTTTAGCTCTCACGGGATTCAATTCGATGTATCGATAACAACACAACAAATATCGTTCATTCTCAACAAGGCATGAACGATACCGGCCTTCCCACAAACACCCGCTGCGACTATACGTACGATTTATATATTGAGCGTATCTCTGACCGACACCTTTCATCAGCAGGCTTGCGCTGTTGGCATTATGAGGACTGACTAACAAATGAATGTGATTGGTCATTAAGCACCACGCATGAATATCACAGTCATTTTTAGAAGCCTGCTCGACCAAAAGCTCCAAATAAAAAAGGTAATCTTCCTCGGTAAAAAAACAGACAGATCTATTGTTTCCTCGCTGAATCAAGTGGAGTGGCACGCCTGGTATCAAAACTCGGGCTCTACGCGGCATCAATGAATCCTTTCAATTGGTCGAACTGAAAGCTTAGCGGGCCGAAAGGTAAACATGATGGCAAATTTTTACGTATTGTTGCAGTCAATTACATTAAACGTGGTCTGTCCCCATTTATCCAATAAAGCTCTGACAAAATCAGCATCAAACTCCATTATCAAACCAATGGCATCCTTGACTTTCCATCGGTGCAGTTCGGGATGTTCAACCATTGCGATCAAATGCTGCTTCAGCAGCGGGAGGTACTCTGAATACTTTTCACGATGCACGAAAGAATATATTTCCGATATTTCAAAAGGCCTCTCGTTGGCCAGAGCGATTATTTTTGAAAGCACATCATATACCTGACGCCTCGCTAATTCCTTTCCACTGACCTCAGCGGCATTCGCGAAATACATCGTCACTGCCATCAATATATGCCGATATGTATCATCGTACCCATGGAGTCTATGGGTATAAATACCCTCAATAATCTCTGGGCGCCGCATATATTCTTCCAGCACTATCAAGCCGTCATGGACGCCCCAACTGGTGAGAAGTTTAGAAGCCTGAAAACGCTCCATTTCATTCTCACAGTTGAGCAGCTGTCTCACTGCCGCCATTCTTTCTTGTGAAATGTCTTCTCGGTCAAGGTCACCCGCCTCCACAGCGTAATCGGCGTGTTCCGGAATACCATTGAGCAGTTCGTATGTTTTGGGATCCATCGCCTTCACCTACTTTCTAAACGTGGTCTGTCCCCATTTATCCATTTATCAACTTGCATTATCGAGTCATGAAGAAGCATCCGGATCGGCTTCCGTGCAAGCGCATCAAATTACACAAATGGCAGTAATCAGCTGCTGAGGTTCTTCTTCCAGCGGTACTCCCCAGCCTGAAACCTCAATCAAACCAAACTTTTCATCTGTTATAAACCAGCCTTCGCCCTTATCAAAGTCCAATGACGTGATTTTTTTCAACTCAGCAACATTGCTCCCCAATCTTATATTCGAAGTTAGCGATCCCTGGTAGACAAAAGCACTAGCCGCCTCACCGGGAAAACTAAAATCATAAACTTTAAGCGCGAAAACTTTGTTGCATTTCAGCATTATACTTAAAGCAGGAATACCAAACTTATTGGAATTGATAACACTATTATCATATAAATAAAATACATAACCACCTTCGCCCTTTCGATTATCGCACTTTGTCAACCTTAGGATTGGACCTTCTTCAAATTTATATAAGGTTTTTGCTTCGTCGATAGCATACATTGCCAGCCATGTTTCGAGATCAGGCGCCGCTAGCCCTAGCGGCACTCCAGCAAGTGATCTTCCAGGCAATATGGTTGCGACCCAAGATATAGAAACATTACTCATTTTGGTACCCACTTGTTGGTAGCCGGGTTAAATAGCATTTCTTGCCCCTGAGGGTTCATGAAAAGCGTATCTTTGTCATAAATCGGCTCGTTCGGCCCTTTAAACTGAGGTCGATACGTATCAGGATCAACCACTTTAACTGAAGTATTATCACTATACGTGATTCTATAGTACTCACCTATGTGCGTTGATTTATTGACGCTATCAACGGTAGACGGACTATATTGGATTTCCTTAATACCTGTTGCACTCCCACTGATCTCGTAAACTTGAGCATTACCTGACGTTTTGCTCTTAGTCGACAAAGTAGCGGTTGCTCCGTCCATTGTAAGTGACTGTTTAATATCGTCAATCGATCGTCCCCAAACGCTGGATGGATTACCAATCATATCCCGCGGAATGCCCGCCTGTCCTGCGAGATCCTCTTTCAAACCTACGCGGGAAATGGCAGACGTGGCAGGAGGTATATCTTCACTCGGCCCTTTCGTGGACGGTGAATTTGGGAGGGAAGACTCGGTGTTATCAGCAATGCCAGTCTTAGTCGTTCCTTTGCTACCGCCCGGTTTACCACCGCCCGCGACATCTGCGGCTACGCCTGCAGCATCTGCCCAAAACGCGGCGCTTTCACCATCACGCTGAACCACAATCTCTCTGATGATCGTGTTTTGCGCAGTTTGGTTATTCTCCGTAATGATCCAGCCTACGTTTGCAGCTGCACCTATATCCCCACTGAGCCTGAGCTGCTCTGCCAGTTCGCGAATTTTTGGCTGATCGGCTAGGAGCTGATCCGAAAGCTGCTTGCAGGCACTTAAGTTTTTCTGACAGAGGCTACCCAACTCCGCATTTCGCTGCTCATCCAGATTGGCATAACGCTCTCGCACTTCTGCTTTGCACGTCTCGGATGCGCATTTTGCCTGCTCATCCAACATTTCCACGATTTCGTGGTGCATAAGGTAGTTGTAATTAGTAGCGTCCTTCGCAATAGTCGCGCCCTCTTGAAGGTTACCGTCGCTTACGGCTGCCGCAGCGATACCCACCAGTTGGGAGGACATCGACAACAGGTTGCTGTCGTTCTTGACCAGCGTGGCCAACTGGGTAACCAGAGCCTCATTTGCACCCGCCGCCAATGCACCCGTTTTGAAATCGCCACCCGCAGCTTCAGTCAGCAACCCTCCAACAACCGCGTGCAATGCGATTTTTTCGAGACTGCCGTCTTTCCAGCCCTGTTTAGCAGCAAAATCGCCTACAGCATTGAATGCCGCCGCGTTCAGAGTACTCAACAGAGCGCCCGTCAACGCATTACCGAAATTCGCGTGCTGACCGAAAGTCGCGCCCAAAACAGTGGAAGTCGTGTTCTGCAGCAGCTGGTTACCGGCGAAACGGCCGATGCCTTCCAGACTGCTCAAGTCAGTCATGACTTGGCCGGTTATCGGATTTGTTGTGGTCTTGAGAATGCTGTCGAAGTAGCCCGCCGTCAGGCCAGCAGTTACTCCTGAAATAACATAGCCAGCCAGCGCATCAGAAGACGTTACATCTTTGAATACAGCGCCAAGGTTGCCACCGTTATTGATAAAACTGGTGGCGGCATTTGTCGCTGCTCCGGTGGCTACAGCAGCATAAGATGCCGCCCAGAACGTGCCCATCCCACTCATCGCCGTCAAAGCTGCCGGTCCAACAACCGCAGCCATAACGATCGCAATAATCATCTGCGAAGCCGGACCAAGCCCCGAGTTGTTGTACTTGAACGACTCGTGAATCTCTTTAACCAGACGCCAGTCGACGTCCCCACGGGCCTCGGCCTCTTTCAACCACGCCAACTGCGGGTCAGCCTTGACCATGCTGTCGATGGTCTGACTGACGGACTGCTGGTTCACATCCTTGATATCGATCTTCAAGCCATCGACGGCTTTGATGACGATGTTGCCCTTGGCAATCATTTGGGTCTGACGCAGGGTTTCGTCGGTGTTGCCCTTGCCCTTGGAGGACACCCACGCGGCGTTGTTGTCAGTCTTGGTATGGCTTTCGTTATGAAGGTCTTTTACCGCTTCAAACGTGATCGCCCCACCGCTATCGAGTGTGATGTTGTTGCCACTTTCGAGCTGGGCGACCTGATAAAGCTGATCGCCTCCGCTCTTGAGCGTCAGATCGCCGCCAGCCTTGATTTCCGAGCCGACATACTTGTTGTCGGTGACCTCGTCATGCTGCATTTTCAGCTTGCCGAAGCCGCCCTTCTTCTTCATGTCGTAAAGCGAGTAATCGGTGTCTTGCAGCGCCAGGATCTGCAGGTTGTCACCAGCCACCAAATACGCCTCATCCCCCGCCGTCACCCGACTGGAAATCACACTCAGGTCTTTGCCCGCATCCAGCCTGACATCGCCGCCTGCGGTGATGCCTGACATGACCTGAGTGACATGGTCCTCCTGGCGTTTCTCGTTCTTGTTTTTCGAGTTCGAATGTTCCTCGTCCGCCGCCGAGGTAATCACCAGATTCTCGGTCGCCTTCATCGATACATCGCGCTTGGCATCGATTTCGCTGGCGATGATGTGGATATCGCGTTTGGCGTCTGCCTTGAAATCACGCCCGGCATCGATATCAGCACCCAGTTGGGTAACATCGCTGGCACTTGCCCTCGACCCGAGTGACACGCTGTCGTTGACCTGTACTGAGGCGACATTGACGTCGCGCCCGGCATTCAACGTCATGTCCTGGCCGCTTTTCAGAACACCGCCAATAACGTTGATGTCCTTCGCCGCTTTGACAGTCAGGTCGTTGACGGCTTCGATGCGTGCGGCGTTATCGGCGTAATCCTTATGCTGGGTGACTGACCCGTACTGGTCGTCCCTTGAGGTGATGGTCCGTTCGTTGATCACATCGCCGGTGCGAGTGGTCAGGCTGACGTCCTTGCCGGTAATGATGCCGCCCGCCTTGTTGACGATGTTGTTGGTCGCCAGCAAATCCAGATGATTACCCGCCTCGATTGAGCCGCTGTTGACCAAGTCTTTGCCGGCTGTGGCGGACAGGTTATTCGTCGCTTTCAACGTACCGACGTTATCGAGGTTTTCACCCGCAATCAGCGTCACATCGTTACCGGCAATCAGCGCCCCGGTCGGGCCGAGACGGCCATTGGCTTGCGCCAGATAAACCACCGGCACCAGCACTTTCTCGCCATTCACTTCGTGTTCTTCGAGCCAGACGATGTCGTGGGTCAGCGCCGCGACTTCCTGCGATGTAAGGCCGACGCCGACCGACAGGTTGAGTGCGTCCTTGCTGGCGATGGCGTTGTTCATCAGGTACTTGAACATGCCCTCGTTGGAGGTCTGGCCATCGAGGAAAGCCTGGCCGGTGCGAGCGGTGACGGCTTGCTGGATCAGGCGTTGTTCGTAGAGGCCGTCGCCCAGACGCTTGGCGCTCTGGTCGGGGTCGAAGCCAAGTTTGTCGAGCAGGTAATCGGAGCTCATGAACGACTTGATGTCGGTGAGTGCCGGGTTGGTTTCGATCAGGTATTTGTGCGGATTGGACGGTGCTTTGGTGTCAGGTAGTCCAGTAACACGGGTGACCGGACGGGTGTCGATCGACTCTTTCATGTCGTTGCCGCGACTTGCCATGCCCGAGCCGGTGGCGCCCTCTGGTACCTTGACATCGACCGTACTGGCAACCGCCTGAACCATGCTTGGGGTGCGGTGGAAAGTGTCAACGGCGCGCGTGCTGTCAGACACCGCTGCCGGGGCATCGATGAACAGGTTGCGCGGCCCGCCACTGGTCGCTGCGACCAGATGGTCCTGGGCATTTACCGCAACATTACCGACTGTCCAGGTCAGAGCCGGTGCGGTGTTGCTGGCTGCAAAGGAAACGGGGACAGAGCACGTTTTGGAGTGCCTTCTAAACGTGGTTTGTTCCCATTTACCCGATTTAATTTCAAATGCCTCAGCCTCCGATAAGGCGACGTTGATCCGGCTGGGTGACATCGTAAACATGCTGCTCGCAACCCTGCCCGGCAAACTGAAACTCCACCAGGTAGACCGTGCTTCGCTCCGGCGTAAAAGTGCTGTTCAGCGGCCCGCAGCTATAAGTATTGCCGGTGCCCATGCTGTTGGAACGCCCCGACACCTCGAAGGGTTCGTCGGCATTGGCTTGCGTTTCCAACTGAGGGAAGTGCTTGAACGTGGCGCTATTGGCCGCTTCGCTGAGTTTGGCGATCCAGCCGAATACCTTGCCCCGCCCGGAATCCACCACGGTACCCAGCACTTCCATTCGTTGATCGGGATCTGAAGCCCGGCGAACCGAGAACTCGACAGGGTATGTGTAACCTGTGGCTTTCATGATTACTTTGGCGTGTTGCGTATCTGGCGTGACAGTTCTTTGTTGTAGTTGCAAGCCGTTTTTCAGGAGGCTGGGGGAAGAATCTCTGACGTTGGAATGGCAGCCGGTTAACGTGAGAATAAAAGACAGCAGCAGTCGAGACAGTTTCATGTATGAAGGCCCTCCGAGGGATGTGTAGTAACAAAAGCCAAACGCCAGGACGCCGACCATTTACGCGTCATTAAGCTTAGGGTATGAAAATGGTGAATCAGCTAGCGAGTTCAAATGCCACACCAATCCGCCAGATTCGCGGCTTATACGATGCGAACACCATCCGTGTTTACCAAGCTTATTCTGATGTCATTGCCGATGCCGCGCTAAGTCACGGCACCTTTGTTTCCCCGCCTTTCAAAATGGAACGGATGACATGGATAAAGCCATCCTTCCTGTGGATGATGCATCGGTCGGGATGGGGCTTGAAGGACACAAGACAGTCTCGAATTCTGGCCATCGATATTTCATGAGATGGGTTTGAATGGGCACGGAAGATTCCATGAGTGAGGAAGAATGGCTAAAACTTAAAAAGCAGACACCTGTCCGAATTCAGTGGGACCCAGATCGAGACGAACATCTCAAAGCTCAGATAAGCCGTGCCATTCAGATAGGCCTGAGCGCAAAAGCCGTCGAGCTCTATGTCAACGACATGGATCCAGAACATAAGCGATGTCACTCCACTTGCTCATGACATTCACGAGTTGCTGCTAAAGGGCGAGATTGAAAAAGCCAAAGAGCTCATCCCAATCGAATAATCCTATAATGCAGCAACTAGTGACTTGTAACCTACACCTTACTTTTTCATGGAATTAGCAATCGCACTGCAAGTTCTGACATTTCAGGAACGTCGACCTTCATCAACAACTGCAGTTTTTCCCGTGCATCATCCGCCCCTATTTCATATAGCGCGTAAATGCACTTAACTCCAAGCGCGTAATCGGAAGCAATGTATTGATGGTGAGTTAGCGCTGCTTTAAATAAATAATCAACCGCGCTAGGGTATTTAAACACCTTCAATTCCCTGGCGATATTTTCATGACTGGTGTGCCAATCCTGAATTAACAGACGGCACAAAATATCGGCACAATCCTGTGCAAATCCAAAAACAGAACCGAATATCAGCAGGCATTCAACATTATCAGAATCTTTGATTTCGAGCGCAACTTCCAACTCACGACGGAGATATCCATCAGGAATGTCGCCCCCAAAAAATATCTCAACCAATCTTTCCTTGGAAATTTTTTTTGACACCAAATCGATAATCAGATCCTGCTGCTCATGATTCATCGTTTAGCCTCCAATCGGAAAAGTCTGGCGAAAGCTCTGCGTGATGAGGTACATCATCAAGCGCAGAGCCTGGAGTGGATTTGTGAGCATCCCTCAGGGTCTGTCCACATTTATCCCATCTCCTATCTATCCCCTCTCAAGAAGCCCACTGGGTTTTCTCGGGAAACTCGCCTTTTACAAAGAGCCGAGCGAGCTTCATACCGGCTCTCTCCGACCATTTTCCGCTTACATCCAACGGGCACTCCTTTATGACGCTTATAGTTTCCTTTATTTTATCTAGCCGTATCAGACCTACATCGCCGCCCCGACCAAACGTATATTCAACATAATCTTCAGTCTCTATAACCTTGTCCATCTCTATATAAATAGCCACGTACACCTCTCAATCTAGCGGGCTTGGATAACGTATCTGTGTTTTATCATGAGAAACGCCATAATCCTGTCTAAATATACCCTCGAATCTGGACTCGAAATACTCATGCTTGAACAGCTGGATATCTTCCTGCTTAAAAGTACCACTTTGAAATCTCGACCAGGTTTCTGCGATGCCAGCATCAGGATCAAAACGACCTACACTTCCATCACGCATAGTATGTTCGTTGAAGAAAAGGACTTTAAGCAGCTCGTTGAGCTGCGGCACGCCGAGGCATTCGCCGATATAGGGTTCGAGCAGACGCGCCTTTTCGCGCTCGGACAGGCTGTCGGCGCCTTTGAGCTCAATGTCCTTGATGGTGAAACAGCGACTATCGGCGGGGGTCGTCGGTTGCGCTGGTCTGGCGTCTTTGCCGGGCAGGTCCTTGAGTTCTTCGAGACGCCGTTGCTGCTCTTCGAGCAAACGGTTCTGACGTTCGCGGATCAGGTCGGTTTCGCCGGGGGTGGGCGCAGCCCAAGCGGATTCAAGCGGAGAAAGGCAGAGCAAAGCCAAGCACCACCGCGCCGTGAAGGCGGGTGAAAACATCTTCGATCCCTCGACACAAAAAGTGACATCAAAATAGTGGCACGATATTAGATGACCATCATTTTGACATCAAACTTATGTTTGCACCGTTCATCGGGGTTCGTCGCGTTTTCAAACGTGTGAAACCAGCACCTGCGTACAAGTGACTTTCGGATTTTGCGCGGATAGTGGCCGTTGCCCATTCGGCATCTATTCTTGCCACACACGATCACAAGGAGTTTGCATGAGCACCTTCAAGACCCAAGACGGCACCGAGATCTATTACAAGGACTGGGGCAGCGGCAAGCCCGTGCTGTTCAGCCACGGCTGGCCGCTGGATGCCGACATGTGGGAATACCAGATGGAATACCTGAGCAGTCGCGGCTACCGCACTATCGCGTTCGACCGCCGTGGTTTCGGTCGCTCGGATCAGCCGTGGACCGGCTACGACTACGACACCTTCGCTGATGACATCGCCGGCCTGATCAACCATCTGGATCTGCGCGACGTGACCCTGGTCGGCTTTTCCATGGGTGGCGGCGACGTCAGCCGTTACATCGCCCGGCATGGCAGCGAGCGCGTTGCCGGTCTGGTATTGCTGGGTGCGGTCACGCCGCTGTTCGGCAAGAAAGCCGACTTCGCCGATGGCGTCGACAAATCGGTATTCGACGGCATCAAGGCTGGCCTGCTGAAGGATCGCGCGCAGTTCATCGCTGACTTCAACACGCCGTTTTACGGCATCAATCAGGGCCAGAAAATCTCTGACGGCGTGCTCACGCAAACTCTGAACATTGCGCTGCTGGCGTCGCTCAAGGGCACAGTCGACTGCGTAACCGCGTTCTCGGAAACCGACTTCCGCCCGGACATGGCCAAGATCGACGTGCCGACTCTGGTGATCCATGGCGATGGCGACCAGATCGTGCCGTTCGAAATCACCGGCAAGCAGGCCGCCGCGCAAATCAAGGACGCTGAGTTGAAGGTCTACGCAGGTGCGCCGCACGGGTTTGCCGTGACCCATGCGCAGGCGTTGAATGAGGATCTGCTGGCGTTCCTCAACCGCTGATTTCCGCTGGGCACAAGCGGCCGGTAAATGCTTATCCACCAAGGCCCGCGCAATGCGGGCCCTGTGTTTTGCGCTATGGTATTTTTCTGCGTCCGACACCAGGAGAAGGAAATCCCATGCTGCGAATTCTCGGCAAAGCCTCATCGATCAATGTGCGCAAAGTCCTGTGGACCTGCGCCGAACTGGACATCCCGTTCGAGCGTGAAGACTGGGGGTCGGGTTTCAAGTCGCCGAACACTCCGGAGTTTCTCGCGCTCAACCCCTGCGCCATGGTGCCGGTGATTCAGGACGGCGATTTCACCCTGTGGGAATCCAACACGATCATTCGGTATCTGGCGACGCGCTATGGCGGCGCGAATTTGTATCCCGCCGAGCCGATCGCCCGGGCGCGGGTCGATCAGTGGATCGACTGGCAGGCCTCGGAGCTGAATCGCTCATGGTCGTACCCGCTGATGGCGCTGGTGCGCAAGTCGACGGATTATCAGGACCGCGACGCCCTGGCCGCTGGCTGCCGGGACTGGACGCGGAACATGCAAATCCTCGATCGCCAACTGCACAAGACCGGTGCTTACGTCAGTGGCGAGCAGTTTTCCCTGGCGGATATCCCGATCGGGCTGTCGGTCAATCGCTGGTTCGAAACGCCGCTCGATCACGGGGACCTGGCTGCGGTGCGCGCCTACTACGATCGCTTGAATCAGCACGACGGTTATCGTTTGTACGGGCGCAACGGCACGCCGTAACCACGCCTGCGCTCAGCCCTGTTCACTCACCACGCCACGCTCCTCAAGCAACCGCACGAACATGCTCAGACTGCGCGACACCGTGCCCCGACGCCACACCAGCCAGGTAGTCAGATAGCGGAAATCCGCCGTCAGCGGCCAGACGCTGACCGTCGCGCTGCCGGGCATGCTTTGCAGCATTTTGCGCGGCATCAGCGCCAGGCCAGCACCGGCACTGACGCAGGCGAGCATGCCGTGGTAGGACTCCATTTCGAAAATCTTGCCGGGCACGGCGGCGTCAGTGCTGAACCATTTTTCGAAATGGTGACGGTAGGAACAGTTGGAACGAAAAGCGTAGATATTTTCGCCATTCACGTCCGCCGCACGCTCGACCGGTGAATGGTTGAGCGGCGCGATGATGACCATTTCCTCCTCGAACGCCGGCACGCCTTCCAGGGCCGGATGCAGTACCGGGCCGTCGACAAATGCAGCGGCGAGACGCCCGGACAGCACGCCGTCGATCATCGTCCCCGATGGGCCGGTCGAGAGGTCGAGGTCGACCTTCGGATGCTGCTGGTTGTACGCGGCCAGCAGTTCCGGAATGCGCACTGCCGCGGTACTTTCCAGCGAACCCAAAGGGAACGCGCCCTGGGGTTCTTCGCCCGCTACAGTGGCCCGGGCTTCTTGCACCAGATCGAGAATGCGCCGCGTGTACTCGAGAAAACTCCACCCGGCCGGTGACAGGCGCAGACGGCTTTTCTCGCGGATGAACAGATCGACGCCGAGATCCTGCTCCAGCTGTTTGATCCGCGTGGTCAGGTTCGACGGCACGCGATGAATCTGCGTGGCGGCGGCGCTGATGCTGCCGTGCTCGGCCACGGCCTTGAAGATTTCCAGTTGCACCAGATCCACAGGCATTCTCCAATCGTGAAAGAAACGATCTTTATTATTCAGTTTCCAGAAAACAAACACCACCCTACTCTTGGCCCATCCGACGAACATGAAGGACAACGCCATGAGCCAGATTTCCAGCCAGACCCACGCCATCTCGATCAACCCCGCCACCGGCGAGCAGATCGGTCACTACGCGTTTGAATCCGCCGCTGCCCTCGATGCAGCACTGACCCGCGCCGCTTACGGCTTCGGCAAGTGGAAGCGCAAGCCGCTGCAGGATCGCTCAAGCCTGCTGACCGCTCTGGCCGGCGCGCTGCGTGAAACCTCAGAAGCGATGGCGACGATGATCACCCAGGAAATGGGCAAGCCGATCACTCAGGCCCGTGGCGAAATCGAGAAATGCGCCAAGCTCTGCGAGTGGTACGCCGAACACGGCCCGGCCATGCTCGATGCTGAGGCCACACAAGTTGAAGGCGGCAAGGCGCGCATCGAGTATCGCCCGCTGGGGCCCATTCTGGCGGTGATGCCGTGGAACTTCCCGATCTGGCAGGTGCTGCGCGGCGCGGTGCCGACGCTGCTTGCCGGCAACACCTACGTGCTCAAGCATGCGCCGAACGTGATGGGCAGCGCTTATCTGCTGCGCGATGCGTTCGTCCGCGCCGGTTTCCCCGACGGCGTGTTCGAAGTGCTCAACGTCACCCCGGAAGGCGTTTCCACCGCCATCGCCGATCCGCGCATCGCCGCCGTGACGCTGACCGGCAGCGTCCGCGCCGGCATGGCCATCGGTGCTCAGGCCGGTGCAGCGTTGAAGAAGTGCGTGCTGGAGCTCGGCGGTTCCGATCCATTCATTGTGCTTAATGACGCCGATCTGGATGAAGCCGTGCATGCGGCGGTAGTCGGTCGTTATCAGAACTCCGGGCAGGTCTGCGCGGCTGCCAAGCGCCTGATCATCGAACAAGGAGTGGTCGAGGAATTCACGCGTAAGTTCGTTGAAGCTACACGCCAGTTGAAAATGGGCGATCCGCTGAACGCCGACACTTACATCGGGCCGATGGCGCGTTTCGATCTGCGTGACGAACTCGATCAGCAAGTGCGCGACACCCTTGAAGAAGGCGCGACGCTGTTGCTCGGTGGCAGAAAGGCCGAAGGCGCCGGCAACTACTATGAGCCGACGGTTCTGGCCGATGTCACTGACCGCATGACTTCGTTCAAACAGGAACTGTTCGGCCCGGTCGCCTCGATCATCACCGCCCGCGATTGCGCGCACGCCGTGGCTCTGGCCAACGACAGCGATTTTGGCCTGACCGCGACGATCTACACCGCCAACGTGGCGCTGGCCCAGCAACTGACCAGCGAACTGGAAACCGGCGGCGTGTTCATCAACGGCTACTCCGCCAGCGACCCGCGCGTGACCTTCGGCGGCGTGAAGAAGAGCGGCTTCGGTCGTGAGCTCTCGCACTTTGGCGTACGGGAATTCTGCAACGCGCAGACCGTGTGGCTGGATCGCAAATAAGCCAATCACGGTAGCAATTGTGGGAGCGAGCCTGCTCGCGAAAGCATTCTGTCAGTCGCCGAAAGTATTGACTGGCACGCCCTCTTCGCGAGCAGGCTCACTCCCACAGGGGCACGGCGGCGTATGTGAGTCGGGGCGCAACACCCTTCCACTGTGGGAGCGAGCCTGCTCGCGAAAGCAGTCTGTCAGTCGCCGAAAGTATTGACTGGCACACCCTCTTCGCGAGCAAGCTCACTCCCACAGGGGCACGGCGGCGTATGTAATGTGGGGCGCAACACCCTTCCATTGTGGGAGCGAGCCTGCTCGCGAAAGCATTCTGTCAGTCACCGAATGTATTGACTGACACCACCTCTTCGCGAGCAGGCTCGCTCCCACAGGGGCACGGCGGCGCAGGTGAGTCGGGGCGCAACACCTTCCATTGTGCGAGCGAGCCTGCTCGCGAAAGCATTCTGTCAGTCACCGAATGTATTGACTGACACCACCTCTTCGCGAGCAGGCTCACTCCCACAGGGGCACGGCGGCGCAGGTGAGTCGGGGCGCAACACCTTCCATTGTGCGAGCGAGCTTGCTCGCGAAAGCATTCTGTCAGTCGCCGAGAAAGTATTGACTGGCACGCCCTCTTCGCGAGCAGGCTCACTCCCACAGGGGGACGGCGGTGTAGGTGATGTGGGGCGCAACACCCTTCCATTGTGGGAGCGAGCCTGCTCGCGAAAGCATTCTGTCAGTCACCGAATGTATTGACTGACACCACCTCTTCGCGAGTAGGCTCGCTCCCACAAGTCCGCGCAAGTTACAGATATTTCAACCAGCTGATGTCCCGGCGCCGCGCTTTCAGTTGCGAAAACCAGCGCACTGCCGGGTACAACACCACGGCAAGGACCACCGCTGCCAGCCACACAGCCGCCACCGTCGAAAAGCCGAAATAGCTGCCCTGATTCAGGCCGAACAGCGCCACGCCAATCAGGTACAACACTTTCAACACGTACAGATGCAGCAGATAGAAAAACATCGGCGCCGAGCCGAATACGGTCAGCCAGCCAATCCAGCGGCGACTCTGCACGCGCTCGAAGGCGAGCAGCAGCAACAGGCCGGAGCTAACGGTCAATGCGATGAACAGCAGTGACGGCGGGTACTTGGTGATGTTGAAAAAGCTCATCAGCGTCTGCACCAGCGAATCGCTGACCGCCCACGGTTTCTCGCCGTAGCCGTTGATCAAGCGCAGTGCCGCAAACCCCAGCAACCCACCGACTCCGGCAAGCAGCAAACGACGCTGACGCACCGCCGCATCCATACTTCGGGCAAACCACGGGCCCAGCGCGTACCCCAAGCCGATCACACCGATCCACGGCAGCAGCGGGTACGAGGTACGCAAGCGCAGGGTGTCGCTGATCTCGATCCAGCCTCGATCATGCAGAATCGCCCAAGGCACATGCAGCGCCGACTCCACCGGGAAGTGCAGCGTATCAAGCAAGTTGTGTCCGGCGATGATCGCCAGGCTCAGCGTCAGCAACACCGCGCGCGGCAACCAGACCAGCAGCGCCAGCGCGATCATGCTCAGGCCGATCGCCCAAATCACTTGCAGGTAGATCACGCTGGGCGGTAACTGGAACGTCCAGGCGAAGTTGACGAGAGTGAATTCCAGCACCACCAGAAATAATCCGCGCTTGAACAGAAACGCGCTGACATCGGCTTTGCCGGCGTATTTTTCACCGTACAGCCAGGCCGACAGTCCGGTCAGCAAGACAAACACCGGCGCACACAAATGCGCCAGCGTGCGGCTGAAAAACAGCGCCGGCTCGGTGCTGGCGACGTCCATCGGATCGGAGACCTGGCGGTGCAGCAGGAAGGTTTCGCGCACGTGATCGAGCAGCATGAACAGGATCACCAGGCCTCTGAGCGCATCAATGGAGAGCAGCCGGCCAGTCGTCAATGGGGCAGAACGGGGAAGCACAGGGGTCATGGATCTTTCGCAATCGAGAGGGATAACACCGGACGGCCACACCGCCGCCCGCAAATTCTCGTTACCTTATAACATCAAAAAAGCAAAACCCAAACATCTCAGGATCAAGGTTGCCCATCGGCCCCGGCCTTCTATAGTGAACAGGTCTGCCCTGCCGTCGCGGCCTTCCTTGAGCGTTGTCCATGGTCAACACCGAACACCTGATCATCTGCGAGCACTGTGATTGCGTGTACGAAAAAGTCGTGCTCGCCAAGCACCAGAAAACCCTGTGCGTGCGCTGCGGTGGCGTGCTGCAGCGCTTCAACGGCCTGACGATCGAGCAGCGTCTGGCGCTGACGTTCACGGCGGCGATGCTGTGGCTGTTTGCCAATTTCTATCCGGTGATGAGCATCAGCCTCAAAGGCATGAAAAACAGCGCGACGCTGTGGGATTCGGTGCTGGCGCTGAGCCAGGGACCGATCACGTTTATCGCCATGGTCGCGGCGATTGCGATCATCATCGCCCCGGCCTTTCAGCTGGTGCTGCTGGTCTGGGTGCTGGGTTTTGCCCTCGGCCTGCGTCGGGCACCGGGGTTCAATCTGTGCATGCGCTGGCTGGAAACCCTGCGCCCGTGGAGCATGCTTGAGGTGTGTCTGCTGGGGGCGATGGTCGCAGTGTTCAAACTCGCCGGTCTGCTCGATGTGCTGCCCGGGATCGGCCTGTTCGCCCTGGCGGTGCTGAGCCTGATGATGATCCGCATTGCCGGCCGGGACATCCGCGAACTGTGGGACATTTTATGAAGCGTCCGCCGACCGCCAGCGAACTCAACCTGTGCCTGTGCCACAGCTGTGGCCTGGCCTGCGATATGACCGACGAGCCACACGAGTGCCCACGCTGCGATGCGCCGTTGCATCGGCGCAAAACCAATTCGCTGGCGCGCACCTGGGCGTACATGCTCGCCGCGCTGGCCTTTTATGTTCCCGCCAATCTGCTGCCGGTGATGAACACGGTGATGCTCGGCAACGGTGCCGACAGCACGATCATGAGCGGCGTGCTGGAGTTCTGGGAAGCCGGGGCGTGGGACATTGCCTTGATCATTTTCATCGCCAGCATCGCGGTGCCGGGGATCAAATTCGTCGCCCTGACCCTGCTACTGATCACCGTCCAGCGAAACAGCGATTGGGCGCGCAGGGAACGTTCGAAGTTATATCGCTTCGTCGAGCTGATCGGTTACTGGTCGATGCTCGACGTGCTGGTGGTCGCGCTGGTCGCGGCACTGGTGAAATTCCAGGCGCTGGGCGATATCGAGCCACGACCGGGTATCCTGTTCTTCGGCCTGGTCGTGGTGTTCACCATGCTCGCGGCGATGAGTTTCGACCCGCGCCTGATCTGGGACCAGGACACCAGCGACACGATCAGCGACGCAGAGCCTCCAGCAACACCTGCAACGGATGGCGCAGCGCCCGATCCGACTGGCGCTTGACCTGGCTGCGGCAGGAATAGCCGGTCGCCAACGCCTCGCCCTGCTCCGCCGGCGCCTGCACCTGACGCGCCCACGACTGCTCGTAAATCAACGCCGACGTCTGGCGATTGCGTGCCTCGTGGCCATAGGTGCCGGACATCCCGCAGCAACCGGTGGCTTGCGTCGCCAGCTGCAAACCGGCACGTTCGAAAACCTGTTCCCACTGCCGGGTCGCGGCCGGCGCGTTGGTCTTCTCCGTGCAATGGGCGAGCAGGCGGAACGCTTTGGCCTGAGTCTTAGGCGTCTGCTCCGGCATGACTTCGAGCAACCATTCCTGCACCAGCGCCACTTGCGGACAGGCCTGCAGGCCCGGGACGTTCAAGTACTCCTGACGGTAGACCAGGGTCATCGCCGGATCGAGCCCCAGCAGCGGCACGCCAGTCTGCGCCAGCGCCTGCAATTGCTCAGCGTTGCGCAACGCCGCCCGATTGAACGCCGAAAGAAAGCCCTGCACATGCAGCGGTTTGCCGTTGGCGCTGAACGGTGCCAGATACACCTGATAACCCAGGCGCGAAATCAGCTCGACCAGATCCGCCAACAACGGCGCTTCGAAGTAGCGTGTGAAGGCGTCCTGCACGATGACCACGCTGCGTTCGCGTTGCTCCGGCGTGAGCGTCGACAGTGTCGCAACCGTCGCTGGCTGCACCTGCCAACGACGCATCGCCGCGTGGAAATCGAAACGGCTGAGCAACGGCACATCGACCATGCCGCCGATACGCGCCAGTGCGCCACGCACCCGGCCAGCGCCCATCAAACCGTTATACAGCGCCGGAATTCGCGCCATGTACGGGATCGTATATTCCAGCGAAGCAATCAGATAATCCCGCGCCGGACGCAGGTAACGGCTGTGATACAGCTCAAGAAAGCGCGAGCGGAATTCCGGCACGTTGACCTTGACCGGGCATTGCCCCGCGCAGGATTTACAGGCCAGGCAACCGGCCATGGCGTCATACACCTCATGGGAAAAGTCCGCCGACGGATCGCGACTGTTACGCCAACGCTGCCACAGCGTGCGGAAGAACGCCGGTTGGCGAATCGCATCCGAAAGCACATCAACACCCGCCTCTCCCTGCAACCGCAGCCATTCGCGAATCAGCGAGGCGCGGCCTTTAGGTGACTGCGCACGCTCGCGGGTGGCTTTCCACGACGGGCACATGGCGTCATCGGGATCGAAGTTGTAGCAGGCGCCGTTGCCGTTGCAATGCATGGCGGCACCGTAGCTCTGCCAGACCTTCTCGTCGATCTGCCGATCCAGTTCGCCACGCAGGGTCACTTCATCGATCTTCAGCAGCGCCGCGCCGCCGTTGGCAGGCGTGGCGATCTTGCCCGGGTTGAACTGGTTGAACGGGTCGAACGCTGCTTTCAAGGCTTGCAGCGCCGGATACAGTTCGCCAAAGAATGCCGGCGCGTACTCCGAACGCAGGCCCTTGCCATGTTCGCCCCAGAGCAGGCCGCCGTAGCGCTGGGTCAATGCCGCGACACCATCGGACACCGGGCGCACCAGCGCCGCTTGCTGCGGGTCTTTCATGTCGAGGATCGGCCGCACGTGCAACACACCGGCGTCGACATGGCCGAACATGCCGTACTGCAAACCATGGCTATCGAGCAGGTCGCGCAGTTCGGCGATGTATTCGGCCAAGTGCTGCGGCGGCACGGCGGTGTCCTCGACGAAGGGCTGCGGGCGGGCTTCACCGGCGACGTTGCCGAGCAGGCCCACCGCACGTTTGCGCATGCCGTAGACCTTGTTCACCGCTGCCTGACCGACCGCCAGCGTGTGGCCCAAGCGCTCCACGGTGCGATCATTTTTCAGGTGTTCGACGAACACTTCGACGCGACGCTGCAAATCTTCGGGGTCGTCGCCGCAGAACTCGACAAGGTTGATCCCCAAAGTCGGGCGCTCAGCGTTTTCGGGAAAATACTCGGCAACACCGTGCCAGACGATGTCCTGCATCGCCAGCAACAAGACCTTGGAATCGACGGTTTCAATCGACAACGGCTTGAGCGCCATCAACGCCCGCGCATCGCGCAGTGCATCCATGAACCCGGCGTAGCGGATATTGACCAGCATCGTATGTTTGGGGATCGGCAGCACGTTGAGACGCGCTTCGACAACGAAGCCCAGCGAGCCTTCCGCGCCACAGAGTACGCTGTTGAGATTGAAGCGCCCGTCGGCCTCGCGCAGGTGCGCCAGGTCATAACCGGTCAGGCAACGGTTGAGATCGGGGAAGCGTGCCTTGATCAGCTCGCCCTGCTCATCAATGATCTGCCGTGCACAACGATGGACTTCGCCGACCCGATCATTGCGAGCGCACTGCCTTTCAAGCTCATCCTCCGTCAGTGCCAGACCGTGCAGACGCTCGCCGCCGCGCAGGATCATCTCAAGTTCCAGCACATGGTCGCGGGTCTTGCCGTAGGTGCAACTGCCCTGGCCACTGGCGTCGGTATTGATCATGCCGCCGACCGTGGCGCGGTTCGAGGTCGACAATTCCGGGGCGAAAAACAACCCGGCGGATTTCAACGCGGCGTTGAGCTGATCCTTGACCACCCCGGCCTGCACCCGCACCCAGCGCTGTTCGACGTTGATTTCCAGGATGCGGTTCATGTGCCGCGACAGGTCGACGACGATGCCGTCCGTCAGCGACTGGCCGTTGGTGCCGGTGCCGCCGCCACGCGGGGTGATCACTACGTTCTCGTAGGCGGGCTCGGCAATCAGCCGTGCTACCCGCGCCACATCGCCCGCATCCAGCGGAAACACCGCCGCTTGCGGCAGGCGCTGGTAGATCGAGTTATCGGTAGCGAGCACCACGCGGCTGGCGTAATCGGCGCTGATTTCACCGCGAAAGCCGCTGTCTTTCAGGGCCGCGAGGAATTGTTGGTAATCGCCGGTGAGGGCTTTGGCGGGCGACAGCTGGGCAATCATCGGTCAGGTCATCTCGGTCAAATCGGGCTGTGTGGCGGTGAACAGTTGTGCGCAACGAATGATTGCGTCAGGCTCCGCCATCTGATTGCGCCCATGTTCATTGCTGGCAAACCTTGGAACAAGCGTAAATTCGGCCCGCTATCAATGAGTTTTACGAATGAATCCGCGCACCCTCACGCCGTCCATGTCGCTGCTCCTGGCTTTCGAGGCCGCCGCCCGGCACGAAAGCTACACCCGCGCCGCCCATGAACTGTCACTGACGCAGAGCGCGGTCAGCCGGCAGGTACAGATTCTCGAGAAGATGCTCGGCATGCGCCTGTTCACTCGCGAAGGCCGGCAGGTGGTACTGACCGATGTCGGGCGCATGTATCAGCGCGAGCTCGCCGAAGCCCTTGGGCAGATTCGCAGCGCGACGTTGCAGGCGATGGCGTTTGGTTCGGGCATTCACAGCCTGCGCCTGGCGACGTTGCCGACCTTCGGGTCGAAATGGCTGCTGCCACGGCTGAAGGATTTCTACACGGCGCACCCGGGCATGACCGTGCACCTGCACTCGCGGATCGAGACCATCGACTTCGACACCAGCGAAATCGACGCCGCCATCTGCGTTGGCGGGGGTGAGTGGCCAGGCCTGACTGCCCTGCCCTTGCACACCGAAGAACTGGTGGCGATTGCCAGCGCGCAGCTGTCGGAAACTGAACGCGACGAGGCCGAGGGGAACATCGCCGGGCAGTTGCTGCTCAACGTCAGCAGCAATGCCCAGGCGTGGGCGGAATGGTTCAGCCATCATCAACTGCCGCACCGCAGCATGAGGATCGGGCCGAGCTTTGAGATGACCTCTCACTTGATTCAGGCGGTACGCGCCAATATCGGCGTGGGCCTGGTGCCGCGAATTCTGGTCGGGGAAGAATTGCTCAAGGGCGAATTGCTGCAACTGGGCGAGCCAATTACCAGCCGGCGCAGCTATTACCTGGTGTATCCGCCGCGCAATGAGAATCTGCCTTCGTTGAAGGCGTTTCGGGATTGGCTGCTGGAGACGCTTTGACAGCACCGGCGCCATCGCGAGCAGGCTCACTCCTACAGGGGAGCGCATTTCAAACTGCAGGAGTGAGCCTGCTCGCGATAGCGCCAAATCAGACACCTCAGAATCGGGGTTTGACCGCCCGCCAATCCGCCTTGTACCGCTGCATCTGCCGCACATCATCCCTCTGGCGAATCCCGCAGGTCAGGTACTGATCATGCAGCTTGCCCAGTTGCTCATGATCCAGTTCCAGCCCCAGCCCGGGCGCCCTGGTGATCTTCACGCAGCCATCGACGATCGGTAGCTTGCCGCCCTTGATCACTTCCTCGTCCGGCTCCTGCCACGGGTAGTGAGTGTCACAGGCGTAATCCAGATTCGGCACCGCCGCCGCGACGTGCGCCATGGCCATCAGGCTGATGCCCAGGTGCGAGTTGGAATGCATCGACACGCCGAGCCCGAATACCTCGCACATTTTCGCCAGCGTCTGCGTATCACGCAGACCACCCCAGTAATGGTGGTCGGCAAGGACGATCTGCACACTGTTCTGCGCAACGCTGCGGCGGAACTCGTCGAAATCGGTGACCACCATATTGGTCGCCAGGGGCAGACCGGTGCGCTTGTGCAATTCGGCCATGCCATCAAGGCCGGGGGTCGGGTCTTCGTAATACTGCAGATCATCGCCGAGTAGTTCGGCCATGCGAATCGCCGTCTCCAGCGACCAGTTGCCGTTTGGGTCGATGCGCAGCGGAAATCCCGGAAAGGCTTTTTTCAGCGCCTTGATGCACGCCACTTCATGCTCCGGCGGCAAGGTGCCAGCCTTGAGCTTGATGCTCTTGAATCCGTACGCCTCGATCATCCGCGCGGCCTGCGCGACGATCTGCTGCTCGTTCAGCGCCTCGCCCCAGTTGTCCGGCTTGTAAGGCGAGTCGATATGCTCGGCGTATTTGAAAAACAGGTAGGCGCTGAACGGCACTTCCTCGCGGATCGCCCCGCCGAGCAGGTCCACCAGCGGCACATTCAGGTAGTGCGCCTGCAAATCGAGAAACGCCACTTCGAATGCCGAGTAGGCATTACTCACCGCTTTGCTGGCGTGGGAACCGGGCGCCAGTTCGGCGCCAGCGATGCTTGCGGGTTTATTCGCCGCCACGGTGGCTTGTACGATCGCGCGCAATTGATTGAGATTGAACGGATCAAGGCCGATCAACTGACTCTGCAATTGTTGCTGGATCGCCAGCGCCGGGGCATCGCCGTAGCTTTCGCCGAGGCCGATGTAGCCGTTGTCACTCTCGATCTCGATGATCGAGCGCAAGGCAAAAGGTTCGTGGATGCCACTGGCGTTGAGCAGTGGCGGATCGCGGAAGGCAATCGGGGTGACGCTGACACGGGTGATTTTCAAGATGACGCTCCTGACAGATCAACAATCGATTCAGTGGCTCGCAGCCGGACGAACCGGCGCCACAACGGCGGCTTCGTCACTTGGCTTTGCCGGGATTTGGCCTTTGGCACCGGGCGCTGTGCGGGCGAAGAAGATCACCACGGCGGCGACCAGCGATGTCGCTGCCAGGCCATACAGGCCGCCTTCGATGGAGCCGGTGGTTTGTTCGAGAATGCCGAACGCGGTCGGCGCGACAAAGCCGCCAAGGTTGCCAATGGAGTTGATCAGCGCGATCACCGCCGCAGCGATGCGTGCATCCAGATAGCTTTGCGGGATCGGCCAGAACAGCGCCGACGCCGCTTTGAAGCCGATGGCCGCGAAACAGATGGCGACGAAAGCAAACACCGGCCCGCCCGTGGTCGACATGAACATGCCGATGGCCGCGATCACCAGGGTCAGCGCGACCCAGGCCTGTTGGAATTTCCACTTGCCGGCCATCGCTGCAAAGCCGTACATGGCGACAATCGAAATAATCCAGGGAACCGAATTAAGCAGCCCGACCTGGAAATCTCCGAGGTTGCCCATCTTCTTGATCATGCTTGGCAGCCAGAACGTCGCGCCATAGATGGTCAGGGCAATGGAGAAATAGATGAAGCAGAACAGCGCGATCTGCCGGTCGGCCAGCAGCTTGAACATCGACGGCTTGGCGACTTGTACCGCTTCGCGGGCGCGCTGTTCCTCGGCAATCGCCGCGACCAGTGCGTCTCGCTCTTCCTCGCTGAGCCATTTCGCTTGCCGCGGATGCGATTGCAGCCAGAACCAGACGAATGCGCACAACACCACCGAGGCCGCGCCTTCGATCAGAAACATCCATTGCCAGCCGTGCATGCCCAAGCCACTGATATGCAGGAGCGCACCGGAGACCGGGCCGGAAATCACCGAGGCAATCGCCGAGCCGCTGAGAAACACCGCCATGGTTTTGCCGCGCTCGGACGCCGGCAGCCACTGGGTGAAGTAGTAAATGATGCCCGGGAAGAACCCGGCCTCCGCCGCGCCAAGGATAAAGCGCAGTACATAGAAACTGGTTTCACCCTGGACAAATGCCATGGCCATGGCCGCAGCGCCCCAGGTGAACATGATCCGGGTCAGCCAGACCCGCGCGCCGTAGCGCTGCAACAACATGTTCGATGGCACTTCGAACAATGCGTAACCGATAAAAAACAGACCGGCACCCAGTCCATAAGCCGCCGCGCCGATGCCCAGATCGGTCTCCAGATGGCTGCGCACGAAACCGATGTTGACCCGATCGATGTAATTGACGATGAACATCACTACGAACAGCGGCAGCACATGGCGCTTGACCTTGGCGGCGGCGCGGGCAAGCACCGTGATGTCCGGCGAATTCTGGAGGGTTTTCAAGGGGCGACTCCCGATCTTGTTTTTTTAGGGATGGCTTGAAGCGATGAGCCGATCATGGACGCCGCGCATTGATCCCGTCTAATCTAAACTGGCATTCGATTGATACCCGGATTAGATCAATGTTCGAACTCACCCAACTGCGCTGTTTCACCACGGTCGCCACGGAACTCAACTTCCGCCGCGCCGCCGAACGCCTGAACATGACCCAGCCGCCGCTGAGTCGGCAGATTCAATTGCTCGAACATCACCTTGGCGTCGAGCTGTTCACCCGCAGCACCCGCAGCGTTGCGCTGACGGCGGCGGGCCGGGCGTTTTTCGTTGAAGCGCAGAATCTGCTGGAGCGCGCACAGCAAGCGGCGGTCACCGCGCGCCGGTTTGCCGAGGGCGATATTGGTACGGTGAACATCGCGTTCGTCGGCAGCGCGGTGTATGAGTTTCTGCCCAAGGTGATCGCCGAAGCGCGACTCAAGCAGCCCCAGGTAAAAATCGATCTGGCAGAGATGAACACCTATCAGCAGCACGAGGCGTTGAGGGCTCGCCGTATCGACTTGGGCATCGCCCGGGCGCCATTGCAGGAACCGGGCTATGCCACCGAATGCCTGGTGCGCGAGCCGTTCGTGCTGGCGGTACCGAGCGGGCATCGGCTGGCAAACGCGGCTGAAGTGTCAGTCGCTGATCTGGATAAACAACCGTTCCTGATGTACTCCCATGAAGCTTATCCGCCGTTCAACGAACTGTTGACCGGTACGCTGCGTTCAGCGCGGGTGGCACCGGATTACGTGCAATGGCTGGGGTCTTCGCTGACGATTCTGGCGCTGGTCAACGCCGGCATGGGTCTGGCACTGGTACCGCGTTGCGCGACCAGCGTGGTGTTCAGGAATGTGGTGTTTCGCGAGATCGATCTCGGCGAAGGGGTGCAGAGCGAGCTGCATCTGATCTGGCGGGAGAACAATGACAACCCGGCGTTCGCGATGTTGCTGGAGGCGATTCGCCGGGCGGTGGTGGAGGGTTGGGGCTGAGGAAGCTTATCGTGTAGGCCGGGGTTTCAGAGGCGGCGGCGCACTGGGCCCCTTGATCAACGGCACTTCAAGCATTTTCCCGTCCGGCCCGACAAAGAGTCGCTCTAAATGCTTTGGCATGGGTTGTGGTGCTCTGGCAGTTGGCATGCTGATCCCTCTGATGTTGGGCTGAACTCAACCCATTTGACTTTGGCGGAATCTATCAATAAAAACTCGGCGCCAATAGGTGCCGGTTGGCCATCATCGCTGAGCCAACGCGGGTATTTCATCACGAACTGACCATTGGATGATTCGCGTGGCCACTCGACGGGCCAGCCTAATACGCGCCTTTCGTCATTTAAATGCAGGGTTATGAAGCGCTCATATTGGGAAAAAGCGCAGAACCATTCACTCGGATAAGAAGATTGTTTCGTGACGTTTCGCCGGCGTAACCAGCCATGCAATTTGTCATTCGTAGCCAGGTAACAGGCAAACAATCCCAGCATCAGCGAAAACACAAATGCCCAGAGCGTTTGCGCCCGATCATCCCAGCGTCCTAATGAAAACCCCTTCGAGCCGATCCACAGACAGAGATTGCCCACCGCCAACACCGCGCCCTGAATCAAATCTCCATCCAGGAAAAAAGGCAGACACCGGGGATTCGGTGTCTGCCTTTGCTGTGAATCAGAGGCGTGGCTACAGGCAGTCACGCACCGATTGGCGCAGCGACCCGGACTTGGCCCATGGCGGCCCTTGGTAAAGGGACACTTTGCTGCCGTCCTTGTACTTGACGATATCGAGAATCTCATCCGCCGTGATAATGCTCGGCGCGGTAATTCGATAGCCGTTGGAAATCGACGTCTGCGCAGTCTTGGCGACGTCCTTCTGCCACAACGGTAACAAACATGCCGCATATTCTCTGGGAGGCTTGTCACTGGTCTTGCTGAGGTTTGGCTCGCCCGGCACCAACGATGCTGGTAACGAGCAACCCGTCAACAGGGCCAATGCCAAAGTGCCGATCCATACGCGCATGCTGTTTACCTGATCTGAAAAAAAGCGAATGTACCGTTTAACCGCGTGCACATCCATCGTGGCACCCCGCCGTTATCGGCGATCGGACAATTTTTTACATCGGTTCAGCCGAGCGTCAGATGACCCGGTTGCATCTGGAAAAATGCGACTACTCTTTTCTACCGAGAATGTTCTGGAGGTGATCATGCGGCTCAATGAATACGAACACGAACTTCAACGGGATCTGCAAAGCGTGGCGTCCGACCTGAGGTGGTCGGCAGTCGACCTCAAGCGCATCGCTGAACAGCTGCGCAAATCGGGTAACGAGGCAGACGCCCAGACCGTTTTGCGCTCTTGCGAAATCCTGCAAAGCGACGAGGAAAGATTGCAAGGTTATGCCAAGGAGGTAAAAGCCCGGACCATCAGCCGATCCAAAATCCACTGACGCCGATGCGCCTGCTTCAACAAAAAAGCCCCGGTCGCAACCGGGGCTTCATGACTACATGTCAACCGACTTTGTGACTCTGCACCGGCCTGGAGCGTTTTTTATAGCCGGGAAGCGCCGCCGCATAGGCCATCGCCTCCTCCCTGCTGGTGAATGACGCCAATCGATCGCCCTGCGTGCAGACCCGCCAGGGGCCGTTGTTCACGCTGAGCACGTCATAACCGTTCATGTGCAGCTTGTTCAGCATTGGAATGCTCATGAGCACCTCCTTTTTGCCAACGGTGTTTTCGGTGTACGTGTTCACCTTACACCGGGTCCCCGCTGCGGTGTAAACCGGATGTCGCGTCCCTTACCGTCAATAGGCCGGCACTTTTCCACATGCAGAAGGCTCCCAATTAAACGGGAACCTTTAAACCCGCGCACGGCTCGAATATTGCAGTTCAATTACAGTTTTATGACATCAACCAGCAAGGCATCCATGAAAGTACGCGCTACCGTCATCTGCGAGCAGGATCGTCACATCCTCCTCGTGCGCAAACCCCGTCATCCGTGGTCATTGCCCGGCGGCAAGGTCGAGCGCGGGGAAACCCGCGCGGCCGCTGCCGTGCGCGAGTTGCAGGAAGAAACCGGGCTGAATGCCGATGAAGTGCTGTACTTGATGGACCTGCAGTCCGGTAGCACGCGGCATCACGTTTACGAGGCCTCAGTGGTCAACATCGACGATGTCCGCCCACAGAACGAAATCGTCGATTGCATCTGGTTTCCGCTCGATGCCGTGCACAATCTCGAAACCAACGACGCCACGCGGCGCATCGTGCAGGCCTTTCAACGGCGTTTATAAAGTCAGCCGGCGAAAGCCCGGCGTCCCGCGCTCATTTCAGTGCGCAACTCACCGATGAAATTGGAAATGTCCCGGATGGTCACCAGATGTTCGGGAGAAACGCCATCCAGCAACAGTTCAATACGCCCGCTGCCCGGCTCATACACCTCGATGCGCAACAACCCCTGCGCCGTTGGCGCGCAATCACATTTGTAGTTAGGGAAGCCTGACTCGACGATGCGACAAATATCGGCAATGGCAAGCATGGACGGACGCCTCGCAGGCGGAATCGATCCAACGAGCATAGATGCAGGAAGTGTTCATTGCCCGGCCCGAAAATGCCAAGCCGATCACAGATTACTTACGCCTCAATGTGCGTCGTGATCCCAGATCCAGTTCCACATTCCGGGCAGATTCACCGGTTCAGCGCTTTCCTGGACAATACGCGCCAGCGCAGCTTTTTCCAGCGCGGCCTGATCGTCGTAGAACGGCTTGTCCGCCAGTCTGACCCCGGTTGCCGCCGCGCTATCGAGCAGAATCTGCAGATATTCCCGGGTGTGGCGCGCCGTGTAGCGATTGAGATCATGGAACGTCACCACCACCGGAATCACACCGTCCACCGTCGGCAATTGACCAACGGCGATGCGTTCGCGCACTTCGGACAACTGCCGCAGCATATTCGCGCGACGCCGGGGACTGGCATTGAAGCCCCAGACCTTGCCGTCATTGGCGCTCACATCCGTGAGCAAAACCTGCAAGCCGTGCTTCTGGTAGGCCGCGAATGTGCGTTTGTCATAGTTCCAGAATGGCGGGCGCAACAGCTTGGGCGGCGCTCCAGTAATAGCTGCGATGTCGGCGCTGCCTTCGGTCAGCGACTGCTCCAGTTCTTGCGGATCGAGCGAGCGATGGTTGGTGTGCCAGTGAGTCGCGGTGTGAAAGGCCAGAATATGCCCCTCGGCGTGTTCACGACGCATCAAGCTGCGACCGATCTCGCTGTCACCTGCCCGAGGCGCCCGGGTCTGCACGAAAAACACGGCTTTGATGTTTGCCTGCACAGCGCTGCTTTTGAGGCTGTCGAGCACCGTGGCCGTGGGGTTCCACAAACCTGAATCGCTGGGGCCATCATCGAACGTCAGGAGAAAACGTACGGGTGCCCGGGACTGCAGGCGGGTTTCGGTTTGCGCGGTCATTTCGACCGGCGCGGCGATGCAGCCGGCCAGACCGAACGCGACGAGCGCAGCACAGAGAAGTTTGCATCCGGAAGTCATGTTTCGCCCTGAGTCCGGCGATAGCCGTCGTGTTGTCCAATGGCAAAACTCCCTCGCCCTTGTCCTTTCCTGCGCTGCTACCAGCGAGCGCAGGTTGGATAAGGTACACAGGGTTTGGTTCCGATGCTGGTTTTCAGTGAGTCAAGGCTTGTTGAAACGAAGTGTCGATGATGCCTGCCGTCGCCAGCGGTGCGGGCAGTGCTTTGACTTTGAACAGGAAGTCCGCCGTGCTCTGCAGATCCGCTGCCGCCTGCTGATCCACCGGTCCGACGCTCATGTGCGCCTGGCGCAACCAATGCCGCGAGACCGTCTGATCGAGATTGGCTTTTTTTGCCCAGAGGTCAGCGTACTCGTCGGTATGGTGATCAACCCAGGCTCGCGCTTGTTTCAATCGTCCGAGAAAATCGGCAATCGCCGCACGCTTGCTGTCGATGGAAGGAGTCGAAGCCGCGATGGCGCTCAGCCCTGGCATCAGGTTTTTCGCCGTCAGGATCGGCCGAGCGCCAGAGAACACGATCTGTTGCGAGATATACGGTTCCCACACCGGAAAGGCGTCGATGCTGCCCTGCGGCAAAGCGGCGGCCGCGTCGATCGGCATCAGCTTGACGAAGTCGACGTAGTTTTCCGGCAGACCACCCTGCTCCAGAGCGCGCAAGGTCAGTTGCTGGCTCCAGGCTCCGGGCCAGTAAGCGACTTTTTTCCCCTTGAGGTCGGCGATGGTTTTCACCGGCGAATCCTTGGGCACCAGTAAGGCAATGGTGTCGGGGTTCTGCCGCGATACGCCAATCAGTTTCACTGGTGCCTGTTTGGCAGCAAGGAAAAGGAAACCGGAATCGCCGAGAAAACCCAGATCCAGCGAGCCGGTTTGCAACGCTTCAGCGAGCGGCGCGGCAGCCTGGAAGTGTTTCCAGTCGACTGTGTAAGGCGCGTCTTTCAACACACCTGAGGCTTCGACCGAAGCACGGATGTTGTAGTAGTTCTGATCGCCGACGTGCAGGACTAAAGGCTCCGCGGCGTAGGCCAATGGCGAGATCAACAACGCAATGGTCAGCGCGCGGCGTAGGAAACGAGACAGCTTCATGGCGAGTCCTGCAAATGAGATTTGCATAGACCATAACGCTCTTGAATTTAATTTTTAAATTCTAATTTTGCATAACGTAATCACGGTATTGCGCACCGTCGAGGCAGACTGGCGGGCGAGCAGTTGAACGAAGGATCGACTAAATATCTACCGACTCGGCGCGTTATCCGAACATGCCTTGCATTGATTCCTCAGCGTTACAAAAAGTGTTTCAACCGCGAAACAGCCTCGATAAAACAGCCGTTTGAGCGAATCAACCGCCTGTCTGACATTTCGACTGTCATACATACATTTTCTCGCGCTGCGGATAGCATGCGCGCCGCCTTTCCGATTGGTATACCAGTTGACCAAAGAGTCAAAGAGATCAGGAATCCATCAACAACTTTCAAGCCTTGCAGAGAAATAAGTGAGCGACGATTTTGCAATCAAACAGGTCAGCGGCCTGAAGTGTGTCCATCTGTCCAAGACAGAACGCCTGGAACTCGACTGTTTTATCGGCCATTACATCAAGACCCGAAACCTGCACAGCGTGCCCGACATCGAACGCACCTTGCGCAGCACCCTCGAGGGTTATCCCGGCCATCCGCCGGTGATGGTCAATGAGCTCAATGCGTGGATCGATCGAACGTTGGGGTATCGAGCGACATACCCGGACTTCACGCAGCTGGAAGACCTCTGAAACGCGAAGAGCCCCGCTGATGCGGGGCTCTTCGTATGCGCCGTTCAAGGCTTCAGAGGACGCTCCTGATCGCGCTCCGACAGCTCGCGGCTGTCATCATGCTTCCAGGTTTTCTCCTCCCTTCTCTTCTGCCGCTCGATCTCGGCCTCTGTCGGCTCATCTTCATCGGGACGCGTTTGCTCGTTCGCCATGTGCATCTCACCTCTGAACAAGTTGATCATTGTTAAAGGGTAGAACACTTTTCCTGATCCGAATTCACCAAGGAATTTTGTCTCGCGCGGCGTACCATAGCGCCATTCATCTTCACGTCAGGAAGACGCCATGCTGTACCGAATCGCCGCCGACGGGCTGGTGCTGTTTCACTTGAGTTTCATCCTCTTCGTCCTGCTCGGCGGGCTGTTGGTGCTGCGCTGGCCACGGCTGATGTGGCTGCACCTGCCAGCGGCAGGCTGGGGCGTGGCGGTCGAGGTGTTGCACCTGACCTGCCCGCTGACCTACTGGGAAAACCTGATGCGCCACGCGGCCGGGCAGACCGAATATGCCGGCGGCTTCATCGAGCATTACATCTGGCCGATCATCTACCCGGCAGGTCTGACCCCGCAGATTCAACTGGCGCTCGGCAGCGTGGTACTGGCGATCAACCTGATCGTCTACGCGCGACTGCTGCGCTCATGGAAACTGCGCCGCGCCCGGCGCATTCCGTTTTAACGCGAGGCCGGTTTCAATGTCTCCAGCCATTGCGGGTCGAAGCGTGGCTGGTGTGGATCAAGGCCCTGCGCCTGCATCCGCGCCTTATGCTGTTCGACTTCGTCACGCAATTGGCCGTGATCGCTCGAGTTGCCGTCCAGCTCGTGCATCTGCAGCAATCCCAAGTGGTAGAAACGCAACACCTTCATCGCCGTCGGATCATCGCTTTGCACTGCCGCTGTCACCTGATGCATCACATTGGTGATGCTCATCAGGTTGCGCTTGAGGCGCCAGCCATACACGGCTGGTGCCATCCAGGTCTGATGCCAGAAACGTCCGCGCAACAGCGCTGCCGTCAGCAGAAACGCCACGAACACGCCGCCAACATTGAAGCGCAGATTATCCCCATCGGGCTCACCGAACACTGCCACCGCGACCGACGAAAACAGCATCGCCAGCAACAGGAACAGCACCGCGATGATGACTGTGCTGCGGCGCGTCTGCTGGCGAAAGGTAGCGGGGTCCATCGGCTGAATCTCGAACATCGAAAATGACTTCCCTGAGTGACAAGAGGCGCAATGGAAAAAACTCGCCGGCGCATTATCGCATCGCAGCGGGTTTTAGCTATGCTGGGCTCCTTTTCATCTTTTCAGCGTCCAACGGGGACATGGCGGTACAGCGCAGATCGTGCCATCTTCATTCATGGATACACACTATTCGGATGCCCTCCGCTGCGTTGCGGAAGGCATCGTTTTAAGGATCACTGCATGACCCAACGACACGTAATCAATGCCTCGGTCAGCCCGAAAGGCAGTCTGGAAACCCTTTCTCAACGTGAAGTCCAACAACTGAGCGAAGCCGGATCCGGCAGCACCTACACCCTCTTCCGCCAGTGCGCCCTGGCCATCCTCAACACCGGCGCGCATGTCGACAATGCCAAGACCATTCTCGAAGCCTACAAAGACTTCGAAATCCGTATTCACCAACAGGATCGCGGGGTGCGCCTGGAGCTGCTGAACGCTCCGGCCGACGCGTTCGTCGACGGCGAGATGATCGCCAGTACCCGCGAGATGCTCTTCAGCGCTCTGCGCGACATCGTCTACACCGAGAACGAACTCGACAGCCAGCGCATCGATCTGAGCAATTCCCAGGGCATCAGTGACTATGTATTCCACCTGCTGCGCAACGCGCGCACCCTGCGCCCGGGCGTCGAGCCGAAAATCGTGGTGTGCTGGGGTGGCCACTCGATCAACACCGAAGAGTACAAGTACACCAAGAAAGTCGGCCACGAACTGGGCCTGCGCAGCCTCGACATCTGCACCGGTTGCGGCCCGGGCGTAATGAAAGGCCCGATGAAGGGCGCAACCATCGCCCATGCCAAACAGCGCATTCACGGCGGCCGCTACCTCGGCCTGACCGAGCCGGGCATCATCGCTGCCGAAGCGCCAAACCCGATCGTCAATGAACTGGTGATCCTGCCGGACATCGAAAAGCGTCTGGAAGCCTTCGTCCGTGTTGGACATGGCATCATCATCTTCCCGGGCGGCGCCGGTACTGCCGAGGAGTTCCTCTACCTGCTCGGTATCCTGATGCACCCGGGCAACGAAGGTCTGCCATTCCCGGTGA
This sequence comes from Pseudomonas moraviensis, assembly GCF_900105805.1. Classification (NCBI taxonomy): domain Bacteria; kingdom Pseudomonadati; phylum Pseudomonadota; class Gammaproteobacteria; order Pseudomonadales; family Pseudomonadaceae; genus Pseudomonas; species Pseudomonas moraviensis. The sequence continues at coordinate 1,267,519 of NZ_LT629788.1, read as the reverse complement.
TCCTCACCGGGCCGAAGCATGCCGCGCCGTATCTTGAGCAACTGGATGCGTTCGTCGTCGCAACACTCGGCGAAGCGGCGAAGCAGCATTACGAGATCATCATCGATGACCCGGCCGAAGTGGCGCGGCAGATGACCCAGGGACTGAAAGCGGTGAAGCAGTTCCGCCGCGAGCGGAACGATGCGTTTCATTTCAACTGGCTGTTGAAGATCGACGAGGGCTTCCAGCGTCCGTTCGATCCGACTCACGAAAACATGGCCAATCTCAAACTGCACCGCGACCAGCCACCGCATGAACTGGCGGCCAATTTGCGTCGAGCGTTTTCCGGCATCGTCGCCGGCAACGTCAAGGACAAGGGAATTCGCCTGATCGAAGAACACGGGCCGTATCAGATTCGTGGTGATGCGGCGATCATGCAGCCGCTGGATGCACTGCTAAAGGCCTTTGTCGCCCAGCACCGGATGAAGTTGCCGGGTGGCGCGGCATACGTGCCGTGCTATCGGGTGGTTGCGTAATACCTTCAGGCACCACGCAACGAATGTAGGAGTGAGCCTGCTCGCGATCGCGGTCTATCAGTCAGCTTTTATTGACTGAACCACCGCTATCGCGAGCAGGCTCACTCCTACAGGGGCTGCGGTGTGGCGCAAATTGTTTTCACAACCTCAATATCCTGTAGGGGCGAGCCACAGGGAACGCATCAATCCCTCAGACTCTTCACCAACCGCCCTGCCAACGCTTTAGCCTGCGCCGCGACATCCGTCACCGCCGTACTCTCCCACCACATCCCGCGCAACGGCGGGCCCATGGCAAACAGCTGAGCACTCACGCGCCCATCGGCATCCAGCACTGCGCCGTCCACAGCGGCGATCCCCAGCGCCAACGGCCCCGCCTGCACCAGTCCCCGCGCCAGCAACTGCTGCGGCAACGGCCGAGCAACCCGCCGCCAGTCGTATTCGATGCCGCTGGAGTTGATCAGCGCCGCACCACTCACGACGCGTGTTTCAGTCTCACCGCGAGGACGGATGCGAATGGCCACAGCATCGCCACTGCCCGGCTCAAGCCCCTTGAACGAAGCGGCATGAATGCGCAAGCGCCCTGCCTTACTCAGCCGCTCGATCAACTCGGCACTCAGCGGCGGCGAGCGATGGTGATGGCTCTCCCACCACGGCCGTACATGCCGTACGAATTGTCGACGCTGCACGTCAGTCGCCTGACTCCAGAGCCGTCCAATATGCGCGCGAACCGTATCCAGTGGTGCCTGCCAATCGATGCCTTGGGCGATGGCATCGCGACAGTGCCGACGCAGTTCGCGCAACAACTGGCGCGGCGTACGGATGCTGTGATCCTGCGCCAGAAAATCCACCCAGGCTGGCGGTTGCCGACGAACATGGGGCAGCAACCCATGCCGTGAAAACACTTCGATCGGCCCGCGATGCCCGGCCTGCTCCAGCGACACCACGGCATCGACCATGGTCAGACCGGAGCCGATGATCAGTACGGTGGATTGCGGATCGAGATTGCGCATGGCCGCCACATCCCAAGGATCGAGGGCGGCGGCATTGAGTCCAGTGGATTGCGTCTGCGGCGTGCGGGCGGCGGGGAACATGCCGGTGGCGAGGACGGCGCGGGAACCCTGCAAAAGCTGACCATCGCTCAAGGTGAGCTTCACTGAAGCGGGATCAACTTGCAGGTCGACGGCCTCGGCACAGATGTGTTCGACAGTCGAACCTTGCAGCGCACCCACTTCCCTGGCCTCTGCAAGCCGGTGCTGTACGTAGACACCGAACAGCCCACGAGGTGGAAACAGGTCACTGACCGGCACATCCTGCTCAGCCGACTCCGGCCAGCCGCCAGCAGCAATATGCGCGCTCAACCACTGCGTCAGATCATCAGGATTATCCGGGTCGACGCTCATCCGCGCAGCGTTGCCGTTAAGCGTATGCCCCAACTCGACAGCGCTGTAGGCCTCCCCCCGCCCCAGTTCAGTACGCGACTCGACGATCAAAATTCTTCGTTGTCCAGGCAGACGTAACAATTGCACCGCCAGCATCGTGCCGCTGAGCCCGCCGCCGATGATCAGGATGTCCGCAGGCTGCTCCATTCAGATCACCACATTACGCACGAACCACGCTGCGACTTCGCCATCGTTGCGATAAGAATGCGGCTGATTGCTGGCGAACATGAAAAACTCTCCTTTATTGATGTGCTGCGGCTGATCGCCGAGCATCAGCGTCAAACAGCCTTCGAATACGTAGATTTGCTCGCTCCAGCCATCGGCGTCTGGTTGCGACGGGTAGACCTCGCCCGGTTGCAGACACCACTCCCATTGCTCGACTTCGCGGGTCGCGGTGGCCTTGGACAGTAGCACGGCCCTGCTGCCGGTAATCGCGCCCGCCCAGGCAACCTCGTTGATCCGGCTCGGGTCGCGCGCATCGGGGGCTTGAATCAGATCGCTGAAGGCCACGTCCAGCGCTTCGGCGACGCGATCAAGCGTGGTCAGGCTGACATTCTTCTCGCCGGCCTCGATCGCCACCAACATGCGTCGGCTCACCCCGGATTTTTCCGCCAGCGCGGCCTGGCTCATGTCCGCAGCATGGCGCAGACGTCGGACATTCTGGCTGACGTGTTGCAGGACGGAGGCTCGCTGAGTCGAATCTTTGTGCACTATATTGCTCACTCGGTGGGGTTGGGCAGTATACTGCGCAACGTTGGCGGCATTGTGCGGCCTCTCTTTTACAGTGCGCAAGGTCATGATGTCGCCGAACAATTCTTCTTCCCGCATCCGCTTCTCCCGCTTCAGCAAAGCCGAGTGCGTGCTGGTGCTGATTACCATGATCTGGGGCGGCACGTTTCTGCTTGTGCAGCATGCCATGACGGTCAGTGGCCCGATGTTTTTCGTCGGCCTGCGCTTTGCAGCAGCGGCGGCAATCGTCGCAATGTTTTCCTGGCGTCACTTGCGGGAGCTGACCGTGTTCGAGGTCAAGGCGGGGTCGTTCATCGGCGTGGCGATCATGCTCGGCTACGGCTTGCAGACAGTCGGGTTGCAAACGATTCCAAGCAGCCAGTCGGCGTTCATTACCGCACTGTATGTGCCTTTTGTGCCCTTGCTGCAATGGCTGGTGTTGGGACGGCGACCGGGGCTGATGCCAAGTATCGGGATCATGTTGGCGTTTACCGGGCTGATGCTGTTGTCGGGCCCTTCGGGGGCGGCGTTGAACTTCAGTCCCGGAGAAATTGCGACATTGATCAGCGCCGTGGCGATTGCTGCCGAAATCATTTTGATCAGCACCTTCGCCGGGCAGGTCGATGTGCGCCGGGTGACGGTGGTGCAACTGGCGGTCACGGCGATGTTGTCGTTCCTGCTGGTAATCCCGACCGGTGAAGTGATTCCGGACTTTTCCTGGTTGTTGCTGGCGACGGCTCTGGGCCTGGGCGCGGCGAGTGCAGCGATTCAGGTGGCAATGAACTGGGCGCAGAAGAGCGTTTCACCGACTCGGGCAACGTTGATCTACGCAGGTGAACCGGTGTGGGCCGGGATCGTCGGACGAATTGCCGGAGAGCGTTTGCCGGCGATTGCGCTGGTTGGGGCCGGGTTGATTGTTGCAGCGGTGATTGTCAGTGAGTTGAAGACCAAGGGTAAGGTTGTTCAAACGCAGGATGAACTGGAGCAGGAAACGCTTGGTTGAGATCGGGAATCTGCCTTGCACGATAAATAGCTATCGCGAGCAGGCGCACTCCTACAGGTGAACGCGTTGCAAATTGTAGGAGTGAGCTGCTCGCGGTGAGGACTTTTGCGGCATCAAATCCGTCTCTGAAACAACGCTAAACACAAAATTCCAGACTACTTTGTAGGATTCTGAGACATCCTCGCGTTTGGTGATCGGGGAGCTGGCACGTATGATGCTTCACAAACTTCCGCAGATTAGAAGCCTATGTCCCTGATAGTTCTACTGCTTCTGCCATTCATTGGCAGCTGTCTGGCAGCTGTGCTGCCGCACAATGCGCGTAATGCCGAATCGCTGCTGGCGGGCCTGGTTGCCTTGATCGGCACCGTTCAGGTCGCGATGCTGTACCCGCAAATCGCCCACGGCGGCGTCATCCGCGAAGAATTCATGTGGTTGCCCAGCCTGGGGCTGAACTTCATTTTGCGCATGGACGGCTTCGCCTGGCTGTTTTCGATGCTGGTGCTGGGCATCGGCACACTCGTCTCTTTGTATGCTCGTTATTACATGTCGCCGGACGATCCGGTGCCGCGTTTCTTCGCGTTTTTTCTGGCATTCATGGGCGCCATGCTCGGTCTGGTGATCTCTGGCAACCTGATTCAGATCGTGTTTTTCTGGGAGCTGACCAGCCTCTTCTCATTCCTGCTGATTGGCTACTGGCACCACCGCGCCGATGCGCGACGCGGTGCCTATATGGCGCTGATGGTCACCGGTGCCGGCGGGTTATGCCTGCTGGCGGGGGTCATGATTCTCGGCCATGTCGTCGGCAGCTACGACCTCGACAAGGTCCTGGCCGCCGGTGATCTGATTCGCGCACATGCCCTCTACCCCGTTCTTTTGCCACTCATTCTGATCGGCGCGCTAAGCAAAAGCGCGCAATTTCCGTTTCATTTCTGGCTGCCCCACGCGATGGCGGCACCGACTCCCGTCTCGGCATATCTGCACTCGGCGACCATGGTCAAGGCCGGGGTTTTTCTCCTTGCACGTTTGTGGCCGTCGCTGTCGGGCAGTGAAGAATGGTTCTACATCGTCAGCGGTGCCGGCGCCTGTACGCTGTTGCTCGGCGCGTACTGCGCGATGTTCCAGAACGATCTCAAAGGTTTGCTGGCCTATTCGACCATCAGCCATCTGGGCCTGATCACTTTGCTCTTGGGCCTGAACAGTTCACTGGCCGCGGTCGCCGCGGTTTTTCACATCCTCAATCACGCCACGTTCAAAGCCTCTCTGTTCATGGCCGCCGGCATCATCGACCACGAAAGCGGCACCCGTGACATCCGCAAACTCAGTGGTCTGATCAAACTGATTCCCTATACGGCGACGCTGGCCATGGTCGCCAGTGCCTCGATGGCCGGCGTGCCGTTGCTCAACGGTTTCCTGTCGAAAGAAATGTTCTTCGCCGAAACCGTGTTCATCAACGCCACCGCGTGGGTCGAAACCAGCCTGCCGATCGTCGCGACCATCGCCGGCATGTTCAGCGTCGCCTATTCGCTGCGGTTCACGGTCGACGTGTTCTTCGGCCCCACCGCTACCGATCTGCCGCACACCCCGCACGAACCGCCGCGCTGGATGCGCGCGCCGGTGGAGCTGCTGGTCTTCACCTGCCTGCTGGTGGGGATTTTCCCGGCGCAGATTGTCGGGCCATTGCTTGCCGCTGCGGCACTGCCGGTTGTTGGTGGTGAGTTGCCGGAATACAGCCTCGCCATCTGGCACGGCTTGAACGCACCGATGATCATGAGCCTGATCGCCATGTCCGGTGGCATCGTCCTGTATCTGCTGCTGCGCAAGCAGTTCAAGCTCGGCCGCTTCAAGTACCCGCCGCTGGTGGGCCGCTTCAACGGCAAGCGGCTGTTCGAGCGCAGTCTGGTCGTGATGATGCGCATCGCCCGGCGTGTCGAGCGTCGACTCGGCACCAAACGTTTGCAGATGCAGCTCTTTCTGATGGTATTGGCCGCCGTCTTCGCTGGTCTGATCCCGATGCTGCACAGCAGCCTGAGCTGGGGCGACCGGCCGAAAATCCCCGGTTCGATTGTCTTCGTGACCCTGTGGCTGCTGGCGATTGCCTGTGCGCTTGGCGCCGCGTGGCAAGCCAAGTATCACCGTCTCGCCGCCCTGACGATGGTCAGCGTCTGTGGCTTGATGACCTGCGTGACCTTTGTCTGGTTCTCGGCGCCGGATCTGGCGCTGACGCAGCTGGCGGTCGAAGTGGTAACCACGGTGTTGATTCTGCTTGGCCTGCGCTGGTTGCCGCGACGTATCGAAGAAGTTTCGCCATTGCCGGGCAGCCTGCGCAAGGCGCGGATTCGGCGTCTGCGCGACTTGCTGCTCTCGGTTGCCGTCGGCGCCGGCATGGCCCTGCTGTCCTACGCCATGCTCACCCGACAGACGCCTAACCACATTTCCTCGTTCTACCTCAGTCGCGCCCTGCCCGAGGGCGGCGGCAGCAACGTGGTCAACGTGATGCTGGTGGACTTCCGTGGCTTCGACACCCTCGGCGAAATCACCGTCCTGGTCGCCGTGGCGCTCACCGTATTCGCCCTGCTGCGCCGCTTCCGCCCGCCCAAGGAAAGCCTGCAGTTGCCGGCCCAGCAGCGCCTGCTGGCACCGGACGTGGTTACCGATCTGGTCAACCCGCGTTCGGCCAGCGACACGGCACTTGGCTTCATGATGGTCCCGGCGGTGCTGGTCCGTCTGCTGCTGCCTGTCGCGCTGGTGGTGTCGTTCTACCTGTTCATGCGTGGACACAATCAACCGGGCGGCGGTTTTGTCGCCGGGCTGGTGATGTCGGTCGCGTTCATTCTGCAATACATGGTTGCCGGTACCCAGTGGGTCGAGGCGCAGATGAGCCTGCGCCCACTGCGCTGGATGGGCACCGGGCTGCTGTTCGCGACCGCCACCGGTCTCGGTGCGATGCTGGTCGGCTATCCGTTCCTTACCACCCACACTTGGCACATCAGCGTGCCGTTGCTCGGCGATATCCATATCGCCAGCGCGCTGTTCTTCGACATCGGCGTGTACGCCGTAGTGGTCGGATCGACGCTGCTGATCCTCACCGCCCTCGCCCACCAATCGGTGCGTGGTCACAAGACAGCATCGCTGCCCAAGTCCGTCGCCAGCAAAGGAGCCGTCTGATGGAAGAAGTCATCGCAATCGCCATCGGCATTCTCGCCGCGTCCGGGGTCTGGCTGATCCTGCGGCCGCGTACCTTTCAGGTGGTCATGGGCCTGTGCCTGCTGTCCTACGCGGTCAACCTGTTCATTTTCAGCATGGGCAGCCTGTTCATCGGCAAAGAGCCGGTGATCAAGGACGGCGTGACCCAGGATCTGCTGCACTACACCGACCCGCTGCCCCAGGCGCTGGTACTGACGGCGATCGTCATCAGCTTCGCCATGACCGCGCTGTTTCTTGTCGTATTGCTCGCTTCGCGCGGCTTGACCGGCACCGACCATGTCGACGGCCGGGAGCCTAAAGAATGATGGCAATGACTCACCTGATCGCCGCACCGATCCTGCTGCCGCTGCTGACCGCCGCGATCATGCTGATGCTGGGCGAGAAGCACCGGCCGCTGAAGGCGAAAATCAACCTGTTCTCCAGCCTCGTCGGCCTGTTCATTTCGGTAATGCTGCTGCAATGGACCCAGACCACTGGCGTGCCCGGCTCCATCGGCGTGTACCTGCCGGGCAACTGGCAGGCCCCGTTCGGCATCGTCCTTGTGGTTGATCGCCTGTCGGCACTGATGCTGGTGCTGACCGGGATCATCGGCGTCAGTGCCCTGCTCTTCGCCATGGCCCGCTGGGACGGCGCCGGCTCGAGTTTCCACGCACTGTTTCAGATTCAGCTGATGGGCCTGTATGGCGCCTTCCTGACGGCGGACCTGTTCAACCTGTTCGTGTTCTTCGAAGTGTTGCTCGCCGCCTCCTACGGCCTGTTGCTGCATGGATCCGGCCGCGCGCGGGTGTCATCAGGATTGCATTACATCTCGATCAACCTGCTGGCCTCGTCGCTGTTTCTCATCGGCGCGGCGTTGATCTATGGGGTGACCGGCACGCTGAACATGGCCGATCTGGCGATGAAGATCCCGCTGGTGCCGGAAGCCGATCGTGGTTTGCTGCATGCGGGGGCGGGGATTCTTGCGGTAGCGTTTCTGGCCAAGGCTGGCATGTGGCCGCTGAATTTCTGGCTGGTGCCGGCCTATTCCTCGGCCAGCGCGCCGGTGGCAGCGATGTTCGCGATCATGACCAAGGTCGGCGTCTACACCCTCCTGCGCCTGTGGACCCTGCTGTTTTCCGGTCAGGCCGGCGCCTCGGCTTTCTTCGGCGGCGACTGGCTGATCTACGGCGGTATGGCGACCATGGCTTGCGCAGGGTTGGCGATCCTCGCCGCACAGCGTCTGGAGCGCATGGCCAGCCTGAGCATTCTGGTGTCGGCGGGCATTTTGCTCTCGGCAATCGGCTTCGCGCAGCCGAACCTGATCGGCGCTGCGCTGTTCTATCTGGTCAGCTCGACCCTGGCGCTGAGCGCACTGTTCCTGCTGGCTGAACTGATCGAACGCTCGCGCTCGGCCAACGAAATCCCACTGGAAGACGAAAGCGAACTGCTGCCGCGTCCGCAGGAATCGCTGCAACCGCCCAAGGGCATCAACCTCGACGACGAGCAGAAAGCCGTGGTCGGCCAAGTCATCCCGTGGACCATGGCGTTTCTCGGTTTGAGCTTCATTGCCTGCGCACTGTTGATCATCGGCATGCCACCGCTGTCCGGATTCATCGGCAAGCTCGGCCTGATCGGCGCATTGCTCAACCCGCTGGGGCTTGGCACCGAGGCGCCGCTGTCTCCCGGCGCGTGGGGATTGCTGGCCCTGCTGATCCTGACCGGCCTGGCCTCCCTGATGGCCTTTTCGCGCCTCGGTATCCAGCGCTTCTGGACGCCGGAAGAACGGCCATCGCCATTGCTGCGCAAACTTGAATGCGCGCCGATTTTCCTGCTACTGGGGCTGAGCATCGCTTTGACTTTCAAGGCTGAACCGCTGCTGCGCTACACCCAGGCCACGGCCGATGCGCTGAACAATCCGCAGCAATATGTGCTGGCCGTCCTTGGCACGCGCGCGGTGCCGAGCCCGCAGGCCAGAGCCGACATGCTCGAGGTGCAGCCATGAACCGACTGTTTCCGGCTCCCTGGTTATCGCTGGCCCTGTGGATTCTGTGGCTGACCCTGAACCTGTCGGTCAGCCCGGGCAACCTGCTGCTCGGCGCCGCTCTGGGGTTCGCTGCGCCGCTGATGATGCGCAAGCTGCGACCTAAACGCGCGCGCATCCGTAACCCCATGGCCATCCTGCGCCTGTTCTTCCTGGTCGGCCGTGACGTGATCATGTCCAACCTGATCGTCGCCTGGGGCGTACTCAACGCCGGACGCCGCCCACCGCGATCATGCTTCATCAAAGTGCCACTGGACCTGCGCGATGCCCACGGTCTGGCGGCACTGGCGATGATCTGCACCGTGGTGCCCGGCACTGTATGGTCGGAACTGGCGCTGGATCGCAGCGTTCTCTTGTTGCACGTCTGGGATCTGGACGATGAAGCGCAATTCATCGAGCACTTCAAGAGCACTTACGAGCGACCGTTGATGGAGATTTTCGAATGAGCCCATTACTGTCGAATGCGATCCTGCTGACATTGTTTCTGTACTGTATGGCGATGGCTTTGACCCTGGTTCGGTTGTTCAAAGGCCCGTCAGCTCAGGATCGGGTTCTGGCGCTGGATTATCTGTACATCGTCGCCATGTTGATGATGCTGACCCTGGGTATCCGTTACGCCAGTGATACCTACTTCGAAGCGGCGCTGCTGATCGCACTGTTCGGCTTTGTCGGCTCGTTTGCCCTGGCGAAATTCCTGTTGCGTGGCGAGGTGATCGAATGAATGCCGAATTGTCTCTATGGGTCGAGATCCCGGTGGCGGCTCTGCTGGTGCTGAGCGGCGTTTTTACCCTGCTGGGCGCGACCGGGTTGCTGCGCATGAAGGACTACTTCCAGCGCATGCACCCGCCAGCACTAGCCTCGACAATCGGGGCATGGTGTGTGGCACTGGCGTCGATCATCTGCTTTTCAGCACTGAAATCCGGGCCGGTAGTGCATGCCTGGCTGATTCCGGTTTTGCTGGCGATCACCGTGCCGGTGACGACGTTGCTGCTGGCGCGGGCAGCGCTGTTTCGCAAACGTATGGCTGGGGATGATGTGCCAGCTGAGGTCAGTAGCCGCCAGACCGAGAGCGGAAGCTGAGATTTTGGCGGTGGCTATGACGCCGCCATCGCGAGCAGGCTCACTCCTACATTTTTGAGATGCGTTGCCATGTGTGAGCAAGCCTGCTCGCGAAGAGGCCAGTCGGGTCGTTGCAAATCCCGGATCAGCTCAGACCCAGGCCACCGCCAACAACCCCGCCCCCAGCAGCGCACACAACGGCGAATACACCCAGGTATCCAGCCGTGCGAATCGCGAATCCTTCACTTCCTTGAAAAAACCGACCAGATTCGAATCACCGATCGCTCGGGCAAACATCAGTAACGCAATCGCGCTGATGACCCACTGCAGTGCCTTGTGCTGCACCGCAGGCACTCCCCAACCGACCCGCATGCAAACCAGCGCCGCGATCACCAACAGCGCAGCGGCAACTAACAGAGTCAGCCAGCCTGAAGGCTTGAACGCTGGGCGCACAGTGGCGACGAAGCCAGACACCGGCACCTGCGGCACCACCACCGCAGCCGCCCATTGCCCACCCAACGCCCAATACACGTGCATCAGGCCGATTGCCGCGAAGACCGTCACCAGCCATTGAGCCAACACAAAGGTCATGGTTGAAATCCTTCAAAGGGATTTGAACAAACCATCGTAGTCGGATTTTTTGCCGGTGCACGACCGGTCGGCGGTGCGGTACTTTGTTCGCGTTATTTCAGATCAGCCGTCACCTTGTCGGCCACATCCTTGGGCAGCCACGCTTGCCACACATCCGGATGCGCTTTCATGAACGCCACCGCCGCCTCACGAGGCGCGGTGTGTTTATCGCTCATATCCGCCAGCGCTTTGTTCAACGGCTCGATCGGGAAATCAACCTTGCTGAAGAACTCGGCAATTTGCGGATTCTGTTTCTGGAATGGCGTCGATACGCCGATCGACAGCTTCGATGCCAGCGAGCGGGTCGGTTTCGGATTGGGATTATCAGCGTCGGTCAGCGTCTTCCACGCTTCGGCATCGAACGGTGGCTCTTGCAGCTGCACCAGTTTGAATTTGCCAAGCAGTGGCGTCGGCGACCAGTAATAGAACAACACCGGTTTACCGCGACGAATCGAAGAGCTGATTTCGGCATCCAGCGCGGCACCCGAGCCGCTGCGGAAGTTGGTGAAATCGTCCTGCAAGCCATACGCCGTGAGCTTCTGCTTGTTGACCACTTCCGAGGTCCAGCCGATCGGGCTGTTGAGGAAACGACCCTTGCCCGGGCTTTCCGGGTCCTTGAACACATCCTTGTACTTCTTCAGATCCGTGACACTGCGCAGATCCGGCGCCAGCGGCTTGATGCCTTTGGCCGGGTCGCCCTTGATCACGTATTCCGGCACCCACCAGCCTTCAGTGGCGCCTTTCACGGTATCGCCAAGGCCGACGACCTTGCCTTCTGCCTCAGCCTTGACCCAGACCGGACTGCGCCCCGCCCACTCTTCGCCGATCACCTGAATGTCGTTGTTGGCCAGCGCGGTCTCAAGGGTAATGGTCGTGCCCGGCAAGGTATCGGTCGGCAAGCCGTAGCCTTTCTCGACGATGATCCGCAACACCTCGGTGATCAGGCTGCCGCTTTCCCAGTTCAGGTCGGCAAAGTGGATCGGCGCTTGTGCAGCCTGCAGCGATTGCGCTGACGTCAGCAAACCAAAGGTGGCCACGCTGGCAGCCAGTAACCGTCGAAATCCGTTCATGCATCGCACCTCGTGCTGTTCACAGCAATGGCAGTTGGCCTGACAGAAACGCAAGCCTCTGAATGACTCAGTCAACTGACTTTAGCCGAGGTTCCTGCTTTTTCCGGGGTCTGCTGCGCGCGCGATTACATTTCAGACTTTTCCTGCAGGCTTTGCAGCTCACGTCTGACCATGCTGGCGTAAGCCGCCGGTTGCAATGCGTAGATCTGCGACGCCACCCAACTCAGCCAGGCACCTTGCAGTTCGGCTTTTCGGGCGAGCAGGCGCTGCGCTTCTGCACGTGCATTGTCGAGGTTTTGCGAATGGAATTGCGCGCGGCTCACTCGCTGGCCTTGAACGTGACCAGCTCGCCCTTGCGCCATTTGGCAGCTTTGGCGGTGACAGCTTTCAGGGTTTTGGTCAGGCCTTCCTGCAATTGTTCATTGGCGGCAAACACGGTGACGACGCTATGGCCTTCCTTGAACAGGATCGCGTGACCGTCGGCCGTGCTGACAAACGCGTAATCGCCCAGGCCGTAGACCGTCAGTTTGATGTCGCGAAAACGAATGTCCATCTTGCCGCCTTCACGGCTGGGCAGAACCGATGCAATGAAATGGTCGCCGACCTTGAGTTTGAGCCCCGGTTTGTCATCGACTACCAACGCACTTTCGGTATCGATTTCGGCGATGTAAATGCCTTCGGCGTTTTGCTCGGTGATGTAAACAAAACGTGATTGGAATTGCTTGACCAGCTTTGCACGCAAATCACCCAGCACGAACAAAGCATGCATATCGAGGTTACTGACTGCCAAAGAAACATCCCCACATTTGAAAAACCGCGCAGCGAAAAACGCCCACGGCAAAGAAACGGCCAGGCCGATGAAAACTGCAAAGACACTCAAAAACCCGACGCGAGCAAAGCGCTCTTGAATCGCGAGGTTCGTAGACTACTGGATTGTCATTAGTGAAACCCGCTCTGAAATCGCCAAACCTTGAAGGAAAAAGCCTCAAGTGCGACTAGAGCAAATCTGACTACGAACTTTAGGGAAATTTCTCACGAAAAAAAGCACTTTTCCGACATATCGCTGGCGAAAAATTGCTTTAGATAAGCCCGGTCGTCAGCAGGTTCTGGCGATTCTAGAGCAGCGATGCTCATTACGACTACCCGCAACGGCCGTTAAATTCAGGCCGACTGATGAAAAGGACTTCATATGTGCACCTTGACTCATTTCGCCACGTCGGCTGACGCAGGAATCAGCACACCTCTGACGGTGCAGGTTGCCGACCTCGATCAGCTTCCGACATCTTCTAACAATCACCAAACCCCGCACTTCCAAGTGGTGCCAGCGGGCATCGCCTTCTTTCATATCAAGGAAATATCCACGGGACGTGTCAGAGGTTTCCGCGGCAATCACAACGAAGCGTGCGCCCTCGCCCGCTCGCTCGAATCAAAAATCGAACTCCGCGCCAGCGCATGCCTCTGATAAGGAAGTGAGCGAACAAGCCCTATCGGCACCGACCCAGGAGTAGATGATGGAACTGCCAACCGAGCTTAACCTGACCACCCTTTTCGAACAGCTGGGCCTACCGGCCGATGAAGCGTCGATCAATGACTTTGTCGAAGCCCATCCGCTGGACCCGGATACCAAACTGATCGATGCCGGTTTCTGGACGCCCCAACAGGCGCAATTACTCAAAGAGTGGCTGCGTGCCGACGGTGAGGAAGCGGTCATTGTCGATGAGCTGAACGTACGTTTGCATCGCGGCAAATAAGGGCGATCAGTGCAGGCTGTCGCCGGGCTCGATGCTCAATTGTTCGAGCCAGGCAGCCTTGCACTCCTCCGCCTCATCGCGACTGGCGAAGGCTGTGCCGCGTCGCTCACCGTTGAGCAGAACCACCCAACACACACTGCGCCCCAGCGCACGTAATCCGGCCGGCACGCCGCTGCCGATCATCACTGCCACATCCACCCTGCACTGCATGTGCTCTCCGAATAATTAGCTACCTAACTAAGTCGGCAGAGTAATACTTTCCTTCGCGCGGAAACAGCAAGGGCCGTGCACAGATTCATTGCGCCAACGGTAACAATCTCAGCGCGGATTTTCCGGTTTGTAACCCAGACGCAACCCGCCCCAATGACGGCCCCTGATCATGATCGGCACCGACAAGTCATGCATCAGCTCACCCGTGTCGCGCGTGTAAGTCTGCAACAGCACCGGTTGTTGATGGCTGCCGCAACGGCTACCCGTGCGGTCACTGAATTTGCGCTTGGTGCGGTTATTCACCGTGTCGACCTGCACATCACCTGTCAACGGTTGGCTGAATGCCTGATTATGCGTCGGTACATAGCCCTGCTGCGTGCAGGCGATCGCGAACACCAAGCCTTCATGACGCGCTAACAGCGGTTCCTGAATCGCCGGCAAGACCTGATCGGTGTAACGATCGAACCGGGTCTGGAATTTGGCCGGTTCGGTGCCCGGAATCGGTTGGTAACTGCGGTCGAACAAATCATCCAGGCTGATCCGCCCCTGCTCGACATCCGCCTCGAAGCGCGCTGCGATCTGACTCGCACCTTCGCGCGCCAGGTCATAAATGCGCTGGTGATAGTCGTCCAGGCCCACCTCGGCCAAGCGTTCGCTGATGGTTTCCGCCTGCCCCTCCATCTGCACCGCTGCTTCTGCGAGGCGGCGGGTCTGTTGGTCGCTGATCGCCAGATCACTGCGCATTTGCTCGATTGCGCTGAACAGCGCATCAAGCTGTTGGCGATTGGTTTGCGCGCCGCGGGCGATTTCGCTGACCTGGGTTTCGACGCCGGCTGCCAGTCGTGCGATGTTCTCCAAATGCTGGCCGGTGTGTTCGACCTGTTCAACACCAATGTGCAGATCGCTCGACAACTCGCGAATCTGCGCCACCACCTGCGCGGTGCGTTGCTGAATGTCAGCAACCATTTCGCCGACTTCGCCCGTGGCCGCCGCGGTACGCGCCGCCAACCCGCGCACTTCATCGGCGACCACAGCAAAACCGCGCCCATGTTCACCGGCCCGGGCCGCTTCAATCGCTGCGTTCAAGGCCAGTAGGTTGGTCTGGCTGGCAATCGACTGGATCACCAGCGTCACGCGCTGAATGTCGTCACTGCGCACACTCAAGGCTTCGATCAATTCGCGGCTGGCATTGGCGCGTTGACTGAGTTGCTGCATGCGCGCAATCGAGTCGAGCAATTCGCTACGTCCCGCCGCGCTGCTCTGATGCGCTTCGCTGGCGGCGTCGAGCGCCTCGCGGCTGAGCTGCGAGGTGGCCTGCTCGGTGGCGATCATCACTTCGGCGTTGCTGACGATCTGCGCCGCCGCGTCGAGTTGCGATTCAAGTTTGCTGGCCAGCGCCTTGACCGAGAACGCCACGCCGGCGGCCGACAGTGCGTTGTGACTGGTGGTGTAGGAAAGATCCCGGGTCAGTGCAGACAATGCGCTCGCACTATCGACCGCAACAGTGGCAGGAACGTTGCGTGAACGCAGGCGCGGCAGCCAGACGATCAGCACCGCCAGCGGCATGCCGAGGTACAGCGACCAGTCGGTCAGGGCCACGCCGGCGAGCAACAGCATCAGGGCAATGCTTTGCAGGGCCGGTGCGATCCAGCGTTCTTTCGGCAAAAGCACTGGTGCAGGCAGCGCCGCAACCAGAGATCCGTCTCTCGTCATCTCTAACACCCCACGTTTGTTCTCATTGTTGTACCTGCATTAAACGCCACTACAACGCCATTATCCATGGTCCGTTAGTCGTGGGTCTGTGGCAGGTCAATGGAACGGTTCGGGAAGAGTGCAGACGAGCAAAAGCAAAGATCGCAGCCTTCAGCAACGCCCGTGTAGGAGCTGCCGGAGGCTGCGATCTTTTCAAGGCGCCCTGTTGAAAGGGTCACCCCACAGAATCAGGCCTGACGCTGGTGCTTGTCGATCTGCTCGTGACGCTCTTGAGCTTCGATGCAGTACTTGGTGGTCGGGCTGATCAGCAGGCGCTTGAGACCGATGGCCTCGCCGCTGTCGTCGCACCAGCCAAAGCTGTCGTCCTTGATGCGCTCAAGGGCTTGTTCCAGTTGCGGCAGCATGCGCTGGTCGCGATCGATCGCATTGACCAGCCAGGTGCGCTCTTCTTCAACCGAAGCCGCGTCCGCCGGGTCAGCCGGGGTGTCCAGGCTTTCGATGGCGATACGATTTTGCTCAATGCGCTCGTGGGTTTCGACTTTCATGTTCTGCAACAGCTCGGTGAAGAAAGCGTGTTGCTCTGCATTCATGTAGTCATCTGCCGGCATGGCCAGCAACTTGTCCTTTGTCATTGATATCTCTATAAAAAAACGTGCATTAAGGCGAATAAGGGAGCGTTTCGGCGAACCGTGGGGGCCGTCGAAAAGGCATCGTTTTATTGCAAACGCCACCCGGCACTCAATTTACGAGGGGCGGCAGTCTAAGGCCCGATCAAGACCTCAGCAACAGTAAATACAGGGAATTTGTCCGACAGGACCAGGAAACTGCTCTGACACAGGCTTCACATGGCCATCGGAGTGCGTTTATAGCAAGAAATTCAGTCGAGCGGCTGTATATAGAAGACAAACGGCTAACCCCACCGCGTTCGTACGCAATTTTCTACTATGCACTGCATCGTTTCAGCAAAGCAGAACTGCAAAAGCCCCCCTAATATCAGCCGCAACCCAGCAACATTGCGGCGAGAGAGCTTGCTTGAGTTGGGGCGAAGAGGCCCAGTGTTTTACATCCGGGGCCTGCTACGCAGTCCAGCGGGAGCAAGCGCCCTCGCCACAAGGTGATCGATCAGCCCGAAGGAAGACTTATGCCCCGCCCCGCTATGCCGGCTACCGACGAGCACTCACTCGCCAGCCCCCCGATCATTGCCGAGCGCCTGCTGCAAACGATTACCGACGAATACGACGCGCTGCCGCGCCAGACTGACAATTGCCTCAGGCTCGGCTAGGTTATGCGTTCCCACCGGTTCGACTTGAAGGAACGCGTCATGAAACTGATCGGCATGCTCGACTCCCCTTACGTGCGCCGCGTAGCGATCTCCGCCAAATGCCTGGGGATCGACCTCGAACATGAGTCGGTCTCGGTGTTCCGCCATTTCGAGCAGTTCCAGCAGATTAACCCGGTAGTCAAGGCGCCGACGCTGATCCTCGACGACGGCATGGTTCTGATGGACTCGACACTCATCCTCGACTATCTCGAAAGCGCATCCGGTAAAAGCCTGCTGCCGAAAGAATTGCCTCAGCGCGCCCAAGCCCTGCGCCTGATCGGCCTGAGCCTTGCCGCCTGCGAAAAAGCCGTGCAGCTGTATTACGAACGCAACCTGCGCCCGGCCGACATTCAATATCAACCTTGGGTCGAACGCGTTGAAGGCCAACTCGCCGCCGCGTTTACCGCGCTGGAAAAAGAACTCGAGCATCGTCAATTACCCATCGACGGCTCGCTCGCCCAGGATGGCATCAGCCTGGCGGTTGCCTGGAGCTTCACCGACCTTGTGGTGCCCGATCAGATCGACGCCGCACGCTATCCGCGAATTGCCGAATACACCGCCTACGCCGAAGGCACCGACGCCTTCCTCAGCACACCGATGAACTGACCATGAGCACCACCGACACCGCCGCTCCGGCGCTAAAGGAAATCTTCAACGCCGAGCGTCTGCAGCACATTGCTGATGAAATGAGCGCGGTGTACCCGGCATTCAAAGCCCAAGCGTTTCTTGAACATGCCAGCCGCGGGCTGGCCGAGTTGTCGGTGATGCAACGCATGGCCCGCGTCGCCGAAAGCCTGCATGCAGTGCTGCCGCTGGACTACGAAGATTCCCTCGATGTATTACGTGAACTCGCGCCACGCCTGAACAGCGGATTCGTCAGCATATCCCTGCCGCATTATGTCGCGAGCTACGGTGCTCACGCTTTCGATACTTCTATGGAAGCCCTGAAGTACTTCACCACCTTCGGCTCATCCGAGTTCGCCATTCGCTATTTTCTGCGCGCCGACCTTGAACGCTCGCTGGAACGGATGCATGACTGGACTCGCGACGAAAACCACCACGTCAGAAGATTAGCCAGCGAAGGCAGCCGCCCTCGCCTGCCTTGGTCGTTTCGGTTGGAAGCGGTACAGGCGGATCCGCAGTTGGCCGCCGGGATACTGGATCGGTTGAAGGCGGATGAGAGTCTGTACGTGCGCAAGTCCGTGGCGAATCATTTGAATGATGTGACGAAAGTGCATCCGCAGTGGGTGTTGGACACGATTGAAGGTTGGTCGTTGGAGAACAAGCACACGGCCTGGATTGCCAAGCATGCGTTGCGGAGTTTGATCAAACAGGGGGATTTGCGGGCGCTGACGGTGATTGGCGCGGGGGCGAAGGCTGAGGTTGAGTTGCTGGATGTGAAGGTTGAGCCGGCGGTGGTGAGGTTGGGTGAGGCTATTACTTTATCGTTTACGGTGAAGTCCACGGTGGCGCATGAGCAGCGGCTGGTGATTGATTACGCGATTGACTATGTGAAGGCGAATGGCGGGGGTTCGAAGAAGGTTTTCAAGTTGAAAACGGTGGAATTGCCGGGGTTTGGGGTCGAGCCAGTGCGGCGCAGACAGGTCATCAAGGATTTTACGACGCGCAAGCATTTTGCCGGACGGCATGGGGTTCAGGTGATGGTTAATGGAGAGGTGTTGGGTAGTGCGGCGTTTGAGGTTTTGATTTGAGCAGTGTTTATTGACCCAAAGGGTCGATAGTGGATCAGTGCACTGGCGGCCGTGCATCGAAATTGAGCGCGGCGGCACAATGGACGACTCACGGCTTCAGCGGTTACCAACTCCCGTATGGGATGCCGAATTTTTCGATGTAACGTTTGGACTTTTCGCTTACGGGATATGCGTAGCGCCCTTGGTTCTTGCCTTGGCTAGGCCCTAGCGGTTCTATCTCTGCCTGCGCTCTCGCGACTTTGACAGGATGGTGGCATGAGTCTCTGACCCAAACCTGCACTACCCCTCCAGGCGCCAATCCCAAATAGACCGATGAAATATAGGTGCTCCGCTGCTCCGGTGTTTTCGCGCAGCGCTGGCTAACCGAAGTCCGCATCAGTTGCCTAGCTTCTTCCGGTATATCCACCCAGGCTCGATAGGTCTGAGGCTCTACGATGGACTGCCAGCGAACGAAAATTCGTTTTGGGAGATCAGCGCCGACCACCGCTTTTGCGGACGCGCCCACTCCGTCCCAGCCTCGGGCAGACTCAGTACCATCTTCTGGGTACCCGCCCGACGCAGAACCTCCACCCGTGCGCAGAAACGTCTTGCCCCTAATGTCTTCCACAGCAGTGTCTTCAACCCATACTTTCATGTAGTTGGGTTCGGTAAAACCGAGTTCCCACCATGGAGATTTAGGGTCGTTCTTTGCTGACAGCGGATCGGCATTACAGCCAGCCACAAAGAGCGCGCACAGCAGTGCTGTAAATAACTTCATTACCAAAGCGTCCAGTCCGGTACGTGTGGGTGCTTTACTCGGATTGCATCTTCCGTGGGGGCGTTGATGTAAACAGCTCTGATGCCACTTCCATCTCTCCTGCCAAGCGGATGGTTCCAATTGGCGGATGTGTGAATGTACTTGAGTTTGAGGATGTGCTCCTCCTCTGGCGTGGTGCTGTAGTCGCCGGCGGCAAAACGAGCACACATGGGCTGAAGCTCTTCAGGAACGGCGAAGTCTGGCGTCTCGGGAATGTCTTCGAAGCGAACGCCTTTGGCTTTGGCGAGTTGATGCATCACGCGCAGGCTCACTCTCGACAGTAACCCACTCACCGGACGCTTGAGTTGAACGGCGGCGTAGACTCGTTTGACTCGAGGACTCAGTCGATCCTGAGGACTGATCGGCATCAGTAAAGGAGGTGGTGTAACGACTTCAAGCATTTCGGAAGGCCAGCCATCGGCTAACCACTGATTTCTCACATTGACCGCATCCCGGTAGATCGATGTGGTGGTGATATCCGCGTAGTTGCCGACCTCTAGCGTTTGCATTGGGCTAATGAGCACACATTCTTCAGCTTCCTCAAGGTAACCGCCACCCACATCGGAATGCACACCTGGCAAGACAATTTCCGGATGATCCATCGCTACTCGATTGAGAGCGAAGTTAGCCCTGCACTCATCCCGCGCAGCCAACTGCACAACGTCGGTGAAGTAACGTCGGTCGAGGTAGAGTTTGATTCCTGTTGCGACTGCACTTTTGATATTGCCCAAATTGGACCATCCAGCAATCGACGGTACAGTGTCGAACAAACCAATGAAGCCCATGTTGATGTCGCTGTGGTATTGGTCGACAAAGGTCGAACTGAGCGCATCGGACTGATTGCGAAGAATCTCGCCCAAAGGGCCTTGTCTGCCACGCACAATCTCATTGGCGAAATGTCTGGCGGCTGCCGCACCGCGACTGAAGCCAAATGTATCGAAGGTCAACGAAACAATTTCACTACCGGGATTTTTGTCCAATACCTCAGTGATACGCTGCTCGATCACTGCGAAAGAGGATTGCACTCGCCCTGCAACGCCGGTTTCGCCACGTCCTGTACCGGCGCCGAACTTACTGTCTTCTTCACCCGAACGGGTACCTATGCCTTCGACGTAGACCATACCGAAAGCTTTCTTTCGTGGCCCCTCTCCCTCAGCGAGTCGCGTCGCCCCATACAGTTCACTAAGCTTTTTCACATTGCTGACATCGTTACCATAACTACTGTCCGGGTCACTCATGTAAGGCTGGCAGCTGGCGGGAATATCCTCAGGCGCAATCGGATGCTGAGCGCCACACAACAACCCAGCAGCAGAGTTGTTCGCATTATTCCCAGTACCATCAAAGAAAACCCCAATCCTCAACGCAATGCCGATTTTTTCAGGTTCGCGCGCAGGTTCTTTCCCGTACTTCTCATATTCCGCCCAACGCTCGGCATGAATATCGACGGGTTTGGCTTCTTCGTAACGAAAATTTTTCGGGGGGTTGGGTACGTAGCCACTCATCCGTGATTCCTGGTTCTGATCCTTGAGAACGGCCCGAAGGGTGACAGCCGAGACTGGGAGACGCAAGCTGTGGCCGTGTGCCAGCCAGGGTGTGCCCCCTCGTCGGGGTGGGGGTTAGCTGGCGATTTCGCCGAGCACCTTCGCCACCAACGAAGGTGGTGGCCATACGCGGGTGGGTAGACCTGTAACTAGGACCCGCCTCCCCCGAAGGTGTACTGCGCATGAGGGGTGACTGGGCGGACGCTTTCGCGAGCAAGCTCGCTCCCACAGTTTTTTTGTCTGGTTTAGATAGAGGGTGATTGGGCTGGCGTCATCGCGAGCAGGCTCACTCCTACAGGTTTGCGTCTGGCTTTGGATCAGGCGTCTTGTCGTTGGATACGGAATACGAGGCTTGGGGCTTTGCCGGGGACGTCGTCGAGATCGCCGAAGCGGTGCATGCCGATCTTTTCCAGTACGCGAATTGAGGCGACATGGTCGGGCCTGACCAGTCCGAATACTTCAGGTAAACCGAGGTAGTGGAACGCGTGGGTCAGCGCGGTTTGGGCGGCTTCTGTTGCGTAACCGTGACCCCAGGCTTCGACGGCGAAGCGGTAGCCGAGGTTGATGACCGGTTTGCCCAAATAGTCATGGGTAGCGATGCCGGCGAATCCGAGGATGTTGTCGGGGGCCTGGGTGCTGCTGATTGCCCACCATCCGTAGCCGTGGGTTGCCCAATGTTGCAGCCAGCGACTCAGTAGGGCTTGGGCTTGGGCGATGTCGGTCATTGGACCGGCGGGATTGAACTGGTTGGTTTTGGGGTCGCCGAAAATCGCGAACACGCTGGGCAGGTCTGCTGGTTGTGGGCGTCTGTAGATCAGGCGTGGTGGCATGTCTGACATGATCAGAACCTTTGAAAGGTGGCAAAACCGGGCTGGAGCACGAATCAGCATTCAAAAATAATACAAGAACAGCTTTCGTTCGCCTTGAAGAAAGCTGCCGATCGTTTTGCCATCGTCGGCAGCCGGCCCGGCTCGTCCGGTTTGCGCAGGGAGAAGGCTTACTTTTTTCTGCTCTCGTTGAGCCTCTGCAGTGGGCTCTTGCCGTCTGTCCTGACGACCGGGATCGCCTGATAACTCTTTTGGCCCGGGGGCATGATCGGGTCGCCGGGGAAGCGATAGTCGCTAAAGGCTTGCATGACTCTCTGATCGAGGGCGGAATCGCCTGAGCTTTGTAGTATCGAAAGCACCGGTGCCAACGCGCCGGGGGTGTACTCCAGCTGCACTTGCACCGGTTTGCTCGCAGACGTCGAACTGACGTTGCTCTCCAGAGACTTCTCTATGACTTCAACGCGTTTTCTGAGGCCGCTCTGCACACTGGCGACAAAAATTTTATTGTAGCGCTGTTGCTGCTCGATCGTCAGAGTCAAGCCTTTACCGCGCAGGCGTTCGATGCCTTGCCATGAGGCATCGCCGAGGTACCGCGTTGCATTGAAGTAGTGCGTCAGCGCGCCTTGCAGATCCTGCGGGCCGCCTCGCCCTTCCTCCATGTATTTGGCCAGTTTAGCTTCACTGCGATGCTGTTCGGGTTTGCTCACAGCACGCTGATAAAACTGCCGTGCATCAAAGTCATTGACCGGCCCGCCGATGCCTTCTTCGGCCATCCGCCCAAGTTGGCCGTAGGCGCCGGGGTCTTTATCGGCTACGGACTGATACAGGGCTTTGGCTTTGGTAGTGTCCTGAGGCACACCGCGCCCTTTCTCGTACAGGTCGCCCAGCATGATCGTGCACGGCAGGTTACCGCTCTTGCTCATATCGCGGATGTAGCTGACTTCCAGCGAGCTAATGGATTTATCGTCCCAGTAAGCGAAGCAGCGCAGATTGGAGAGATCTGCGGTCTGGGTATCGGAACTGCTGCTTTTGCAGCCAGCAACGAGTGCAGTAAGCACCAGTACAGCAACAACCTTGTTCATGGATGGCATCCGTTGAAATCGTGCAGATTTCATCGGCAGGCAGGTGCGAAACCTGAAGTGTCGGTTATTCGAAAACACCAGAAAAACTCGTCGACACCATCGCCACGCAGCATTCGTCAGCTGCAGGCGGAATAAGCCTGTTGGCAACTTGAACGCAGCCGTTACTCGCCGCGGGACGAGGTCAGATCGATCGCTGATTCACCCGCGCCATCAACTGTTCAGCACTCTCCTTGCGCTCGGAATAGCGATCCACCAGATGCGCCTGCTGGCCGCGCAGCAGCACGGTGAATTTCACCAATTCCTCCATCACATCCACCACGCGATCGTAGAACGGCGAGGGTTTCATCCGCCCGGCGTCGTCGAATTCCATGTAGGCCTTCGGCACCGAGGATTGGTTGGGGATGGTGAACATGCGCATCCAGCGGCCGAGGACGCGTAGTTGGTTGACCACGTTGAACGACTGCGAGCCGCCGCAGACTTGCATCACCGCGAGGGTTTTGCCTTGGGTCGGGCGGACGGCGCCGAGTTCGAGGGGGATCCAGTCGATCTGTGCTTTGAACACCGCGGACATGGCGCCGTGGCGTTCTGGCGAGCACCAGACCTGGCCTTCCGACCACAGCACCAGATCGCGCAGCTCCTGAACCTTCGGGTGGTCGACCGGGACGTCGTCGGGCAGTGGCATGCCGGACGGATTGAACACGCGGGTTTCGGCGCCGAAATGTTCGAGCAGGCGTGCGGCCTCCTCGACCAGCAAGCGACTGAAAGAACGTTCACGGGTCGAGCCGTAGAGCAAGAGGATGCGCGGTTTGTGTTCGCCCATTAACGATGGCTCGTCTGCGTCGAACAAGGTTGCGTCGAGGTTGGGCAGATGATCTGACATGGGGCCTCCTTACAGCGCGCCGATGCGGTCGAGTTCAGCCTTCAGTTGTTCGCGAGTGAGCGAGTGAAACGGCAGATCGAGGAAGGCCTGACAGCGTTCGCCGATGCGCATGAGGGTGGCCTGGAACGCCGCGTCGATTGCAGCTTCGTCGCCCTGCACTTCGGACGGATCTTCCAGCCCCCAATGTGCTTTCAATGCCGGGCCGAAATACACCGGGCAGGTTTCCCCGGCGGCTTTGTCGCAGACGGTGATGACAATATCCGGTGGATCATTTTCGAAAGCGTCGTTGCCTTTGCTGTGCAACCCGTCGGTGGCGATACCGTACTTTTGCAACGTCGTCAGGCTGCGGGGCAGCACTTGGCCTTTGGGGAAACTGCCAGCACTCACCGCTGTGAAGCTGCCGGTCGCCAAGTGATTGAACATGCCTTCGGAAAGAATGCTGCGGCAGCTGTTGGCCGTGCACATGAACAGGACTCGCATCGATGCGCTCCGTAAAAGTTGAAGATTCAGCAGCAGGCGCGTTCGCGCACGGGACGGCCATCCATGTACTGCAGGCGCGCGGCGTTGTCCTTGAGCCACTCGACATTGGCTTTCGCGGTCACCTGGAGGATTTCGCCGATCCATGCCGGCAGCTCAGGGTTCAGCCGGTAATACACCCACTGGCCCTGACGGCGGTCGAGCAACAAACCATTGCTGCGCAGTTGCGCGAGGTGGCGGCTGATTTTCGGCTGGCTGTCGTCCAGCGCACACATCAGCTCGCAAACGCAGAGTTCACCTTGCTCGGCGATGAGCAGAATGGCGCGGACGCGGGTCTCGTCAGCGAGGCTTTTGAAGACTTCGGTGGGGGTGATCATGGTGATCGGCTCGCCATATGCGGGAAACCGAATATACGGATATCCATATATTTATCAACTTGAAATGCGATTCCTTGTAGGAGAGAGCCTGCTCGCGATAGCGGTGTATGAGTCAAAGCTAGCTTCATAGACACACCGCTATCGCGAGCAGGCTCACTCCTACAGGAGATTTGTGTGATGCAGGACTAACCGCGCAATAGACCCTGCTCTGCTTCGCACAATCCCACTACATAATCCCAGACCACCCGCAGCCGCACCGATTTGTGCAACTCCCGCCGCGTGCTGATCCAGTAGCTGCGCTCGATGCTTTCATCCGGCAGCAGCGCCACCAGATCCGGGTCGGACGCGGCCATGTAACACGGCAGCACGGCGATGCCCAATCCCGAGCGCGCCGCTTCCTGCTGAGCGATGACGCTGGTGCTGTGAAACACCACGCGCGGGCTGCGGCAGAAGCTGTTGAGGAACATCAGTTCCTGGCTGAACAACAGATCGTCGACGTAGCCGATCCACGCGTGTCGACCCAGATCTTCGCGGCTGTGCAGCGGCGGTGCCTTGTCGAGGTAGCTTTGGCTGGCGTAAAGCGCCAACCGATAATCAGTGAGTTTGCGCGTGACCAGCATGTCAGCGGACGGTCGTTCGAGGTGGATGCTGATTTCCGCTTCACGGTTGAGGATGCTGACGAAGCGCGGCACCGCGACCAGTTCCACCTCAAGGCCGGGGTAGCGCTCGAACAGACCGATCATGCGACTGGCAAGAAATTTGATGCCGAGGCCTTCGGTGACGCCAACGCGGATCTTGCCCAGCGGCGCCGTGGACTGGGTAATTTCCTCCTGCGCCAGCAGCGCGACATTTTCCATCGCTTCGGCGTGCTTGAGCAGCGCCTCCCCCGACGGGGTCATTTCATAGCCTTGGGCATGCTGAACGAACAGCGCAGTGCCGAGGCTTTTCTCGATCGATTCGATATGCCGTGCCACGGTGGCGTGGGTGGTGTTGAGCCGGCGCGCGGCGGTGAGCAAGCGGCCGCTGCGTTGCAATTCGAGAAAAAAACGCAGGTCGTTCCAGTCGAACATGGCGGGTCCTTGTCGGCTATCGTCGCTGAACGCTGTTTGAAAACGCACAGCGGCTGCGCAAAAACTAACATTCTTTTAACGAAAGCTAACAACTAGAGTGTCCGACAATAAAAACAAAAAGCGAGGTCAGGGCATGCAGACGTCCCTCGATGAATTCGACTACATCGTGGTCGGCGCCGGCCCCGCCGGGTGCCTGCTGGCCAACCGGCTATCCGCAGACCCTCAGCATCGGGTGTTGCTGCTCGAAGCCGGCGGACGCGACAACTACGCCTGGATTCACATTCCTGTGGGTTACCTGTTCTGCATCGGTAATCCGCGCACCGACTGGTGCTTCAAAACCGAAGAGCAACCGGGTCTCAATGGCCGTGCGCTGAGTTATCCGCGCGGCAAGGTGCTGGGCGGCTGTTCATCGATCAACGGCATGATCTACATGCGCGGCCAGGCCAGCGACTATGACGGTTGGGCGGCGGCCGGCAATCCGGGCTGGGCGTGGAAGGAGGTGCTGCCGCTGTTCAAGCAGAGCGAAAACCACTTTGCCGGCGGCGCCGAGTTTCATGGCGATCAGGGTGAGTGGCGGGTCGAACAGCAGCGCCTGTCGTGGCCGATTCTGGATGCCTTTCGCAGCGCTGCCGAGCAAAGCGGCATCGCCAGCATCAATGACTTCAACCAGGGCGACAACGAAGGCTGCGGCTACTTTCAGGTCAACCAGAGAGCCGGGGTGCGCTGGAACGCGGCCAAGGCCTTTTTGAAACCGCTGCGAGGCCGGGCGAACCTGACTGTGCTGACCGGCGTAGAAGTTGATCGTGTCTTGCTGGAGGATGGCCGCGCGACGAAAGTCAGCGCGCGTCATGAGGGCCAGATCAAACGATTCAAGGCGCGCAAGGAGATTGTCCTGTGCGCGGGTTCGATCGGCTCACCGATTATTCTGCAGCGCTCCGGGATCGGTCCGCGGCCGCTGCTCGAGCGTTTGGGTATCGGCGTGATTCATGAGCTGCCGGGGGTTGGCGGCAACCTGCAGGATCACCTGCAACTGCGCCTGATCTACAAGCTGGAAAACGCCCGAACCCTGAACCAGATCGCCGGCAGCATGTGGGGCAGGATGGGCATGGGTCTGCGTTATCTGTACGACCGCAGCGGCCCGCTGTCGATGGCGCCGAGTCAGTTGGGCGCGTTTGCGCGATCCGGTCCCGAGCAGACTTCGGCGAACCTGCAATATCACGTGCAACCGCTGTCGCTGGAGCGCTTTGGCGAACCGTTGCACAGTTTCCCGGCGTTCACCGCTTCGGTGTGCGACCTGCGCCCGCAGAGCCGTGGGCGCGTCGAGATTCGCTCGGCCGATGCACAAGCGGCGCCGCTGATTCAGCCCAATTACCTCAGCCATCCGCAAGACCTGCGTGTCGCCGCCGATGCGATTCGCCTGACCCGACGCATCGTCAGCGCCCCTGCCCTGCAGGCCTTCAAACCGGTGGAATACCTGCCCGGCGCCAACCTGCAAAGCGAAGAACAACTGCACGAAGCGGCGGCGAAAATCGGCACGACGATTTTCCATCCGGTCGGCACGTGCCGCATGGGCAACGACGGCGACGCGGTAGTCGATGCGCAACTGCGCGTGCACGGCGTGCCGGGGTTGCGGGTTGCCGACGCCTCGATCATGCCGAAAATCACCTCGGGCAACACCTGTTCGCCTACGCTGATGATTGCCGAGAAGGCGGCACAACTCATGCTCAAACGTAATGTTGTAAACACCGACCCTGTAGGAGTGAGCCTGCTCGCGATGACGGAGTAACATTCGACATTTTCGTTGGCTGACACACCGCCATCGCGAGCAGGCTCACTCCTACAAGGGACCGCGTTTGATTCAAGGACATCGAGCACCAGTGGAACAACAAAAACAATCACTGTGAGGGATACCGATATGTCAGACCACGCTCAGCCGCTGGACGCTGCGGGCAGCGCCGAGACCAGCAACGCAACGCAGAAAGTCATCTTCGCCTCATCACTCGGGACAGTGTTCGAGTGGTATGACTTCTTCCTCTACGGCGCCCTCGCGGCGGTGATCAGCAAGCAGTTTTTTGCCGGGGTCAACGACACCACGG
Source organism: Pseudomonas moraviensis (assembly GCF_900105805.1). NCBI lineage: Bacteria > Pseudomonadati > Pseudomonadota > Gammaproteobacteria > Pseudomonadales > Pseudomonadaceae > Pseudomonas > Pseudomonas moraviensis. The sequence continues at coordinate 1,239,997 of NZ_LT629788.1, read as the reverse complement.
CGTTCATCTTCGCGCTGATGGCGTTCGCCGCCGGCTTCATTGTGCGGCCGTTCGGCGCGCTGGTGTTCGGCCGATTGGGCGACATGATCGGGCGCAAATACACCTTTCTCGCAACGATCATTCTGATGGGCGTGGCGACGTTCTGCGTGGGCCTGCTGCCGACTTACGCCAGCATCGGCATCGCCGCACCGATCATTCTGGTGGTGCTGCGCATGCTCCAGGGCTTGGCGCTCGGTGGGGAGTATGGCGGTGCGGCAACTTACGTGGCCGAGCACGCGCCGATCGGCAAACGCGGTTTCCACACCAGTTGGATTCAATCCACCGCCACCCTTGGCCTGTTGCTGTCGCTGCTGGTGGTGCTCGGTTGCCGCTATTTTACCGGCGATCAGTTTGAGGTGTGGGGGTGGCGCATTCCGTTCCTGCTGTCGATCGTGCTGCTGGGCATCTCCACCTGGATTCGCCTGAGCCTGCACGAGTCACCGGCCTACCTGAAAATGAAGGAAGAAGGCAAAACCTCAAAGGCGCCGATCCGCGAATCGTTCGGCAAGTGGGAAAACCTCAAAGTCGTGCTGATCGCCCTGTTCAGCATCAACGCCGGGCAAGCGGTGACGTTCTACGCCGCGCAGTTCTACGTGCTGTTCTTCCTCACCCAGTTCCTGAAAATGGACCCGGCGGTGGCCAACAGTCTGTTGATCATCAGCGTGGTGATCGGCGCGCCGTTCTTCATCTTTTTCGGCTGGCTGTCGGACAAGGTCGGGCGCAAACCGGTGCTGATGCTCGGCCTGCTGCTGGCGACAGCGCTGTACTTTCCGATCTTCAAATCCCTGGCCCACTACGCCAACCCCGCGATCGATCTGGCCAGCCGCCAGGCACCGATTACCGTCCTCGCCGATCCGGCCACTTGCACCTTCCAGTTCGATCCAGTGGGCAAGGCCAAATTCGACAGCCCGTGCGACAAGGTCAAAACCTTTCTGGTCAAGCAAGGCCTGCCCTACACCAGCGTCGCTGCGCCTGCGGGTAGCGCCGTGCAAGTGAGTGTCGGCGACGTGAAACTGGACGGTTTCGATGAGGCGGCACTGCGCGGCGCAATCACCCTCGCCGGTTATCCGCAACAGGCCGATATGCAGCAGATCAACAAACCGATGATCGTCGCCCTGATCGTTGCGCTGATCATTATCTCGGCCATGTGCTACGGCCCGCTGGCGGCGCTGATGGTCGAACTGTTCCCGACGCGCATTCGCTACACCTCCATGTCGCTGCCGTATCACATCGGCAACGGCTGGTTTGGTGGCTTCCTGCCAACCGTGTCGTTTGCGCTGGTGGTGTATACCGGGGACATTTTCTATGGGCTGTGGTATCCGGTGCTGATCACCGGAGTGAGTCTGGTGGTGGGAATGATCTGCTTGCGTGAGACGAAGAATATCGATCTCGACAAGAACTGAACCCTGGACAACGCTGTTTCTGTGGCGAGTGAGCTTGCTCCCTCGCCACAGTTATATTCAGACATCTCCTTTGATCACTTCGAATTTCACCTGGTCCGGATAAAACGCCACGTAGTCGCGGATCGGTGCGACGGAGACCTTTGGATTTTCGTACGTCCATACCGCGTTCGCGCCCTCATGTCCGGGCACCTGAAGGCTGAAGTAATTGGCGTCGCCCTTGTATGGGCAATAGCTGGTGTGGTCGGTACGGGCGAAATATTTCTCGTCGATGTCTTCGCGGGGAATGTAGTAGACCGGCGGGTAGTTGGCCTCCTGGAGGATCAGCGCGTGGGAGGACGCAGCGACCTGGATGCCGTGGAATTTCACCAGCAGGCAGCCCGGCAGTTGTTCGAGGCTGATTACGGGACTGGGGCTTTTCATGAGGTTCTCCTGAACACAGCGAAGAGACCGGTTCAGGTATAGCTGATGGGCCCGGGCACGGCCGGCCGTGCAGCCGAACGGTACAAACCTTCAGCAACGCTTTATCTGTATATCCATACAGATAAAAGTTGCCGCGGCCGCAAACTCCGGCCATCCTGTGCCCACTCCACACACCAACCAGCGATGGCAGATATGCGGCTGTACCTCTGTGAAAAACCTTCCCAGGCCAAAGACATTGCGGCCGTGCTCGGCGCCAGGCGTCGTGGCGACGGCTGCTGGCTGGGGACAGACGTCACAGTGACCTGGTGCATCGGCCACTTGCTCGAAACCGCGCCGCCGGACGCCTACGACGCGCGCTACAAACGCTGGGTACTGGCGGATCTGCCGATCATTCCCGAAAAATGGAAAATGACCGTCAAGCCGCGCACCGCCAGCCAGTACAAAGCGGTGAAGCGCCTGCTCGGCGAAGCCAGCGAACTGATCATTGCCACCGACGCTGACCGTGAGGGCGAGATGATCGCCCGGGAACTGGTCGAACACTGCCGCTATCGCGGGCCGATCCGCCGCTTGTGGCTGTCGGCACTCGACGAGGCGTCGATTCGCAAGGCGCTGGCAGCGCTGAAGCCGGGAGCCGAAACGTTCAGCCTGTATCACTCGGCGCTGGGACGTTCGCGGGCGGACTGGCTGATCGGCATGAACATGAGTCGACTGTTCACCCTGCTCGGGCGTCAATCCGGTTATCAGGGCGTGTTGCCGGTAGGTCGAGTACAGACGCCGACGCTGCGACTGGTAGTCGACCGCGACCGCAGCATCGCCGACTTCGTGCCGGTGCCGTTCTGGGCGATCGACGTGGAACTGCTGCACGACGGCACAGCGTTTACCGCGCAATGGCGCGCCCCGGCGGACGTTTGTGATGATCAGGATCGCTGCCTGAATCAGGCGTTGGCCCAACAGGCAGCAGCGGCGATCAACAGTGCCGCCAGCGCCCAAGTCATCAAGCTGAAAACCGAGCGCATGCGCGAAGTGGCGCCCCTGCCCTTCGACCTCGGCACCTTGCAGGAAGTCTGCTCGAAGAAGCTCGGCCTCGGCGCCCAGGAAACCCTCGATATTGCCCAGGCGCTCTACGAAACCTACAAAGTCATCACCTACCCGCGCAGTGATTGTGGCTTCCTCCCCTCGAGCCAGCACAGCGAGGCACCGGCGATTCTCGCAGCGTTGCGTCAAGCCGATCCGAGCCTTGAAGCCTTGCAGGGTTTTCTCGAACCACAGCGGCGCTCGCGGGCGTGGAATGATGCCAAAGTCAGCGCTCACCACGGCATCATCCCCACCATCGCCGCGAAGAACCTCGAACGCCTGACCGGCAAGCATCGCGCGGTGTACACGCTGATTCGCGCGCGCTACCTGGCGCAGTTCCTGCTCAATCACGAGTACGATCGCACCCAGGCTGATTTCGATTGCAACGGGCAGGCGTTACGCGCAGTGGGCAAGCAGATCATCGAACCGGGCTGGAAGCGCGCACTGCCCGAGGCATTGGCCCCAGCGAAAGGCCGCGAAGCGCCCGCGCCGCAAACCTTGCCGGCCCTGAGCCAGGGCGTCGAATGCGCGGTGTCGCGGGTAAATCTCAAGGATCTGTGGACGCAACCACCCAAACCCTACACCGAAGGCGATCTGATCAAGGCCATGAAGAACGTTGCCAAACTGGTCGAGGATCCGCTGCTCAAACAGAAACTCAAGGACACCACCGGCATCGGCACCGAAGCCACCCGCGCGTCGATCATCCAAGGCTTGCTTGATCGCGGGTATCTGGTGAAGAACGGCAAGGCACTGGCGGCGACACCTGCCGCGTTCAGCCTGATCGACGCGGTGCCACGCGCAATCGCCGATCCTGGCACCACAGCGATCTGGGAGCAGGCGCTCGACATGGTGCAAAGCGGCGAGATGAGTCTGGAAGAGTTCGTCACCAAACAGGCCGCGTGGATGAGCAAGCAAGTCACCCGCTGCTCTGCCCTCAGTCTGACCATCAGCGGCCCGCCTCCCGCCGGCAAAGCCGCAGCGCCGTGGAAGAAAAAACGCAAATCCACTGCCAGCAAAACCACTGGCACGCGTAAACGCACGGCGCGGCCAGCGACCCGCTGAATCCATCGCGGTTCCTGTCTCTACGTTGCTTGAACGGTTGTTTTCTCATTCCAAAATGGCTTTGTCCGACAATATGTAGTGCTTGAAAATAATCACTACAAAACCGTTGACGGCATCGTTTTGCTTTTGCATGATGAAGACGTTCCCCGATCGGGAGCACTGGTAACACGCTTGAGCAAACTCGTCTGACCGCCGAGTTGTTTTTTCCGGATACACGCTGCCCACAAGGCAGATTGAAGAAGCTGACCTGGCCTGAACGTCCAGTACAAGGACGAGAAGCGCTGGCGAAAATTCTCAAGACGCTTGTGGCCGACACTGGATATGTCGTCAAGGAGCCTCCCGGTTTTCGCTGCTTCTCCTCGTTGTGACGCTATTGCGTAGCAGTTATTCAACACGACTACATGCAACAGATGCACGACCCCGTACTCCACACGGGCGAGCGCTGACGTCCTGGTTTCGGTGCCAGGGATCAACTAACCGATGGGCTACCTGTATTAGCGAATCAACTTTGAAAGATCACCAGACTGGTCAAGGGGCATAACAATGAATCTGAACAATCAACCCACCATCGAAGAACTGGCTCGTATGTTCGCGGCGCAGAAAGACAGCCACGACAGCCATATTCTCTGGATCAGCAAATCGGGCCAGGTGCACATCGACTGCCTGTCGCCCCACGCTGGCGAAGAAGAATTCGACCGCAACCACCAGAACCTGCTGGCCCGCCTGAAGATGTACCGCCGCGGCCATGGTTATGTCGGCAAGAAGGCTGCGGCCGACAAGGACTTCATTGGCAATGTACTGCAGACGCTGAAACAGGCGTGGGACTCGATGCAGAACAACAATGAAGTTCGGGTGATTGATCGGTTTTATTGAGTTGTAGATTATTTGACTGAAGGGCCTGCTTCCGATTTGGAGCAGGCCCTTTTTTACATCCCGAATTCAGCGCATAGCCCTGTAGGAGTGAGCCTGCTCGCGATAGCGGTTATTCAGACACGCCTTCTAACTGACACACCGCTATCGCGAGCAGGCTCACTCCTACAGGGATAGCGTTGCCTTGTGCCCCTATAGTTCCAGCACCAATTCCACAAACGCCAGCGCCGCCGCACTGTGGTAATTATTCCTGCGCCGCAACAACGCCGCGCCCCGCTGTGGCGCCTCCCCTTCGACACGCAACCGGCGCAGTGCGCGGTCTTCGCTGGCAATCGCTTCCGGCAACATCGTGGCCAGCGGGGAATGCCGCACCACTTCCAGCAAAGTACTCACCGAATTCACCTCGATCCGCACCTGCGGCGTAATCCCGTGCTGATGGAAATACTCATCCACCGATAACCGCGTGATGAAGCCCGGGGCCAGCAAGGCGAAATCCAGTGAAGCGACGTCCGTCGGCGTCATCGCCGAAGGGCTGTCGTACAGCGGATGCCCAGGCCCGACCATGATCCCCAGCGTCTCGGTAAATGCCGGCAGGCATTCAATCTCGGCATTGCGCACCGGCGTAAACGCGATCGCGACATCCAGCGAGTCATCGGCGAGGCCGGCCTCGATGTCATCCATCGACAGTTCGAAGATTTCCAGATGAATTCCGGGAAACCGTGCCCGGTAATCACGCACCAACGGCCCGACCAGATACGCCATGAACGTCGGCGTCATCGCCAGGCGCAGGGTGCCCCGGGACAAATCCTTCACATCGTGCAACGCGCGCTGCCCAGCCTCCAGCTCCACCATCACGCGCCGCGCGCATTCGATGTAGGCCGCACCGGCATCCGTCGGCTTCACTGTGCGCGAGGTGCGATCGAACAGACTCACCCCGAGGGTCTCTTCCAATTGGCGTATCTGCTGCGACAGCGTCGGCTGCGAGACATGCAGCGCTTCGGCGGCGCGGGTGAAACCACCGTGATCGGCTACTGCCAGCAGATAACGCAAATGTCGCAACAGCATGGGCACACCATCTATAGGCAGGGCTTATGCGCAGCATTGTATATGGGTCTTGGACGCTATGGATGGGCCGGCGCAAGATTGCCCCCACACAGCAAGCCAACCCCTTGAAAGGAGTGACACCATGCAACAGTCCCACGCCTACAACGACAACAGCCTGGCCCTGACTACTCGCGTTCTCGACGCCAAGGCGAAAAAAGATCTGTCGTGGCAGGATCTCGCCGACGACACCGGCCTCAGCCTGGCCTACGTCACAGCGGCCCTCCTCGGTCAGCATCCGCTGCCGCAAAGCGCTGCCCAAGTGGTGGGTGACAAGCTCGAACTGACCGCTGATGACATTGCCGCTCTGCAGATCATTCCTCTGCGTGGCAGCCTCAGCGGCGTGCCCACCGACCCGACCATCTACCGTTTTTACGAGATGATCCAGATCTACGGCACCACGCTCAAGGCGCTGGTGCATGAGCAATTCGGCGACGGCATCATCAGCGCGATCAACTTCAAACTGGACATCAAGAAAGTCGAAGACCCGGAAGGCGGCTCCCGCGCCGTGGTCACCCTCGACGGCAAGTTCCTGCCACTGCGTCCGTTCTGACGCGCCCGGCCCGCACCTTGTGCGGGCCATCCGATTTCTGCCAAGAGGACACGCCCATGAAAGCCCTGATCGACGGCTTCCTGAAATTCCAGAACGAAGCTTTCCCGCAACGCAGCGAACTGTTCAAACACCTGGCGACCACGCAACAACCCGGCACGCTGTTCATCACCTGTTCCGACAGCCGTGTGGTGCCGGAGCTGCTGACCCAGCAAGAGCCCGGCGAACTGTTCGTGATCCGCAACGCCGGCAATATCGTGCCCTCCTACAGCCCGCACCCAGGCGGCGTCTCGGCGACGGTGGAGTATGCAGTGGCGGTGCTGGGTGTGAGCGATATCGTGATTTGCGGCCACTCCGATTGCGGCGCAATGACGGCGATTGCCCAGTGCAAATGCATGGATCACCTGCCCGCCGTCAGCGGTTGGTTGCAGCATGCCGAGTCGGCGAAGGTAATGAACGAAGCGCGCACGCATGGCAGCGATGCGGCGAAGTTGAGTTCGATGGTGCGCGAGAACGTCATCGCGCAACTGGCGAACATCCAGACCCATCCGAGCGTGCGCCTGGCCCAGGAGCAAGGTCGGCTGAATCTGCATGGCTGGGTGTATGACATCGAGACCGGTTCGATTGACGCATTGACATCGGATCGCCGCACCTTTGTGCCGCTGGCGGAGCAACCCACGACTTGCGCGATCAGCGCGCAAGCCAGCCACGCTGCCTGACCCGCCCCTGTAGGAGCTGCCGAAGGCTGCGATCCTTTGATCTTGATTTCTACCCAAAATCAAAAGATCGCAACCTTCGGCAGCTCCTACACGGCGCGGTCCGGATTTCAGTCAGCGTTTCACCGTGAGATCAATCTGAGTCATCCGGCTGCGCACTGTAAACACGCCATCACCGGAAAGAATCGCACTGCGCGCAAACAGCCTGCCGCTCTCCCAATTCGAAAGGCCCAGTTCCGGCTTGTTCAGTGCGTACTGGCCATCCACCCAACGAGTGATGCCGTTGCCCACGAACGGCGCGTTCACTGCGTTGTAGAAGCGTTCCTGAACCGCCGCATCCTCGCTGATCAAGGACACGGTGAATTGCGGGCTGTAGCGGTTGAACAGCGTAATGGCCTGATTCAGATCCTCGACGATCATCAGGCTGACCTCCGGAGTTTCTTCCCATTCCCACTCACGGCCCAGGTCCGATTCAGGCAAGGATTCGGCCAGTGCCTCGGTCCGGTAACCCTCGGCGCGATAAACCTCGACCGTCGCGTTTTGCCATTCGCCTCGCAAGCAGCTTTCACTGCCCTCGACGATGTGCAACTTGCAGCCTTGACCGCGCGCAGTGCCGGCATCTTTCAAGGCATCGAGAAACAGCGGCACCAGTTCGGCGGCACGTTCACGCTGGATCAGGCAGACGTTCAAGGTGTTGCAGACCTTGCGGTCCAGCGAGTTGCGCACCACTGCCGCGAAGCGCGTGGCGTCGGCATCACGGTCGGCAATCAGCCATGCACCGCCGGTGCCGTGCAGGCTGACGGCGGTGCCGGCCTGCTGGGCGATGCTGCCCAACTGACTGACCGCCCGGCCCGAACCGCGCGCCACGGCCAACGACAGACGCCGATCGGCGAACATCGCCCAACCGGCGGCATGATTGACGCTTTCCACCAATGACACCGCGCCAACCGGTAAGCCGGCTTCGGCCAGTGCTGGATTCAGCGCGTGAGTGACGATGGCTTGTGCAGTGCCCAATGCATCGCTGCCGATGCGCAGTACTGCGGTGTTGCCGGTGCGCAGCACCCCGGCGGCGTCGGCAAATACGTTGGGCCGGCCTTCGAAGACAAACGCGACGATGCCCAGCGGCGAGACCACCTGTTCGACCTTCCAGCCGTCATGTTCGACGCTGCTGATCACCTTGCCGCGCGTCGGTGGCGCATCACGCCAGGCGCGCAGGCCGGCGATCATGTCGCGGCGCATCCGCTCATCAGCGAGCAAGCGAGTGGTCGAGCGACCGCGTGCCTTGGCCCGTTCGATGTCGGCGCGATTGGCGGCTTCGATCTGCGTCCAGCACTCAGGATTTTCCAGGCGCTGGGCAAACAGGTCGAAAAACTGGCTGATGGCTTCATCGGACACCGCCGACAACGCAGTGAATGCCGCTGCCGCACGCTCGATTGCCACAGAAGCGGCCTGTTGATCGGCCACGGGGATCAGCAACAACTCGCCACTCACCTGCTCGACCAGCAAATGGTCACCGGGCTGAAACCGCGCAGCCAGTTCGGGGCTGACCACGGTGACGCGGTTACCAGCGAAAGGGATCGGCGTGCCAGCGACTAGACGTTCGAGCGCAAGAGACATGAAGCGGATTCACCATGCAGAGGGCGGCCGGAAAATGTAGCGGATTACTGGCTGAAATACACCTCTTCAATCCACCGAAAAAACCTTGTAGGAGTGAGCCTGCTCGCGATAGCGGTAGACAAGTCGACATTATTTTGTCTGGCATACCGCTATCGCGAGCAGGCTCACTCCTACAAGGGGACTGTGTGAGTTTCAGAAGACGGACCAGCCAATCCTTGAGCTCAGCAACTCCAGCGCCGCCATCCCCGCCAGCGAATTGCCGGCCGCATTCAATTCCGGCGACCACACGCATACCGTAAATTGCCCCGGCACTACCGCGACGATCCCGCCGCCCACCCCGCTCTTGCCCGGCAGACCGACGCGATAGGCGAAGTTGCCCGCTTCGTCATACAAACCGCTGGTAGCCATGATCGAGTTGACCTGCTGGGTCTGGCGGCGCGTGAGGATCTGCTCGCCGCTGTGTTTGCAGAAACCGTCATTGGCCAGAAAGCAGAACGCCCGGGCCAGATCGATGCAATTCATCCGCAGCGCGCAGTGGCTGAAATAGCTGCGCAACACCGCTTCGACGTCGTTGTGAAAATTGCCGAACGACTGCATCAGATAGGCCATCGCCGCATTGCGCGCGCGGTGCTGGTATTCGGAGTCGGCGACCTTGCCGTCGATCATGATTTGCGGATTGCCGGACAGACGCCGGACAAAATCACGCATCGACAACGTCGGCGCGGCGAAGCGCGACTGATTGATGTCGCAGATCACCAGCGCCCCGGCATTGATGAACGGATTGCGCGGGCGGCCGCGCTCGAATTCCAGTTGCACCAGCGAGTTGAACGGCTGGCCGGAAGGCTCATGACCAAGCCGTTCCCAGATCGCCTCGCCGGAATGATCGATGGCCTGCACCAGGCTGAAGACCTTGGAAATACTCTGCACCGAGAACGGCGTTTCAGCGTCCCCAGCAAAGTACATTTCGCCGTCATTGCCGTACACGGCGATGCCCAATTGGTTGGCCGGCACCGTGCCGAGGGCGGGAATATAGTCAGCGACCTTGCCCTGCCCGATCAGGGGCCGGACGGCGTCAAGGATCTCGTTCAACAGCGCTTGCATGCCGGGTTCCGAAAGTCTCGCCCCATGGGATCGCGGGGACACTGGGGCTAGACGCTGCGCCCGCCGGTCGCATCACACCGGCAAGCGCTGCGCAAAGTGTTCTAGGCTGAACCGGACCATTCAGACACGGGAGAGCACCATGCACCTCGAAGGCTCCTGCCATTGCGGCGAAGTCACGTTCAGCCTCGACAGCGTCCACCCCTACCCTTATCAACGCTGCTACTGCTCGATCTGCCGCAAGACCCAGGGCGGCGGCGGTTATGCGATCAACCTCGGCGGCGACGCGACCAGCCTCAAGGTTCGCGGGCGCAAAAACATCAGCATCTATCACGCGAAGATGAAAGCCGAAGGCGACAACCGCGCCCATCGCAGCAGCGCCGAGCGCCACTTCTGTTCGCTGTGCGGCAGCGGTTTGTGGCTGTTCAGTCCGGAATGGCCAGAGTTGATTCATCCATTCGCCTCGGCGATCGATACGCCGCTGCCGGTGCCGCCGGAACACACGCACCTGATGCTTGGTTCGAAAGCGCCATGGGTTGAGGTCGAGGCCAAGGCTAAGGATCAGCAGTTCGATGAGTATCCCGAAGAGTCCATTGCCCAGTGGCATGAGCGGCTCGGCCTGACTAGCTGAACACCGCCCCTTGTAGGAGTGAGCCTGCTCGCGATAGCGTTGTGTCAGTCGACTCATCATTGAATGACCTAGCGCTATCGCGAGCAGGCTCACTCCTACAAGGGGCCAGCTCAGGCACATCACTCAATCCGGATGCGCCCAGGTCATCCTGAACAACGCCCCACCCCACGCCGAGTCACCCACCTCAACCTGCCCGCCATGGGACTGCGACACCCGCCGCACCAAGGCCAGGCCCAAGCCAAATCCACCCGTACGTCGATCCCGGCTGGCATCCAGACGCGAAAACGGTTCGAAGATTTTCTCCCGCCCTTGCAGCGGCACGCCCGGCCCGTCATCGCTGACCCGCACTTCATAGTCATCGCCGTTCCGCAGCAGGGACACCTCTACGCGCTGCTCGGCGTAGCGGATGGCGTTGCGCAGCAGGTTGATCACCGCCCGCGCCATGAACCGCGGTTCGATGCTCACGGTGTCGACCCGGCAATCGCCGATCGACAACTGCACCCCCGCCGCTTCGGCCTCCAGCGCCACACTGCCGACAACGCTGTCGAGCCAGTCGGCCGCGTGAACATTCTCCCGTTTGATCACCGTCGCGCCGTGTTCCAGGCTGGCGTAGGTCAGCAACTCCGAGACCATTTCCTCCAGTTCACCGAGGTCGGCATACATGTCGGCGATCAGTTCGCGATTCTGGCTCGCGCCCGGTTGCTGTTTGAGCTGATCGAGTTCGAACGACAGCCGCGCGATCGGTGTGCGTAATTCGTGGGAAACGGCATTGGTCAGTTCGCGCTGATTGGCGATCAGCCCCTCGATGCGCGCCGCCATCAAATTGAAGTGCTCGGCCAGATCACGGATATTCGAGCGCCGCGATAACTGGATGCGCACCGACAGGTCGTTGTCGCCGAAACGCTCGGCGGCCAGCCGCAGCTTTTCCAGATCGCGCCAGTGCGGCCGCACCCAGAAAAACAGCACGATGCCGATCAACACCGCCAGCATCATGTACGCCGCCGTGATATAGAACGGCATCAGACTCGGCTCGGGCGGCAACTTGATGCTGAGCAACTGCGAGCCGCCATCGATGTTGCTGATGAACTGCGTGTAATCGTCGCGGATCACCAACAGATTCCGCGCCAGTTCGGCTTTTTCCTGCGGCGTCAGGGCCAGTTGATCGGCCTCGACCAGACTCAGCGACAGACCGTAATGGGCGCGCAATGAATCGAGTTTCTGCTCACGCTCGGCACCCTGGCGGCCTTGCAGATGATCCACCAGCGACCACGCCTGACCGCGCACGGCTTCACGGTTGTAGTCCTGCATCTGGCTGTCGAGCAACGCGTTGAAGGTGTGTTCGACGGTCTGCAAAGCCAGTACCAGCCCCACCGTCATTACCAGAAACAGTCCGAGGAACAAGCGCAGCATCTACAACTCCCACGCGAACGGATTGAACAGATAGCCTTTGCCCCACACGGTCTTGATGCACACGGGCTCGCGGGGATTGTCCTTGAGTTTGTTGCGCAATTTGCTGATGTAGACGTCGACGCTGCGATTGAGGCCGTCGAAAGCGATGCCGCGCATGCGGTTGAGAATGTCATCGCGCGAGAGAATCTTGCCCGCCGCGCTGGCGAGCAACCAGAGCAATTCGAACTCCATGGTCGTCAGTTCGATCAGCTCACCGGCCAGGCGCACTTCACGGCAACTGCGGTCAATGCCCAATTGCCCGAACTCAAGAAAACTGACCACGCTGGTGTCCGGCATCTGCCGCCGTTGCAACGCACGCAGCCGGGCGAGCAGTACCGGCGGTTTGATCGGTTTGATCAGGTAATCATCGGCACCGGACTCCAGCCCGAGGATATGATCAAGGTCGTCTTCCTTGGCGGTGAGCATCACGATCGGCGTCTCCGACACACTGCGAATTTCGCGGCACACCTGCAAACCACTCTGCCCCGGCAACATCAGGTCGAGCACCACTACCTTCGGCTTGAATTCGAGGAACGCGGCCACGGCCAGATCGCCGCGATGCACCGTGCGCACCTCGTAGCCGTGTTGTTCAAGAAAGTGCGCGATCAGTGCGGCCAGACGCTCATCGTCTTCGACCAGCAGGACTTTGCCAAAACCCAGGTTATCCATAACGACCGTTGCCAAGCCAAACGTGGAAGGGCCGATATTATGCGGGCAATCGTCGTTCAGGCGATGACGCCAGACAGCAAAAACCGGCCACGCGGGCCGGTTTTCGGTGATGTTTCATACTCTTAAGAATTTTTTACAATCAGACGATGATGGCCGTTTTCGTAGGAGCTGCCCGGTCATGCGGCGACCGGCACACCGCTGTGGAAGCGGAATTCCTCGTCCGGTGACTCTATCAGTGCTTGCTCGGCTGCACGGACGCGCTCGATCACCTGCGCGACATCCTTGGCATCACCATACTGACAGGCCAGTTTCAGATAACCCTGAAAATGCCGCGCCTCGCTTTTCAGCAGACCGAAATAGAACTTGCCCAGCTCTTCGTCCAGATGCGGCACCAGGGCTTCGAAGCGTTCGCAACTGCGTGCTTCGATGAACGCGCCGACCACCAGCGTGTCGACCAGTTTCACCGGCTCGTGACTGCGCACCACTTTGCGCAGGCCCGAGGCGTAACGGCCGGCGTGCAGCTGACGCAGCTCGATCTTGCGCCGCTTCATGATGCGCATGACTTGCTCGTGGTGCACCAGTTCTTCCCGGGCCAGGCGCGACATCATGTTGATCAGGTCGACGTGGGCGTGGTACTTGGCAATCAGGCTCAGCGCAGTGCTGGCGGCCTTGAACTCGCAGTTCTTGTGGTCGATCAGCAGGATGTCCTGATTGGCCAGTGCCGCCTGGACCCAGGCGTCGGGCGTGCGGCAGCCAAGGAATTCGTGGATTTCGGGAAGGATCATGGGGCTCACGGTAAAAGGTGTTCGAGCGAAGGGCGCCGATTATACCGGCCTGCCCGCAGACCACCAGCGGCGGCTGTTGATATGCATCAAGTCGCAGACGTTCGGACAGCAACTATAGTTGTGCAACGCCGTGCCTTTTCTTTGCTGGAGACTCCGCTCATGCAAGCCATTCGCAGCATTCTGGTGGTCATTGAACCTGAACATGCAGAGAGCCTGGCGCTCAAGCGCGCCAAGCTGATCGCCGGTGTGACCCAGGCCCATCTGCATCTATTGGTGTGCGACAAGAAGCATGACCACGCCGGCCTGCTCAGCGTGCTCAAGGCTGCGTTGCTCGCCGAAGGTTACAGCGTGACCACCGAACAGGCATGGAACGAGAGCCTGCATGAAACCATCATCGATGTGCAGCAGGCCGAGGGTTGCGGCCTGGTGATCAAGCAGCATTTCCCCGACAGCTCGCTGAAAAAAGCCCTGCTGACCCCGGCCGACTGGAAGCTGCTGCGCCACTGCCCTACCCCGGTGCTGCTGGTCAAAACCGCCGGTACGTGGAAGGACAAAGTGATTCTCGCCGCCGTCGATGTCGGCAATGCCGACGGTGAGCACCGGCATTTGCACAGCACCATCATTGATCACGGCTACGACATCGCCAGCCTGGCCAAGGCGCATTTGCATGTGATCACCGCGCACCCGTCGCCGATGCTCTCGGCGGCAGATCCGACGTTTCAGCTCAAATCCACCATAGAAGCCAGATATCGCGAGCAATGCCGGGCGTTTCAGGCGGAGTTCGATGTCGATGATGAGCACCTGCACGTCGAGGAAGGCCCGGCAGATGTGCTGATTCCGTTCATGGCGCACAAGCTGCAGGCAGCGGTAACGGTGATTGGCACGGTGGCGCGCAGTGGCTTGTCAGGTGCGTTGATCGGCAATACCGCTGAAGCAGTGCTGGATACGCTGGAAAGCGATGTGCTGGTGCTCAAGCCGCAGGAGGTTGAGGATCATCTGGTGGAGTTGGCGGTGAAACACTAAACATTTGCAATGCGGCCCCTTGTAGGAGTGAGCCTGCTCGCGATAGCGGTGGATCATTGAAAATGCGTTGACTGACACAACGCCATCGCGAGCAGGCTAACTCCTACAATTGAAAGGCGTCTTTGAGAAAGCCGGGGGCGATATAGCGCTGATAATGCGCTTCCGACAGCAGGAAGAATTCCCGATCGATGGCATCGCGCAGTTCCGGCAGGTTCCAGTCACGAAACTCCGGCAGCAATACCATCCCGTATGCCTCAAGATTAATGATCACTCGCGCGCCCCGGGCAATCAGCTGATAGGCCCAGCAATATTCCGACTGATGCGGGACGAAGCGGATCTTGCGTTGTTCCAGCTGTTCGCGCAGACGAACCGGGTCGAAGATCTCGACCTTGCTCGCCATCACTTGTGACAGCAATTGCTCCAGACGCAGCCAGACCGCACGCTTTTCCTCCTCGTTGTATCCGTTCCAGTGGATCACTTCGTGGTGGAAACGCTTGCAGCCACGGCACACCAGGTCACCGTAAACGGTGGAGCAGAGGCCGACGCAGGGAGTCTTGATGGTCTGATTGGGCATAAATGGGCAGAACACTGAAACGCGGAACAGGCCGGCATGTTAGCCCTTTGTCGGGCATTGATCACCCCTCAAACAGCAGGGTTTCGCCAGCGTCGCAGGTTTGCCCCGGCCACGCTGGTTGCCACGAAAGTCCAATAGAGCGCGACTTACCTTTAAATTTTTTTTGCCGTAGAATCAGCCAGCCTTTTAAGGCGCCAATGTCCGTTAGAAGCTGTTTTCAAAGCGTCACGAGCACAGTCGTTCCTTCAGAGCGGTGTTGGCGAAGGGTTTTTCCAGCGGGGAAAAGCCCGACGCCAACCCTCATCAGCTCCCCGTTCTGCAGGCGTAAAACTTTGAAAGCAGCTTCTGTAAGGAATGCTCGGTAATTCTGGCCAAGCGGCCCACAACGCCGCGCAGCGCATGAGTACGAGCATTTCGCGACGAGCGTCCCGGACACCCATTTGGGACCACTGATGAGGGTAATAACTGTGCTTGAAGCCTACCGCAAACATATCGAAGAGCGTGCAGCCCTGGGTATCGTTCCCCAGCCGCTTAACGCCGAACAAACAGCAGGCCTGATCGAGCTGCTGAAGAACCCTCCGGCTGGCGAAGAAGCTTTCCTCGTTGACCTGATCACCAATCGCGTACCGCCTGGGGTGGACGAAGCCGCCTACGTCAAGGCCGGTTTCCTGTCCGCCCTGGCCAAGGGCGAAGCCACCTCCCCTCTGCTGGACAAGAAACGCGCTGTCGAACTGCTCGGCACCATGCAGGGCGGCTACAACATCGTCACCCTGGTCGAGCTGCTGGATGACGCCGAACTGGCTCCAGTCGCCGCCGAAGAACTCAAGCACACCCTGCTGATGTTCGATGCCTTCCACGACGTCGCGGAAAAAGCCAAGAACGGCAACGTTCACGCCAAGGCCGTGCTGCAATCCTGGGCTGACGGCGAGTGGTTCAAGAAGCGTCCGGTGCTGGCCGACAAGATCAGCCTGCGCGTTTTCAAAGTGACCGGCGAAACCAACACCGACGACCTGTCGCCTGCACCAGACGCGTGGTCGCGTCCTGATATCCCGCTGCACGCCCTGGCCATGCTGAAAATGGCCCGTGACGGCATCGTTCCGGACGAGCAAGGCAAGACCGGCCCGATGAAGCAGATCGAAGAAATGCGCGGCCAGGGCTTCCCGATCGCCTACGTCGGTGACGTGGTCGGTACCGGCTCCTCGCGTAAATCGGCCACCAACTCGGTGCTGTGGTTCTTCGGCGACGACATCCCGTACGTGCCGAACAAGCGCGCTGGCGGTTTCTGCTTCGGCAGCAAGATCGCTCCGATCTTCTACAACACCATGGAAGATGCCGGCGCCCTGCCGATCGAGTTCGACGTGTCGAACATGAACATGGGCGACGTGATCGATCTGTACCCGCACGCTGGCAAGGTCTGCAAGCACGGTACCGACGAAGTCATCACCACTTTCGAAATGAAAACCCCGGTGCTGCTGGACGAAGTCCGTGCCGGCGGTCGTATTCCGTTGATCATCGGCCGTGGCCTGACCGAAAAGGCTCGTGCCGAGCTGGGTCTGCCACCGTTCGACCTGTTCAAGAAGCCTGAAGCGCCGGCTGAAAGCACCAAGGGCTTCACCCTGGCGCAGAAAATGGTCGGCAAGGCTTGCGGTCTGGCAGAAGGCCAGGGCGTTCGTCCTGGCACCTACTGCGAGCCGAAGATGACCACCGTGGGTTCTCAGGACACCACCGGTCCAATGACCCGTGACGAACTGAAAGACCTGGCGTGCCTGGGCTTCTCCGCTGATCTGGTGATGCAGTCGTTCTGCCACACCGCGGCTTATCCAAAGCCGATCGACGTGACCACCCACCACACCCTGCCTGACTTCATCATGACCCGCGGCGGCGTATCCCTGCGTCCGGGCGATGGCATCATCCACTCGTGGCTGAACCGCATGCTGCTGCCGGACACCGTCGGTACCGGTGGTGACTCGCACACCCGCTTCCCGATGGGCATCTCGTTCCCGGCCGGTTCCGGTCTGGTCGCGTTCGCCGCAGCCACCGGCGTCATGCCGCTGGACATGCCGGAATCGATCCTGGTGCGTTTCAAAGGCAAGATGAAACCTGGCATCACCCTGCGTGACCTGGTTCATGCCATTCCGTACTTCGCTATCCAGAACGGTCTGCTGACGGTTGAGAAGAAGGGCAAGAAAAACGCCTTCTCCGGCCGCATCCTGGAAATCGAAGGCCTGGAAGGTCTGACCCTCGAGCAGGCGTTCGAACTGTCCGACGCCTCGGCCGAACGTTCGGCTGCCGGTTGCACCATCAAGCTGTCGAAAGAATCGATCACCGAGTACCTGCAGTCCAACATCACCCTGCTGCGCTGGATGATCGGCGAAGGCTACGGCGATGCGCGTACCCTGGAACGCCGTGCTCAGGCGATGGAGGCCTGGATTGCCAACCCTGAGCTGATGGAAGCCGATGCCGACGCGGAATACGCCGAAGTCATCGAAATCGATCTGGCCGAGATCAACGAGCCTGTGCTCTGCGCGCCGAACGATCCGGACGACGCCCGTCTGCTGTCCAGCGTCGCTGGCGAGAAGATCGACGAAGTGTTCATCGGTTCGTGCATGACCAACATCGGTCACTTCCGCGCTGCCGGCAAACTGCTGGATCAGGTCAAGGGTCAGCTGCCAACCCGTCTGTGGCTGTCGCCGCCGACCAAGATGGACGCTCACCAACTGACCGAAGAAGGCTACTACGGCATCTACGGCAAGGCTGGCGCACGCATGGAAATGCCAGGCTGCTCGCTGTGCATGGGTAACCAGGCACGCGTTGAGCCGAACAGCACCGTGGTGTCGACTTCGACCCGTAACTTCCCGAACCGTCTGGGCGACGGCGCGAACGTCTACCTGGCCTCGGCCGAGCTGGCGTCCGTTGCTTCGATCCTGGGTCGCCTGCCGACCGTCGAGGAGTACATGGAATACGCTGGCAAGATCGACAGCATGGCGGCCGATGTCTACCGCTACCTGTCCTTCGACCAGATCGCCGAGTTCCGTGAAGCTGCTGCGAACGCGAAGATCCCGGTCGTTCAAGCCTAACGCTGCAAGGCAATAAAAAACGCCGCCCATCGTGAGATGAGCGGCGTTTTTTTATGCCTGCCGGGCAAGCATCACGCAAAACCTTGTGGGAGCGAGCCTGCTCGCGATGGCAGGCTCGCAATCGCACAGATCGGTCAGACAGCCAGCTTGTAAACCAGTGCTGTAATCGCTACCAGCCCAACTGCCGTAACAAACACGTTCGATGCCTGATCGCGATAACGCGCCATCGCCGGCACCTTGCGAATCGCGTACATCGGCATCAGGAACAGAATCGCGGCAATCACCGGCCCCCCGATGGTTTCGATCATGCCCAGGATGCTCGGGTTCAGGGTGGCGACGATCCAGCAGACCACCAACATCAACGCCGCAACGATGCGATCCAGCGCCTTGGCGCCCGGACGCTTGCCGCTCTTGACGATCAAACCCTTGAGACCTTCACTGGCACCAATGTAATGGCCGAGGAACGACTTGGAAATCGCCACAAAGGCGATCAAAGGCGCCGCGAAGGCGATGGTCGGATTGCTGAAGTGGTTAGCGAGGTACGAGAGGATCGACAGGTTCTGTTCCTTCGCCTCAGCCAGTTGCTCCGGCGACAGGGTCAGTACGCAACTGAATACGAAGAACAGCACCATCACTACCATCAGTGCATGAGCGCGCGCGAGGATCTGCGAGCTGCGCTCTTCAGCGTGTACGCCATAACGACGCTTCTGATCCACCGCAAACGCGGAGATGATCGGCGAATGGTTGAACGAGAACACCATCACCGGAATTGCCAGCCAAAGGGTATGCAGCAGCGCTGACGGCGCCGGTACTTGCGAGGCAGTGGCGAGGATGCCGCCGTTCCAGTGCGGAATCAGGTACACGGCAAGGAACAGCAGCGCGACGATAAATGGATAGACCATCAGGCTCATGGCCTTGACGATCGCCTGTTCACCGCACCGCACCACCGCCAACAGGCCGAGAATCAGCACGAATGACAACAGCGCGCGCGGTGGCGGCGTGATGTGCAGTTGATGTTCGGTGAAACTGGCGACCGTGTTGGTCAGGCCGACGCTGTAGATCAGCAGGATCGGGAAAATGGCGAAGAAGTACAACAACGTGATCAACGCGCCGGCCTTGATGCCGAAATGCTGCTCGACCACTTCCGTGATATCGGCGCCTTCGCGACCGGACAGCACAAAGCGGGTCAGGCCACGGTGAGCGTAAAACGTCATCGGGAACGCCAATAGCGCGAGGATCACCAGCGGCCAGAAGCCCCCCAGCCCTGCGTTGATCGGCAAAAACAGGGTGCCGGCGCCAATGGCCGTCCCAAACAGTCCCAGCATCCAGGTGGTGTCCTGGCGATTCCAGCTCGAAAGTTCAGCGGGTGCTGCTGCGTCGAAACGCTTTTCGAGGCTATTGGCCTGATCATTCATCCGGTCGGATCTCCGCATTCCGGTCACTTGCCACTCGGTCGGGACGCGTCGGAAAAAACCGACACACATGCTCCGGCCGAAACAGGGGCGCGATTCTCCGTGATAAATCAACGCAAGCAAAGACTTAGCTGAGGAATGGTTGTCCGGAGCAGATGGATGGGTGGTCGTTTTCGGAATGTTTTTTGCCGTTAAAAGCTACGTCGAATGTCGTTTTTCGACGTTTTTCCTGCACCCTGCCCAGCCGAAGGCTCAGATCAATCGAGCGACCAGGAAGCCAAACGACATGCAAAGTATTGCCAGACTCAGTAATCCCAGGATAGGAACGAGGTCACCTCTCTGTTTGATGCGTAATTTTTCCAAATACTCGTCGTGCTCTCGATCGGATCGATCAATCATGGCCTGGCGGTCGAATGTACTCATGGTGAATTTCCTACTCGCGGGTGATGGGTTAGATATGGTGAAGCTCGAACATTCATAACTTGAGTGAAAGGCCTATCAAGGCCGCTGGTGCAGTCAATACCCCGGCTATTACCTCAACCGGGTAGAAACAGGTTTCCCCATTTCATCTTTTTTTCTTCCGCTACAAGCTTTTTCCTCTCAGCCACAAGCTTGCGTATTTCATTCATCAGCTTGTCAAGTTCGAGGTTTTCCCGGTCGTTTTGAAGCATTCGCCTTCCTTGGCTAGTGGCAGCTCTCGCGCAAGCTGCTCTGTGGCGTGATGATTTCGCATCCATAGGGTGCTGGCTAGCAGACGCATCTGCCGTCCCCGTAGGCAAAATCCGCGCGCCGCGTAAGCTCTCTCATACACCGAACCCACGATATTCCAGACCATTCACCTGCCAGGACACTGCTTTTGATCTAGCGTGAGAGAAGCCACCACTCAAGGAGACTCCCATGCCACTGGTTCGCGTCGATATCCAGCAAAACCCCGATCCCACGTTCGCCAGGCGCATCGGTGAACAGGTCTATGCCGCTCTGCGCACCTGTATCGATGTGCCCGAGCACGACAACTTCCAGATTCTCAACGAGCACGACAGCCAGCACTTCGTGTATGACGCGCAATACCTCGGCATCCAGCGCAGCGATGGCGTGGTGTTCATTCAGATCACCATCAGCGAAGGGCGCACCGTGGAGAAGAAACAATTGCTGTTCAAGACCATCGCCGAGGGCCTGCATGCGCAATTGGGCATACGCCTGGAAGATGTCTTCATCAATCTGGTTGAGGTAAAAAAAGAGAACTGGTCATTTGGCAATGGCGTCGCCCAATACGTCACCTGACGTCGTCGGTGTTTCGAGTCGGGACTGACTCCCACAACCTGTCTGATTTTAATTGTTACATGTTCTTCAGATCGAATTAGAAAACCGGGTAGACCGTCCTGGCGACTATCAACTGACACGCGACACCTGTGTTAACACTGTAACTTTGAAGAATTTCAGACCCAAACTTTCAGATTAATCCTACAAATAAAAACGAAATTAAAATAACACCGAACAATACCGGGAATTCAAAACAAGCGAATTTGTTACAAGCAACTTCCCTGGCCTTGAATAACTTCCCGATGCCTGACTATATTTTCTCCGTCACCTTTCAGACAGCGAGAATCGGGCATGCAAAAATACAACAGGATTCATTTACTGTGGGCGGCGCTGCTCTTGCCGATTGCGGGCGCGCAGGCTGACATTCGCGATTTGGCCTCGTCACCGCGGTGGCTGACGACCAAGGTCTACATCAAGGGCGCTCCGCAGAATGACGTGAAGGCCAAATATCCCGGCGTCGTCGGAATATCGACCTGGGACCCGGAAACCAACCGCTACGAGTTTTTCTACACCGATACCGGTGAGTCCAAATACAACAATGGCGGCGGCGGTTACTTCTTCGTCACCGGTGATCAACGACAACATGTGCTGGTGCCGGACATCGGACCGAACAAAACGATCGTCAGGCGTCTGGAGACACTGAATAAAAACGAGTTCACTTATTCCCGTGAAGTACCTCGCGACATGATTGAAAGCAATCCGCCCGTACGCATTCACGTAGTTCACGCGCCCTATACCGGAAGTGTGGTCACCAAGTCTGCCGCACCACAATAAAAGCCTGGAGTTCGACATGAAAAAGACACTGAAGTCCCTGTTGTTATCAGCATCCCTGATGTCCGCCGCGTTGCTCGGATTCAGCAACGCGCACGCCACGGCGGCTCCAACAAAGGCCGCCGTCACGGACAACACCATGATGCTCACCGTGTTCCTCAAGCATGATCAATCCCGTCCGCTCAGCGAACTCAAAGCCCAGCTTGCCCAGCAAGGTTTCTATAAAACCTTCCCGCCCGCCGGGGTCGAAGTGGTGAGCTGGAATATCATGATGGGCATCGGCCAGGTCGTTACAGTGCGTTTTCCCGCGTCTCGACTGGCGGAAGTGAACCTGGCGCTGGAAAACACAGCCTGGGGCAGCTATCGCACCGAGTTCTACCCCACCTATGATTTCAAACCGATCGCGCTGGCCGAACAGAGCAAAGCGCACGCAGCCCAATGACATCGCCCGCCCACCGGTTCACCGGTGGGCGGGCGCCCTTGCTTCTGGCGTGAAGCGGTCCAGAATCAAAGCACCACTGCGCGAATGCAACGATTGCCAAGCCGCTGCGGATTCAGCACTCTGAGTCGACTTTCGCGACCCACCCGCCGCCAATCACAGGAGCCGCGCAATGCCCGCAACCGTTCTGGTACTGGTTGAAACGATCAACGACTATCTGCCGATTCTCGAACATCAGGGATTCCACCTGATCCTTGCACCGACGCCAGCCGAACGTACGCAAGCCATCCTCACCCATGGCAGTCGTATCGACGCCGTGCTCACTCGCGGCCCGCTGGGCCTGACAGGCGACGAAATCAACGCCCTCCCCGCCTTGAAAATCATCACGGTGATCGGTGCGGGGTACGAGCAGGTCGACCTGCAAGCAGCGAGTAATCGAGGCATCACCGTCACCAACGGTGCCGGGGTCAACGCTTCATCGGTGGCGGATCATGCAATGGCACTGCTGCTGGCATTGGTGCGTGATATCCCGCGCTGCGATGCCGCAGTACGCCGGGGTGAATGGCCAAAAATCATGCGGCCCTCCCTGGCGGGCAAACGTCTGGGCATTCTCGGGCTGGGCGCGGTGGGCATGGCGATTGCCAAACGCGCCGAGCTGGGTTTCGACATGCAGATCAGCTACCACAATCGCCAGGTGCGCAGCGATGTGCCCTACGCATTCTGCTCAACGCCGACGGAACTGGCCCGGGCCTCGGACTTCCTGGTCGTTGCCACGCCCGGTGGCATTGGTACTCAACATCTGGTGACGCGAGCAGTGCTTGATGCGCTGGGCCCAAACGGATTCATCGTCAATATCGCGCGAGCCAGTGTGATCAGCACGGCGGAACTGGTTTCCGCACTGGAACAACGTCGCATCGCCGGAGCTGCGCTGGACGTTTTCGATCACGAACCCGAGGTGCCCGACACGCTGAAAAACCTCAGCAATGTGGTGCTGACGCCTCATGTCGCCGGGCTGTCTCCCGAGGCCACTCAGGGCACCGTGGAACTGGTAGGCAAGAACCTCATGGCGTTTTTCTCCGGTCAACCAGTGTTGACCCCCGTCGCCCTGCCGCCCAGATTCAGCAACCAGCGCGTGCACTGAAGTATGCCGCGAGCCTCGGATTCACTGCCGTCAAGCGGATCCGGCCCGTTCTGTCTGCACGCCCGTTGTACCCATTTCCAAAGGTGATCATTCAGCAACACGCGAACCTATAAGACCGACCCGCGCTTGTGACCGACCCCGCGCGCCATTAGATTAGCCAATGATGTCTGGCCTCCAAAATAAGCAGAAGGGATAAGCATGGCGCTTACTGACCAGTCCACCCGGATCCGCGCGGGCGAAGAACTCGATGCCGGCCTGATCGATCCGTATCTCAAGGCGCACATTCCCGGCCTGACCGGCAGCCCCAGGATCAGCCAGTTTCCCGGCG